>CAVYEN010000004.1:0-379911 GCA_963767725.1 Vulcanimicrobiota bacterium
TGGCGTCGGGGAAATTGCTCTCGCCGGGATCCTCGGCCGCACAGATTTTGCCGAGCCTCATCGGCTTCGGTCACGCTCAAGCCGGCTGTTCTGCCTGTCGCGAAAACACTGCGGCGTTCAACTACGGTCTGGGCGTCATTGACAGCGGGCGGTGGATCTCGCAGACGCTGGGCTTTGCCGGCGCTTCCGGCATCGTCGGTTATCTGCCGTCGCAGAAGCTCACGATCGCCGTAGAAGCGACGAACGGGCCGGGCGCGTATGACGACAAAGGGCAACGCGGGACTCGGGGCAATCGCTGTTTTTCGCGCTTTGGCGGACGCGCTCGCACCCAACACGCTGCCCATGCCGCCGCGCTGACAAAACGTAAGCCGGTCATCGTGCATCCAGCTGGTACGGTCACGTTCCTGTTTTCGGATATCGAAGGCAGCACCGCGCGCTGGGAACGAAACCGCGACGAAATGGCCGCAGCGCTTGCACGGCACGATGCCCTCATGCGCGCAACGCTGGAAGCACGAGACGCCTACGTCTTTAAGACGATGGGCGATTCGTTCTGCGCGGCCTTTGCTCAGCCGCAGCAGGCGACGGCTGCTGCATTGGAGGCGCAGCGCGCGCTCGCGGCTGAAGATTTCTCAGGCGTCGAAGGCGTCTCCGTGCGCATGGCCGTGCACACCGGGACGGCCGACGAGCGCGACGGCGATTATCTCGGTCCGGTCGTCAACCGCGTGGCACGATTGCTCGCAATCGGTCACGGCGGTCAGGTGCTCGTTTCCGGCACGACGGCCGACTTGCTTCAAGCGCAGATGCCGGCGCAGTACAGCCTGCGCGATCTGGGCGCCCATCGGCTCAAGGATTTAGCGCGACCCGAGCGCGTCTATCAGCTCGTCGCGCCGCAGCTGATCGAGGAATTCCCGGCGCTGCGCTCGGTGGACTCATTTGCCAACAACCTTCCGCTGCAACTCACGTCGTTCGTTGGACGCGAGCACGAGGTCGAAGAAATAAAGCAACTGCTGCAGAATAACCGGCTGGTTACCCTGGTGGGAACCGGCGGCGCGGGCAAGACGAGATGCGCGATCCAGGTCGGCGCCGAGCTGCTCGAACGATTTACCGATGGCGCGTGGCTGGTAGACCTGGCGTCGATTTCCGACGCCTCGGTGGTGACGGCAGCGCTCGCGCAGACGCTCGGCGTTCGAGAAGAGCGCGATCGTCCGCTGCTCGATACGGTTCTTGCGTACCTCAAGAACCAGCAGCTGCTCTTGATTCTGGATAACTGCGAGCACGTGATCGACGAAGCGCGCAGCGTGGTCAGCGCGATCCTGCGCGGTTGCGCCGGCGTACGCATGCTGGCAACGAGTCGCGAGAGCCTGGCCATCGGGGGCGAACAGGTCTTTCGCTTACCATCGCTCCCGCTGCCCCCGGCCGGCGAACCTCCGACGGCGCAATCGGTGCTGACGTACGACGCGGTCGCTCTCTTCGCCGATCGCGCGCGGGCCGGCAGATATCCGATTTCAGGTCACCGATGAGAACGCACCGCACGTGACCGAGATCGCTCGGCGCTTGGACGGCATACCGTTGGCGATCGAACTGGCGGCTGCGCGCGTCAAGGTCCTCTCGCCGCAGCAGCTCGCCCACAAACTCGACGCACGGTTTCGAGTGCTGACCGGCGGCGACCGCTCGCGCGCTGCCGCGCCATCAAACGCTGCGCGCTACGATCGATTGGAGTTTCGATCTGCTCGACGAGCGCGAACGCGCTGCTCTTTCGCAAGCTTTCGATCTTTGCCGGCGGGTGCGCACTGCCGGCCGCTGCCGAAGATCTGCAGCGGCGACGAAATGACCGACGAATGGGATGTGCTCGACTCGATCTCGTCGCTGGTCGATAAGTCGCTCGTCGTTGTCGAGTCGTTCGCAGATCGAGCAGCGATACCGACTGCTCGTTTCCATCCGCGAATACGGTCTCGAGCGCTTGGCTGAGGCCGAGGGGGTGGAGGTAACGGCCGCAAGTCACGCGCGCTTTTACGCCACGCTCTTAAAAGAGCTTCGGCCGCTGGCGGATGCATTGGACGACGAGGGCTGGAGGCGGATATTGCTCCCGGAGCTCGATAATATTCGCGCCGCAATCGAGTGGACGATTTTCAACGGGCACGAGCCGGAGATCGGGCTTCGGCTGCTCGCCGCGATGGTTTGGCCAGAGTTGATTACGACCTCACAGGAAGCTCTGACGTGGTTCGACTCGGCGGCGGAGCTCGTTGATGCGATGCCCGACGCGCTCGTTCACGCGCGCATTCTTCGTCAGCGCGTCGCGCTCGAGTTCTCAGGTAGGGCGACCGTTAGCGCGCCGCGAGCAAATAGCGGGGCGGGCCGTCGAACTCGCACGAACGGCAAACGACGCGAACGAGATCGCGTGTGCACTCGTGATGCTAGGATCGTGCTTGCGCTCGGCCGGGCGTTTCGACGAAGCCGACGGTGCCTTCAACGAGGCGTATCAGACGCCCGAGTTGCTTTCCCGAATAACGACGAACATGGTCTTGCGCGCGTGGGCGGTCACCGACCTTCAGCGCGGCGAGGTGGAGATCGCGCGTCGGCGATTTTCGGAAGTCGCACGTTTGGAGCGCCCGGGGAGCGAGGCGCATGCGAGCGCGCTGCTCAATCTGGGGGAACTCGAGTTCGCCGCCGGAAACGTGCAAGCTGCTCGCGAAGCCGCGGCGCGAGCCAAAGAAACCTACGGCCGCCTCAACTCCGTGTATCTTCTGCTCGTGCTGTCGAATCTCTCGGCATATGCGCTTACCGCAGGCGAAATTGGCGATGCGCGAAAGCATTTGCGCGAAGCGCTGCAGGTACTCAAAGGTTCGGTCTCGCGCTGGTCGGTCCCGGTGCTCGAACACCACGCCCACTTCGCCGCAACGATCGGGGAGCACGAACGTGCCGTTGTCCTCGTAGGCTTTACCGATGCACAGTATGTTTTGCGCGGAGAAGTAAGGGAATCGACTGAAAAACACGGCTACGAGCGCCTGATGCGTCTACTCGCTGAAGCCTACGCAGCCGACGAACTCGCCAGCAGAATGAGCGAAGGCGCTGCCTTGACCGCAGAGCAGGCGCTCGCCCATGCGGAGGCGATACATGATTCTAGCAACAACGCAGCGGCATTGCCGCAGAAGGAAGCGTAGGCATACGATGACGGACGCAAAGTCGGACGCGGCCGAGGCGCTCGAGGCGCACGGTCGTTCGATCGACGAACTCCATCAAAAGCTCGCGGCAACGCCAGGATGCGACAAGGAGCGGCTCGCGCGTGCCGTCACCAAATACAAGGCTGCGCATCAGGCGTTCCACGACGACGCCCTCGGATGCGTGACCCACTGACCGCTTAGGAGCCGGCCCCTCGTAGCGCGCGCTCGATCGCGTTACCGATCGGGGCGCCCAGACCGGTGCATGGATCCCAACCCGCGGCACTCTGAAAACGATCGTTGCCTCCAGCCGTCACGTCGCAAAAGAGCGTGCCTTGCGGTGCGTTATACATAATCGGTGCAGAAGAATCCGATAGAATGACCGAGCCGCTGGTTGAGGCGCGCCGCCAGCGCCGACCACATCGGTGCCACCGTGCTCGTTCCACTCATCGGCAACTTCGCGCCTTCAACGAACACGGCATAACCCGGCACCACTTGGGCGGCGAAATCCGGAACGCCGCGCCCTGCTCTCATGCCGTATTCGGCAGCGACGGAAGTTGCCGCCGCTCTGCCACGGCGGCACGCTGAATCGCTCGCTGAATCCGCCGCCGCTTTTCTGCCAGGTGACCTCCTGGCCGGCGGCGGTATCTGCCTGAATCTCCGTCGCGCCGCAGGCGTGAGCGAACGCGCTCGAGGCCGGGGCGAGGACGTGCGGTTTGCCGTCGTAATCCATCTCTGCGCCGTTATCGCCGGATGCGCAAAAAATGGAGACGCCGAGAAGCGCGGCCGCCGTGAAGAGTTCGTCCAAAATCATAAGTGCGACCGGCGTCCATAACTGCTCGGGAAATCCAAAACTGATCGAAAGAATCGATGGTCGTCTTTCATCGTCGAAGAGAGCGGTGCGAATGGCGTCGAGCACTCCGCGTTCGTCGTCGGGCGCTGCGTAGACCACAATCTGTGCGCCCGGTGCGAGCGCTCCGATGATTTGCGTGTCGATGGCGGACTCAACGTCCTTGGCGGTCTCGATGCCATGGGTGAGCTCGGCATCGTCGACGCGCTTGACCACCGGAAGCTTCGCCGCGACGCCTTGAGCTCGCATGCACGTGGTAAAATCGTCGGACTTAAACGTTCCCCGCAACTGTAAGATGCCGACGGTCTGGCCGGAACCGTCGGCGTCGGGGAACTGGTAACGCTCCGCTACCTCCTTTGCAGAGAGCGGCGTCTTCTCTCCGTGCAAGGCGCCGATCGCGTGCGAGCGCGGCCACTGATGAATGCCAAATGGTCCGCGAAGAATCGCTGCGATTTCGGAAGGCGCGTGCAAGGATTCGGAACGATGGCGAAAGCGCCGCTTGTCGGGCGTTTCATAGGTCTCGGCCTTCGCTCCGAAGGCGCCGATCGATTTTTCCAGCGGTGCGCGCAGAACGACCGATCGCCAATGCGTTCCGACGATCTCGATTCCGAATTTTTCGCAATAGCGGCGCAGCAAATCGACGTCATTGGGATCGGAGGTCGTTTGCACGCTCTAAATCGGAGCGGCTCGCGTACGCGCGGTGCGCCGGCAGCGTCGCGCCAAGAAGCCGCGCGCGCTCGACGTCGAGCTCGCCGCCGCGGCGAGGCCGCAACCACGCGGTGAGCAGGACGTCGGCATCGGAGTCGAGCTCCGCGACCGGAGTCGTCCCCGGCCAGACGTTACGGTGCGTCCCCGGAATCGGCTCGAGATCGCTGCCACGCACGAGATCAGTCCTTTGTTTCTTCCAGCGTGTCGGTCAAAAACTGATAGACCATCACGAAATCCCCGCACAGCGAGAGTGCGGGATGTTCCAGCGTCTTGGGTTGGTTCTTTTCGAAGACCCAATGTGACACGAACGCCGGAAGATAGCCGAGCGCCAATCCTGCGAGCGCCAATGCCGGTCGTCGCAGGGCGAGCGCGGTAATGCCGACGGCCAAACCGCTCAGCAGGCCGATCGAGTGAACGATCTTCGTGCGCGGATCGCGATGCGCGGCGAGATACTCGGGATAAAATTCCTGGAACGTCACGCGTGCCTTCCTAGCCTCCGTTCATATCCAGAAAGAGTTCGGTCGCGAGCGCGATAAGAAAGCCCGCGCACATCGTTGCGGTCACGAATCCGGTGAGCCCCGTGCGCCGCAGCACGCTCCACAGTTCGCCGATCACGAAGACGAGAGCGCCGACCGCAATCGCGAGGAAAAAGACCGAGAGCGTCGGCGAATAAAAACTGTAACCGAGGATCGTTCCAACGAAGGTCGGGCCGCCGGCGATGAGGCCGGCGAGTCCGATCTGCGCCCAGGTCGGAACGACGCGTCCGACCAACGGAGCCGCAACGCCGAAGCCTTCGGTGGCGTTGTGCAGGCCGAAGCCGACGATGAGCGCGAGTGCGACCGCCGTCGCTCCCGACGCCGCCGATGCGCCGATCGCCAAACCTTCGCCGAAGTTATGAGCGCCGATGCCGATCGCGATCAACGCCGCAAGCACGATCGGATTTTCGGCATGCATTGCGGCTTGCCGCGTGAAGTGCGTCGCCGTGCTTCCCAGGCCGACGAGACCGATCAGCAATCCGACGACGAAGACGGCGACCGGAGCAATCGGAAAGGCGCCCGCGCGGGCGTGCCAAGCATTGAGGCCTTGCGAGATCGGAACGATCGCATTTTGCGAGATCTCGACGACGAGGTAGAGAAGAATGCCGATCGCAAGCGCGTTGAGCAGCGCGACCGTCTGCGGAGAAAGCCGCCGTGCGCGCGCGATCGGCAAGCCCAGAAAGATCGTGAAGCCGGCGATTGCGCCGAGCAGCACCGTCGTCCAGAAGCCCAAGGCGCGCGCGCTCGGGGACGCCGCCGGCCGCATCGCGTGGTACATCGCAGTCAGCGTGTTTGGCGTTCCGACGTAGTGAATCGCGGTGATGAGTCCGCTCGGCATGCCGCTTGCGTCTTCGATGTGGTCCATCACGTGACAATGTATCAACCACGTTCCCGGTTTTGCGTTGGCGGCGATTGCAACGTCGACGCGCTGCCCGGGTGCGACCAAGACGGTATCTTCGACGTCGTCATATCCGACCGGCGCGGCGTCTCGCGCGATGATCTGCTGGTAATGGCCGTGGGTATGCATCGTGTGGAACTCTTCGCCGGAGATGTTGATCCATCGAATGCGAAAGCGCTCGCCGGCTCGGACGTTAAGCGCGCGCGTCGCGGGATACTCCTTGCCGTTGAGCGTGAACTCGTTTTCGGCGGCGCTTTGGATCTGCCACGACGAAATCATCTCGAGAAAATCGTGCGCAAAGCCACGCTGCGCCGGCCCGGGATTGCTCGGCTCGACGATGATTGCGCCGTAGAGGCCGGAATCGAGCATCGCTTCGTTGTCGTGAGTGTGATAGATGAACGTCCCGGGCTCGTCGGCGACGAATCGATAGACGAAGTGACCGCCGGGCGGCACGAGCGGCTGCGAAATGCCGCCGACGCCGTCCATCTTTACCGGAATGTCGTGCACGCCGTGCAGGTGAATAGAGTCGGGCGTCGCGCCGTCATTGGTGTAATCGATCGCGATGGTATCGCCTTGGCGCGCCACAAGAGCCGGCCCCGGCACCACGCCGTTGTACGTGTTCGCCATTACCGTCAAGCCGGGTTTGAGCGTCCATGGCGCGGCGCGTTCGACGATGTGAAACGTTTTTGTCTGTCCCTGCAACAGCGGCATTGCTTGGAAGGCGCCGTCGGCGCGTTGGAAGACCGCAGATTCGCCGGACGCGGGCGTCGCGTGAGGAATCGGCCCCGTGATCGGCTGCAGTCCGAGCGAAGTCGAGTTGGGCGACGCGGGCTCGTCAGCATCGGCCAGCGTCCGCGCCGGTAGCAGAACCAGAAGGAACAGCGCGAAAGCCGCCAACGCGCGCACGGACCGAACGGACAGGCGCATTTAGGTGTGCCTAAGATTGTCGATAGGCACACCTTTCTCCTAGCCGGGCCGGGGCTTTGCCTCAGAACCCATAGGTTGCCTAAAAAGTTAGCTTTCTTTGGAGGCAGCAATTCATCTCTAGCCATGCACAAGCCGCTCACAAGGCGTTCGCACTGGGTCCGCAAGAGTATCGAACACATGTGCGCCCCGGCACCCGGCCACGACTTCCTACTGGACATTGCACGAGGCCAAGAAAAACTCGAGTCGTCAATTTCGACTCATCTCCAAGCCAGCATTGACGTACTGATCGAAAGTGTTGCGCTACTTCATCCGCCAGGCGCCTGCCTTCGTCCCGAAGGACTTCGTACCGCTCACACCATCCTTGTAACGAGTAGCGCATGGTGCAACGCATCCAGACCTCCGGGCGGTAAAGCCTCGCCAGGGGGCGCGTCACAAAGATCGTCTAGACTGAATAAGTCTTCGCTGAAGCCGCTCATGCGGGGCACCCCAAGGGACTATCGCCGGCGAGGCGTGTCCCAATAGGCGCTCTTGCACTTGGGGCAGACCCTCGGCTCCTGATCTTTCTCCCGTGGAACCCATTCGTGGTCGCACCGCTCGCAGCGATAGCCCCATATTTTGACTCTTGGCATAGCCCAAGGATACACCTATTAGTAGCCACCGTCAAGTCAAGCCCCTACAAGGGTTGACAATGCGTATATACCTTGTAGTAAGCTACTACTATGGAAACCAGGGAACAGCGCGGAATCGCTCTTGCTAAGGCTAAAGCCCTCAAGCAAAAGGGTGCGCTTTGGGTCGTTCCGTCCCAATCTGGCAGCGGAACCTACGTCGTTGAGCCTGGGACGCAGCGGCCTAACTGCACTTGTCCCGACTTTGAAACGCACGGTATTAAGTGCAAGCACCTCTACGCCGTCGAGTACACGATTCGCCATTCGGTGAACGAGAAGGGCGAAGCGACGTTCGAGCAGACCATGCGCGTAACGTATCGGCAGAATTCGGGCCGCATACAACGCCGCGCAGACCGTCGAAAAAGAGCGCGTTGCGGCCCTGCTCCACGATCTCTGCTCCGCAATCGACAACCCCATCCACACGAACGGTCGTCCGCGTCTCCCGCTCTCCGACGCAATCTTCTGTGCGGTTATGAAGGTTTATGGAGGAGTGTCCGGTCGGCGCTCGATGGTTGACCTGCAAGAGCTATGCCGATAGCGGTTATATCGACAAGGCCCCGCACTTACAACTCGCATCTTCCGCGTCCTTGAGGACCCCGCCGTTACGCCTATTCTCAAAGCCCTGATCGAGGAAAGTGCCCGTCCCTTGCGCGCTATCGAACAAGACTTTGCGGCCGATTCCTCCGGTTTTTCTACCTCGATTTACGAACGATGGTTTGACCAAAAGTACGGGCGTGAGGTTTCCAAGTCGCAATGGGTCAAGGCGCACATTATGATTGGCACGACGACAAACGTCGTGACGAGCGTTGAGGTTACGGGGCGTCGTTCCAATGATAGTCCGCATTTACCCGCGCTCCTCAACCGGACTACCAAGCGATTCAACGTCAAGACGGTCGCTGCTGATCGAGGATATATCAGCCACTCCAACCTTGACGCTATCGCTTGCGCTGGCGCGTTTCCGCTTATTCCGTTCAAGTCGCACCACAACCCCGGAGGCGGGTACTGGAGCAAGACGAGCAATAGCCGCGTCTCGCCTGGAAGCCGTGAGTTGTGGCGACGCATGTTTGAGTTTTTCACTTATCATCGCGAGGAGTTCTTGGCGCACTACCATCAACGGTCGAATGTGGAGACGACATTCCACATGATCAAGTCTAAGTTCGGCTCGCGCGTTCGGTCTAAGACGCCCATCGCGCAAGTCAACGAGGTTCTCGCCAAGGTCCTCTGTCATAACCTCTGCTGTCTTGTGTCTGCGACCTTTGAGCTTGGAATCGACGCTAAGTTTTGGCATATCGAATCGGTCGCCTAAGGGTCCGAAATTCTTGGTGGAGGCCATGGCCTGGAGGTTTGTAAGATAACCCCTAAGATTATTGCCATAAGTATGGTGATTCGCCCGTTGAAGACCGAGAAGACCACCACCTGGTGGTATTCCATCTGTTTTGTCCGAGTTGTCCGCGAACCTAACGCCTGCGGCTACGCCCATGTTAGCCGCAATCCACGCCTGCGTTGTGGAGAACCATTGGTTTATTTGTTGGCATAGTGCGGCCATTTCATTGTCGCTGAGGCCGCTACAAAGCAAATCGTAAAACTGTTTGCCGCTCGCGTAAAAATCCAGGAGGTTTTTGGTATAGCGACTACCAGGACTAGGTTCAACGAAGAACCTTCGGAATACAAATTGGCGCCGCGAAGCCAACGATTCCGGTTATGAGCGCGACCGCTGGGATTGCAAGCAATAAGGGCCACCACCACTCCACTTCCATTCCAGGCGCCGCGTAAGCCGATGGTAGAAGCGCGATCAATCCCGCCAACCCCGTAGAAAGCGCGACGGTTCGGACCTCGCGCACGATCCGTATATCCATGCCGATAAACTGCGCCAGCCCCGTGGACGCTCCCCGGCCCCGTTCGCCCATAAAAGGAGTTTATGAGGCAGCCCCTGGGTTTTGAGGCAAAGCCCCGGGCCGGGCCGGGGCGGCGGGGAGGCCCGGCGAACGGAGCGTTAAGGAGATAATAGTGCCGGAAGTACGGCTTGAACGCACGTTGCGAGTTCCGGCGGATCCCGCATACGAAGCGCTGGGCAAGACACTGCACGCCATTGCCGACCAGGAAGGTCCGTGGCGCGGCTTTGCGTTGCGCGTCGGCTTAGGCGAGCTGCATCTCCCAGACGTCGGCTACGTGGCTGTGCCGATTCGTCTGAGCGTGACGAAGAATCCGGATGCGCCTCAGTCGTTTGAAATCAGCTTCAATGCATCCAACCTTCCAACGGCATTTCCCGAATTCAAAGGAACCATGGGCGTAAAGGCGGGCGCTCTCGGTGAGTGCACGCTCTTTTTTCGGGGCGTTTACGAGTTGCCGATGCAGCTTGTCGGAAAACTGCTCGACGCGGCGCTCACGCCGCGCGTAGCAGACCGCTCGCTCGAGAATTTCGTCGACGAAATCGCCGCTGCGTGCGAAGCTCGCGTGAACCAGCGTGAAGCCGATTTCGCTCGCTACCATTTTTACGCGAAGACCCTTCCGTGACCGGCAAGCACGCGACGTGCTGCATCGTGGGCGGCGGGCCGGCCGGAATGATGGCCGCGCTGCTCTTCGCCCGCGCCGGGGTTCATACCGTTCTGCTCGAGAAGCACGCCGATTTTTTGCGCGATTTCCGGGGGGATACGATCCACCCCTCGACGCTAGAAGTCATGGGCGAGCTGGGACTGCTCGAATCATTTCTGAAGCGCCCGCACCAAGAAGTGACCAGGCTCGCCGGTAACCTCGGTGACACGCTTCTTACCGTGGCGGATTTTAGTCATCTTCCGACGCGTTGCAAATTCGTCGCATTCATGCCGCAGTGGGAGTTTCTGAACTTTTTGGCTGAAGAGGCGAGGCGTTTTCCGTGTTTCGATCTGCGCATGCAGGCGCGCGCCGAGGAGCTGCTCTGGGAAAACGGCCGCATCGCCGGCGTTCGCGCGCAGGCGCCGTCGGGCTCGCTTGAGATACGGGCCGATCTGACGATTGCCGCCGACGGAAGGGAGTCGGTCGTGCGCCGTTATGCGGGGCTCGACGTCACCGAGCTTGGCGCCCCAATGGACGTTCTTTGGCTGCGACTGAGCAAACGCCCCGACGACCCGCATCAAACCTTTGGTTACATTCGAAACGGACGCATCATGGCGCTGATTGATCGGGGAGCGTACTGGCAATGCGCGCACGTCATTCCAAAAGGCACGCTTGCCGAACTGCAAGAGCGCGGCTTGGACGAGTTTCGGCGGCAGATTGGCGCGATCGTGCCGTTTCTGCGCGATCGTGTCGGCGAGATCGAGCGCTGGGACGACGTCAAGCTCCTGACGGTTCGCGTCAATCGGCTACGGCAATGGTACCGTAATGGACTTGTCTGCATCGGCGATGCCGCCCACGCGATGTCGCCGATCGGCGGCGTCGGCATCAATCTCGCGATTCAGGATGCCGTCGCGGCGGCAAATATGCTCGCTCCCAGGCTCCTGCGCGGCGGCGTCACGGTGCGAGACCTGCGCGCATTTCAGCGACGGCGCGAATCGGCCGCGCGGTTGACGCAAGCGCTGCAGCTTTACATTCAGAGCAAGATCATCGGCCGGGTTCTTGCCGACGGCAAGACGCCGTTCTTGCAGCGGCTACCTGGCGCTCGTTCGATGGTTTCCGTTCCTGCCACGCATTCCCGGACGGTTAGTCGGCATCGGTTTGCGGCCCGAGCACCTCAGCCGCACCGCACTTGAAGAAAACGCGGTTACTTGAAAACGACGTCCGCGTCTTGAACCTCTCGATACGGTAACAGCCAGACCAGCGATTCGTCATGCAAATCGACCACCTGCACCCGGTTTCCAAACGGATCGACGAAATCGCAGCGAAACCCCGGCAGCAGCTTTAGTCCGTACTTTCGTCGTCAGCTTCTCGCGAACTTCTGCGAGCTGCGCTTCGTCGCGAACGATGAGACCGAAGTGGCGCGTTCTGTCCGGCCGAACCTCGTCAACCTCGAACATGGCGAGAAACTGGTGCTCGCCGACTTTGAAAAATGCGTCGCCTTCGCCTTCGTCGAGCTTTTCGAGATCAAAAACGTCCCGATAAAACGCGACGGCCTTATCGATGTCGTCGACCTCGATCGCGATGTGATTGATTCCATAGACTTTGACGCTCATGAGTCGTGTCTACCCGCGCGGCAGCGAGATAGTTACCCGCGTGCCGGAGCCAGGACGGCTCTCGATGGCGATCGTGCCGCCGACGCGTTCGACGGCTCCCTTTGCGATCGCGAGGCCAAGCCCCGAACCCTCGCCGCTGCGGTCGCCTCCGCGATAAAAACGGTCGAACGCATGCTCGACGTCTTGCGCCTCCATCCCTGGGCCGCGGTCGCCGACCGTCACGTTTACGCGGTCGTCGTCGCTCGATACATCGACCGCGATCGGTGAGTGTGGCGCGTAGCGAACGGCGTTCTCAATGACGTTTTTGGTGGCTTCGTAGAGCTCGCTCTCGTCGGCTTCGGCCATGCAAGATGACGGCGAGGAGGTTACGACGATGCGCCGATCTCCCGCGAGCGGTCGCAACGCGTCAGCGGCACGCCTGGTGAGTGCGGCCACGTCGACGCGCTCGATGCGCGGCGGCACCGGTCGCTCGAGCCGTGCGAGCAGAATGAGTTGCTCGATGGCCGCCCGCATGCGCCGGCTCTCGACGAGCATCGTTTCGTACACGTGTTTGACTCCTGCGGCGTCACCGACCACGCCCTGTTGCAGGATCTCGAGATATCCCATCACGATCGTCAGCGGCGTCCGCAACTCGTGACCGGCATCGGCTATGAATTGCCGCATTTGTAATTCGTTACGCTCGCGCTCGACCGTGGCCGTCGTCAAGCGATGCGCGACGTCGTTAAAGGCCGCGGTGAGCTCGCGTAGACTGATGTCGTCAATTTGCAGCGGCTGAGGCGAGAAGTCACCGCCGGCGATGCGCCGCAGAGCCGACGCCACGTCTTCCAACGGTGCGATTGCGCGCCGTGTGATTGCGCGCCCGATGAGCCAGGCGGCGAAAACCGCAAGTGCGCCGATCGGCAAGACGAACGCCAAATATCGCCCGAGCAGACGTGCAAAGCCTTTGAGGTCCGGGGCAACGACCACGGTTCCCGTGCCGACGTTTACGATCGACGGACGAATGCCAAGGACGGCTGCAACGGCGCGCGTGAAGCGGCCGGCGGCGTTCGCGTTGCTGGGGCCGCTTTGGGCGAGAAGCCGATGCTTCTCGTCATAAACGCGCACCGTGACGCGCGGACCACCGATTCCGTTCGTGAGCTGGCGCGCGTAAACATTCACTGGTTGATGCAAGCGTTGGTAGGGAATAGCCCGCTCCGTTACGCGTTGCGCATCCGAGGCGATGGCTTCGTTCAACGTGCCGATGTAGAGCAGAAAGGCGAGCACGCTCGTCGTAGCGACCACCAAGACGATCAATGCGACGGCGAGCAGGACGTAGCCGGTTGTCAGCCGGCGCGCAAAGGGCGCAAACGGCTCACGCACGCAACGTGTATCCCGCGCCTCGGATCGTCTGGATCAGAGGGCGGGCGAAACCTTCGTCGATTTTTCCGCGAAGATATGAAATGTATCGTTCGACCGCACCCGTTCCGACGTCGGCGTTGCCCCAGACGTCGTCGAGCAGTTCCTCGCGTGTGAAGACGCGGCGGGGGCGGCGCAGGAGCGTAACGAGCAGCTGGTATTCGAGCGGGGAAAGGTCCAGGCGCCGTCCCTCCCGCTCGACGACGTGCTCGTCGAGGTCGACACTCAGGCCTTCGTACTCGAGTGTCGAGCGCGTCTCCATATGTGGACGACGAAGTTTGGCGTCGATACGCGCAAGCAGCTCGGAAATCTCGAACGGCTTGCTGAGGTAATCGTCTGCGCCGTGCGAGAGCCCCGCGACCTTGTCGTCGACCTCGCCTCGGGCGCTCAGCATGACGATCGGCGCCTCCGTGATGCGCCGAAATGCCGGCAAAAGCTCGATGCCGCTCGCCTTGGGCATCATCACGTCGAGCACGATAAGATCCGGCGACCATTCCCGCACGAGCGCAAGCCCGGCAGCACCCTCTGCGGCGCAGCGCACGGTGTATCCGTGATGTCCAAGCGCAAGGGAGAGCAGATCCCGAATATGCGGTTCGTCGTCGATGACCGCGATCCGCACGTTCACTCGAATCGCAGGGCCTCGATCGGATTGAGCTGCGCTGCCTGGCGCGCCGGATAGTAACCGAAGAAGATGCCGACCATCGCCGAAAACGCCACGGAGGCGAAAACCCACTGCGGCGGAATTGCGGTCGGCCAGTGCGTCAGAAGCGCAACCGCGATCGTGCCGATTGCTCCGGCGGCGACGCCGATGAGGCCGCCGATCGTCGAGAGCACGACTGACTCGGCGAGAAACTGCCGCAGAATCGTTGCCCCGCGCGCACCAACCGCCATCCGCAAGCCGATCTCGCGAGTGCGTTCGGTGACCGAAACGAGCATGATGTTCATGATTCCGATTCCGCCGACGATCAGCGAAACCGCCGCGACGCCGGCGAGCAGCAACTCCATAACCGTCCCGGTTTGCGAAGCGGTTTGCGCGATTGCTTGTAAATTACGCACTTGAAAGTCGTCGGTCTGCGGCGGAACAATACGGTGGCGCCGTTCGAGCAACTGGGTCATGCTTTGCGTTACCGGATCGATCTGCGCCGAACTAACGGCGGAGACCATCAGGGTGTTCACGGTCGTCAGCCCGGTGAGCCGCTCCATCGCCGAGGTATACGGAATGAGCACGATGTCGTCCTGATCCTGACCGAGGCCGCTCTGTCCGAGCGCAGAGAGCGTGCCGATGACGGTAAACGGTGCGCCTTTGACGATCACCGTTTGGCCGACGGGCGAATCGCCGTTGGGAAAGAGCTGGCCGACGACGGTCTGCCCAAGCACGGCCGACTTTCGCCGCCGATGCGACCTCGTTCTGGTTGAAAAAGCGCCCGTTGCGCGAGCGGCCACGAACGGATGAACGTGTAGGTCGGGGCGACGCCCGTAATCGTCGTCTGCCAATTGTTCCCGTCGGCGACGACCTGCGTGCGCAGCGAAACCGTCGGTGAGACGGCGGCCACTCCCGGGAGCTTCGCAATGGCGAGGCCGTCGTCGGGCGTAAGCGTCGAAGCACCGCCGAAGCCGGTGCGCGCGCCGGTCTGCGTCACGCTGCCCGGTTGTATGACGATTAGGTTTGAGCCCAGAGCTGGCAATGCTCTGCTGCACGGAGGTACGTGCGCCGACGCCGATCGCGACGGTGACGATCACCGCAGCGACGCCGATCACAATGCCCAGCATCGTGAGCATCGAGCGAGCTTTGTTGCGAATAAGGGCCGCCAGCGCGAGATGAAGCGTTATCTTGACCGTCATGCGGCGCGCCTTTCGTTGATGGTATCGCTTGTGATGAGACCGTCGCGGAACGTCACGATTCGGCGCGCGTATGCCGCGACGTCGGGCTCGTGCGTCACGAGCATGATCGTCATACCTTGCTCTTCGTTCAATCGCGCAAAGAGGCGCATTACTTCTTGCGAGCTCTTCGTGTCCAACGCTCCGGTTGGCTCGTCGGCGAGAATGAGTCCCGGATCGTTGACGAGCGAGCGCGCGATGGCAACTCGCTGCTGTTGACCACCCGACATCTGATTGGGATGATGGCTTGCCAGCAGAGCAATGCCCACCATTTCGAGCTTCGCACGAGCGATTTGCTCGCGCTGTAACTCAGGGACCCCCGCATAGACCATCGGCAGCTCGACGTTCTCGAGTGCGCTCGTGCGCGGTAACAGATTGTACGCCTGGAAGACGAATCCGAGTCGGCGGCCGCGGATGTCGGCGCGCTCGTCTGAACTGAGGCGGGAAACCTCCGTGCCTTCGAAGCAATAGGTGCCGTCCGTTGGCGTGTCGAGCAATCCAACGACGTGCATGAACGTCGACTTGCCTGAGCCAGACGGTCCCATAACGGCGACGAACTCAGCTGGCTCGACGGTCAAATCCACACCGCGCAGCGCATGAACACGATCGTTCCCCATGACGTATTCCTTGCGTAAGCCGGTAGCCGTTACGACGGGTCCCATCAATGGAGCCCCCGCATCGCGCCCATCGGCGCACCGCTCACCGGAGAGCGCGTTCTGTTCGCGCACCAGCGTTGTGGGGCGTCGCACTCGTTGCGATGACGACCCGATCGCCTGCGCCAAGCGCGCCGCGCTGCACGGGCGCGACTGCGGCTTGCGTACCGTTTGTCAGGCGAACGTACACTTCGATCGGAACCGGTCTTCCGTTGCGATCGACAAGGAGCCGCGCCGTCGAGCCTGCAGCGATTGCGCTGGTTGCGGCGGAGCCGGTCGCGTTTCCCCAAGGCGTTGTTGCGGTGGAATGTGCCGGCGTGTGAAGGGCACTGACGGGAACCGTGAGGGCGTTGCGAGCGCTTGCGACGTCGATGGTCGCGTTTGCCGTCATGCCCGGTAGTAGCTTGCCTCCGCGTTTTGGGCGAAGACTACGACGTCGTAGGTCACGACGTTGTTCAAAGTTTGAGGGTTAATGCGCACCTGCGAGACGGTCCCGTGGAAAACTTGGTTCGGATAGGCAAGGACCGAAAATGAGACCGGATCCCCGGGCTTGACGTTACCGATGTCGGGCTCGCCGACGTTGATGTCGATTTCCATCTTTCCGAGGTTCTGTGCGATCGAGAAGAGCGTCGGCGTCTGCAACGACGCCGCGACGGTTTGACCGACCGAAACGTCGCGGGCGACGACGGTGCCGTCGACGGGCGACGTGATGACGGTGTGCTGCAGGTTGAGTTGGTCCTGCGCAACGACGGCTTCCGCCGCGTCGACGTTAGCCGCCGCTGCCTGCGTGCTTGCGACTTGGCCTTGCTGCCGTCGATGCATTTTGGCTTACCGTGGCGTTGCTTGCGACGTCTTGCGCCTGCGCCTGCGCAACGGCGGCTTGCGCAGCCGCAACGTCGCTCTCATCTTGGGCTACGCTCGAGCGATCGGTGTCAACCGTGCTCTGCGCGACGTAGCCTTCTGCGAGGAGTGCGGCGTCGCGCGATTGCGTTTTCTGCGCCAGCACTAACGCCGCTTGCGTTTTCGTCACGTTGGCCTTGGCCGACGCGATGGCGGCCGATTCCGCGGCGGCGTTTGCGCTTGCAACCGTGATACCCGACGCCGCACCTCTCGCGCTTGCGGCCGCCTGCGCTACTTGAGAGCGCGCTTGGGCGAGTGCGGCCTCAGCTTGTTCGAGCTGCGCGTCAAACGTGCTTGGATCGAGGCGAGCCAGGACCTCGCCTCGCCTGACCTTGCTGTTGTAATCGACGTTGATCGACGCGATCGTTCCCGAGACTTGCGTGCCGACCGAAATGAGGTTCTGGGGGTTGACGGTGCCCGACGCAGTTACCGAGGCAACCAGAGTCGTCTGCATCACCGGACTGGTGACGAGCGCAACGTTCGAACGCGTGTGCAGCGAGAGTCCGGCGAAGATGGCACCGGCAACTAGGAGCGCAGCTGCGCCCCAGAACCAGCGCGGAAACTTAGCAATAATGGCGCCGGTCGCACCGGCGGGCTCGCGTGAGGCGGGAATCGTGATCGTCGACATGACGTTCTCACGATATCCGATAGACCTGACAAACGGTGGAGAGTCCGGCGGCGCCGGTTAACTGAAGATTAGCGTTGAAGGGTAGGGCTACGGTTGCGGCGTCGGCTCGACTTGCGTCGTCGGCATCGCGCGTGAAGACGTACTGGTCGTTCGAATCCGGTGACGAACTCGCCGAGACCGTACTGCATTGAGAGGCCCGAGAGCACCGCGGCGGTCTCCGGGTAAACTTGACCGCGGAAGGAACCATCGTTATTCATGGTCGCTACGACGTGGAGCCGCCCCTGCAGGACCCGTGCCGAGACCGAGATCGACGGTCGATGGCCCGATGTCGAACCAGATGTAATTGCCGTCGCGACCGCCGGCGACCGGGATATAGATCTTGTAGTACGTCGTGTGGTAGTAACCGCGAAGCGTGCCGTCGGAAAAGAGCTGGAGGTCGAGGCGTCCGGTAAGCGGATACGGCGATCCGTAGACCTCGGTTATCGCCGTCGTGTAATGCGTCGAGTCGGCCGACTGGGCTGATACCGCGGCTGGCATCACCACTATCGGGATGCTTACGAGCGCAATGCAGCTGAAAAACCGCAAAATTGACAACCGTACCATTCTGACTCCTCTCGATTGACCTTTCTAAGGGAGTAGAGCGCTCGACTTGCCGAGAACGTGACAAGAGTGATACAGCCAGCCGAAATCGATTTGCGAGGCCTTCCCGCCTGGGAACGCCCCGACCTCGTGCGCAAGGCGCTCGACCGTCTTCCATCGGGAGCCTCACTTACCCTCATAACGGAGAACGAACCGCGCGCGCTCTCCTCGCGCATCACTCAAGATCGGCCGGAGCGCTTTGTGGTCGAAACGCGTCGCGTTGCGAGCCGTGTTTGGCAGTTGCGCTTCACTCACCGTCCCGGCGAGGCGACAGAGCGCAATTCGGCGGTGCAGCACTTGAGCCGTTGTCCTGCATTCGCCGGCCTCGATGCGGGGGTACGTGCAGAGCTCGCCGCGGCAGCGCTCTGGCAGACCGGCCGTCGCGGACAGACGCTCGTAGCGGAAAACGTCGATTGGCCGTACATGGGAATGGTGACCGAAGGGATCGTCGCGCGCGCTAACGGCGGCGGCCGAGAGCGCGAGCGCATTCTCTATGAAATTTTTCCTTATGAGCTCTTTGGCGTCGCGGAGTACTTCGATCGCGGTCTAAAGATGGCGCGCATCGCGGTCTTTTCAAAAACCGCGCACGTGCTCAAGCTGCCATGGGACGTCGTTTCGCGTATTACCGCGCGTTATCCAGAGCTGACCAACGCGCTGGGAATCGTGATGGCTCAACGCGTGCGGCTCTTGGCCGACGCACTGAGCGTTCAGGGTTCGTTGCCGATACTCGGGCGCATCGCTCGGGTGTTGCTGCCGTACGCGATGCCGGAACGCGGCCTCGCGCCGGCTTCAGCATCGTTATCGACCGTTACGCAATCACAAATCGCCGCCGCGGGTGGGACCGTCAAAGAAGTAGCGGCGCGCGCGATTGCCGAGCTTGAATCGCGCAAAGCGCTGCGGCGCGAACACGGTCACATCCGCTTTCTCGACCGCGAAGTTCTGCTCGAGCTCATTCAAGACGTCTCCTAGCTACCTTATTGTAGCGAAGCCCGCATAGGGATGTAGCACGGGCGGCAGCATGACCGAGCCGTCCGATCCTTGAAAATTCTCGAGGATCGCAATCAAGGTGCGGCCGATCGCGAGCCCGGAGCCGTTGAGCGTATGAACGAACTCCGGCTTACTTCCCGGCTGGCGCCGAAAGCGGATCGACGCTCGGCGCGACTGGAAGTCGGTGCAATTCGAGCAGGAACTGATCTCGCGGTACCTGCCGCTGCTGGGAATCCATACTTCGATGTCGTGCTGCTTTGCGGCATTGAATCCCACGTCGCCCGCGCAAACGGCGACGACCCGATACGGGAGGTCCAGCTCTTGCAGCAGCGATTCGGCGTCACGCGTCAGCGTTTCGTGCGCATCGAAAGAAGTCTCCGGTGCGGCTGAGCCACACCAGCTCCACCTTGTCGAACTGATGCTGACGCATCAGTCCGCGCGTATCCTTGCCCGCTGCACCAGCCTCTTTCCGAAAACAGGGCGTACCGGCGACGTACTTGCGCGGCAGCTCGTCGGCTTGGAGAATTTCGCCGCCGCGCAGCGCCGTAAGCGGCACCTCGGATGTGGGGATCATAAAGAGATCGGCGTCGTCATCGCTAAACATTGCGTCGGCAAACTTGCTCAACTGTCCCGTCGACCACATTGTGTCGCGCGAAACGAGGAGCGGGGGCGCGATCTCGAGGTAACCGCGACTCACCGCGCGGTCGAGGAAGAACGCGGTGAGCGCGCGAGCGAGGCGCGCGCCCGCGCCCGCGAGCACCGAAAACCGGCTTCCCGAAAGCTTCCCGGCGCGCGCGAAATCGAGAATCCCTAGCTCTTCGCCGAGCTCCCAATGCGGTTTCGGCGCAAAATCAAAAGTGCGAGGTTCACTCCAGCGGCGTAGCTCGACGTTGGCGGGTTCGCCGGCGCCGTCGGGTACGCACTCGTCGAGCAGGTTCGGCATATCATCGAGCAGCGCGCGCAGCGGAGAAGCTGCGTCCGAAAGGGAGAGGGCGCCGGCGGACTCCTCCAAGCCTTGGAGGCGATGCGCGAGCTCGTTGAGCTTCGGACGCAGCTCGCGCGCGGCAGCCGCTCTATCCTGCGCCTCGCCAATCGCGAGAGAAAGCCGGTTCTTCTGCGCTTTGGCTTGCTCGACCGCGCTGAGCGCGGAGCGGTACTCGTCATCATAGCGCAGAATCTCGCCGACCGGCGATGGATCGAGCCCGCGTCGCAGGAGAGCATGTCGTACGCGGTCGGGATCGCGCCGAATCAGATTGATGTCGAGCATGGAGAAACGCGCCTTATGCGGTCCGTAAATCCAGTCCTACCGAAAACCGGATTTGTGGTAGAACGATTGCTGCCGCCGCGTCAGGCGATCGTGGCCTTCTTTGCGCGAGTAACGATCTCGCCGCCGCAACGCGAGCTCGTCTCGCTCGACGAGGCGGTGGGCCGAATCCTTGCCGAACCGATCGCTGCGGATCAGGACTATCCGAGCGCGCATCGCTCGGCGATGGACGGCTTTGCAGTGCGCGCGCGCGAGACGCCGGGTGCATTCGACATTGTCGATGAGGTTCGAATGGGCACGGCACCCGCCGCCTCGATCGGCACGAGCTGCGTCTGCCGGATTCCGACCGGCGGCGTGCTACCGCAGGGAACCGATGCGGTCGTACCGATCGAAGATGCGCGCGTTGCGCGAAATCGGGTCGTCGTCGATGCGGCGGTGGCAACGGGCGCCAACGTCGTCGAGCGCGGTGCCGACATGCAGGGCGGCGAAACCGTTCTTCAAGCGGGCCGGCGCATCCGCGCGCCGCAGCTCGGCGTGCTCGCGACACTTGGCGTCACCGCGGTTCCGGTCTATCGGCGACCGGTCGTCGCGGTCTTCTCGAGCGGCGACGAGCTCGTAGATCCAGGTAGGACTCCGTCAAAAGGTCAGATTCGTGATTCGAATCGTTACGCGGTCGCGGCCTCGCTTCGCGCAATGGGCGCCACGGCCGAAGCATTATCCGACGCTGCGCGATGAGGAGTCCGAGTTTGAATCTTCGCTCGCTACTGCTTTGGCCGAGTGTGATGCCGTCGCAGTCACCGGAGGCTCTTCGGTCGGGGAACGCGATCGGTTGCCGCACGCCGTCGCCGCGATCGCAAATCCAGGCATCGTCGTCCACGGACTTCGCGTGAAGCCCGGTAAGCCAACGCTCTTCGGCGCCGATGCCGCCAAGCCGATTATCGGATTGCCGGGTAATCCAATGTCGGCATTGCTCATGCTCGAAGCAGTCGCAGCGCCCATCATCGCCGCGCTCGTTGGTGCGCCGCTCGTTGCGCCCGCCGTTCAGGCGCGCCTCGCGGCGCCCGCTCGCAGTCGCGCCGATTGGACGTGGTACATGCCGGTAACGTTGCGGCATGATGGCGGAGTGCTTTTCGCGGATCCACTTCCCGTGCGATCGTTTTCGGTCAGCTTGGCGGCGCGCGCCGATGGATTCGTTGTGATGGGAGAGCGCGACGAAGAGTGGCCGGCCGGAACTCTCGTCTCCGTCGTCTCCTTTTTGGGAGGCTGACTTCGGCGTGATTCGTCCGACGCGCGCGGTGGAAGCGATTCCATTGACCACGCCTTTCATCGGGCCCGAACAGTTGATGCGCGAAACGGGTCAGCGCGAGCTGGTGCGCCTGGGTGCGAACGAAAGCGCGTTCGGTCCGTCGCCGAAGGCGGTGTCGGCGATGGCAAACGAACTCCCTCGGCTCTCTTGGTATGGCGATCCGGAATCGCTCGACTTGCGCGACGCGCTCGCCGAAAAGCATGATTGTCGGCCGCAGCAGATCGTCGTCGGCGCGGGCATAGACGATCTCATGGGTTTGGCGGTGCGCGCATTCCTCGCGCCTGGCGATGCGGCGCTCGTGACGCTCGGAACCTATCCGACTTTTGCCTACCACGTCGCTGGATACGGCGGCCGCCTGATCGAAGTCGCCTATCGCGATGACGGCACGCCCGATTGCGACGCTTTGGCGGCGACGGCGCGCCGGGAGCAACCCTCGATCGTCTACCTCGCGAATCCCGACAATCCCAGCGGACGCTTCATCCGCAGCCGCGAGATCACGGCGTTCTACGAGGCGCTATCGCCGACAGCCTTTTGTTGCTCGACGAGGCCTATGCCGATTTCGTCGACGAAAACGATTTGTTGCCCGAAAGCTTCGAAGATCGGCTCATTCGATTGCGCACGTTCTCCAAGGCGTACGGCATGGCCGGCGCTCGAATTGGCTACGCGCTTTCGACTGAGAGCAACGTGAGGACGTTTCAAAAGATTCGGCTCCATTACGGCATTAACCGCAACGCCCAGATCGGCGCGCTTGCATCGCTCGGTGACGACGAGTTTCGTCGGTACGTGGTTGAGGAGACGGCGCGAGCACGCGAAGAGTACTATCGGCTGGCACGTGCGCTGGGCCGCGGATATATCGAATCGCATGCGAACTTCGTCTGCATCGAGATGGAGACCGCTCAACGCGCGGGGCGCGTAATGGATGAGCTGCTTGTGCGCGGCGTCTGGATGCGTAAGCCCGGTGCGCCGCCCTTGGATACTTACATAAGGGTCAGCGCCGGGACTGCAGCGATGCGCGCAGCCTTCGGCGCTGCGCTGCGCTCCGTACTGGCCGAGGTCTTCGCCTAAATGGCGAATCCGCGGTATGCGATCGTCTCGGACGTGCACGGGAATTTGGACTCGCTCGAGCGAGTCTTTTCGACGATTTCCGACGAGGACGACGCTACTCTCGCTCGGCGACGTTGTCGGATATGGACCGAATCCGAACGAGTGCGTCGCTGCGCTGCGCGAGCGCTGCCGGCCACGCCGTCTTGGGCAATCACGATCTCGCTGCCACCGAGAACTTCGGCGTCGAAAACTTCAACAATGCCGCGCGGGCCGCGATCGTCTGGACGCAGGGCGTGCTCGACCAGACGAGCCGGGAATGGCTGAACGGGCTTCCGTACGAGATGCGCTTGCCCGAGTTTTTGCTCGTGCACGGCGCGCCCGTCAACTACTTCGAATATATTCTCGACAAGAGCGCCGCCGCGCGTGCGTTCGACGCCACCGACGCGCGCATCGTGTTTGTCGGGCATACGCATATCGCCGAATATTGGACGCTCGAGGCGGACGGCAGGATCGGACATAAACACATGCAGCAGGGAGGCGAACTGAAACTCGAGGCGGAGAAGCGGTACATCATCGACGTCGGCAGCGTCGGTCAACCGCGGGACCTCAATCCGCAACGCAAGTTTCGTTCTGTACGATCCAGCCGCACAATGCGTGACGTGGATTCGTTACGAGTATCCGATTGGCGAGGTCCAGCGCAAGATGCGCGCGGCCGGCTTGCCGGCATATCTCATCGAGCGGTTGCAGGTGGGACGATGAGCGGCGTGCCGTTCGACGACGGTAACTGCTTTGCATGCGGTCCAACCAATCCCATCGGGTTGCACGTCGCACTTCGATCGTGCCGACGATGCGGATGGGGTGCTCGCCCGTCTCACGCTTGGCGCCGGAGTACCAAGGGTGGCGCGGAATCGCCCACGGAGGCATCGTCATGGCATTGCTCGACGAGGCGATGGCACATGCGGCCGGTTTTGCCGGTCATCGCGGCGTTACCGCGACCGTCAGCGTGCGTTTTCGCAAACCCGTGCCGCTCGAGCAGCCGATCGAAGTGCGCGGTCACGTAACGTGGCAGCGTCGCAACGTCCTCGGCGTCGAAGGCGGTCGTTTTCGACACGAACGGTCACGAACTTGCGCGCGCCGAAGGCAGTTTCGTTTCGCGCGGAAGCCTGGAAGCTGCCGACGACCGGCGCAATCCGCTCTTAACGCGATGAGCAACTCACCCTCAATCGATAATCGCCGCGCGCGCCACGAGTATCACATCATCGAATCGCTCGAAGCCGGCCTCGTTTTGACTGGAACGGAAGTCAAGGCGATCCGCGGCGGCGGCGCCAGCCTGACGGAGGCTTACGCTCGCTTTCGCGACGGCGAAGCGTGGCTGCTCGGGATGCACGTTCCGCCCTATCGGCAAGGAAGCTTTTCGAACGCCGAACCGACGCGGCCGCGCAAACTGCTGCTGCGTAAAGAAGAGATCCTGCGACTTGCGGAGCCGGGTCGCCGAGAAAGGCTTGACGGTCGTGCCGCTGCGTCTCTATTTCACCCGAGGCATTGCGAAAGTTCAGCTTGGGCTCGTGCGCGGGAAGAAGCTCTGGGACAAGCGAGCCGACGTGGCAAAACGCGACGTCGAGCGCGAGATCGCGGCCCACGTGCGCCGGTAGTGGCAGGCGCCGATGAGAGGCGCGCATCCGGAACGTGCTGTCGAGCGCGCGATCGAGCGAAGCGGCGTCTTTTCGTCAGGGCGAGCACGTGCTCGTCGCGTGCAGCGGCGGACCCGACTCCGTCGCGCTCGCGGCGGCCATGCATGCCGTCGCGAGCGCGCCGGGCTTGCGATCCGCGCGGCCTTCGTCAACCACGGCGTGCGCGCTTCCGCGTGGCAGGACGAGTGCATCGTGCTGCAGCTCGCTGCTCAATTAGAGATGCCGCTCGACCTCGTGGCGCTGCAACCCGACGCCTGGAACGAGCAACGATTGCGTACTGCCCGTTACGACGCACTGATCGAAGTGGCAAAGCGGCGAGGCGTGTACTGTCGTTGCAACCGGACACCACGCGGAAGATCAGAGTGAAACGGTGTTGCTGGCGCTTGCTGCGCGGCACCGGGCCGGCCGGGCTTGCGCGGCATGCGCGGCCGCCGCCGGCTGGCTCCATCGCTCGATCTGGCGCGGCCTCTCCTTGTAATTGCGTCGGAGGCGCTGCGCGCTTACTGCCACACGCGGGCTCTGCCTTACGCGGTGGATCCGTCGAATGCCGACGGGAGCCTACGCCGCAACGCCGTGCGGGAGGCACTGAACGCGCTGCGTCCGCTCTTTCCCGGGCTCGATTCGGCGGTCGCCCGGGCGGCCGAACTGGTCTCCGAAGAGCGCGATGCGTCTCCGCGAGCGCAGCTTCGCCGAGCGGTGCGGGAGCAGCTTGGCAGGGAAGACGCGTTGCGAGACATCGATTTCCTCCACGTGGAGGCGGCGGTGCGCGCGCTCGAAAGCGGCAGGACTGGAACCTTCCATATGAAGCCTGGGCTGGCCCTGAGAATCGAGAGAGGCGTCGTCACGAATATTACGCGAGAGTGACATTCGGAATCCGAGAGTGTACAGGCGGACGGGCGCTCAGCGGCTAAGATAGAGTCACGGCGTGACTTCGGCAACCGCTCATTCTTATAGACGTGTTGAAAGGAGGGCTCTGTTTGCTGCCGAGCCGGACCATAGTGGTGGATCGCACTTTAGGGACAGCGTGTTCGTCGGCGAGAACATTCACGACGGCCGCCTCGAGTTGCTCAATAGGTTACGCGCCGGGGTTTGAACCATAAGGTAGTCTATGCGAAAGTCGTCATATAGCCGAGCTTCGAGAGGGTAAAACGGTCTAACGAAAAGGTGAGCAAGCATCTCAAGTCCATCGTCCTCATCATCTTAGCGGTCATTGCCGTCTTCATCATCGTGGAGCGGTTCGTCCAGCCGAGCGAAGGCGAGACGCGGCTCGATTACGGAGCCTTTTACCAAAAACTCGAGGCGGGTCAGGTCCAATCGTTTCACGCAACCGGGCTCAATGCGATTGGAGATCTTTCCAACGGAACGAAGTACTCCGTCGCGGTTCCCAACGTCGACCAGACTTTCGTCGATCAGGTTTACAAACGGGTAAAGAGCGGAGCGATAAGCTTCGACCAGCAATCGAACACGGGGATTCTCTCCACCTTATGACGTTTGCACCGCTCGCCCTAATGTTCGTCTTGCTATTTTTCATTCTGCGCCAAGCACAAAGCGGCGGAAGCCAGGCGCTCTCCTTTGGGCGATCTCGCGCAAAAATGCTCTCGGAGAACCGCCCCAAGGTGACGTTTGGCGACGTCGCGGGAGTCGACGAAGCCAAAGAAGAGCTGGCTGAAATCGTCGATTTCTTGAAATATCCGAAGAAATACCAGTCGCTGGGAGCGCGGATTCCAAAAGGCGTACTGCTGCTCGGTCCGCCGGGAACCGGCAAGACGCTGCTGGCACGTGCGATCGCGGGAGAAGCGGGGGTTCCCTTCCTGTCGATTTCGGGTTCCGACTTCGTCGAGATGTTTGTGGGCGTGGGCGCCTCGCGCGTCCGCGATCTCTTCGATCAAGCAAAGAAATCGGCGCCTTGCATCGTCTTCATCGACGAGATCGACGCCGTGGGACGCCAGCGCGGAGCCGGCTTGGGCGGCGGACACGACGAGCGCGAGCAGACGCTCAATCAGCTTTTGGTAGAAATGGACGGCTTCGACCAAAATACCGGCGTCATTTTAATCGCGGCCACCAATCGTTCCGACGTGCTCGATCCGGCGCTCTTACGACCCGGGCGCTTCGATCGGCAGATCGTCGTGGGACGCGCCGATTTCAAGGGACGCGAAAAAATCCTCGAAGTCCATGCGCGCAACAAGCCGCTTGGCAAGGAAGTTTCGCTCGAAACGCTCGCTAAGCGTACCCCTGGCTTCTCCGGTGCCGATCTCGAAAACTTGCTCAATGAAGCTGCGCTGCTCGCGGCCCGCAAGAACAAGAACTTCATCGAGATGAACGACTGCGACGAAGCGATCGACCGCGTGATGGTCGGCCCCGAGCGCAAATCGCTGGTGATGTCGCACAAAGAGAAAGAGGTTACGGCCTTCCACGAATCGGGTCACGCGATCATCGGCGGATTGCTCGAAAAAGCCGACCCGGTTCACAAGGTAACGATCATCCCTCGCGGGATGGCAATGGGCATCACGTGGTCGTTGCCGGAGGACGATCGGCACAGTCAGACTCGCGAGGAGCTCCTTGCAGCGATCACGATGGCGATGGGCGGACGTCTTGCCGAGGAAATCAAGTTTGGCGACGTTACGACCGGCGCGAGCAACGATTTTGAAAAGGCCACCGAGCTCGCGCGGCGGATGGTCACACAATATGGCATGAGCGAACTGGGGCCGATTCAATTCGGCCGCGGCGCCCACCAGGTCTTTCTCGGCCGCGATTTCGGCGAGGAGCGCAACTACTCGGAGGAAGTGGCAAGCAAGATCGACTCCGAGGTGCGCAAGATCATCGAAACTTGCTACGGCAACGGAAAGCAGCTCCTCGAAGAGAATTGGAACAAGGTCGAGCGAATGGTGGCGTCGCTAATGGAGTACGAAACGGTCGAAGCCCAAGAAGTACGCGCCATACTTGATGGCCGTCCGTATGACCGCGCGACCGGCATTCCCGCGCCGGCCGCGGACGGGCAGGCGGAACGTCCGGTCGTCGAGGAGCCCAAACGCGTCGAAAAGCCGTCGCGTCTTCCACCCAAGATATCGCCGGAACCCGCATGAATCTGCGCGCGGTGGTCGCGGCGGCGGCGCTCGGCGCCGCTTCGCTCTTGGTTGCCGCGCCGGCGACGGCGGCCATGTCCCAGCGCCTCGGTTCTTTACCGCGCGGCGGATCGTACGTGCTCGATCCCGATCCTACCGTCGGGTCGGCGGCCATTGGCCTGTGGTTTCGCGCACCCGGCGCCGGTTACGATAATTCGACGCCCGGCATTTCGAACTTAGCGGCAACGGCCGCGGCAGTCGCACCTCTCGCAAGCGGAAAGTCGCTCTACGCGCTCGTGCATACGCGTCGGAGGTGAACTCAACATCGAGGTCTATCCCGACATCGTCGGGATCGGGGCCATCGTTCCAGCCACCTACGTTCGACGTGTGGTTGCCGCAATGACGGCAGCATATTTTGCTCCGGCGGTCGACGATTCTGCCGTGAAGACTGCGCGGGCAAATGCTGCAGTACTCGGCGTGCAGCAACGTTACGAAAGCGACACGACGCTGCATGACCTTCTCTTTGCGCAGATTTTTGCGCGCGGCCCGGCGCACTATCCGCCGCTGCCGACCTCCGTCTCGGCGCTGACGAGCATCACAGCGTCTGAAGTGAGCGCCTTTGCCAAGCGCGCGTTTCGCGCGGAAAACGCGGTACTGACGCTCAGCGGCAACGTAGATGCTTCGAGCATCAGTGCGGTCACCGACGGGAGCGACGGGCTCTATGGATGAGCCGTATGACTCGAAGCTCGCGGCGCTGCCTACGTCGGCCACGACGACCGGCGCCGTGGATGGTATCGGACTGGCGTGGATCGGCCCTCCGATCTCCGACGAAAAGGCCGCGACCGCCTTGGATTTCGTCGCCGATTATCTTTTTCGAGAACAGACCGGCCTCGTTTCGAAGCAACTCGATCGATCGCAAGGTAATGCTCTGGTCGTAGGTCAGTTCATTACGCTGCACGACCCGGGCGTTATGGTCGTCACGATTGGCGGCGATCACGGGAAGCAGGCCGAACAGCGGGTGCTCGGAGCCCTGACAGCGTTGCAGCAGCCGATAAACCGGCAGACGTTCGACGCGGCGCGGGAAGCATTTCTTTACCACGTCGCTGCCGATACGCAGACTCCGCAAGAGCGCGCCGACAATTTTGGCTGGTACACGGTCGAGGGAAATCTCGATTACGCTCCGGGGATCGTCGATGGAGCTTACGAGCGCGCGGCACGCGAGCTCGATCCAGGATACGTCGCGGATGTCGTACGCCGCTATCTCGGCAAACCCGTGGTCGTCGATCTGCTCGCGGCCACGCCGCAAAAGGGATCCGTCACCGTGAGGCCGCTTTCGCTGCTTAATATTGCGGCCGCTTTTGCGATTTTGCTGGGTCCGCGTCCCGCGCCGGCGGCCGCGTCTCCGTGTCGGCCCCAAGCGTGGAGAGCGTCGGAGGCGTGACGATCGTCCGTCAGCCCGATAGCGCCGCGTCACTGGTCGGCGTTGCCTTCGTGGTGCGCGCCGGTCTGGATCGCCAAACGATGAGACAAAACGGCTTGGCGGCGCTCGTTGCAGAAACGATACTACGCACGCCTGTCCGATTGCCGCCAACTCCGCTCAGGGCAATCCGGCTCTGGGTGCCGGGTCTGCGCTTCCGCTCGAAGACGCGGTCGCTGCGCATGGCGGTTCGGTTCACTTTACCGTCGATTCCGGCGACGTGCGGTTTTACGTCGAGGCGCTAGCCGAAGACGCGCCCGCCGTTCTCGGGCTTTTTCGTACGGCGATTGCCGCGCCTGACTTTTCGCCCGCAACGGTGCGTGAGGCGCGGTCGGCGCTGGTGCGACAAATCGCGCAGAGTCAACAAGTCGCGCTGCAAGTTGGCCTTGACATGCTCAATGCGGCGTCCTCGGCGCAGGCCAACGCCGGATTGCCCGAGCTAGGCACGCCCGCCTCTCTCGCGCAGTTCTTCTCTCGCGACGCGCGGGCGTTCTATCGCGCGTACTATCGGAGCGGTGGCGCGCTCGTCAGCGCCGCAGGACGGCTCGACGCACTTCCGCCAGGTGCGCTTCCCGCCCTTGCAACTGCGCTTCCGGAAGGAACGACGACGCCGGTACGGTGCGCGTGCCGGCGCTAACCGGCGCGACGCACGAAATCGTCGCGCATCGAGATATTTCGTCGCCATGGTTGATCGCTCAATATCCGGCGCCGAATGTCAACAGCAACGATTTTGGCCCGATGCTCGTCTTGGCGGCGTTCGTCCGGCGCACGCTCTCGGACATCGCGCAAGTCCCGGGCGTCGTCTCGCCAACCTTCGCGTCGCACTCCGTCGGTGCCGTTTACGCGTACGATCGTGCGCCCGCGGCTTTGGTGCTCTACGTCAACGGCGGCTTGAATGGTAATCCGAGCCGCGCCTTCGCAACGGCGCTTTCCGTCGTCAACGTTCTCGCCGCAACGCGGCTCCAAGGCTCAATCGAAGAGTTCAAAGCAGAAGCGGCCGGCGATTTCGCAAACGACGCCACGACACTCGAGACGCGGACGTGGCTCGCTGCCGTCTTTTCCCGGGAGAGCGCATCGCCCGACTTTATCAACCGCGCTCTGGCAGCGATCTCTGCGACGACGCCCGGACGACTTGCAGCGCGTGGCGCGGATATATCTTCGGCAATCCGACGATTGCGCTGGTACTTCCCCGCGGCACGAACCTGCAAGACTAAAAGTCAGGCCTGATTTCCTCTTTTGCGTGGCTAATTGAACGTTGCGCTCGTTCACGACTACCTGAACCAGCGCGGCGGCGCGGAACGGGTCTTCGCGCAAATCTGCCAGGCGTGGCCCGACGCGCCGATCTTTACGGCGCTCTACGACGAGCGCGTCATCGGCGACCTCTTCCCCGCGACGCCGCGTTCGGTCGTCCTCCTGGCCCGAATCCCTTTTGCAAATCGGTATTTTCGCGCGCTCGCGCCGCTCTATCCGCGCAGCGTTCGAAGCCTTCGATTTTGGCGAGTTCGATGCAATCGTCAGCTCGACGACGGCTTGGGCAAAAGGCGTGCGCGTCCCGCCGAACGCGATCCACGTTTGCTATATCAATACGGTCAGCCGTTTTGCGTTCGCCCGCGACGAGTACGTGCCGCGTACCGGCGCGGCCGTTCGTCGACGCGTTTGATCGCATGGGATCGCGAAGCCGCAAAGCGGCCGACGCGCTTTCGTTGCAAACTCGCGGAACGTTGCCGAACGCATCCGAAAATACTACGGCCGCGACTCCGACGTGCTTCATTGTCCCGTCGACCTCGATCGGTTCACCGTTGGCCCGGGCAGCGGCGACTACTTCATCGTCGCCTCGCGCCTGCTGCCCTATAAGCGCATCGATCTCGCCATCTGCGCTGCCTCGCTCGCCGGCGTTAAGCTTTTGATCGCGGGCACCGGCCCTGCGGAGCGATCGCTGCGCGAGCGCGCCAAAGGCACGACGACGACGTTACTCGGCTACGTGCCGGACGCGCGTCTCAACGAACTGATGGGAAACGCACGCGCCGCGATCGTGCCGGGAGAAGAAGACTTCGGCCTCGTGCCGCTCGAGGCGGCCGCCGCCGGGCGCCCGACGATCGCCTTTCGCGGCGGCGGCGCGCTCGAAACGATCGTCGAAGGCGAGACCGGCGTCGTTCTTCGACGATCCCACTGCCGAATCGCTCGCGGCGGCGATGCGCGCCTTCGACTCAGTCGCGTTTCGATGCGCAGCGCTTGCGCGCACACGCCGAGAAGTTTTCGCCCGCAAATTCATCGATCGACTTCGCGCGATCGTCGAGCGCGTCTACCGAGAGAAATCGCGAACGGCGAGATCGAACCGCATATGGCGCTCGACTTGAGACGGCAGCGCCGATCGATGGCCGAATGTGCCGTCCGCATCGCCGGTCGAGCTTTGTCGTGCAACGTGCTATTGCGGTGGCGACTTTTGCGGCGGTCTACATCGCGCTGGATTTGAACAAGCTCTATGCGCTGCGGTACGGCGCCGATCTCGGAACGTATCTGCAGACGCTCGTGAACCTGCAGCACGGCTCGTCGTGGAACTACGGCGAGTGGAAGCATCACTTCCAAGTGCACGATTCGTGGATACTGACTTTGCTCGTTCCGCTCGTCGCGCTCTTTCCGTATGCGCAGACGCTGATCGTCGTGCAAGTGCTTGCCGTCGCGTGCGCGGCGATTCCACTGGTTCTGCTGGCCGGCGAGCTCGGTCTGACGCGAGAGCGGCGAATCTCCTCGGCATCGCGTATCTGCTTTCGCCGGCGGCGCAGGGCTTGAGCTACGACAACTTTTCCGAGAACGTCTTCGTGCCGCTGCTGGCGTGTGCGGCGCGCTGCGGCGCGCAAGCGCTCGTTATGGTGGACGCTGGTCTGCGCGCAGCTATTGATGGGACTCAAAGAAGACCAGATTCTCTTCGTGCTCTGGTTTGGCGGCGGCGTGCGCCATCTGGTGGGACCGGCGCATCGGTTTGGTGCTGGCGGGACTGGCGCTGGTCAACGGCATTGGTTTTTGGAGCTTCGAGCATGCGCTCGGCGCGCATCCGAACGATCCCGGGCTATTCGCTGCAGATTTTCGATCCGGAGAGCAAAGTCGAGCATGTTCTTTCTGCTGCTCGCGCCGTTTGCATTCGCGCCGCTCGCGATCGGGCGATGGCTGTTGCTTGGGTCTGCCGCTTGCTGCCGAGATCGTCTTCATGCGGCCGTGGAACTACGAACCGAGCCGAATCGGCTCGCATTACGTCGCGCCGCTCTTCGCGGCGACGGCTATCGCGGCGGCATTCGGCGCGGCGCGCTACGCTCGTTTTCCGCAATACATGATCCCCTCGGCACTGGTCGTGATGCTGCTTTTCAACGACACGGTGCTGCGGCCGGGCGCTGGCCTTTCATCGTCGATTGGAGTGCCTACGCTCGTGCGGTCGTTCTGCGCGAGAGCGGTAGAACCGCTGCTGCTTGTCGCGCCGCGACGAAGGCGTTTGGGCGGTCGCGGCGGCGAACCCAAACGTCCGCCTCGATCCGCATGCCGATCCGCATTTCCCGCGATGTCCTGCGTACGACACGAACGCGCGCGGCATTTCTTGCAAGCATCGCCGGACGCAGGCCCGCTTACGTGTGCGGCGGCGTGCCCGTGTCTCATTGATGGAGCTCATGAGAGCTGGCTTACCGGCAATTCGTGAAGATCGCGGCCGGTTTGCCGCTCTGCGCGACGCGCGCGTTCTCATCTATTGGCCGCATGGCTTGGGCGACTGGGTCCATTTTGGCGGCGTCGCGCCGTTGCTCGAGCCGTCAAACGCGTACGCAATTACCCGCTTCGGTGACGACTACGTTAGCGTTATGGAAGGAAGCGCCATCGTCGAACCGCTCTTCAGCGGCGTGCGCTCGCCCAGCGACGGCAGCATCCTGCGGCGCTCGTCATTTAGGGATGCGCCTCGAGTCAGTGCGACGGACGCAAACGAGCGTGCTCCTCCCGCCCACGCTCGACGCGGTGGTGACGCGCTTCGCGCCCGACGTCGTGCTTTGGACCGATTATCCCGAAACCGAAGGCCGCACGCCATTTCCGTTTCACACCAAGGCCCGGAACCTGGTGCGACTCTTGGCGCCCGTCGCGCAGCTTGCGAGCGTCGACCTCGCGCAGCCCCTGAGAAATGTAATCGACTTCAGCGCGCCGTTCGACACGCAACGTCGCGTCGACGAACGGTTGGCGCGATTCGCGCACCCTGCCGGACGCCTCGCCGTGATCTCACGAAGCGGCGTAACGGCGGCGCGAAAGAATTGGGGCGACGGCTCCGAAGCCCGCGCGTTCGTTGCCGCGATGCGTCGGGAGTCGCCCGGCTGGCGATTCATCTCAATGGATGACGAGGATCTCGGCGAAGGCGTCGTCGGATTCCGTACGATTTTCGGAGATCTCGAAGAGCCCTTTGCGCGAGCATACAAGGCGCTCGCAAAACGCATCGACCTTTTCGTCGGCATCCCGGCCGGTCCGCTTCACTTCACGATTGCTCGTGGAGGCGTTCCCACGGTTGGAATTTGGATGGCGCATCATCCCGACTGGTACGACGAGCCCAATCCCGACGCGATCCATCTCGTTGGACGCTACGTGCGCGATCGAGCGTTCGAGCGCCGTCCCGCAACGACGACGAAGCCGCCTACGCTCCAACACCGTTTGATCTACCTCGACGAGGTTACGATCGGTGCGGACATCGTCGTGGAGACGGCGCGGCGCCTCACGTAACTTGGGGCGCTACCAACAGCGCCACGATCGATAATGCGTTGAATAACGCGTGCGAGATCATCGACGCGTAAGCGTTGCGGGTCCGGTAATAGACGGCGCAGAGAACGACGCCGCCGAACGCCAGCGGCAGCGCGGCATAGATGTCGCCGTGCGCGATGCCGAACAGAACGCCGCTGAGAACGGCGCCCGCCCAAAAGCCGCCATAGCGCAGCCCGAGATTGAAAAAGAAGATTCGAAAGAACGTCTCTTCGGCGAAGGGAGCGAAGATGACGGCAAAGGCTGCGAACAGGGCGATCGTCGCGCGGTCGTGTAGCCCTTTGAATATCTGCACGATGTCTTGCTGATGCTGGCTGTGGGCGAGATAATCGATGAGCGACGCACCGCCGTTGGCAACGATCACCATGGCAATGGCGCCGAAGATTGCCGTCCCGACGGTCGTTGCGGTAGGACGGCGAAAGCCCAGCTCACGCAAAGCTGAATTTTGAGAGCGCGGGCAGCGCGGCGAGTACGATCGCGAGCAGAATGCCCTCGATCACAAACTGCAGGAGGATCAAGGCATCGAACTCCATCGGGCTCAACGCCGGCACCCGGCTCGTTTTCAACCCGGCGACGAATGCGAAAATGAAAAGCGCCGCGACGAAGCCGGCCAGCAGCCACGTCCGGATGCCCGTGAAGCTATTGTTCGGCCAGCGCGTCGGCCAAACGGATAAAATCGCCGATGTCGAGTCGTTCACCGCGAAGCTCCGGGGAGAGATGGCTCGACGTGAGCGCTCGCGCGATCTTCGCCCGATCGAGATCGAGCGCGAGCGAGAGACTGTTGGCGAGCGTCTTGCGCCGGTACGCGAACGCGCCGCGCACAACCTTCCAGAACGTTGCGGAATCGCGTGGACGTACTGCTGGGTCGTCGCGCCGAACGAGCCGGACGACGCTCGAATACACCTTTGGCGGTGGGAAGAAAGATTCCGGGCCGAGCGTTAAAATGGGTTGCGCATGCATCGCGTATTGCACGGCGACGGAAAGACTTCCGTAAGCCGCCGTGCCGGGTGCGGCGATGAAACGCTCGGCGACGTCCTTCTGCACCATGACCGTTAGGGAATCGGGACCGTGCTCCATCTCGATTAATTTGCAGTATCAGCGCGGTTGCGATGTTGTACGGCAGGTTTCCGGTGACGTGCCATCGTCGTGCCGAAGACCAGCTGCTATAATCGAACTCCATCGCGTCGGCTTGGACGATTTCTGCGCCGGCTAAGTCCTGGCGAGAACGAAGCAATGCAACGAGATCCGGGTCGATCTCGATCGCTGTAAGCTCTGCGCCTTCATCGAGAAGCGCCAGCGTGAGGGCACCCGTGCCGGCTCCGATCTCCACGATCCGCGCTCCCTGCGACCCGTCGAGGGTCAGCCGCGCAATCTTGCGCGCAGCGGCACGGCTTTGCAGGAAAGTCTGTCCGAAGCGCTTCTTCGGCCGGAGTCGGGCGCGCGCGAGCAGTTCGCGTGGGGTCGCTATTTGAGTCGGTAAACGGTCACGCCACGCCGGCCGAAAAGCATCGCGGCACGCAGAGAGTCGAACCCGAGATCGATGCGGCGACCGACGATGTCGCGGCCGGTATCGCCGGCAATTGCCAGTCCATAGCCTGTTATGTAGAGATGTGTTCCGATCGGTATGACGCGCGGATCGACCGCGACGATTCCATGGCCGGCGCGCCGCCCGATTGCCGTCATCCCGTCGCAGCCGGCGCAATCCGCGGTATAGGCGGTGGCGAGCATCGCCATGGCGCTACGCGCCATCTGTGCCATCGCCGCAACGCCGTGGGCTTCGAAAAAAGCGAGCGGCATGGTACCGACTCCCTCGGCGACGATGCGCGGCTTCGCCGCGCGAATCACTCTCGACACGAGCACCCAGCGGCGAACCGGCCCTCCGTCGCGCTGGGCATATCGCACGCGCACCTCGAGCAGGCCCGGACTGCCCGCAGCAATCACTTTGGAGCGAGAGCCGATGCCCAGGGTGGCGCGGTGAATCGTTTGCGGCGCGACCGAGCGTTCCTCGACGCGATCCCACGTCAAGAGGCCATCACCGTGCCATGTCACTGAAGTCGCGGGAGCAGCGGCGATTGCGCCGGCCGGACAGAGGCATAGGGTCGCGATGACGAAGGCGGCGTAGAGGGACGTTCCTTTCAACCCGAGGTTCCTTTCTCGTCGACTCTCGTCATGGTCCCGACTAGACAGCACGCAAAAAGATAACCATGAACGAGGAGTCGCGCGTTTGGGAAGCGGCGCAAGTGGGCCGCGGGCGATTGGATCCATGGGGATCCACAATGACGTGAGCCTGCCCGCTCTCCGTTACGGCAGGCCAGTCTGACCCGGGCACTATAGCACATCCGCCTTGGCGCGGGAATATGCTGAAAGTCACAACGCGGCAGGAGGCTCCTCTGGCGGGGCGCCCGCACAGGCTGGGGCGAAGGAGCTTGGAGATGGAACCGTTGCGCCTGGGTTTTTTCACGGAAATTTACCGCCCGGTCGTCAACGGCGTCGTCGCATCGATCGAAGCGCTCGCTGAAGGTTTGCGCGGTCGCGGCCACCAGGTGTACTGCTTCGCGCCGCGGATGCCGGGCTATGTCGAGGCCGACGGCCCCGTTTTTCGCATGCCGTCGCTGCCGCTGCCCACGCGCACGCCGTATCGACTGACGCTGCCGCTGGTGAGCCGGCGCAATCTCAACGGCGTGATCAAGCGGTTATCGCTCGTCCACGTGCACTCGCCGTTCGTTACCGGATGGATGGGGATGCGTTACGCCCGCCGGTATGGCATGCCGCTCGTCTACACGTACCACACGCAGCTCGAAGCGTACGCGCACTACGTTCCGTTCGAATCGAATGCCACGCGCTTTGCAGCCTCGCAGCTGACGCGGGCCTTTGCAAATCATGCCGATGCCGTCGTCGTTCCGACTCCAGCGATGGCGGCGCGGCTGCGCGAGCTGAGGGTCACGGCGCGAATCGAAGTCGTGCCGAGCGGCATCGACGTCGGGCGCTTCGGAGCAGGACGGCGTGACGAAGAACTTCGTTTGCGTCTGGGCGTCGGGCGGCGCGAACGTCTGCTCTTATACGTCGGACGGCTTGCCAGAGAGAAGAACGTGGAGCTGCTCGTTCGGGCGCTGGCGCGCGCGAACGACGATTCGCTCAAACTCGTCATCGCCGGCGATGGACCGCACAGGCACGAGTTGGAGCGGCAGGTTCGCGAATCAGGCGTCATGGCGGCAACGCGCTTCCTCGGGGTCGTTTCGCGCGACAAACTCCCGAATCTCTACGCGAGCGCCGATCTCTTCCTCATGCCGAGCACGACCGAAACGCAGGGGCTCGTACTTGCCGAAGCCCTCGCAGCTGGCGCCTTCGTTATTGCGGCGAATGCCCCTCAGAACCGCGACGTCCTGGGCAATGCCGGTTGCATCGTCGCTCCGACCCCCGAAGCGTTCGCCAATGCCTTCCACACGATATTGGCCGAAAATCGGCCCGGCGCACGTGAAACGCGTAGCGCGGCCCTTCGATTTTCGATCGAGCGCCAGGTCGACCGCATGCAGGCACTCTACGAAAGCCTCGTCAGGCCCGCCCGCATCGCTTGACTGCGAACATACGTTCGTATAAAATAAGGGAAAGGCGTGGAATGAGAACGGTACGAAGCTCAGATCGGGCAGTCGAGGCAGTGGTTGGGTACGCGGCTGATGCGCGTGGAGGCGGCCTCGCGTACGCGCGCCTCACCAACGCGCAATCGAAACGGCTGCTCCGAGTGCCATTTCGGCTAACGGCGCAGAGATCGCAATCCGACCGGGCAATTGGCTATGCGGCACTGACGGCGGTATCGCAGGCGCTGCGCAAGCGCGGCGTCCGAGAAGCGTGCTTCGTGCTCGGCGACTCCGCATTCGTCCAGGAGATCGCAACGGGACGCGGCGTCGAGGAAACGCTGGCTCTTCCATACGTTCGGCTGCGATGCGCACTCAACGCCCTCGAGAAATTCGACGTCCGAGCCGGCTGCGCCGACGATCTGACCCAACGGGCGCGAGCCGAAGTGGCGCTCAACGTCGCGGCATGACGCTTGGCCGTCTCGAGGCGGCACGTTTACCGGTCGAAACTCGAGCGCTGGCGCGTGCCTTGCTAGGCTGCGTTCTCATACGCGATAGCGACGAAGGACTAACCTCCGGGCGAATTATCGAGACCGAAGCCTATCTTCCCGGAGATCCGGCTTGTCACGCGTATCGAGGTAGGAACCCGCGTAACGCAACGCTGTTCGGACCTCCGCATCGCGCCTACGTCTATCAAATCTACGGCACGTCATACTGTTTCAATCTGTCGAGCGAGTGCGACGGAAAAGGTGCCGGCGTGCTCGTACGCGCGCTCGAGCCCATTGAAGGTATTGCGCTGATGCAAAGACGGCGCGCGACTGAGAGCATACGCGATCTTTGCCGTGGTCCGGGACGGCTCTGCCGCGCGCTTGCCATCGATCGTTCCTTGGACGGCATAGATGTCTTCACGGATCCACGCCTTTGGCTGGCCGAAGCGGGCGCATCCCCCGTGCGCGTGCGCCGAAGTCCTCGTATTGGAATAAGCCGAGCGGCAGAGCGCCGGCTGCGCTTCTATGCAGCCGGAAGCCCCTACGTCAGCGGAGCCGCACGGCTGAGCCCCGCTTGAACGGCGGTTGCAGCTGTGTTATAGTGTGGGCGTCGCGTTGCGGTCATATGGTGACAGCCGCGACACCAATTGATACCTCCACGTTCATGTCAACGATCTGATTGCGACGGCAGCCTCGCCGCGCGCCCTCGGTCGTCCCAGCTTGGCACGAGCGGTTCTAGAGAGAGATACTTTTCTGCAAACGGAACATCGTCCCAACATCGAGCATCGCCCCAACAACGACATGCGTCCCCAACAAGCAGGCGGAGGACGCCGCCGGCGCTCGCGTCGCCGGCATCACTTTGGGCAACATCCTGCGGTCTATCACGATCAGCTTCCACAGGTCGAAGCGCCGCCGATGCAGACCGCAACCCAGCTCGCCGAAAAAACGAAGACCGAACTCATCGAGATAGCCAAAGAGCTCGAAGTCGAGATCCCCACCCCGGCGAAAATAAAGAAGGACGAAATCGTCACGCTGCTCGTGCAAGCGCAGATAGCGCGCTCCGGCATCGAGGTGGGCAGCGGCATTCTCGACGTACTTCCCGAAGGCTACGGGTTCTTGCGTCGTGCCGGCTACTATATCGGCAACGACGACATCTATGTTAGCCAGTCGCAAATACGCCGTTTCGAACTACGGCGCGGGGACATGGTGGAGGGCCAAGCACGGCGGCCCAAAGAGAGCGAGAAATACTACGGGCTAATCCGCGTCGACAAAGTAAACGGTTTCGATCCGGAGGCGATCAAAGGCAGGCGCGTCTTTGAGAAAGGCACGCCGATCTACCCGCAAGAGCGTTTCAAGCTCGAGGTACGCTCTACGCAGCTTTCGACGCGCGTCATCGACTTATTCTCGCCTATCGGCAAAGGGCAGCGCTCCTTAATCGTCTCCCCGCCCAAAGCCGGTAAGACGACTCTTCTCAAGAACATCGCAAATTCGATCTCGATCAATCATCCCGACGCGCACATCATCGCGCTGCTCGTCGACGAGCGCCCCGAAGAAGTCACCGATATGCAGCGCACGATTGACGGTGAAGTCGTCGCCTCGACGTTCGACGAGCATCCGGAAAACCACACGACCGTCGCCGAGCTCGCGATGGAGCGCGCGAAGCGTCTGGTCGAAATGGGCAAAGACGTCGTGATCCTTCTCGACTCGATCACGCGCCTAGCGCGAGCGTACAACCAGGTCGTCGCAAGTTCCGGGCGTACGCTTTCGGGCGGTCTCGATACTGCGTCACTTCACAAGCCAAAGCGGTTCTTCGGTGCGGCTCGCAAGATCGAAGAAGGCGGCTCCCTGACGATCATTGCGACCGCACTGATCGAAACCGGCTCCAAGATGGACGACGTCATCTTCGAAGAGTTCAAAGGTACCGGCAACATGGAGATCGACCTCACTCGCAAGCTCGCGGAGTCGCGCGTTTTCCCCGCGATCGACATCAAGCGCTCTGGAACTCGCCACGAAGAGCTCCTCCTCGCGCCCGACGAAATGCGCAAGCTTTGGATGCTGCGCCGAGCTACGGCCGTCTTGAACACCGGTGACATCACCGAGATCATCCTCGACAAGATGGCGCAAACGCGCACCAACGAAGAGTTCTTGCAGTCGGTTACCAAGGAAGCGCTCTCGATGTCGCGCGGCTCCGATGATGGCGGCAACGGAAGGTATTAGCTCCTCGTACGACGTGATGTCTCGGAAACGCTCGTCGCTCCGCCATCACGGCTGCGCTCCTGCTGTTCGGCCTCCTCGCTCCCGCCATCCATGGCTCCGCTCGTCGGTCCGAACTTCCTCGACATCACGTCGAACGCATCGCTAATAGCCTTTCGTGCGGTGTGTTAAAAGGCATTCGACTCAATAGGTACTTAGCGCAGGCGGGCGTCGCGGCGCGCAGGCGCGCCGACGAGTTGATTGCGTCCGGAGCGGTTCGCGTCAACGGTCAAACCGTAACCAAGCTGGCAACGCTCGTCGAGGCGAAGGACCGGATCGAAGTTAACGGCACTCCCGTAGCACAGCCGCCAAAGCCGACCTACCTTCTCTTGCACAAGCCGAGCGGAGTGGTGACGACGATGCGAGATCCGCAAGGACGGGCGACCGTTGCGGATCTGATTCCAAAGGGTCCACGGGTCGTTCCCGTGGGGCGGCTCGACTATGCAACGAGCGGCGTGCTGCTGCTGACGGACGACGGAGAGCTCGCGAACCGCTTGCTTCACCCACGTTTCGGTGTTGAGAAAACTTATCGAGCGGCGATTGCGGGAAAACTTTCTGCACTCGATAGTGCTCGTTTACGTCAGGGCGTTCTACTCGACGAGTTTCAGACCGGCGAAGCGAAGGTTCGCATCGTGGCGTCGCGCGGTGACCGTTGCATTGTCGACATAACCATTCACGAAGGGCACAACCGGCAGGTTCGCCGCATGTTCGAAGCGTTAGGCCATCAGGTGCTCGGCCTTACGAGAACGCGCTTTGGGCCGCTCCGGCTCAACGGACTTCCTCCAGGCCATATTCGGCGGCTCACGGGAAGAGAGCGAGCTGCGTTGCGCGTCATCGCAGGCCGCCGGCCAAACTCCCTCGTACCAAACCGAACACGAAGACTTGCAGTCAAGTAACTCGAGGTACGCCATGAACGCTCATTTCCGAATCGTCGCACCGGTCGTCGCCGCGCTCGTCTGCTTTGCGCAATTCCCGGCGCTAGCGCAGTACGCCAATGAGTTCGTCCCCGCAAAACTCGTCAAACAGGGGAAGACGACTCATTCGATCGCCGGTAGCGGCACGGTCGTCGTGCAAGTTCAAGTCAATGGCGACGGCACGCACAAAGCCATCAAGGTCATTCACTCGAGCAACTCGGGCGACAACGCCGCTGCCATGGATATCGCGCAGAACTCGAGCTATCGTCCCGCGCACCGCGGAACGGCGCCGGTTACTTCTTTCTACGATTTCACTTTAAAGTTCAACGGCAAGTCGGTAGCGAGCACGCCGACCCAAAGCACCGGCCTTCCCGCCGGCGGCGCGCTCAGTCCGGCGGCGAGCCAGGTCGCCGCGCTCGTTCGGCAGGGTCAATACGATCAAGCCAAGTCGAAAGCCGAAGCAGAACTCCTATCGGCGCCCAGCGACGAATCGCTGCGACAGATGCTGGGCATTGCGGCATTCGATGCCGGCGATTTCGCGACTGCGGCCTCGGCATTCGATAAGGTTGGCGCTATCGGCACGCAGTTTCGGCCGATTGCCGCCCGCAGCTTCGCCGCCGCCGCCACGAAGGAAGCCCAAAGCAATCCGGCTCAGGCGCTTGCGTACGCGCGCAAGGCGATGGCGCTCGATTCGGGGCCCAACTCACGCTTTGCGCTCGGCGTCGCCCAGCTCGCGAACAACGACAATGCGGCGGCGCTCGAGTCGTTAAAGGCTGCGCGGCAGGCGGCAATGTCGGACCCCAAGATTCCTCTTGCCTCGAAGGTGAACGTTGATGCGCAGCTCTTGCAGGCCTACCTGGCGAACCACGATCTGACCGAAGCGCAGTCTATCGCAACCCAGATCAAGCAACTCGACCCCAACAGCACGGCGGGAGCCCAAGCGATGGGGGCCAGCCTCATCAAATCGGGGAATGCCGCAGTCGAAGCGAAGGATACGACCACCGCGCTTACCGACTTCGATCAGGCCGCGGGACAAGGCGATCCGAGCATTGCCGTCACGGCGAACACCCTTGCTGCGTTTGCAATAGCACGCAGTGCAAAACCGGATTACAAGCGGATGCAAGCTTACGCGGAAAAGGCCCTGGCCATCAAGCCAAATGACGCCGCGGCGAATTTCGCCGACGGAATTGCGCTGACGGCGCAGTGGGCGTCGAGTCACGACGACACCATGAAGAAAAACGCCGCGGCGGCGCTCGAAAAAGCCGATCAGCAAGCCAAGGCGGAGGGCAACGAAGCACTGTCACTTCAGATCGAGACTTTCGTCAAAAAAAATCTCAACGCCGCTCCCGCGGCCCAGTCGGGAGGCGGCGGCTAACGTAACCAGGACTTTACACGGCGATAGGCCAATGGCTCGCCCTCACGGGGCGGGGGTCGCCGCCGAAACTTCGTCTAGTGGAGGGTCGTAGAAGCGTGTTTTCGGGATTTATGGGTCTCATGCAGCAGGGCGGCTGGGATATGTGGCTGCTCTTGCTCATTTCGATCGTCGGTCTGGCCGTCGTCATCGAGCGCCTCGTCTTTTTCCAAATGCAGCACGGCGACACCAAAGGCTTGCTACGTCAGGTCGGAACGAAGGTTGCAGCCGACGATCTCGACGGCGCAATCGACGTCTGCAGGAAAAATCGCGGGATGCTTCCGCGCATCCTGGAGTTCGGGCTTCGCCGCGGTGAAAAGAACCGCGCCGACATCACCGATGCCCTCTCGATCGCGCTGATGGAGCACCTCAACGCGCTCGAGCGCAACTTAGCGATCATCGGCACCATCGCCGTCATCGCGCCCTTCGTTGGTCTCTTCGGAACGGTGTTGGGCATCATCCGGGCCTTCCAGGACATTGCTTTGAAGGGCAACTCGACGCCGGCCGTCGTCGCGGCAGGCGTGTCGGAAGCGCTCATCACGACGGCGACGGGGCTGATCATCGCCGTAATCGCCGTAGTGTTCTTTAACTTTTTCAGGTCGCGCATCAAAAATTATAATCAAGAAATGATCGTTGCGGCCAATCAGCTCGCCGAGATGCTGCACTTTCACAATACCGGCGCGCCGATTCCGACCGAGCTGTACCAGCCCTCGAGAGCGACGGCGAAGTAAGCTCGTAGAACGACATGGCGCTGCTATCGGCACAGCAAGATCAAGAGGTGATGGCGGAGATCAACATCACGCCGTTTACGGACGTACTTTTGGTTTTGCTCATCATCTTCATGATCCTCGCCGCCCTCGTGGCACCGCCCGGCTTCGAGAAAGAACTGCCGAACAAGAATCCGAACAGTGCTACTCAAAACAAGAATAAGAACGATATCGAAGTAGACGTCAACAACAAGGGTGTAATTTTCGTAGACGGCGTCAAGACGGATCAGACCGGCATCTATCGCGTGATGTACGATGCGTCGAAAAAGAAGCCGCACCACCACGTCGCGGTCATTGCCGACGCGAAGGCCCCGTACGGAATAATCATTCGGATCCTAGACGCTGCGAAGAATGCCGGTCTCGAAGACGTGGGCTTCGTAACGTCGTAAGCTGCTAACGGCCTTTATGGCCGAGCGCGTAAAGGGAGGTTAGAGAGACGTGGCCGTTTCCACCGGAGCAGGCGAAGATGAGGTAATGTCGACTATCAACATCACGCCGTTCACCGACGTGTTGCTGGTTTTGCTCATTATCTTCATCATTCTGGCATCGGTTACGAAAGAGCCTAGACTTCCCGACGCTTACAACAAGGAAAAGGTTCAACCGTCGCAGATCGTCGTGATGGTCGACGAAAACAACCACATTCAGATCGGTTCGAACCAGGTGACGCTCGGCGATGCCAAAGCGGCTTTTGCGCAACTTCAGGACCAGACCGATCACAAATTCAAGAGCGTCATCATCAAGGCAAACCCCAAAGCCACCTACGGACTAATCTTACAACTCATGGACGCCGCGAAGTCGGCCGATTTAACCGACTTCGGTCTGGCCAATCACGTGGAAAACACGCCCGAGGGTGTGAACCAGTAGCCCGTGGCGAAAAGCGGCTCTCCCTACATTACGACCGGCGAGCGCGTCCGCAGCTACCTCGGGTGGGCGTTCGTGATCTCGCTCGTCGCGCATTTTGCGATCGGTTCGATTCTTCCAAACTTCGCGCAGCGCCACGAAGAGCAACAAGTCGAAAAGGTAACGATGGCAAAGAAGACGCGCGTCCGCGTACCGACGCCTCCGCCGCCAACGCCCACGCCGCCGCCTAGTCCGACTCCCAAGCCCGAGACGACCCCCCCTCCAAAGCAGCAGCACGTCGTTCAGCCCAAGCTCAAGGTCAACCTCGTCCACACCACGAGCAAATCCGCCAGTGGATCGACTGAGAACACGGTCGCCCAACCGAAGACCGGCAGTGAGAACGGAGCGCCGCAAGGTCAGGGCACCGGGCCTCCAGCGCCGGCGACCGCGCCTCCGGGAACGCCGAAGCCTGCGTGCGCGAATCCGAATGTCGAAGCGACGGTGACCAATCCGGTGCAACCCGATTATCCAGAATCGGCGCGAGATCTGGGGCTCGGTGCGGTGACGGTGGAAGTGGAAGTCACGGTTGCTCCGAGCGGAAATCTCGTCGATGCGAAGATCTATAAAAGCTCCAGCAATATGTCGATCGATCAGGCGGCTTTGCGTGCGGCGCGCCAGTCGACGTATTCCCCCAAGCTCGTCGGTTGCCAACCGACGCAGGGCGACTATCTCTTCCGCGCCGACTTCCAACCCGACTAGAATGTGCCATAATCCCACAGGCTCCAAGGGCTAGCAGCCTACTGGTCACCAATGACCAATGAAACGCGCCCCGCGTTTGTTGCTCGTTGCGTTCGCGGTTTCGCTGCTGTTGCACGTTATCGTTGCACTGGTTCTTCGTCCTACATCGTCCAGTCCAGAAAATCAGGCTGAAGTCGTTTCGATCGAGCATCGTCCGGCAACGATTGCGGTGCGCAAAGCGCCGACACCGCCGCCTCCTCCTCCGCAACCGACCCCGGCTCCACGCGCGAGCTCTGCGGCTCCGGCACGGAAGGGCCCCGGCGCCGCCGTTAAGTCGGGCGGTAACCCTGCCACTGCGCGGCCCCCCGTCGTAGCAACCGCGACGCCGAAGCCAGTCGCGACGGAGAACGCGGGATGCGCGCAACCGAATATCGCCGCCGCAGTCGCGGCAACGCCGCCGCCGCCGGATATTGCGCCCCAGGCGCGAGCCTCTGGAACGAGCGGTACCGCGCTCGTCAGCGTGCAGCTCGACTCCGGCGGCCAGGTGACCGGCACGAGCGTTACGCAGAGCACCGGGAACTCGTCGCTCGATCTCGTCGCCGTCTCGATGGCTCGCGACGCGCGCTACGCGCCGGCCCTGCACGATTGCAAGCCGATCGCAAGCGCCTACACGTTTAGCGTCAAGTTCGTTGCCTGGTGAATGGAATGACCTTCTGGCAAGCTCTCGTTCTAGCTCTGTTGCAGGGCGTCAGCGAGCTCTTTCCGGTATCGAGTCTCGGCCACACGATCCTCGTTCCAGCGGTGCTTCACTGGCAGAACGTCAGCCGATCGAATCCCTCGTTTCTTGCGTTCGTCGTCGTCTTGCATCTGGGAACCGCGCTTGCACTGATCGTCTTCTATCGTTCCCAATGGTACGCGATCGTGCGGGCGCTCTTCTCGAGCGTCGTGCGGGGCCGCTTGAGTCAGGATCGCGACGAACGAATCGGATGGCGTCTAGTGCTTGGAACGATACCCGTCGGGATTTTGGGCGTCATCTTTGAAGTGCCGGTTCGCCGGCTCTTTGGAACGCCTGCCCCGGCCGCGCTTTTTTTGCTCGTCAACGGTCTGCTGATGTTTGGGGGCGAAGCGCTGCGCCGTCGTCAGCACGTAGCCGTCCGCGGCAAGCAGAAGCCGATCGAAGCGCTGAGTTATTCGGCCAGCCTGTTCATCGGCGTGGCACAATCATTCGCGCTGCTGCCCGGGATCTCTCGGTCGGGCATTTCGATGGTCGCCGGCCTACTCTTCGATCTGGACCACGAAGATGCGGCTCGGTTTTCGTTCCTGCTCGCCACCCCGGTCATACTGGCGGCGGCATTGCTCGAGACCCCAAAACTCTTCGCCCCCGACGCACACGTCGTTCTGGTCGAAGCGATCTGGGGCGGATTTGCAGCGGGCATAGCCGCATATCTTTCGGTTGCGTTTCTTACCCGATATTTTCGGTCGAACGATTTGCGGCCGTTCGGCTGGTACTGCGTCGTGGTCGGAGGCATCTGCTTCTTTCTCGCACGAAGGGGAGTCATTACATGAGGGTCGTCGCCTATCTCTTGGCCGTCGTCTTTTTCGTTTTGGGCATTTTGTACGGATTGGGGAAAGTCAATCTTTTCACCGAGTCGGGCGCCGCCCACGCCCATCACGTCACCCATCTTATAATCCTGTGGGTTTTGGCGTTGCTTTGCCTCATTTGGGCGCGGTTCCAAAGGGCGCCGCGATGAAGCCCTCGCACATCGCGCGCGACGGGAGCGTCGCAATGGTCGACGTTTCGAGCAAACGCCCAACGTCGAGATACGCTCGCGCGGAAGCGCTCGTTCGAATGAGTGCCGCTGCGCGAAAGGCCCTTCAGGCGGCTACGCTCCCCAAAGGCGACGCGCTCGTTGTTGCACAAATCGCCGGTATCGTGGCGGCCAAGCAGACTGCGACGCTCATTCCCCTAACCCATTCCTTACCGTTAAGCAGCGTCGACGTCCATTTCGATTGGCGTAGCGACGGCGCATTGCGAGTGGAAGCGCACGCGCGCACGGCGGCTCGAACGGGGGTCGAAATGGAAGCCATGGTCGCCGTTTCCATCGCAGCGTTGACGATTTACGATATGTCAAAGGCGCTCGACAAGGGAATCACGATCGAAGCCGTTCGGCTTCTTGAAAAGAGCGGCGGCAAGAGCGGCCGTTGGAGAAGAGAGGGCCGCGCAACGTGAGTTTTCGAGTTGCGCTAATCGTACTCTCCGATCGCGCCGCTTCTGGAGAGCGTGCCGACGAGTGCATTCCCGTCATGAAGGAGCGCCTTGCCGGCGTTTATTCAATCGTACGGGAAAGGATCCTGACCGACGACCCGGCGGCGCTGCAGGCCGAGATCATCGAGCTGGCCGATACGCGCGCGGCCGACCTCGTGCTCACGAGCGGCGGGACGGGACTCTCGCCGCGCGATCGTACGCCTCAAGCGACGGCAGCCGCCCTCGATTACGAGGTTCCAGGCATTGCCGAGGCGATTCGCGCCGGCTCCATCGCGAAGGCGAAAACCGCTATGCTCTCGCGAGCCGTCGCGGGCGTTCGAGATCGCACGCTCATCGTGAACCTTCCGGGAAGCCCACGAGCCGTCGCCGAGACACTCGACGTCGTCCTGCCGGTGTTGCCGCACGCCTTGGAGCTTCTCGCCGATCGCGTCGCAGACGGATGAGCGCGGTGTTTAGGGTTCTAAGCTACGAGAAGGCGCAAAGCTATCTGCTCGGTACGATCGACGAAGTGCAATCGCGTCGGACGTCGTATAAGCTGGAACGGATGCGCGCGTTCCTGCGCGAGCTCGGAGATCCGCACCTAGCTTATCGCACGATTCACGTAGGAGGAACGAGCGGTAAGGGATCCACCTCGACGATGATCGCATGCGCGCTCCAAGCTGCAGGACGCCGGACGGGGCTGCATACTAAACCACACATGCACTCAATGACCGAGCGCGCGCGCATCAACGGCCGCTCGATCTCACGCGAGCGTTTCGCTTCTCTGCTCGACGCGATGATGCCGGCGATCGAGCGCACCGCATCACATTACGGACGGCCGACATTTTACGAAACGCTCCTGGCACTAGCTTTTTCGTACTTTGCGCAGGAGCGCGTTGACGTCGCCGTCATTGAAGTCGGCCTGGGAGGCCGGCTCGACGGCACGAATGTCGTTCACCCGGTGGTCGCCGCGATTACTTCGGTCGCTCACGACCATACGGACGTGTTGGGCAGCACCATCGAGGAAATCGCCTTCGAGAAAGCCGGCATCGCGAAGGCCGGCGTGCCGCTGGTTCTGGCCGCCAGCCTTACTTCGAGGGCTCTGGCGGTGATCGAGCGATACGCGACGGAGGTAGGAGCGGCGGTCGTTCGCGTTGCCGACGTGGTACGGGTTGAGCGAGTTGAAGCGAACGATTTGCGGGGGCAAGGCCTGATGGTGAAATCGGCTCGCGGCTCTTACCGCGTTAGAATGCCGGTGCTCGGCGTTTTCCAGCGGACGAACGTCGCAACCGCGATTGCCGTTCTCGAACAGCTAGGCGAAAATTTGCGGCCGAGCGTGGATGACTTCGTCCGCGGTTTCACCGAGCTGGCGATTGCAGGACGCATGGAGCTCATTTCCGGGAACCGCCCGAATGTCGTCTTCGACATCGCTCACAACGCCGAGAAGGCCGAATCGTTAGTCGCCTCGCTGCACGAGAGCTTCGCCGGACGGCGAGTTCACTACGTGGTTGCAATCGGAGAAACGAAGGACGCGGGCGGCATCATCCAGACCCTCTCGGCACTGCCCTCAAGCTTTACCTTTACGTCGTTCGCGGTTCCGGGGCGTCGGGCTGTGCCGCCGGCTCGCCTCGCGAGGATCGCCGAATCGCTCGGCAAATGGGGACGCGCGATTGCCGACCCGATCGAGGCCCTGACTGTAGCGCGCCGCTGGGCGCAGTTCGACGACGTGGTCGTCGTGACCGGCTCGACGTTCCTCGTCGCTGAGTTGCGCGAGTGGTACGCCCCAACGACGGTTTGATAGACCGCGGTTCGCTGCTTTTACGAGGCGCGCGGCTGCGATGGGGCGCGCGGACCTACGTCATGGCAATCGTCAACGCGACTCCCGACTCGTTTTCCGGCGACGGCGCCGAGAACGCGATGCAGTCCCGAGCTCGTGCGATAGAGCAGTGGAATGCAGGCGCGGACGTCTTGGACGTTGGCGGCGAGTCGACCCGACCGGGTCATCAACCCGTCGACGCGTCAGTTGAGATTGCGCGCGTCGTTCCCGTGATCAGCGGCGTTCGCTCGCATTTGCCTGACGCGCCGATCTCGGTCGACACGTACAAACCGGCGGTTCTGCGGGCCGCGCACGAAGCGGGCGCCGACCTCGTCAATTCGGTCTGGGGTGCGTCCGACGAGTTCTTGGATCTCGTCGCCGAGCTGCAGATCCCGATCGTTGCCATGCACAATCAGACAGGCACGTCGTACGAAGGTTCGGTGGTGGAGAGCGTGCTGCGCTACCTCGACGATTGCGCCGCACGGGCGGCCGCAAGAGGGATGGCACGCGAAGCAATAATCTTGGACCCCGGAATCGGTTTTGGAAAGACTCCTGAGCAAAACATCGCCGTTCTGCAAGCGCTAAACCGAATCGTTGCGCTTGGCTTTCCGACGATGATAGGGACCTCTCGCAAATCGACCATCGGCAAGCTCACGGGGCGGGGGGTCGGGGATCGTATTTACGGCACCGTAGCAACGATCGCGCTCGCGGTGAACGCAGGTATCGACATGATCCGCGTGCACGACGTTGCCCCAGCGCGCGATGCGAGCGCCGTCGCCGATGCGATCGTGCGCGGCTGGAGGCCGGCGGAATGGACGCAATAAGATTGCGCGGCGTTCGTGCGTACGGCCGCCACGGATGCGATCCCGGCGAACGCGAGCGGCGTCAGCTCATAGAGGTCGACATCGTGGCTGAAATCGACCTTCGCGCGCCGCAGCGAAGCGACGATGTCACCCAAACGATGGACTACGCCTCATTGCACGAACGCCTCGTGCGAGTCGTTGCGACAACCTCGCATGCATTACTGGAGCGCTTGGCCGGCGATCTGCTGGCCGAGGTCTTCGTGGACTCTCGCGTCAAGCGCGCCAAGGTGACGGTTTCGAAACCGCAAATCCTCGAGGGTGCAACGCCTTCCGTAACGCTGGACCGCGAGAGTCCGCGATACGACCCCGCTTGACGTCACATCGGGCCTTCCTAGGGATCGGTTCGAATCTGGGCGACCGCCTTCTCAACGTCGAACGCGCGCTTGGCACATTAGAAACGCTTGGACGAGTTCTTCGTAAATCGTCACTCTACCGTACCGCGCCTTGGGGAAACCGGTCGCAGCCATGGTTTCTCAATGCCGCCATTTTACTCGAAACACAACTGGAGCCACGCGTTCTGCTGGCCGGTTTGCGGGCCGTCGAAGACGAACTTGGGCGCGTTCGCGGCGAACGCTGGGGCCCTCGAACGATCGATCTCGATTTGCTGCTCTACGACGACCTCGAGATCGATCAACCCGACCTGCGGCTTCCGCACCAGCACATGCACGAGCGCGCTTTCGTGTTGGTACCGTTAACTGAGATCGACGAACGATTCAAGACGTTGCGCGATGCGTTGCCTGCCTCGGAGCTCGCGGGGGTCGTGCGAGTCGAGCGCGAAAGCGTTGCGTCGATGCCCGACGAACGAGCTTTTTCCGTGAGCGCGCACGTGGACGAGCTCGCGAAATTCCTTAGCGCAGGCGACGTTTCGCGCATACGCATCGCGCGCGCCGATGTTGACATCGAGCTCGTCGCGCAATCGCGACGAGTCCGTCGTCCCGCTCGCTCCGAGGAACCGACATCAGCCGAGTCGCCGGTTCAGCGAGTCGACACCATCAAGGCGGAGCTCGTCGGGATCTTCCATGTCGGTCGTCCTGCGCCGATCGAAGGGGAGGTTTTCGACGGCGATCGGGAGCTCGGCTATATTGAGGCGCTTGGCATCCGGACCTCCGTTCATAGCATGGGCGTCGGCCGCCTCGTCTCGGTGGCGATCGCCGACGGGGCGCCCGTAGAGTACGGTCAGCCGCTCTTCCTCATCGCGAGAGGAAAGTAACATTTTCCGCAAGGTGCTCATTGCAAATCGCGGCGAGATCGCGCTACGAATCAACCGCGCGTGTCAAGAACTCGGCGTATTAACGGTCGCCATTTACTCCGAAGCCGATCGCGATTCCATGCACGTTCGACAGGCCGACGAAGCCTTTTGCGTTGGTCCCGGGCCGGCGACCCGCTCCTATCTCAATATCCCGAACATCATCTCGACGGCGCTGATCACGCGTTGCGACGCCATTCATCCGGGCTACGGCTTTTTGGCCGAGAACGCCCGCTTCGCCGAGATTTGCGGCGATCACGGGCTCACCTTCATCGGCCCCAAGCCGAGCGTCATCGCGCTGATGGGCGACAAGGCGACCGCTAAGCGAGTCGTCCGCGAAGCGGGAGTCGCAACCACCCCTGGAAGCGACGTATTGGCATCCGTCGATGAAGCGCAGGAGGCTGCTGTTTCAATCGGTTATCCGCTGCTGCTCAAGGCGACTGCGGGTGGCGGAGGAAGGGGCATGCGCGTTGTCCGTGACGCAAGCGAATTGTCTCGGGCCTATGCCGGCGCCACCCTCGAAGCCGAGGCGAGCTTCAAAGACGGGCGCGTCTACGCCGAGCGATTGATTCGCAGCCCGCGACATATCGAAGTTCAAGTGCTTGGCGACGAGTTCGGAAATCTCGTTCACTTGGGCGAACGCGACTGCTCAGTCCAGAAACCGGCGCACCAGAAGATCGTCGAAGAGACTCCCGCCCCGACCCTTTCGAGTCGGCGCCGCAACGCGTTGCACGAGATGGCGCTGAAGGCGGCGCGCTACGTCGGTTATACGAATGCTGGAACTCTGGAGTTCCTCGTGGTCGGGAACGACGCCTATTTCATGGAAATGAACACGCGCATTCAGGTCGAGCATCCGGTGACCGAGATGGTCTACAATATCGATCTCGTGAAAGAGCAAATTCGGATAGCTTCCGGCGAGCCGCTCGGATACACGCAGCGCGATCTGGCGGCGCGTGGGCACGCCATCGAGTGCCGCATCAATGCCGAAGATCCGCGCAACAACTTCTCCCCCGCGGCAGGCACCGTTTCGAAGCTGGTCTTTCCGGGCGGCCCTGGAATTCGCGTCGACACTCACCTCTATGCCGGCGCGTCGATCTCGCCGTTCTACGATTCCATGATCGCAAAGGTCGTCGCTTTTGGCGACACGCGCCCCGTCGCGATCGCGCGCATGGAGCGTGCGTTGCGCGAAACGCTCATCGACGGGGTCAATACGACGATCGACCTTTGCCTAGAAATTCTCGCCACGCCGGCGTTTCGGCAGGGGCGGTACGACGTCGAGTTCATTCCTAAGCAGATTTTGCCCAACGGAGAGGTGAGGGCCAGTCGATGACGTCGCGGCGTGTCGCGCGCGAACAGGCATTGCAAGCCCTTTACTCGATCGTCATCGGCGCCCGCGAACCGCGAGATGCGGTGAACGAAATCGTCGGCGATGCGGACAACGAGCAACGAGCCTTCGTCGAGGAGCTCGCGCTGGGCACGCTCGAATATGCAGAACGCGCCGATCGCATCGTGAGTCCGCTCTTGGAAGGCTGGGCGATCGAACGCCTGCCTACCATCGATCGTCTTTTGCTGGAAATGGCTACATTCGAGCTTCATTGCCGTCCCGACACGCCCAAAGCCGTCGCCATCAACGAAGCGGTTGCGCTGGCCAAGCGATTCTCCACCGAAGAATCCGGACGTTTCGTCAACGGGGTTCTCAGCGCGGTCGCAAATGCCAAGTCGTAGGCCCGCGCGACGCCGCCGTATCTGGCGGGGCGCGCTCCTGCTGTTTGGGATGCTGGTCCTCTTCGCGATTGGAGCCGTTGCCGGCATGATCGCGGCGTACGGCCGAAACCTTCCGGACATCAGCCGAATGGCCGATTATCAGCCGGAAAGCTCGACCCGAATCTTCGCACGCAATGGAACGCAGCTCGCATCGGTCTACAAGGAAAATCGGGTTTGGGTGCCGCTCTCGCGGGTTCCGGTTCTCGTTCGGGATGCGTTCATCGCAAACGAAGACCACAACTTCTATTACCATCACGGCGTGGACTTCGAAAGCATCGTGCGCGCCGCATTTGCCGACCTCACGCATCAGCGGTTTCAGGGCGCTTCCACGATCACGCAGCAGCTCGCGCGGCGTCTCTTTCTCAACGACGAAGTTTCCCTCTCGCGCAAGGTTCAGGAAGCCCTGCTGGCGATCGAGATAGAACGGTACTACACCAAAGAAGAAATCCTCGAGCGCTATCTCAACATCATTTACCTGGGCGCGGGCGCCTACGGCGTCGATGCGGCCGCGCACACGTACTTCGGCCGCGGCGCGGACAAATTAACGCTGGCACAGGCCGCGATGCTCGCCGGCATCGTGGCCGCCCCTTCCGACTACTCGCCGTTTTCGAATTTCAGCTTGGCGCGAGAGCGCCAGCGGCACGTATTGGATCGCATGGTGGAAAGCGGGTACGTTACGCGGTACGAAGCGGACGACGCCTATGACGGCCCGCTCGATTTGATCGTCCAGCAGCCCGCCGGCTTGCAAGGTTATCGCTTCCCCTACTTTACGACGTATGCGATCGCGCAGCTCGAACATATTTTTGGCAAGAACACCGTCGAACAAGGCGGCCTCGCTGTGTACACTACTCTCGACGAGCGCATGCAGCGTCTCGCCCAGGAAGCGGTGACCTGGGGCGTACACGAAGCGGTCGCGGAGGGCATCGGCGCACACCAGGCCGCTTTGGTTGCACTGCGTCCGTCGACCGGCGAAATACTTGCCATGGTCGGGGGCTCGGGCTTTTCCCTACGCAATCAATTCAACCGTGCCTGGCAAGCTCACCGCCAGCCCGGGTCCTCGTTCAAGATCTACGACTACACGGCGGCGATCGACGAAGGAATACCCGCCTCCACGATCATCGACGATTCCCCCGTCAGTTATCCGATGGGTGACGGCACCCAGTGGTCGCCCATGGATGACGACAACAGCTACATGGGCGCGATCACATTGCGCCAAGCGCTCGTCTTTTCGCGCAATATCGTTGCGGTGAAGCTTGCAGAACGGGTAGGGTTGGATCGGATTATCGATTACGCCCACCGCATGGGTGTGACGTCGCCGCTCGAGGCGAATCTTTCCCTTGCGCTCGGCTCGTCGGGCCTAACCGTGCTCGATCAAGCCAGCGGGTACTCAACGCTCGCAAACCAGGGTCTCCACGTCGATCCCACGCCGTTTCGCATCGTCAAGGACTCGCTTGGGCAGCACGATTCTCGATGCCCGCTTTCCTGCGCCAACCGACGTCGTGAGTGCTGGAACGGCCTATATCATGACGTCGATCTTCGAAGACGTAATCGCGCATGGGACCGGGTACCCCAATGCCATTATCGGTCGTCCCGCGGCTGGAAAGACGGGGACCACTTCGAACTTTCGCGACGCATGGTTCGTCGGCTACACACCCGACCTCGTCACCGCGGTCTGGCTCGGCAACGACGATTACTCACCGATGGTCGAATCGTATGGGGGAAACGTTCCCGCGCGAATTTGGGCGCGCTTCATGAAAGCAGCACTGGCCGGCACGCCCAAACACGAATTCCCATTTCCGGCCGAGGAGATCGCAAAAGTGGCCGGCTGCGGCAGCGGCGGCTACGAATACTATTTGAAGGGAACGGAACCGCAATACGGGTGCGGCAGCTCGATCGATGCCTACGATGAAGAACAAAAGGGGACCGAGTCGGCAGCGGCGGCGGAGCTACCTCAGCCGACCGTTCCTCCGCCCGACGCCACGCCGCCTCCATTTGCTTCGCCTCCGCCGAGCGAATCGCCGTCTGCTTCGGCGTCGCCGCTGGAATCGAATTCGCCGATGCCGAAATTTCGCAGGTGAGGCTGTTCGAAGAACCACGCCAGATTCTGCAGCTGACGGTTTCGCAGTTCTCCGAGCGGTTTGCGCAATGGGTGAAGAAACGTCCGGAGCTCAAGCGCATAGCCATTGTTGGAGAAATCACCGGTTGGAACCCTCAGGCTAGCGGTAACGTATTTTTCGCTCTAAAGGACGACCGTGCATTACTAAAATGCTTCGTGGGGTGGAAAGAAGCAAAGAAGTTTCCGCCGCTTGAGGACGGCGTTGCCGTCGTAGCGACTGGAATGATTGCGATTTGGGAACGCACCAGCGAGTACCAGTTACGGGTCGAGGAGATCGCGCCAGTCGGGGTCGGGGCCATCGCCGCAAAGGTCGAAGCCTTACGGAAACGATTGCAGGCCGAAGGTCTTTTCGATGCTGCCCGCAAGCGTGAGTTCGCGCGTTTTCCACGCCGCGTAGCGCTCGTCTCCGCCCGCGGAAAAGGTGCCGGTGATTTCGAGACCACGCTTCGCGAGAAGTCGCCGAACGTTGCGGTGGCGTTCATCGGGACCCGGCTGCAAGGTGACGGCGCGGAGATCGACATCGCCGAGGCAATCGATCGTGCCTCGCGCGCGAACGTCGATGCAATCATCGTGCTGCGCGGCGGGGGCTCGTACGAAGATCGCTATCCGTTCAACACCGAAGCGGTCGTCCGCGCGATCCTGCGCTCCCGCCATCCGGTCGTGACGGCCATCGGTCACACTGGCGATCGTCATCTTGCCGATGAAGTTGCCGACGCCGTCTTCAAGACTCCGACCGCGGCGGCCGAGTACATTGCTGGTTCTTGGGCGGAAGTCACGGCGCGAATGGCACGCCAGCGGAACGCGCTTGCTCGCGCGATAGAGCATATGGCTTTGCGTTGCGGCCAAAGGCGTGACTTCGCCGATCAAACGCTGGCCAATGCGATGGACCGACGTCTCTCGCAATGGCGGCAGCGTTTCTTGCAGTTGCAGAATCGCTTGGAACGCCAAAATCCGCGGCACCGGCTCGCCACGCGCGAAACGCGTCTGATGGCGGTCACTTCGAAGCTCGACCGAGCGCGCGACCGCATTTTGTCGACGCGCGCAAACGCGCTTGCGCTTGCGAAGGGCGGACTGCTTTCTGTCGACCCCGAGCGACCACTCGAGCATGGCTACGCGATCGTTACGCTGGCAGGGCGGCCACTTCGCGATGCACGCTACGTTTCAACGGGCGAGACGATTGAGGCGCGCCTTTTCCACGGGAGGCTTGCCGCACGCGTCGAACGTGTGACGCACGATGAGTGACGCTGGGAGCGGTTTCGAAGCGAAGCTCGATCGTATCGATGCGATCGTCAAAGAGCTCGAAGGCGCCGAAACCAAACTCGATCGTGCGATCGTGCTTTTCAAGGAAGGCAAGACGCTGGCACGGGAATGCGAAGCGCTTCTGAAGAGCGCGCAGACGCAGATCGACGAGGCAATGTCCGAACCTCGTCAACCAAAAAGGGGCGAAAAGCAGGACGAGCTCGTCGACGAAATACCGTTTTAAGCGGCGAGACTCGGTTGCCGTGAGCGAAATCTTCGTCCGCGCACCCGAACCCGGGATTGTCGAAATCGTCGAGTACGAGTACGGTTGGCCGCAAGGATTCACACGAGAGTCTCGGCGCATCCAAGCCGCTTTGGACGAGAACGCGTGAAGGTTCGCCTCGATACGGTAGTCGCGGATCGTGAAGGAATGACGCGCTCGCAAGCGCGGAGCCTCATCATGGAAGGGCGCGTCAGCGTCGAAGGCGCCGTCGCAACGAAAGCCGGGCAGAGCGTCGCTTTCGAAGCACGGATTGAGATCGAGCGGCCGCGCCGGTTCGTCAGTCGCGGCGGGGAAAAGCTCGATCACGCGTTGACGGTTTTCGAAATCGACGTTGGCGGCGCAGAAGCGCTCGACGTCGGCGCCTCCACCGGGGGATTTACCGACTGCCTCTTGCAGCGGGGAGCCGCGCACGTGACCGCGGTCGACGTTGGCTACGGCCAACTCGACTGGCGGCTGCGCAACGACAGGCGCGTGCGCGTCATGGAGCGCGTCAACTTTCGCCGGCTCCCGGACGACGCGTTCTGCGAAGGTTTCGACGTCATAACCGTCGACGCGTCGTTCATTTCGTTGCGCACGATCTTGGCGCGGGCGGTCGCGTATCTTCGCAAAAATGGGGTCGCCATTGCGCTGGTCAAGCCGCAATTCGAAGCCGGACGAGAACGGGTCGGTGCCGGCGGCGTCGTTCGCGATCCGCAGACGCATCGCAACGTGCTGGCCGCGCTACGCGAGGCAGTCGACCCGCTCGGGCTCGTGCCCGTTGCGCTCGCTGCCTCACCGCTGTTGGGACCGGCGGGAAATCGGGAATTTTTGATCGAGCTGCGCCGCGAGGGCGAGCCGTTCGACGACGCACGACTCGAAAGCGTCATCGGCGAAGGAGCCTACGCATGACGACGATGCTCGCGATCGAGCGCAAGGTGGTCGCGCTCTTTGTCGATGCGGCGCGCGAGCACGCTCGTTCGATCTCGGCTCGAATCGCCTCCGACTTTCGCGCGAGCGGTTTCGACGTCGTCGACGGGAGCAGCGTCGGCGCGGCTTCGCTGCTGATCACCGTCGGCGGCGACGGCACCTTGCTGCGAGCGGCTCGCACTGCCGTGGAATACGACGTGCCTCTTCTTGGCATCAACACCGGCCGGCTTCGGCTTTTTGACCGAGCTGGACGAAGACGATGCTCGGCTCGGCGACCTGCCTGGTTTAGTTGCACGCGGGCTCTTCATGGACGAGCGCACCGCCTTGCAGCCCGAGTACGACGACCGGCGCTTCTTCGCGCTCAACGACGTGGTCGTGCGAAAGGGAGAAGTCTCCCGCCTCGTACCATTCGGCCTTCGCGTTGATGACGGCGCGCCGACGCATATTGCCGCCGACGGTATTTGCGTTGCCACGCCAACCGGCTCGACCGCCTACTTTCTGTCGGCCGGTGGTTCGCTGATTGCACCGAGCGTCGACGCCTTCGGCGTGGTACCGCTGCTCCCGCATACACTCTTCTCGCGACCGCTGATCGTTCCGACCGGCTCGCGAATCGAAATCACGTCCGACTTAGAGTCGGCGCACGCGCATCTCGAATGCGATGGCGACGTGCTGAGTCAAGTTGCGCCAAGCGGGAGCGTCGTGATACGGCGTCACCCCAAGCGAGTCTACTTTGCGAGAACGGCGCCGTTGCATTTCCTCGAGCGGTTGGAAGCAAAAATGCTGTGGGGCGTTTCGATTAAGGATCCTCGTCGGTAAAAAACCCGTGTAACGGATGTTGCGCCAACTGCAGATCGAGGGCTACGGGCTGATCGATCGTGCCGACGTGGAGTTCGCCGACGGTGCGACGATCTTCACCGGCGAGACCGGATCGGGCAAGACGATGCTAATCGGCGCGCTGGACTTTGCGCTGGGCGCGCGAGCCGGTCCCGACGTCGTTGGGGGTGCCGCCCGCAAGGCGATGGTGACGCTCGCGTTCGACCCCGACGACACGCTGCGCGCCCGCCTCGCCGCCGAGGGCTTAGAGCTCGACCGGGGCGAGGAAGCAACGATCTCCCGCGAGATGACCGACTCCGGGCGCTCGGTCATCCGAATCAATGGCAGGCCCTCGACCGCCGCATACGTTCGTGAAATCCGCGACTCGATCGCCGAGATCGTGGGCCAGCACGAAGCGCAGCGATTACTTTCTCCCAGCTATCATCTCGAGCTGCTCGATCGTTTTGCTGGTGAATCCGCGCTTCGGTTGCGCGACGCGGTGGCAGCCGCCTACGCGCGGGCCGAAGAGTCGGCCGATGCGCTGGCGGCGCTCACGCAGGACGAGCGTCGGGCGCGCGAGCGGTACGACGATGCCTGTTTTACCGTGCGCGAACTCGAAGAGGCGCGCCTCGAACCGGCGGAGGTCGAGCGGCTGAGTGAACGACGTGCGTATCTCGATAACATCGAGCGCGTCGCACTGGCACTGCACGCTGCTCGCGAAGCGCTCGCGGGTGAAGAAGGAGGCGCCACCGGCGCGTTGGCGGTAGCTGCGGCTGCGCTCCTCAGCGTTGGAAAATTCGAGACGACGCTGCGCGCGACGGCGGAACGCGCGTCAACCATTCAGTCGGACGCCGTCGAACTTGCCGCCGACGTCGCTCGCGAGCTCGAAGCCGCCCAGTACGATCCTGCCGAGCTTGACGCGATCAATTCCCGGCTAGCCCATATCGAGCGGTTAGTGCGAAAATATGGCGGTACGATCGACGAACTCATGGCGGCGGCGGGACGCGCACGCGAGATCGTCGACGAATACGAAGGACGAGATCGCCAGGTCGCGCAGCTTCACTCGAAAGCCGCCGCAGCGCAGCGGGAGCTTTGCGACGCCGCCACGTCACTGCGTGCGTTGCGCGCGCAAGCAGCGGAGTCGCTCTGTAAGCGAGTCGTCGCGCAGTTTCGCGAGATCGCGCTTGCCTCGAGCCGCTTCGAGGCGGCGCTCGTGCCGCTGGAGCGCATCGGCGCGCGCGGCTCCGAGCGCGTTGAGTTTCACTTTACAGCCAACGCGGGTGAGCCGTTGCGGCCGCTCGCGCGGATTGCGTCGGGCGGCGAGCTCTCACGCGTATTGCTGGCGCTCGTCGTCGTTCTCGCCGGCGCGCGGGATGCGCGCAGCGCGCTGGTATTCGACGAGGTCGACGCCGGAATCGGCGGCGCGACCGCGGCGGCAGTCGGCGCTTCCATCGGCGAGTTAGCGCGCCGCGGGCAGGTCGTTTGCGTGACCCATCTGGCGCAACTCGCGACTTGGGCCGACCGGCACTACGTGCTGGACAAGGTCGGTGGGAAGAAAACGAGGATCGTCGTGCGGGCGATCGCCGGACCAAAGGAACGAGAGGTTGAGATTGCCCGGATGCTCTCGGGCGAATCGCACGACGTAGCGCTACGCCACGCTCGCGCACTGCTGCAAACGGCGAAGAGGTCGGCTGGGCAAACTTTGCGCAACTACGGGATCTGATGGATCTTGAGCACGTTGGTTCCACCCGATCCGACCGGCATGCCGGTCGTGAATGCGATCAAATCGCCCGAACGCACCAGTCCCTCTTGCACCATGTGGCGCTCGGTCATATAGAGCAAGACGTCGATCGAGTTATAGGAGTCGATCAGTAACGCTTCGGTTCCCCACAGGAGCGCGAGACGACGGGCCACGTATGATTCCGACGTCAAAGCGACGATGCGCGCCTGTGGCCGGAAGGCAGCGATATGATGCGCCGTGTTCCCCGTCGTCGTGCCGGTGACGATGTAAGGAATCTTCAGCTCGGCGCTGGATCGCGTCGCCGCTTCGGCGATCGACGAAGCGATCGTAGGTTCGAAATTCTCCAACCGGCGGTCTTGCAGCGACGCGTGCGGGTAGTGCTTTTCGACTTCCCGGGCGATCTCCGCCATCGTGCGAACGGCTTCGGTTGGGTAGGCGCCGAGCGCCGTTTCTGCCGAAAGCATCACGGCGTCGGTACCATCGAGAATCGCGTTGGCGACATCGGTCGCCTCGGCGCGCGTTGGACGGGGAGAAGCGATCATGGATTCGAGCATTTGGGTCGCGGTAACGACCGGTTTGCTGGCTCGGTTGCACTTGGCGATGATCTGTTTCTGAATGCATGGGAACCGTCTCGATGGGAACCTCGATCCCGAGATCGCCGCGCGCCACCATGATGCCGTCGGCGGCGGCGATGATAGAATCGAGCTCGTCGAGCGCCTCGTGCTTCTCTATTTTGGCGATGATCGGTACGCGTTTGTTCCGTTCGGCGATAAACGCCTTGGTGCGTTCTACGTCTTCAGCGGAACGCACGAAGGAAAGCGCGACGTAATCCACGCCTCGGTCGAGTCCGAACTCCAAGAACTCAAAGTCCCGTTGGGTAACCGATGCGATGTTTAGCGAGCCGTCGGAATAGTTGATGCCGACTGCTGCGCGCAAGTCGCCGCCGAATTCTACCGTCGTATCGATCTCAGTCGCAGCTCTTTCCAACGATGAGCAGCGCGATTTGCCCATCTTGCAGATAAAGGCGCCTGCCGATTGCAACGTCTGCGGCCAGATCGCGGTAGCTCGTGCTCACTCGTTCGGCCGTCCCCGCAACGGGCGCAGACGTGATGACGAAACGGGCTCCGCGCTCGAGCCGAACGGAAGAAAGCCCTTCCGCCAGCGGACCCGTGCGCACCTTCGGGCCGGGTAGATCTTGCAGGATGGCGGTGTAAATGCCGAGCTCTGCAGAAATCTGGCGCGCGGATGTGATGACTTCGGCATGCTCTTCCAGTGTGCCGTGTGAAAAGTTCAAGCGTAAAACGTTGGTGCCTGAAACGAAGAGCGAGCGCAGAATCGCCGGATCGCGCGAGGCCGGTCCGACGGTCGCAACGATCTTCGTGCGTTTTTGTAGAATTGGTTCCATTACGGCGGTTGCCTTGTGCGTCGATGACGGCAGGCTCCTGCGCTCAATGAAGCGCACTAACCACTCGCGTGAAACTCAAGCGCGATCCGGGGGACCGCCGGTATCCAGAGCGACTGACGGCGAGCTTCTTGGCCTCGCTGCTGATACACGCACTGCTCGCTCTGCTGCTCTTTTCGGTGCTCTCAAGTTCGTCTCAAGAAGGTGCGACGGAGAGCGTTGCCGGCGGAGAACTCGTCACCATTTCGCGTACCTCACCGATCGCAGTGGCAAATCAGCCGGCAGCAACGCACGCCGTCGCGCCCATTCCGCACGTTCCGGTCATCGCGCCCGAGCGTCACGCACCATTGGCCCAACCGCAGACCCAGCGCCTTCCGGTAAATCGGCACGAGTTGGCAAAGACCGCGCCGACCGCACCGCCCAATCCTCGCCCGATCCCTCAGCAAACCCCGCAGCCAAACCCCCAGCCCACCCAGAACGTCTTCGAGACAAACCCGCGTAACGAGATCCCGGCTGCACCGGTGAGCGTGCCGACCGCCGGACCGGTCGCGGTGGCGGTGAAGCCGCCGCAAACTGCCGCGCCATCGCCGATTCCTACGGCCGCACGCGTTGCGCACCCGTCGCCGACGCCTGCGGCACCCATCGTGCGGGCGAGCGCACGGGCGGCGACGCCCGCGCCCGCCGTACCCAAGGCGTCTCCGACTACGGCTGCCGTTGCGCGTGCCACTTCAGCGCCAAGTGCCTCGGCTGCGCCGGCAGTGCGCGCTTCGCCGGCACCAGCGAACCGCTCGGGGATACCGAATCCCAGTCCGACGAGCACCGCGGCGGCAGTAGCGCGAACGCCTGGCACCGCACCCAAACCAGGCCCAAGCGGCGGAGCTTCGCCAGGCCCACGGCCGGGCGTTGCACCCAGGAGCGCACCGGCGCCTGTGCGTCCCGTGCAGATTCGTCCGACTCCGGCTTCAGCAGCTCGCGTGACGCCGCGCCCAACCGCGAAGAGCGCGCCCAACATCAACGCTAAGCTGCGTGCGATGCTTCCGAATAATCCGGTCAACCCGACGAGCAAGTCGTATAGGCCGGCGCTTTCGCTTCGAGGGCGGCTCGAGCCGACGCCGCCGCCGGACGTTCTCGCCAAAACGAAATACATCTACGACGTGCGCGGGACCGGCGGCGAGGCTCGCGTGAAGATGTGGGTTACGGCCGCGCGTAAGGACGGACCGACGACGATCTGCACCGGATGGCTCGTTCGTTATCCGCAGCCCGTGCGCGGCGGTTACGCCGATGCTCCCGCCCCAAGCAACGTCCAGAACAACGTGCATGCCGGTCCCGCGAATGGCACTCAGATTGCAATTGGCGGTGGCGGACCCGCCGCGCCGCCGCTTTCGCCGTTCGATGCGGGCATCGCGCCCATCGTCGATGGAATGGTTTCGGCGCCTTGCGACGGGCGCCGCTTGGTGCCGTACGCGCCGGCGGCCGAGTCGTCGCCGTGAGCCGATTGGTTTCCCGCTTGAAATTATAAAATGCGAGCACTAGAATTGTAGCTGTGCCGGAAAGGCCGGCACACTTCGTCAAATACGAAGGAGGGCGGTTGGAACCGCAAGATCCGCCGGGCGAAAAAGCCCGCGAAGTACGCGCCGAATAAAGGGCGCCAAGAGCGCGCCCACGTCGGCCGGACGATTTCCGGCGGCGCGCCGATTCGCAAGATAGAACAGAGCGAGGGGTCGCACCCACGTCGGGTTGCGGCCCGTCGCAATTATCGAGCCGAAGTGAAGCGCCGTTTAAAATGAGTCGGTCCCCCGAAGCGCGAAGCGTTTTGAGGAGCGTGGGGCGCAGTCCCGCGCTTTGCTGCTTGAAAGACCGGCAAAGGGAAGGTGAAAACGCGTGTCGAGGGTCGGTTCGACGATTGCCGCGGCCTTTGAACGGGAACTCGGCGCGATCGAACACGATCGGGCCTTCGCCGGCATCGAAATCGTTGCGCATCGCGTCCGTCCGGATCGAGGTTCGACGGCATTGAGCGTTACGATCGATCGCCCCGGCGGCGCCGACTTAACGCTTTGCGAGCGTGTCGCGACGCGGCTCAATGCCAACCTCGCCGGCCTCGACGGGGCCTATACGCTCGAAGTGGAGTCGGCCGGACTCGATCGGCCGCTGCGCCGCGGCTGCGACTACGAGCGCTTCGCGGGAGAGCGCGCCCGAATCGTCACATCACTGACGGTGCAGGGTGGCAAAACGCACCGTGGGATTCTTCGCGGTATGCGGGGAGAGACGGTCGTCGTAGAGACCGAGCACGGCGAGCTGCTGTTGCCGATGGCGGCGATCAAAACGGCGAATTTAGAATACGATCCGCGGACGGATCTCAAACGCGACAAACTCCAACGGAAACAAGGTCATGGCAACGATAGAAAACACGGCAACTGAAGAGAAGCTCATCGACGTTCTCCAGTACATCGCTCGGGAGCGAAACATCTCTTTTGAGATGTTGCTGGAAGCGCTCGAGGCAGCGTTGCTTACTGCGTATAAGCGGCATTTCGGAAGCGAATCGAATGCGATCGTCATCGTGGACCGGCAGAGCGGAGCCTACCGCGTCTTTCACCGACGCGCCGTCGTCGAAGAGGTGCAGGATCCCAAGCTGGAGATATCGGTGAAAGAGGCCGGTAAGCCGTATCAAATCGGCGACTACTTCGACCAGGAGGTCACGCCGAAAGATTTTGGACGAATCGCTGCACAAACTGCCAAACAAGTGATCGTGCAACGAATTCGTGAAGCCGAGCGCGACACCGTCTACAACAAATACGTCCGCAAGCTAAACGATTTGGTAACCGGCACCGTACAACGGTACGAACAGCGTAACATGTTCATCACGCTCGAAGGTCGCGACGAAGCTGTCATGTACGTCGACGAACAAGTGCCGGGCGAGGCCTATCGCATCAACGATTTCATCCGGGCGTACGTACTCGACGTGAGAAAGTCGCCGAAGGGCCCTCAAGTGATTCTGTCGCGCGCTGCTGAGGGACTCGTACAGCGCTTGCTGGAGCTCGAGGTTCCGGAAATCGCCGACGGAACGGTCGAAATCATGGCGATCGCTCGGGACCCCGGCAGCCGTTCGAAGGTTGCGGTGAAGAGCAATCGGGCCGAAGTCGATCCCATCGGTGCCTGCCTTGGGCCAAAGTCGAGCCGAATAGCAAACGTGACCGATAATTTGCGCGGCGAAAAGGTCGACATCATACGCTACGATTCGGGGCCCGCAACGTTCATCTCCAACGCATTGGCTCCGGCGAAGGTCATTGGGGTGGAGCTCTTCGAGGATGACGGCGTTGCGCTCGTCATCGTTCCGGACTACCAGCTCTCATTGGCCATCGGTCGCGAGGGCCAAAACGTCCGGCTTGCGGCGCGGCTCACCGGGTGGCGTCTGGACATCGCGACGGAAACAGAATCGGCGCAAGCTCGGGAACGCTATCTTGCGGAACGTGAAGAACGCGCCGCGAGCGAACAGCCGGCCGCGGAACCGACGGAAACTGCCGCCGCTTTAACGGGCGAGGAAATCGACGCCGAACTCGTCAGAAAGCTCGAAGAGTTCAGACGGGAGCGATTGGGGACGCAAGACTCATAGTTCCTGTACGCACCTGTGTGGGCTGCCGCCGACGATTCGCGCAGCACGAGCTCTTTCGCTTGGTTCGTACGACCGTGGGCTGGCGGCCGGACGAGTCACCCCGGCGAAAAGGGCCCGGCCGAGGCGCCTATCTCTGCTCGAGTCAATGCGCGGAGCGCGCGCGCAAGAACAAGCGCTACCCGGGGCTTGGCACGGCGGCGGCAGAATATGGTTTAATAGAGAGCCTGTGCAAGAAGCGAACGCAATGAATACTACTGGCGACCATTCCCTCCGATGAGGGCGAACCTTTGATTACCTAGCGGAGCCAAACCGTTGGTTGGGGCTCCGCGCACTCCAACTGATGGGACTCGAGCGCCCCCGCGCTTGAGAGTGAACTTGGCCGGAAAAGTAAGAATCTTCGAGCTCGCCAAAGAGGTCGGGCTCACCTCAAAAGAGCTGACAGCGCTCTTCAACGACCGCCTTGGGGGGGTCTTTGAGGCGAAAAACCAGCTGAGCGTCGTGCCGGACCAGATTGCGGATTTGGTGCGGGCCGTGCTCTTGAAGCCCACCGAGAAGCCAGCTCCAAAGCCGACGGCGAGCGTGCCATCCGCGCCGGCTCCCGCGGCGAAGCCCCAACAGAAGGCCGTCGCGCCCGCTCCGATCGTTCGGCTCCGTCCCGTGACCGGCGCTTCGGCTCGACCGGTGGGACAAGCGGGGCCCCCGCGCACCCGAGGATCGACGCCAAGTACATCCGACTCGCCGCCAAGCACACCAGAGCCAACGTCGAGCGCAACGGCTCCTCCGGCGCCCGTCGAAGCGCCGGCACGTCAGCGACGCTCACAGACGGCCAGTCCGCAGCAACCGATCCCTCAGCTCCGGCCGGTGCCGGCCGGTCAGCCCTCCGTGGCTCGGCGGCAAGCTCCGCCTGCACCGACGACGGCGGCATCGGCATCACCAGGCCCCCGAAGCGGGATGCCCGGCCGTCCCGGCGTGGCGCCGCGGCCGGGCGAAGCCATGCCCGGTCAGGGAGGCAAGGCCTCTCCTCCGGTGAGGGCGGCGGCCGCCCCCGGCGTCGCAACGCCCGTAAGGCGCTCCAGCGGAAACGGGCCGTTCCGACCGATGACGCCCGGCATTCGGCCGGCGCCAGGCCGCCCGGGAGCCATCACCACCGATCTTCCAGCGCCTTCCGCCGGAGGGCGCCCCGGCGATCGTCCGCGGACGCACGAAGAGAAAGCAACCGCTAAAAAAGATCGCGAGAAGGAGCTGCTGCTCGAAAAAGAGCGGCACAGAAAAAAGAAGGGCGAGTCGGCCACGGCGGCGCCAACTCGAGCGCTGGAAAAGATAGAAATCCCCGATTTGCTCACGGTCCAAGAGCTGGCGACTTCGATGATCGTGCCGGTCAGGGATGTCATCACCGAGTTGATCAAGATCGGCACGATGGCGACGATCAATCAAAACATCTCGAGCGACGTCGCGACCCAGGTCGCAAAGCGCTTCGGTTTCAATGCGGTCGTCAAAGAAGCCGGCGAAGAAGTGACCGTCGAACAAGAAGAGGACAAGCCGGAGATGCTGACGGCGCGGCCCCCGGTGGTTACGGTGCTCGGGCACGTCGATCACGGTAAGACCTCGCTTCTAGACAAGATTCGTCAAGCGAACGTCGCTGCCGCCGAGGCAGGCGGAATAACCCAGAAGATCGGAGCGTACACGGTCGACCGAAACGATCGCAAGATCACGTTCGTCGACACTCCGGGTCACGAAGCGTTTACGGCGATGCGTGCGCGCGGCGCAAAGGTAACGGACGTTGCAATACTCGTCGTGGCTGCCGATGACGGTGTGATGCCGCAAACGAAAGAGGCGATCGCGCACGTCAAAGCCGCCACCGTGCCGATCGTCGTCGCCATCAACAAGATCGACAAGGCCGACTCGCAGCCCGATCGTGTCAAGCAGCAGCTCGTCGAACAAGGATTGCAGCCGGTCGACTGGGGAGGCAGCATCGAAATGGTGGCGGTCTCTGCAAAAACCGGCGACGGCATCGACAGCCTTCTCGATACGGTGTTGCTCGAGGCCGACATTCGCGAGCTTCGGGCGAATAAGAACCGCCGCGCGAGCGGCGTCGTCATCGAATCGGCGCTTCACCGCGGTCGCGGTGCAGTCGCAACCGTCCTCGTACAAAACGGAACGCTGCGCGTCGGCGACATCGTCGTCGCCGGAGGGACGTTTGGAAAGGTGCGGGCATTGATCGACGACAAGGGCAAACAAGTCAAGAAGGCCGGTCCGTCCATCCCGGTCGAGGTCATGGGTCTTTCCGACGTTCCCGCAGCGGGGGACACGCTTACCGTGGTAAGCGACGAACGCGTCGCACGAGAAACCGCCGAGAAACGTGCGACCCGCCGCCGGGACGTACGCATGGCGGCAGCCGGGACGCAACGGGTTTCGCTCGAGACGTTCATGTCGATGCCGGCCGAGGGCGGGAAAGTGCTCAACCTGATCATCAAAGCGGATGGCCAGGGCTCGCTCGAAGCGTTACGCGCGCGGATGGAATCGCTCTCGACCGACGACGTCGAGATTCGCGTCATTCACGGCGGCGTCGGTGCGATTTCGCCCAACGACGTCAATTTAGCCAGCGCGTCGAACGCCGTGCTGATCGGCTTCAACATCCGTCCCGACGAAACGGCTCGGCGGCTGGCAGAGAACGAGGGCGTCGACTTGCGATTCTACCAAGTCATTTATGAGATCGAAGACGATCTCAAAAAAGCGATGCGAGGCATGCTCTCGCCGGTGGAGCGTGAGGTCGTGTTGGGGCGCGCCGAGGTCCGTCAGGTCTTCAAAGTCAGCCGTGTCGGAACGATCGTCGGGTGTTACGTGACGGCCGGCAAGATTACGCGCAATGCCAAGGTTCGCGTCATTCGCGATGCAGCCGTGGCCTTTGACGGCGAGATCGAAAGCTTGCGACGCTTCAAAGACGACGTACGCGAAGTAGCCGAAGGATTCGAATGCGGCATTCAGGTCGCGAGATTCCAGGATCTCAAAGAGGGCGACGTCATCGAAGCCTATGCGCTCGAGCGCGTCGCCCCGGAACTCGTTCGCGCATGAAACCGCAGCGCTTAGCGAAGATCGACCACGAGGTCCAGCGGATTCTCGGGACGCTGGTTTCCCAGGAGTTGCAAGATCCGAGGCTGGCGTTCGTGACGGTGACCCGCGCCGAGGTGAGCGACGATCTTCGGCATTGCAAGGTGTTCGTATCGGTGATAGGGGACCGGCATCAAGCGCGTCAGTCGCTCGACGCGCTCAAGCACGCGGGTCGCTTCCTTCGGGGTGAATTGGGCCGCAAGATCGATTTGCGTCACATACCCGAACTGATTTTCGTTGAAGATCGGTCGGCCGAGCGGGCGATCGCGCTTGCGAAGACCCTCCGCGAGGCGTCGCTGCGCGCTGTCCCCCAGGAGGAAGGGAACCTCTGAAGCAGTCCACGCACCAATCGTGGTCAAACCCCTGGGGCGGCGGCAGTTTCACCGCATCTCTTTGTTGCGCCCCCGGTCACGTCGGGCGATGATCGAAAGCGCGCCGCGCATCGCATCGGCACAGGAGGTCGCCGCAGAGTTGCGCCGCCGTACCGCCTTCGTGATGGTCAGCCACGTGAAGCCGGACGGCGACACGTTGGGAGCCGGGTTGGCACTTGGGTTGGCGCTCAAACGCATGGGAAAACGGGTTGCCTATTTTCAACAAGATACCGTGCCGCGAAATCTTCGCTTCTTGCCCGACGCCGAGCTTGTGGCCCAAACGTTGCCCTCCGATCTGCCCCACGATACGCTATACGTTTTTTGCGATATGAGCGATTTCACGCGTGCCGGCGAGCGACTGCCTGCGATCGAGCGTGAGAACATGCTCGACATTGACCATCATCTCGGGAATTCGCTCTTCGGAAAGTTGAACTTCGTCCTGCAAACCGAGTGCTCTACTGGGAGCGTGGTGATGCATCTGTTGCGTGAGCTGGGCCTGCCGGTCGATCGGCGGATCGCGACCTGCATTCTTACAACCATCATGACCGACACCGGCGGCTTCATGCACTCGAATACGACCCCGGACGCGCTCGAGCTCGCGGCGGAATTGATGCGACTCGGCGCCGACAAGGAAGAAATTACCGAGCAAATTTTCCTGTGCAAGCGGGTCGCAGCGACGAGACTTTTGGGGCGCATCATTGAGGAAATGCGCTTGGAGCACGACGGCCGCTATTGTTACTCGCACGTCGACGATGCCATGCTTGCGCAAACCGCCGCCGACGGAGAAGATACCGAAGATATCGTCAACACGTTGCTCGGACAAGATGGGGTCGCGGTAGCGGCGCTCTTCAAGGCGATTGAGGGCGAGATCCGTGTGAGCCTACGCTCGAGCGGCCGGCTCAATGTGCAGGCAGCAGCGCAACGACTCGGCGGAGGCGGCCATTTTCGCGCGTCGGGCCTGACCTATCATGGATCGTTGCACGATGCGTTTGCAGCTGTCGAAGCAGCTCTCGTCGCCGAAGGTTTGTAGCGGAGCCGCAGCCTCGCGCGCTAGAGTGTGATCGGCTTCGTCAACCTCTTCAAAGCCGCGGGCCCGAGCTCGGCCCGCGCGCTTGCCCGCGTGCGTAAGATCTACGCGCTTCACGGCGGCGACCCGCACCTGGCCGGCGGCCACTTAGGAACTTTGGACCCCCAGGCTGCCGGGGTGTTGCCCGTTGCTATCGGAAAGGCGACGCGGTTGATTTCCCTGCTCGCGGACCAGCGCAAGAGTTACGCGTGCACGTTGGTGCTAGGACGTTCGACCACGACGCAAGACTCGCAGGGCGAAACGGTCGATTGCGGTCAGGTGCCGGCGAATTGGCCAGCCCTCTTGGAAGAAGCGCTTGCGTCGTTCGCCGGTAAGATCGCGCAAACGCCGCCAATGTACTCGGCGGCGCGACAAAACGGCAGACGGCTCTATGAGTTGGCGCGCCAGGGAAAGATCGTCGATCGAAAGCCGCGCAGCGTCACGATCTACGCACTTCGGCTGCTGGGCACCAGCTTGCCAAACTCAGGGCAAGGCTTTCCGGAAGCGCGCTTGCGTGTCGCATGCAGCGAGGGAACCTATATCCGCACGCTCTGTCACGACATTGGATCGGCGATGGGAATTCCTGCGCACATGGGAGCGCTGTTGCGCGAAGGCTCCGGACCATTCGTGCTCGATGAGGCGCTCACCATCGAGGAGATCGCGCAAGAGCCGCAGCGGGCGCTGATTGCGCCGGAAAATATCATTCCGTTTCCCACCATCGTGCTCGACCTGCGCAGCTCTGCCGATTTTCGCGCCGGGAGAGTCGTCGTGTTGTCGAAAGGCGCTGCAGGGCATCACGTGTTCGTGCGCGACGAGTCGGAAACGCTCGTGGGTGTAGGAGAAGCGCTGGGCGCATTACTCGCTCCGCGCAAGGTCTTCGTGTGAGGAGCTACTAGTGCAGATTCGTCACGAGCTCGTACGCGAGAGCGCGCGGCCGCTCGTGCTGGCGATCGGATTCTTCGATGGGTTTCATCGTGGGCACCGTGAGATCGCTCGCCAAACGTTGCGGTTGCGCAAGCCGGGTTGGCGCTGCGGTCTTTTGACGTTTGCGAATCACCCCGCAGCCCACTTGCGGCCTGGCACGGAACCGCCGCTACTCTGCACGCCCGAAGAACGTCTCACGCTTTTTGCGCGCGCGGGCTTCGAGGAGTGTTTCTTCGTGACGTTCGACGAGGCGATCGCCACCCTCTCACCGCAAGCGTTTCTAGAAGTTCTAGTCGAGCGGCTCGGGGTGCGCGGCATGGTCGTGGGCGCGACATTTCGGTTTGGTTACAAGCGCGCCGGCGACGTCGCTCTCATGCGCGAGTTTTTCGAAAATCGTCAAGCGAGGCTCGTCCCGGTAGACCCGGTGAGCGATGGGGGCGAGCGCATTTCCAGCACGAGGATTCGCGCGCTGATTCGCGAGGGCGATCTTGCTGCGGCCGATCGTTTATTGGGCGGCATTGGGTACGAGATTCGCGGGTCGGTCGAAATCGGAGCGGGGCGGGGCCACTTGCTGGGCTTTCCGACGACAAACGTAAGGGTCCCGGCGAAGCTGCTTCCCAAGGAAGGGATCTATTCGGCCGTGGCGCGTTACGACGGTCGCGATTATGCGGCGCTGGTTTCGATCGGAACGAATCCTCAATTCGGCGGCGGCGTACGTACCGTCGAGGCGTGGCTGCGTGATTTTCAGCAGACCATCTACGGGCGAGAGCTTGCGCTGCGCGATCTGCGTTTCGTGCGAGAGCAGCGGCTTTTTGGCGAGGTGGGCGAACTCGTCGAACAGATGCATCACGATGTGGAAACGATCGGTTTTCCGAGCTATGGATAGAAGGGTCGCGTATCTTGCAATCGCCGTCGCGTGTTCGATGGCGGCCTGCGGCCGAGTTAACGGTGCCTCGAGGTCACCGTCGTCTCAAACGGCCCAAGTCGGATTGCCGGCACCCAACTGGTCGGAGGCGAGCCTTCCGGGTCCCCGGCTCTCACTTGCCTCGTTCCGCGAGAAAGCGATTTACCTCAACTTTTTTGCGACGTGGTGCCCGCCGTGCAATGAAGAGGCTCCGACGATCGAGGCGCTCGCTCGAGCGTACGCGTCTCGAGGACTGCAGGTCGTCGGCGTCGATGTGCTGGAGAACGCGAACAAGGCCGAAAAATTCCGCAGTGAACATCGGTTGACGTATCCAGTGGTCGTCGACCAAGGGATTTTACGCGATCAATATCGAGTGAACGGACTTCCGGTGCACGTCTTTATCGATCGAAGCGGGATCGTTCGCAAGATCGTCGTCGGCGAACTCTCGTCGGCAGCGATGCGCGCCAACATCGATCGCATGCTGCGTTAGCCTGGTAGCGATGCACGTCAAAAAATTCATGCGGCTCTCGCGTACCGCTCTTCCACTCGCGGCAGTGGTCGCGACGAGCTGCGCTGGTAGCGGCGGTCAGGGGAGCCTGCTGATGCCCGGCGGCAATGCGGCCGGGACCGGCGGCTTTGCCGGGGTCGGCAACACCGTCGTCCGGATTTACGTCCCGGCGGGCAGTCCATTGAGCTCGGCGACGGTAAAAACGGCGGCGTCTCCATCGCCGCCCGTCAACGGCGCGATTCCCGGATTCGCTCCGAACGTCCAAACGACTGCGACGCCGCCCATTACGACTCCGCCTCCCGTCGGCCGGCTCCCAGTTGCTCGCCATCAACGTCAGCGGCCCAACCAACATTAGCCAAACGCTCTCGGTTGGTCCGAACGCCGGTGGATGCGTTCCATCGCAGGGCGGCTCGACGTGCCAGCTTGCGCTCTCGCTGCCTGCCGGAACTTACACCGGCACGGTCGGCAGCTCCGTGGTCGCATTCACCGTCAGCGCCTCATCAAACAACGTCCTCAACCTCACTTTAGGGGGCGTACCGTCGCAGGTCACCGTTGTTTCCGCCTCTTCGATGAGTGCCCAGAATGCGCAAGGTGGAATCGATCTCTACGGCGCCGGCAAGCATCTGCTGCTCGTCGAGATGCTCGATGCAAATCAGAACGTGATGATCGGTAGCGGCGGCGCAAGCTACGCCCTCAGCCAAGCCGGAGGGTCGCTCTCCATTGCGGTCGCGCAAGCCTCGACGATTGCCTCCAACGGGTTTTACGTGAGCGCGGCAACTGCTCCCGCTGGCGGCTCGGCGATCCTTCGCGCCACCGCAACCTACGCCGGCGCTGCCAACCCCTGTCTGCAATCGCGCGCCGTTTGCAGCGGCACGGCTCGGGTCGACGTGCGTCAGATACTGGCCGTAGCAAACTCGGGTGCAAACAGCGTCACGCTCTACACCAGCGGGCAAAGCGTTCCTCTGGCGACGATTCAAAATGGCGTTAGCGATCCGCAAGCCGTAGTCTTTGACGCTGCGGGCGATCTCTTCGTTGCAAACCAGCCGGGCAGCGTTACCGAATACGTCCCTCCTTATAACCAAGCACCGATTGCCACCGCCAACGGGGTCAACCATCCGCAATCGCTCGTTGTCGACTCTCGTGGAAATCTGTTCGTAGCCAACGGCAGCGGCAGTAACACCGTCACAATCTACTCAGCTCCCTTCGGCGGTCCGCCCTCTGCGACGATTTCCTCGAACGTGAACGACCCCGTGAGCCTCGCGCTCGATTCGAACGCGAACCTCTTTGTCGTCAACGCCGGATCTAATACGGTCACCGAGTACGCGATCCCATATGCCGGAACGCCGACGACCATTTCGAAAGGGCTCAACAGCCCAAGCTCGTTGGCCCTCGATGTCCACGGAAATCTTTTCGTGGCGAACCTCAACTCCACGCCAAACTCCGTCGTCGAGTACGCTCAGCCTTTCACGAATGCGAGCGCGCCGATCGCGACGATAACCAACGGAATCAACGAGCAGGGATCGATCGCCGCATTATCGGCGAACCTTTTCGTTCCCAATCAAGGCGCGAACACGGTGACCGAATACGCCGCGCCCTACACCGGCTCGCCGACGACGATCGTCGGGGGTCAGAGCCAGCCGGTAGCGCTGGCGATCGACGCCGCCGGCAATCTCTACGTCGCCAACTACGGGAACAATACGGTCACCGAGTATTCAGCGCCGTACGCCCCTGGTTCGTGGACGACTATCTCGACCGGCGTAGTGGCTCCGCTCTCACTTGCGCTCTCGCCCCCTAGCAGCAGCGGCGTTGCGCTGCTTCCTTGAAGCTTTCGAGTTCAGGCTGCTCGCACGCGTAAAGCGTTGCCCTCGAGGGTAACGTCGGCCCCGCATCCTTCTCGCAGCTCCCCGCGTAGCATGGCGGTCGAGAGCGGCGTCGAGACGTAGTGCGAAACGGTCCGCTCCACGTACCGAGCGCCGCTGCCCGCGGCCATCGATACGCGCGCCAAGTAGAGCTTTGCTTCGTCTGATAAGTTTAGACTCACGTTGCGCGCGCCCAGACGTTGTGCCAGTGCGTCAACGTGGATCGTGACGATGGTTTCGATCTGCTCGAGCCCTAGTTCCCTAAACGGAACGATCTCGTCGATCCGGTCGAGCAGTTCCAATCGGAAGGCAACCGCGAGCTCCTCGTCCTGCAAGTTCGTCGTCAGGATGATGAGCGCGTGGCGAAAATCGATCGCGCGTCCCTTCGAATCGGTGACGCGGCCATCGTCGAGTATTTGCAGAAGAATCGACGCGACGTCAGGGTGTGCTTTTTCAACCTCATCAAAAAGCACGACGCAGTACGGGCGTCGCCGCACCGGCTCGGTGAGTTGGCCGGGCTCGTCATGCCCGGCGTAACCTGGGGGCGCCCCGAGCAGTCGCGAGACGGTATGCGGCTCGGTGAACTCGGAAAGGTCGATGCGAACCAACGCCGCCTCGCTGCCGAACAGCGCTTCGGCAAGCGCTTTTGCAAGCTCGGTCTTTCCGACGCCGCTTTGGCCGCGAAAGAGAAACGTTCCTAACGGTTTGCGCGGATCGTGCAAGCCGGTCCGCGCGCGCCGAATCGCTTCGGAAACGGCGGCGAGCGCGCGGTCCTGGCCGATAACGCGCTTGGCGAGCAACCGCTCGAAGTCGAGCAGCCGTTCGGCTTGAGATTCGGTCAAAGAAGATTGCGGAATGCCGGTCCATCGCGTGACCACCGCCGCGACATCGCTGCTCTGAACGCGTGGATAGTCGACCGCGCCCTTATTGGCGAGCGCCACCGATGCCGCCGCTTCATCGACCAGATCGATCGCCTTGTCCGGCAAAAAGCGGTCGGCTATGAAGCGGGCCGAGAGCTGCGCCGCGGCTTCAATCGCCGCTTCGTCGATCGTTACGCGGTGATGCTGGGCGTACCGCTCGCGCAGGCCGCGTAGAATCTCGATCGTTGCTTCAATGCTCGGCTCTTCGACCATAACGGGCTGAAAGCGGCGTTCGAGCGCCGCATCCGACTCCACGTATTTTCGGTACTCGTCAAACGTCGTCGCACCGATGCACTGCAGATCCCCGCGCGCCAACTCGGGTTTGATCATCGCGCTCAAGTCGAGCGGCGCGCCTTCGGCGCTGCCGGCGCCGACCAAGGTGTGCATCTCGTCGATAAACAGCACGATGTCGCGCGCACTGCGTTTGACTTCGTCGAGAATGCGTTTGACGCGACCTTCGAACTCGCCGCGATACTTCGTTCCGGCGACCAGCGGGCCGAGCGAAAGCGCGAGAACGCGTTTGCCGCGCAGTGCCGCCGGCGCGTTGCCGGAGGCGATTCGTTGCGCGAGGCCTTCGACGATGGCTGTCTTACCGACGCCCGGCTCGCCGACGAGGCACGGATTGTTCTTGCTACGGCGCGCGAGGATTGAAATGATGCGATCTATTTCGATGTCCCGCCCGATCACGGGGTCGAGTTTGCCCTGCTGCGCGAGCTCGGTTAGGTCACGAGAGAAGGCTGCAAGCGTCGGCGTGCTGCCGCGGAAGCGCTTGCCGAGCTCGTCAAGCGGCGAAACGCGGCCCTCACCTTGCAACTTCTCAGCGAGCAGCGCGCTGCCTGCGATGAGGCCGGCAGCGGCGAGAGCCGCGCCGACAAACGGCAATGCGCTAGCTACCGTCCGCTTTTGAGCGCAGGCAACGCAAAGCCGGCGGCCGCCGTAGGAGATTGCGGAGGGAAGCGCTCCGCAGGATTCGCAGGCCCGGGTCATCAGGTTCGTCTACCGCAAAGCAGGCCGCCGGGTTTCGTCCTGCGATAGCCTAGGGCTTCGCCAGGAAAACGACGCTGACCGACAGCGTCACGTTGACGTTCGATTGGTCGAACTGCGTTGGGACGCTCGCTTTGGCCATGACGAGCGGCGCAGGACCCGTCGACTCGCCGTTGGTGAGTTCGATGCTCTTCATACCGACGATTCGTAATGCCGCCGCACGAGCGAGTGCTTCGGCATTGGCTCGAGCCTCGGCGACTGCCTTCGCCATTGCCTGCGCGCGCGCCGCCTCGGAATCGGCGAGCCCGAACGTGACTCCGTTGATCGCGGTAGAACCGGCAGCGATGCATGCGTCGCTGACGCTGCCCGCCGAGCCGATTCGGCGCACCTTGACCGAAAAGTTCCGAGCGACCGTGTACCCGTACCGCTCGCCCGATGGATTTGTCGGTAAAACGTTCGGCCGCGGATTGTAGCTCACGTTGTAATAAGCAAGCGCGATATCGCTGCGCGAAATTCCAAGCTTCATAAGCGCCGCAACGATGCGATCGTAACGTGCGTTGTTTTGCGAAATCGCGTCGTTCGCATTCTCCCCATTGGTCTCGATGCCCGCGTTGATGGTCGCCACGTCGGGCGCCGACGCAACGGTTCCGGTCCCAGACGCCGTAATTTCGGTACTCTCTGAGGGTGCAGCACCCGCTCCGCCGCTCGTCATGACGAAGGCCGCGAGCAGCCACATGAGTGTTAGCTTCATAATTGGGGTAAGCTGCACCGCGGGGACATTGCGTCCCTCTCATACGCGGTCAGTAAAGGAGGTTACGCTCGTGGGAATCCTTGCCTGGATAATCTTCGGTCTAATCGTGGGACTAGTCGCACGGTGGATCGTGCCGGGAGAAGCGCCCGGCGGCATCATCGGCGATATCATCGTCGGCATCATCGGGGCCCTCATTGGTGGCTGGCTCTATGGCTTCTTCGGCCACGCGGGAGTAACGGGATTCAATATTCCGAGTATGGTATGCGCTTTGATCGGTGCAATCGTGCTGCTCTGGATCTTGCGGGCGGTCCGAGGCCGGTCCGCCGTCTGAAGGGCGGCCTCGCCCATCGAGGGAAGCTACAACGTCATGGCCTACATCATCACCGAGCCGTGCATCGGCACCAAGGACAAGTCGTGCGTCGACGTGTGTCCGGTCGATTGCATCCACGGCAAGGATGAAGACGAGATGCTCTACATCGATCCGGAGGTCTGCATCGACTGCGGCGCGTGCGTTTCGGCATGTCCGGTCGAAGCGATCTTCGCCGATTCCGATGTGCCGGAGAAGTGGCAGAACTATGCCGCCGTTAACGCCGAATACTTCAAGAAGTGATCAGCGATCTCGAGCCACGCCGGTGCGGTTCAGAATCACGGCCGGGTCAAGCGCCGGCGCGGTCGCCTATCGAACATAGAAGATCGCTCCTGGTATCCCGTCGTGGCAGGGACTCCGACGCGATGGGGCGCCCGGACGACGATCTTACTGTTGCTGCGCGTAATCTCGCATGACCTCGTGGATTTGCGAGGCCATTGCGAGGGCGTTGTCCCATTTGCGCTGCCACATGTTACGTCCGAAAATCAGTCCGACGCAGCCTGCGGCCATCGCAACGTGCGCCTTGTGAATCGCCGCCTCGTCGCCCATCCTGCTTCCGCCTGAAACCAGCACGAGGCTGCGTCCGGCCGATTTAACGACCTTGCGCAATCCTTCGATGTCGTCGAACTTCAGGGTGTCGTACGGTTTGGGCAGCTTTAGGGCGTCGTCGGCTTTCCAGACGGGTTCGTTGAGTTTGATGATATCGGCGCCCATCTCGCAAGCGACGCGCGCGGCATAGTCGACCGCGTAGAGCGAATCGATCCCACCCTTCGACTTTACGGCGGAGCCGCGCGGATAGGCCCAAATGACCAGCGGCATTCCGTAGCGATCGCACTCGCGGCGCACCTCGCCGCATTGTGCGATATCCAGCTCTTGCGATGGGCTTCCGACATAGAGCGTGTAGCCGACTGCGTCGGCGCCCAATCGGACGGCATCCTCAACCGACGACGTGAGCGGGCTAAACGCCTCGTCGTCGGGCGGAATGTTCGTTTTCCCGTTGATTTTGAGCAAGAGCGGAACGCGGCCGGCGTACTGCCTTTGGTATTTTTCGGCAAGACCCACGTGCAGCGCTATCCCGGAAAAGTTGCCTTCGACCGCCAGACGGTAGATCCAATCGGTATCGATCGCCTCGGGATTATCGACGAAGTCGATCGGTCCGTGCTCGAGTCCTTGATCGATTGGAAGCATCATCAGCGTTCCGTTGGCCGGCCCGTGCTCGTACATCAAACGGTGCAAGCGCGTGCGCTTCCCGATGGAGAGGTTCATCGCGTCGAACGTCGGACGAGCGATCGTAGGAGTGGCGGTTGCTGTCATAATCGCAGCGCCTTCGCCGCATGCCGAAGGTTATCCTGAGGCCACGCCCAAATGGGCGCTCGTGATTGCCCGCGTCGGGTTCGTCGGATTGGGTGCAATGGGTGAACCGATGGCTGGGGCGTTGCGTCGCGCCGGTCTCGAAGTGGCGGCGAGCGTACACCGACATCGCGACGCGCTGGACCGCTTGCGCGCCCAAGGCGTGAAGGAGGCGCCCGATCCCGCAGCTCTCGCGCGCGAAGCCGAAACCGTCATCGTGTGCGTTCCTGACGCGCCGCAAGTAGAGGACGTGCTTTTCGGCTCGCGCGGCGTTACGGAGGGCGCCAAGCCTGGCTTGCTCGTCATCGACATGTCGACGATTTCACCGGTGGCGTCCCGGGATTTTGCCGAACGACTCGGCGAACGCGGCATCGATTTTATCGACGCGCCGGTGAGCGGCGGACCCGCGCGGGCGCGTTCTGGCTCGCTGACCATCATGGTTGGAGCATCGGCTAAAGCGTTCGCGAGCGCCGAGCCGCTGTTGCGTGCGATGGGTGAGCCGCACCACCTGGGCCCCGTCGGCATGGGCGAAACGGTCAAGCTGGTCAATCAGATCATCATCGCCAACGTAATGATCGCCAACGTCGAAGCCCTCGTTTTTGCTAAGCAAGCCGGTGCCGACCTCAACGCCGTTCGCGCGGTGCTGGCCACGGCAACCGCATCGAATTACCTCCTTGCCGAATGGTTGCCGAAAACGTGGCTGGCGGGAACGTTCGAGGGCGGTTTTGCGCTCGATCTACTCCGCAAGGACATCGCCGCCGCACTCGACGCGGCGCGCGTTCTGAAACATCCAATGCCGGCTACGGGCCTGGCATACCAGTTCTACACTAATCGCTCCGCAAGAGGGGACGGCGCGCTGGACTACAGCGCGATAGTGAAATCTTATGAACGTAACGCGGGAGGCGAAGCCGCCGAGGCTAGCACTAGTTAAGCACCCGGAGTTCAACAAAAAGATTCTGGTTGTGGACGACGAGTCCGCGATCCTACAAACGCTCCGCTTCAATCTGGAGCGCAGCGGATATGCGGTCGTTACGGCAGGAGACGGACGAAGCGCAATCGCGATCGCGCAACGCGAGCAGCCCGATTTGATCGTGCTCGATATTATGCTACCTGTTCTGGACGGCGTGGAGGCGTGCAAGGAAATTCGAAAGTTCAGTCCCGTTCCGATCATCATGCTCACGGCCAAAGACCAAGAAATCGACAAAGTGCTGGCTCTAGAGCTCGGCGCCGACGACTACGTCACCAAACCTTTTGCGTTGCACGAGTTCCTGGCGCGCGTCAAAGCGCGATTGCGCCGTCAGAGTTCCCTGCAAGGCGGTCATGAGGAAGCGATCACGCTTGGCGCCATCACACTCGATCCATCGCGCCAGCAGCTTACCGTGCGCGGTAAGGACGTTGCCCTTGCTCCGAAAGAATTTCGGCTCTTGCGTGTCCTCATGGAGAACCATGGCCGCGTCGTTACGCGGCAAACGCTGCTCGACAAAGTCTGGGGATACGATTTTGAGGGCGAGCAGCAAACGGTCAGCGTCCACATCCGATGGCTGCGAGAGAAGGTCGAAGAGGATTCCCGCGCGCCTCGCCACATTCTAACGGTGCGCAGCCGGGGCTATATGTTTAAAGCTTGACGCCGCTGGAGTGGTCGCTTCTCGCTTTGGTGGCCGGAGCCGCAGGCGGCTTCCTGGTGGCGCGCGTTCCGAGGAAGGCCGAAGCGCCGGTCGTTCCTGCGCAGACGCTACCTTCGCCGCAACCTTCGACGCACAGAATTTCAGTCGATAGCGCGTTCGCGCTGGTAGGTGCGCTGCCGGTCGGAGTCGTGCTCGTCGACCGGTCGCGCCACGTTGAATTCGCAAACGCCGCCGCGGGAACGGCTTTTGGGTTTGACGCCAGCCGCGCGCTCGACCTTCACGTCATCAAGGCCATACCGAACGTTGAGCTGGAGCGGCGAATCGCCGATGCCTTGCAGGGCGAAGCATCGGTTGCCCCGCTGATGGTTACCGGAGCGTCGGGTCAACGAACCTATCGGGTTTCGGTGTATCCGCTGACCGAGGAGAGCGACGATTTGCAGCACGTCGTCATCTTCTCCGACGATCAGACCGGGTTCTTGCGCCTCGACCGCGCGCGCAAAGAGTTTCTTTCGAGTGTGTCGCACGAGTTGCGAACGCCGCTCTCTTCGGTCAAGCTTATGCTCGAAACGGTGCTGGAAGCTCCCGAACAGGAAGCCCGCGATCTCTTCGTACCCCAGGCGCTCGCGCAAGTAGACCGGTTGACCGCACTCGTCGGACAACTGCTGGAGCAGGCGCGCGCGGAATCGGGCGCCCTAAAGCTCGACCTGAGCGACGTCGATCTGGAAGAGGTTGCGCGGCCCATCGTCGCGTCTTTCGAACAGCAAGCTTTCAGTAGAGGCATCTCGCTCGAACTGGCGGCGCTACGGCCAGTGCGAGTGGAGGCAGATCGCAACCGACTTGCGCAAGTCTTCGTGAATTTGATCGACAATGCGCTTCGTCATACTTCCGGTGGGGGCACGATACGGGTCGAGCTCGACGCACGCGATAGCGATGCGGTCTTGCGAGTGCGCGACACCGGCGAAGGCATTCCGTATCGCGACCTGCCGCATATCTTCGAGCGCTTTTACGTCGTAGACCGCTCTCGCACACGCGGCAGCGGCGGCGCGGGCCTCGGCTTGGCAATCGTCAAGGGAATCGTCGATGCGCATGGCGGCGCAATAACGGCCGAATCGATGCTCGCCCGGGGTACGGCGTTTACGATTCGGCTTCCGATCATGCGCATCAAGCGAGAAGGGGGCACCTAATGACGGCTAACGAAGACGCCGACAACGATGTTTGCCAGCACCGCAGATCCCTCAGCCCTCTTGACGCAGACGAAGCTCGCCGTCGCGAATCTCGACGTCTACTATGGCGCCTTTCACGCCATCCGGAATGCCTCTCTCGAGGTGCCGGCTCACCGTGTTATGGCACTGATCGGGCCTTCCGGCTGCGGCAAGACGACGTTCATTCGCGCGCTCAATCGAATGCACGACTTGACGCCTGGCGCGCGTGTCGAGGGAAAGGTTTTGCTCGACGATCGCAACATTTATGCGCCCGGCGTTGATCCGGTAACGATCCGTTACCGGATCGGAATGGTCTTCCAGCGGCCCAATCCGTTCCCAAAATCTATTTTCGACAACGTGGTGTACGGCCCGCGAATTCAAGGCGAGCGAGGTGCGGGCAAGCTGATGGAGATCTGCGAACGCAGCTTGGTTCATGCGGCGCTCTGGGACGAAGTCAAAGACCGTCTGGACCGTTCAGCGCTCGCGCTCTCGGGAGGGCAGCAGCAGCGGCTCTGCATCGCACGCTGCCTCGCGATCGATCCGGAAGTAATCCTGATGGACGAGCCTGCTTCGGCGCTCGATCCGATTGCAACGGCAAAGATCGAAGATCTCATCGAGGGAATTGAAGAAATCGTACACGGTCGTCATCGTGACGCACTCAATGCAGCAGGCGGCCCGCGTCAGCGACAACACCGCCTTCTTTCTGCTCGGCGAACTCGTAGAAACGGATACCACGGCGACGATCTTCACCAAACCGAGAGACAAGCGCACCGAAGATTACATCAGCGGCCGGTTCGGATAAACGTTTGCCGCGTGGCGGGAAGATCAGCCTGTGTTAACACAGGCTTAACCGGCGCAGGCTAGACTCTTTACATGGTTCCGCCATGGTTCCGTCATGAGATAATTATTTAACAAGGATTCATCTGAAACATAACACGAAGAGTTCGCTCAAGTAGCTTTCCAATGACAGGAGGCACCCTCTCAATGAAAAACTTTTTCGTTCGAGCCGGGCTCCTCGTCGTGGCCCTGGTGCTCGGCAGCACGTCCTTCCCACTGGCGGAAACGCAGGGAACACCAGTGGCGCAGGCAAGCCCACCACCGGCCGACTTCGGAGCTCCCCCTTCAGGCCAGATTCCGATTCTCTACAACGATCGTCACGTCTACGCCAACCCTGACATTTTGAAGCAGGGGCGCGTTTTGGCCGCGCTCGTGCGCGGCGGGACGATCTTCATACCGCTGCGCTCGATGTTCGAGCAAATGGGGGCGACCGTTTCGTACGATGCGGGGTCAAAGACCGCGACGGTGAGCAAAGGCGGCGCGCAAGTCGTCGTGACGGTCGGCAAACCGGAGGTCGTGATCAACGGCGAGTCGCGTCCGCTCGACGTGCCGCCGATCGTCTATCAGGGCGTCGTATTGGTTCCGGTTCGCGTGATTTCCGAAGGTATGGGCGCCTACGTGCAATGGGTTCCCGACCGCCGTCTGGTGGTCGTTCGTTATATCCAGGCGACGCCGCCGCCGACCGAGGCTCCGCCGCCGCCGGCTCCCGAAGCGCCGGTCGCACCGCCGCCACCTCCGCCGCCGACGCCGAATCCATTGAAGATCGGCGGTTACTTCCGTTCGTACTACTTCACCCGCGAGAACGCGTCGAACAATCCCGGCGCCCAGTTCGACTACACGCCAGGTGCGAAGTATAGTACCGCCGGCGTGAACCAGGCGAGCTGGAATAGTGCGATCGCGCTGCACGGGGAGTATGACTTTCCTTCGGGTTGGGACGTCGGCGCGACGTACCTTTATGCCAACCCGATCGACGGCCCATGCGTGGTACCGGCAAATCATGCGAAGGGGGCACTCTGCGTAACGCAAGTTCCGCCGAACACCAATCCCGACGATACGCTCCCCGGCTTTACCTTGAGCACCTTTTACCAAGCGTACGCGGGCTACAAGGCGCACGGATTCGAGGGTCAGCTTGGGAACGTGCTGTTTACCTCGCCATGGGCCAACCCCTCAGACGGGCGCCTCAAGCCAGTCGCCTTTCAGGGCGCCTACTTGAACTATACGGCGCCGTCGTATTGGACGGTCGAGGGCGCCGACATGCTCACGTTTGAGAACCGCACCAGCTCGGCGTTCTCGCAGCAGACGCTGCTGACGAGCTATCCATCCGGCAACCCGGGTCTGCCCTCAAACATCTTCGTATCCAACGGCAACGGCATTACGACAAACGGCTTCGCAATGGGCAAGGTTGGTTACGACAACCCTGCCGGAATCGCCGTGGATGGATACTTCTACGGCGTTAGCGATCTGGTCAACATATATTGGTTCGAGGGCAAATATACGTTTACCGGCACCCGGGTCGCGCCGTTCGTTGCGCTGCAGGGCGGCTGGGAGACGAACGCCGGGCAATCGTACATCGGCAAAATCAATAGTCAAGATTTCGGCGCGCAGATCGGCATTAATCTAACGCGTAATTTGGTCCTTATGGGAGCCTACGACCAGATTCCGTGGCACACCGACACCGTCTTTCTGCCCAAGAACGTAACCTGCAGCAACACCAACTATCAGATCACGACCAAGGGCGCGACGCTCGCGTACCTCCTGCCGATGAACGCCGCACAATGCTTCAACAATCCGAACGGCACCACGAGCATCTATTACGGCGGCTGGGCAAGCCCGTACACGGACGGCTATGCAACCGACCCGTTTTTTACCTCGAGCATCGACCAGGGCATGGCGGACCGGCGGGCGCCGGGGACGTCGTGGAAAGTCACGCTGAGCTGGACATCGACCGATAAGCGTTTGGCTCTCCTGGCGAGCGATGCGTGGTACAACTACGGCAACGCACTCGCTCCCGAAACTACCAACGACTGGAATCTCGACGGCCAATATCATTTCAGCAAAGTTCCCCCCAAGGGACAACCGTATCGCGGCTTGCTGTTACGGGATCGTTACATGCAGCGCTCGCTGACAAATACGTTCTGCGGAGACGCGGGAACGACGAGCTGTCCGCCGGGCGCACTGCCGGCAACACCGGAATTCGGCGGCTTGCCACTGTTTAAATACAATAGGGTGCAGCTCGAGTACGACTTTTAGGGCCCAGAGAACCACACTAAAAGGCCCCGCCCAGCGGGGCCTTTTTCCGCGCGCGAGCCAAGCTGGATATTGACTCAGCTCACTTTATGCCGTAAGGTAGGTTGACTTTGGTCACTTTTGATTAGAGGAGACCCCTTCTGCATATGACTAGCTTGTACTCGCGTATTGCACTCGTTGCGACGGCGATGGTTCTAAGCGGCCCGTCTTTCGCACTGGCGGAAACGCAGGGAACACCAGTGGCGCAGACCGGCTCCCCTCCGCTCGCCGATTTCGGAGCTCCGCCCTCGGGCCAGATTCCGATTCTCTACAACGATCGTCACGTGTACGCCAACCCTGACATTTTGAAGCAGGGGCGCGTTTTGGCCGCGCTCGTGCGGGGCGGGACGATCTTCATACCGCTGCGCTCGATGTTCGAGCAGATGGGGGCGACCGTTTCGTACGATGCGGGGTCAAAGACCGCGACGGTGAGCAAAGGCGGCGCGCAAGTCGTCGTGACGGTCGGCAAACCGGAGGTCGTGATCAACGGCGAGTCGCGTCCGCTCGACGTGCCGCCGATTATCTATCAAGGCGTTGTGCTCGTTCCGGTTCGCGTGATTTCCGAAGGTATGGGCGCCTACGTGCAATGGGTTTCCGACCGCCGTCTGGTGGTCGTTCGTTATATCCAGGCGACGCCGCCGCCGACCGAGGCTCCGCCGCCGCCGGCTCCCGAAGCGCCGGTCGCACCGCCGCCACCTGCGCCGCCTACACCGAATCCTTTGAAGATCGGCGGTTACTTCCGTTCGTACTACTTCACCCGTCAGAACGCGTCGAACAACCCCGGCACCCAGTTCGACTTCACGCCCGGCGCCAAGTACAACTCAAACGGCGTCAATCAAGCCAGTTGGAATAGCGCGATCGCCCCGCACCTCGAATACGACTTTCCGAGCGGCTGGATCGTCGGAGGCACCTATATCTATGCCAACCCGATCGACGGCCCGTGCGTCGTACCGGCGAATCACGCCAAAGGCGCGGTCTGTGTAACGCAGGTCCCGCCGAGTACTAATCCCGACGACACGCTGCCCGGCTTTACACTCAGTACTTTCTATGAAGCGTACTTAGCCTATAAGGCGCATGGCTGGGACGGCTCGATGGGGAATATCGTCCTGAACACGCCGTGGGCTGGTCCGGCCGATACCCGGCTGAAGCCGGAGGCCTTCGAAGGCGGCGACGTCAACTATACGTCGCCCCAAGGCTGGACTGTCGGTGGCGGCGACATGCTGGCGTTCGAAGGGCGGACGAGCTCCGATTTTAGCCGCACGACCCTGCTGACCAGTTACCCTGCCGGTTCGAGCGGCATGGCGTCCAACATCGTCGTTCCGGGCGGAAATGGAATCCAGACCAACGGCTTTACCTACGCCAGAGCCGGCTACGCCGACCCGTCCGGAGTCGGATTCTCGGCGAACGGCTGGTTCTACAACGTCGCCGATCTCGTCAACATGGACTGGTTCGATGGAAGATATACCTTTCACGGGAAGGCGGCGCCGTTCATCGCAATGCAAGGCGGTTGGGAAAACAATAGCGGACAATCTTATATCGGCAAGGTCAACAGCCAGGTGATCGGCGCGCAAGTCGGAGCGAACATCACCAAGAACTTTCTGCTCACGGTCGGCTACGATGAGATTCCATGGCATACCGACACGGTGTTTCTCCCGTCGGGCGTCACCTGCAGCAATTCAAATAATCAGATCTCCGCAAAAGCAACGCTCGCATATTTTCTGCCGCTGAACGCCGGGCAATGTTTTACTAATCCAAACGGCACGACTCAAATCTATTACGGCGGTTGGGCCAGCCCGTATACCGATAATACGACGAGCGATCCGTTGTTCACGACCAACTTCATGCAAGGGCAGGTCGATCGGCGGGCCCCCGGGTCGTCGTGGCAAGCGCAACTGCAGTTCACATCAACCAATCAGAAATGGATCGTCCTTGGGGCTGATGCCTGGTACAATTATGGCAATGCCCTCGTACCGGAAAACACGAAGATCTGGTGGCTCGACGGACGCTATCGTTTCAGTCACGTCGGCAAAGGCGCGTACCACGGATTGGTTTTGCGTTATCGGTATGGCGAACGCTACCAGTCAAATAGCTATTGTGGCGCGGCGGCTACGAATTGTCCGCCGGGCACTTCAATCGGCTCCTCATTCTTGGGCGGCCTCCCGATCTTCAAGTACAACCGGGCCATGCTTGAATACGATTTCTAAGGACGCCGCCAAGCTATAGCCCGCTAGGCTGCATCGCAGGGGACCGTGCAAAATTTCATGCGCGGTCTCTTTTTGCCAAAAAATGACCAGGGTCATTACGTAAGACCGCGAATAATGACTCAACGCAACTTCTGCGAGGCCCAACCTTCTCTAAAAAGGAGATCCTGCAAGCACATGCTTCCATCTGATCTTGGACGTCGCCCTATTGCCTGGGCCCTCGAAGGCGGCGCTCATCGTTTGCATCGCGCTCGCGCTTGGCGCGGGTGGCTTGGCCGTCGCGCAGCCGCCGGCACCCGCGACCATTCTCAACGTGTCCTACGATCCCACGCGGGAGCTCTACGACGACTACAACGCGGTCTTTGCCAACTACTGGAAAGCGAAGACCGGGCAAAGCGTTACGGTCCAGCAGTCCAACGGCGGTTCGGGAAAGCAGGCTCGAGCGGTCATCGACGGCCTGCAGGCCGACGTGGTCACGCTCGCGTTGGCGTACGACATCGACGCCATCGCCGACAAGGCGAAACTGCTGCCGGAGAATTGGCAGACTCGCCTGCCGTATAGGAGTACGCCCTACACGTCGACGATCGTTTTCTTGGTCCGCCAAGGCAACCCAAAGCACATTCGGGATTGGGACGACTTAGTCAAGCCCGGCGTCTCCGTCATTACGCCGAATCCAAAGACGTCGGGCGGTGCTCGCTGGAACTTTCTTGCCGCGTGGGCGTTCGCGACCAGTCAGCGAGGCGGAAACCCCGCTTCGGCTAAAGCCTTCGTTACTAAGCTTTACAAGAACGTGCCGGTGCTCGACTCGGGAGCTCGCGGCTCGACGACGACTTTCGTCGAGCGCGGAATCGGCGACGTGGAGATCGCGTGGGAAAACGATGCATTGCTGGCGGTCAACAAGTTGGGGCGCGGCCGCTTCGTGATCGTGCGGCCGGCGCTCAGCATCCTCGCCGAGCCGCCCGTTGCATTGGTGGACGCGCGTCGTCGCCAAGAAGGGAACCCGGCGCGTCGCTCAGGCCTACCTTGACTATCTTTTTTCGCCGCAAGGGCAAGAGATTATCGCGCGGCACTACTTCCGCCCACGGCTCGCATCGGTCGCCAAGCGGTATGCCTCCCAGTTTCCGTCAATGAAGCTGGTCGACGATCGATAAGTTCGGCGGATGGAGGAAAGCTCAGCAAGCATACTTCGCCGACGGCGGCATCTTCGATCAAATCTACCAGTCGAATCAGTAACGATCGTGGCGAAGCTCGCTCAGCTACGGCGGCCCAGCATCATTCCGGGATTCGGATTGACGCTCGGCTTCACAATCTTCTACTTGTCGTTGATCGTGCTGATCCCGCTTTCGGCGACCTTCATCGAAACCTCGAGGATCGGCTGGCACGAGTTTTGGCGCATCGTCACAACAGCGCGCGCGTTGGCTTCCTACGAGCTGAGTTTTGGGGCGTCGTTGATCGGTGCTCTCGTTAACTTCGTTCTCGGAACGCTCGTCGCTTGGGTCTTGGTGCGTTATCAGTTCGCGGGAAAGCGCATCTTGGATTCGCTGGTGGACCTCCCTTTCGCACTTCCTACCGCGGTGGCGGGAATTGCGTTGACGACGCTCTACGCCACGACCGGCTGGTTCGGTAAGCCGCTTGCGGCACTCGGCGTCCACGTGGCGTTTACCCGTCTCGGCGTCGTCGTAGCGCTGACCTTTATAGGCCTTCCGTTCGTGGTGCGAACGGTCCAGCCGGTGCTGGAGGATCTCGACAAAGAGCTCGAAGAGGTCGCCGCCAGTTTGGGCGCCGGTCGCCTGCAAACATTCGTGCGAGTCCTCTACCCGGCAATTTTTCCAGCGGCGCTTACGGGATTCGCATTAGCTTTTGCTCGCGGTGTCGGGGAATACGGGTCGGTGATCTTCATTGCCGGCAACATGCCGATGCGCACGGAAATCACGCCGCTTCTGATCGTCACGAAGCTCGAGGAGTACGACTACGCGGGCGCGACGGCGATTGCGGTCGTGATGCTATTGCTCTCGTTCGTCATGCTCGTCGGAATCAATACGCTGCAGCGCTGGAGCGGCCGCCGTGAGGGCCGCGAGGCGCCGCAATCGCGTCCCGTTGATCCCGGCGGTAACGCTCGATGGTTAGCGCGTTCCCCGCGCGCATCGCGCCGGCCATCACCGAAACAGCGCTCGTCCGCGGGGTGCTCATCGGCACGACAGTGCTCTTTCTTACGGTGTTTCTGTTGGCGCCCCTTGCGCTGATCTTTGCGATTGCCTTCGGCCAGGGCGTCGTTGCGTACTTCCGCAGTTTTACAGACCACGATACACTCTCGGCGATCCGATTGACGCTGATGCCGCCGCGATTGCGGTCCCGGCGAATCTAGTCTTCGGCGTCGCGGCTGCGTGGGCAATCGGCAAGTTCGAGTTCGTCGGAAAGAGCTTCTTGATATCGTTGATCGACTTGCCGTTCTCCGTCTCTCCGGTCGTCGCTGGTCTGACCTACGTGTTGCTTTTCGGCGCGCAAGGGTTGCTCGGTCCGTGGCTGGCGGCGCATAACGTTCAGCTCATTTTTGCCGTACCGGGAATCGTGCTAGCAACGATCTTCGTAACCTTTCCTTTTATCGCACGCGAGCTGCTTCCGCTGATCGCCGTACAAGGCAACGATGAGGAAGAAGCGGCGATAACGCTGGGCGCCAACGGCTGGCAAACCTTCTTGCGAGTCACGCTTCCCAACGTCAAGTGGGCGCTGCTGTACGGCGTCATTCTTTGCAACGCGCGCGCGATGGGAGAGTTCGGGGCCGTGTCGGTCGTCTCGGGCCACATCCGCGGGCTAACTGACACGATGCCGCTGCAGATCGAGGTGCTCTATAACGAATATCAATACGTCCCTGCCTTTGCGGTCGCATCGCTTCTAGCGCTGTTGGCACTGGCGACGCTGGTCGTCAAGAGCCTCGTGGAGTGGAGGGCCGGAACGCTTAGGAGAAAGCTCGCATGAGTATCGCCGTTCGCCAAATCACCAAGACCTTTGGGCGTTTCATCGCGCTCGATAACGTCGATCTCGACATCCCGCGCGGCCGCCTCGTGGCGCTGCTCGGGCCGTCAGGCTCGGGAAAAACGACGCTCCTGCGCATCATCGCCGGTCTGGAGATCGCCGATTCGGGAACCGTCCAATTCGACGGTGAGGACATCAGCGATCGCAGCCCACGCGAGCGGCGAGTGGGTTTCGTCTTTCAGCATTACGCGCTTTTTCGCCACATGACGGTTTTCGAAAACATCGCTTTCGGTCTGCGCGTACGCCCACGGGGAGCGCGCCCGACGCCGCAACGAATTCGCGAACGCGTCGGGGAGTTGCTCGACCTCATTCAGTTAAGCAATCAGGCCGCGCGGTATCCCTCTCAGCTATCCGGCGGTCAACGCCAGCGCGTCGCCCTGGCCCGAGCGCTGGCGGTCGAGCCGAGCGTCCTGCTCTTAGACGAGCCTTTCGGCGCCCTCGATGCAAAAGTTCGCTTGGAGCTGCGGCGGTGGCTGCGCCAGCTTCACGACGAGGTCGGCGTTACAAGCGTCTTCGTGACGCACGATCAGGATGAAGCTCTGGAAGTCGCCGACCAGGTCGCGGTCATGAATGGCGGGCGGATCGAACAGGTCGGCACGCCCGACGAAGTCTATAATCGCCCCGCCACTTCATTTGTCTATAACTTCTTGGGAAACGTCAATCTGTTCCACGGACGAGTCGAAAACGGGATGGCCCACATCGATCGGGAGGATACGGGTCACATCGTTTTCGTACGGCCCCACGCTTTAGAGATCACGCGCCACCCCAACGGAGCCAACCACTTTCGCGCCACGACGAAGCACATCCATGCAGCCGGCCCGTTCGTCAAGGTCGAGGCAATCACCGAGTGGGGTGCGGCGGTTCACGTCGAGATGGCGCAGGAGCGTTTCCGCGACCTCGCGCTTCGTAAAGACGAAGAGGTCTTCATTACGGCACGCGATCTCGCCGTTTTCTCGAAGGAGTAGCAGGCCGCCGGGGTTTCCCGCGTACTCGCGTGAAATTACCGCGCCCTCATGCCTTTGACGATGAGGGCCCTCGTCAAGCCGAGCTCGGCCCCCGGCTTTCTCTTGACCGAGGTTCCGATACCTGAGATCGGCCCCAGCGACGTATTGATCCGCGTTGAGAAGGCCGGTCTCTGCGGAACGGACCGCCATATCTACGCGTGGGATGCCTGGGCCCAACGTAGGATCAAGCCTCCGCTCGTGGTGGGCCACGAGTTCATGGGCACGGTGGCGGCAATCGGCGACGCGGTTCGCGCCGTCCGCGTCGGCGAACGGGTTTCGGCAGAGGGACACATCGCCGACCTCACGTGCCTGCTCTGCCGCACCGGAAAGGCGCACATCTGCGAACGAGTCGAGATTATCGGCGTCGACCGCGTCCGGCGCGTTCGCAGAATACGTCGCGGTGCCGGAGTATAACGTGTGGCGGCTCGATCCGGCGATACCTGACGAATGCGCCGCGATATTCGATCCGCTCGGGAACGCCGTGCATACGGTGATGTCCGCCGGCGTCAGCGTGAAAAGCGTTGCCATTACCGGCGTGGGTTCGATCGGCCTGATGGCGATTCCGGTGGCGCGCGCAGCGGGCGCGACTGCGGTCTACGCGATCGACCTGAATCGCGGCTAAGCTCGAGCTTGGCGCAACGCCTCGGCGCCGACGCAACGTTTTTGTCATCGCAAGGCGATCTCGATCGACGAAATCAAGCGGCGTACGCGCGGCGACGGCGCTGACGTGTTGCTGGAGATGTCGGGAAGCGCGGCGGCGATCGATCTCGGGCTGCAGCTCTTGCGCAATGGCGCGACCGCGGCGCTGCTGGGTATACCTGCCGGTACGATCGATTTGAATCTGGCCGAGCGCATCATCTTTAAGGGACTTACCGTACTCGGCATCAATGGTCGGCGCATGTTCGAAACGTGGTATCAAACTGAAGCGCTGGTCAAGAGCGGCCGCGTCGATCCCGGCGCGATCATCACGCACGTGCTGCCTTATACTGAGTTCGACCGCGCCTTCGACCTGATGGAAAAAGGAGAAGCGGTCAAGATCGTTCTCGACTTTAAAGGAGATATTGCTAGGTCATGAATCAAGCGTTCGAAGAGAAGCTTCAAACGGACCTCGAGGCGCTCAAGAAAGCCGGAACCTACAAGCACCTTCGTCATTTGACGACGCCGATGGCGCCCGAGGTCCATATGGAAGAGGCCGGCGACGTCATCGTTCTCTCGAGCAACAACTACTTGGGATTGGCGGACAAGCCCGAAGTCATCGAAGCCGGAAAGGCCGGACTCGATAAGTACGGCGCGGGCACGGCCTCGGTGCGCTTCATCTGCGGCACGTTCGACATTCACCGAATCTTGGAAGACCGAATCGCAAGTTTTTTGGGAATGGAGGCGGCGCTTTCGTACGTTTCCTGTTGGAATGCCAATACCGGCCTGTTCCCCACGATCTGCGACGAAGGATCGGCGATCGTTTCCGACGAGCTCAACCACGCGTCAATCATCGACGGCGTGCGGCTCGCCTCCAAGGCGCGTCGAGAACGGTTCAAGCACGCCAACATGGGCCAGCTCGAAGAGAAGCTCGAGAGCGTTGCGGGCTGCTTTCCGATCCTCATCGTGACCGACGGCGTCTTCTCGATGGAGGGCGATCTCGCAAAAGTTCCGGAGATCGTCGAGCTCGCCAAGCGGTACGGCGCAATCGTCGTCGTCGACGATTCTCACGGCACGGGCGTGATGGGCGAGACCGGAGGGGGCACGGTCGAGCATTATGGGCTCACGGGCGAAGTCGATGTCATCACGGGCACTCTCGGAAAAGCGCTCGGGGGCGCGGCCGGCGGTTTCGTTGCCGGCAGCAGCGCTTTGATCGATACCCTGATCCAACGCTCGCGCCCGCAGCTCTTCTCCAATGCTCTGCCGGCGACGGTAGCCTGCAGTTCGCTGGCGGCTATCGACTACCTCGATGCGCACCCTGAGCTCGTGCGCGACTTGCGCGAGAAGACCCGATACTTTCGCGGCGGGCCTCGAGCGCATCGGCTATAAGCCGCTGGAGAGCGAGAGCGCGATCGTGCCCATCATCGTCGGCGAGACGGCTTTTGCAATAGCGATCAGCGACAAGCTGCTCAAGTCCGGAGTCTTCGTGACCGGCTTCGGCTATCCGGTCGTGCCCGAGGGAACCGCGCGTATCCGCGTCCAGATCAGCGCTGCTCTCACCAAAGACGAGATGGACCGGGCGCTCGAGGCGTTCGAGCGAGTCGGTAAAGAAACGGGCTTGCTTTGAAGTTCGCGCGTTCCGGCATCGTTCTCAAGCCAAGCGCGACGCTCGGCCGCATGGGAATCTTAAACCCTGCCTGTGCGCGCCTTCGCGACAACGGATTGCAGCTCTATCCTCGCATGGTGGCGCCGGGAAACGTTTCACGCATCGGCTCGTTTCGCGCGCGCGAGCGCAGCAACGGGTCCTTGGAAGTCGAGTTCGGCGGGTTTGCGCTCGAGCCAGAGGCGCCGTACGAGCTGCGGGATGGATCCGAGGGGTACGGTTGCGAAGATCCGCGCGTTACATTCGTACGCGCCCCTCGAGAGATACGTCATGGCGTACGTGGCGTTCGGCCCTCGCGCTCCAGAAGTTGCTCGTCGCGATTTCGGAGGACGGCCTGCACTGGCAGCGGTTAGGACTGCTGCAATTTCGAGGCAGCGACGAACTCTTTGCCGATAAAGATGCGGCGTTCTTTCCCGAGCCGGTTACTTCACCCGCGGGCGTTGAGTCGCTGGCCTTCTATCACCGGCCCACTTTGCAACTTTCCGTGCGCGACGCGAAGGAAGCGCTTTCGGCGATCGAAGCGCTTCCGCCAAGCCGGCGTGAAGGAATCTCGATCGGGTACGTTCCGCTCGACGCCGTGCGAGCCGACATCAACGCGCTCTGCATTGCTACCGAAACCCACCGCCTCGCGCTGCCGCCGGCGAACTGGGGAACGATCAAGGTTGGCGCCGGAGCGCCGCCGATTCGCATCGCCGAAGGCTGGCTCTCGGTGATCCACGGCGTCGACGAGCTCGCACATCCCGACGGCGCCGCTTTGTTACGATACTGCGCCGGCGTCATCATCCACGACGCACGACGGCTCGATCGCATCGTCTTTCGGTCGGCGGAGCCGCTGTTCGTCCCAAAAGCCGGTGCCGAGCTTCACGGCGCCGTCGGTCATGTGGTTTTTCCAACCGGCATCGACCGGCGCGGCGAACGCGAATTCGACATCTATTACGGCATGGCCGATTATGAAATCGGTCGAGGAAGACTGACGCTGGATTCCTAGGCGTTTGATTGGTTGCGGGGGGTGGATTTGAACCACCGTCCTTCGGGTTATGAGCCCGACGAGCTACCGGACTGCTCCACCCCGCGATAGGGACGACTACAATACGACGGCTCGGGTTTCGCCCCTGCTCGTCGGCCTCCGCGCGGTGCCCGCCGGGGCGATACCGAAAGCGAGGGAATGGCAACCCGGTCACTCGCGGCGTCGCTCCCCAAAGTCCACTTGCACTGCCACCTCGAGGGAAGCTTGCGGAGCGCTACGTTCGTCGAGCTCGCCGAAAAGCACGGCGTGCCGCTACGGTACCATCCCTCGGAAACCGCCGCGAATGCGGCCTTTGCCGACGAGTCCGCCGAACCCGTCGATCGATCCGATCCGTATCGGTTCAAAGATTTCGACGAATTTTTGCTCATCTTCGCCGCCGTCAGCCGGGCTTTGCAAGAGCCGGAAGATTACGCGCGGCTCGCGCGCGAGTTCGTCGAGGATGCGCTCAAGCAAGGGGTAATCTACGGCGAGCTCTTCGTTTCGCCGTCCGTCTGGACGTTTTTCAATCCGAAGCTCGACGTTCGCTCCACGATGGAGGCGATCGTCGGCGAGCTGCGCACTGCGCGGCCGCGCGCAACGTTCAAACTCTTAGCCCGACCTCACCCGCAACTTCGGCCCGGAAAACGCGATGAAAACCGTACGCGCGATCGCCGACATGACGGATTTAGACGTGATCGGTATTTCCCTCGGCGGCGACGAGGCGCGATTTCCCGCCAAGCTTTTCGTCGATCCTTTTGCCTTGCGCGCGCGCGAACGGACTGCACTGCGTCGCGCATGCCGGCGAAGCCGATGGGCCAGGCAGCGTGCGCGACGCCATTGAGCTGCTGCATGCGCAGAGGATCGGGCATGGGATTCGCGCGCTGGAGGACGCGAGCACCGTTGACGCTTCTTGCGGCGCGTGGGATTCCACTGGAGATCTGTCCGACCTCGAATCGGCTGACCGGTGCAGCGCTGCACGGCCATCCCCACCCTTACCTCGATTTCGACGGCCGCGGCTGCGTCGTGACCATCGACTGCGACGATCCGGCGCTGTTCGAGACCTCGATCGAGCGCGAGTACGCAATCGTCGAAAGCATTGCGGGACCCGTCGCGCTGGAGCGATACGCGCGCAACGCCGTCGAGGCGTCGTTTGCCGGCGAGCACGAAAAGCAGGCGATGAAGGCACAGCTTGCCGCGGCGGTTGCGGAACTTCGCGTCGCTCCTCGAAGTTAAAGTTGGTATGCCGGGGCACTCGCATTCGCACTTCGCCGAATCGTTCGAAATGTACATGAAGGCCATCTACCGTCTGGAGCGTGAAGGCCCGGGCGTCACCACCTCTGCACTAGCCACCGAGCTTGGCGTTGCGCCGGCGTCGGTCTCCGGAATGCTCAAGAAGCTCGTCAACGACGGGTACGTGGAACACGAAGTGCGCGGCGACATCAAATTGACGCGAAAGGGACTCGAGATCGCGGTGGGAGTCGTACGTCGAAATCGATTGGCGGAGCGGCTGCTTACCGACGTATCGGGCATGCCTTGGGACGAAGTGTACGCCGAAGCGTGCATTCTCGAGCATGCGATCACGCCGCGCGTCGAAGAGCGCTTGGTCGCAGCGCTGGGCGATCCGCAGACGTGCCCGCACGGGCATCCGATTCCGCCGACGGATCTAACGGAGCCCGTGCGCATCGGCATTCCGCTGGCTCAAGTCGAAACCGGAGAGCAAGTCACGGTTTCGGGCGTCACGGAGCAAATGCCCGAGATTTTGCGGTATCTTGGCCAAGTCGGAGTTCGTCCCGGCGTTCGTCTCTGCGTCGTTGAAAAGGCGCCGCTCGGCGGACCGGTCACGATTGACGTCGAGGGCGAACGGCACGCCATCTCGCTCGAGCTGGCGCGCACGGTAATGATCGCGTGATCACTCGCTTCCTCATCGCCATCAACATCATCGGCTATCTTTGGGAAACGTCGGTCGCCGGCCCCGGAATGCTCTCCGCCTTTGGCGCCCCCAGCGGCGGAATCGAGCGAGTGCTGGTCGCGGGTGCGCTGATTCCGGCCGCCGTTCTGCAGAACGGCCAATGGTGGCGCGTCCTGACGGGTGCATTCCTTCACGGCGGATTGATCCATATCGGCGTCAATATGATGTCGCTGTGGTTTCTCGGACGATTCATTGAACTTGCGCTGGGATCTTGGCGCATGTTCGTCGTCTATATGGTCTCGTTAGTGGTATCGGGGTTGGGCGTCGTCTATTTTAGCGACCCAATGGTTCCGACGGTTGGTGCGAGCGGCGCCATTTTCGGGCTCTTCGGTGCGCTCTTCGCGATCGGATTCAAGCTCGGAAAACCCGGAATGAATTTGGTGCGCGCCAATATCGGCATCCTCGTCTTGAACCTTATCATCACGTTTACCGTGCCCTCAAATCTCTTGGCAAGCGCACGTTGCGGGATTGCTCGCGGGCTTTGTCCTCACGTACGCGCTTTACTTTCCGGCGCGGCGCGTTGCCCCGCTCGTGGTCGATGCCAACAGCGGCGCAGCGCTCGACACGGAGTACGAGACGCCCAACGATCCGCAACATCGAGCGCAGTGACCGATACCCTCGAGCACCTTTTCGGCGGCAACGGGCCATTCGCGCGAACGTTGACGGGCTTCGAGCCGCGCTCCGGCCAGCTTGCGATGGCGCAGCTCGTCGAGCGCGGCATCATGGAAGGAACGCATACGCTCGTCGAGGCCGGCACCGGCGTCGGAAAATCGCTGGCATATCTCGTCCCGGCGATTCGCAGTCGGGAAGAAGGTCGTGCTGTCGACGGGAACGATCGCGCTTCAAGAGCAGCTGGTGCGCAAAGATATTCCGCTGGTGCAGGCGGCACTCGAAACTCCGCTTCGCGTTACGCTGCTCAAAGGAAGAGCGCATTATCTTTGCCGCCAAAAGCTGGAACGCATGCGCGGGGACCGGTTGCTCGCCCCGTCGCGGTCCTTGCAGCGGATATGGGATTGGTCGGAGCGCACGCGAAGCGGCGATCGAGCCGAGCTTGGGCTTCATACCGCCTCCGGCGGAGTGGGAACAGCTCGACGCCGACGCCGATGAGTGCGTCGGCGAACTCTGCGAACACTTTCGGGACTGCTTTTTCTTCGCAAAACGCGATGAGGCAAAGTATGCCGATCTCATCGTCGTCAATCATGCGCTTTTCTTCCTAGACCTCGCCGTCGGCGGCGGTCTCTTGCCTCCGTACGACGTCGTCGTCCTCGACGAAGCGCATCAATGCGAGCGCTGGGCCACCGACGCGCTGACCGCGGTGCTATCGGGCGCAACGATTGGAAGGATGCTGCGCAAGCTGCGCCGCGTCTACGAGCTGCCGCCCGCGTTCGACTCGGCGTTCGACGGCTGCGTAGCGCGGCTCGAGTCGGCGCTCGCGGTGGTACCCGGCGATCGTTATCCGCTTTGCGCGAACGAAGAAGCGTGGCCGGCGTTGGAAGCGTTGCGCGCGGAGCTCTATCGTTTGGAAAACTGGCTCTTTGCAAACTCGCCGTCGGCGTTGAAGAAAAGCGTTGACGATCCGGCGGAAGGCGAGCGCCGGCGGGACCTCGCGTTGCGCTTGGTGCTCGCGCAACCAAGCGGTAATCGATCGCACGCAAGCCGGCGTTCCGGAGACGATTTCGTGGGTCGAACGCAGTGATGCCGATGGGCGGTACTGCCTGAATAGTGCGCCTCACGAAGTGGCCGAATTTCTGCGAGCTACGCTCTTTTCGCGCACACAGAGCGTCGTCCTCACAAGCGCAACGCTCGCAACGGATGGCTCGTTCGATTTCGTGCGACGGACGCTTGGAATAGACGATACCGAAGAGCTCATCGCACGATCGCCCTTTGACTACGCACGACAGGCGCGGCTTTTCATCGCACCCGCTGAGGTGAACCCGAAGTCTTCCCAGTTTGCGCGGCGCGCCGCGCCGCTCGTGGAAGAGTGCCTCGATCGAACCGGCGGCCGCGCCTTCGTCCTCTTCACCTCGTATGCGCGGCTGCGCGAGGTCCACCGTCTCGTATGCGAACGTCTCGCCTTTCCAATGCGACTGCAAGGCGAGTTGCCGCGCGCGCACTTACTCGATTGGTTTCGGCGAACGCCGAAGGCGGTGCTCTTTGCCACCACGACGTTTTGGGAAGGGATCGACGTCGTCGGCGATGCGCTCTCCTGCGTGATCATCGACCGGCTGCCGTTTCCGTCACCGACCGATCCGCTCGTCATGGCTCGCGTGCGTGCGCTCGAGGCGCGCGGTCTCGACGGTTTCGAGCACTATATGATTCCGGCCGCCACCGTGCGCCTCAAGCAAGGTTTTGGACGACTCATTCGCAGCAGCACGGACCGCGGTCTCGTCGCATTGCTGGACGGTCGCGCGTCGTCGACGCGTTACGGGACGACGATTCTCGCCGCGTTGCCGCCTGCTACCCGGATCGAGCGCCTTGACGACTTGGAATCGTTCTTTGCCACGAAAGAGTCGCCTGAGCGACGATCCGATTGCCATCCATGAGCGCGAGCCGGTCCATGCGATGGCTTTTCGGAAGATAGAGCGTGGCGACGTTTCCGCGCGGAACCGCGTTGCCGAGCATCGTGCGCTCGCCGTCGTGCATCCATGCGACCGCAAGCGTTCGAGACGGGTTGCGCACCACGACGAGGTACCAGGAGCCGTCGGGCGCATAAATGACTTCGGCGGGCGAACCGCCGTGGCTGGCCGCAAACGTGGCCGTTCGGTGAGCAGCGCTCGCGAGGCGCTCCATTGCTGCGTTCTGAACGAGCATCGCGCCGTGCAGCGCGCGGTACTCCGACCAGAAGTACGCCGACGGCAAAAGACCAACCAGCAGAGCCGCAGCGAGCGCTGTGGGCAGCTTCCACGATTGAGGGCGGACGGCCGCAACACGACTTATCTGGCTTGCTACGAGGGTGCTCTCGATGCGGGCAGCCAGTTCGGGCGGCGCTTCTTGATGCGGTTCCATCGAAGCGATCAACGCGACGTCGCGCTCGGCGGCGCCGACGACTTGCGCGCAGGCCGCACACTCCCGCAGATGCGCTTCGACCGCCGCGTTCTCGCGGAGATCGAGCGCGCCGAGCGCATACAGGCCCGGCAACGTCGCCTATATGGTTACGATCGTCGGTCACGAACGGTCGTTTCCAGCATCGCAGAGCGGTTCGAGGGCCGAGGCGAGTTTACGCAGACCGAGCTTTATGCGGCTTTTGATTGTGCCTAGCGGCTCTTTCAGTTCCGCAGCGATCTCGGTATGAGTCATTCCTTCGTAGTACGCAAGCGTAAGGGCTGCGCGCTGCTCGGGCGCAAGCGCGAGTAAACCCCGACGAACGCGATCGCGTTCAACCGGGTCGGCGAGCCGAATCTCGTCGTGCTCATGGGGCATCGCGGCGAGGCGGCGCTCCAGGCGCGTCCTGCGCGCCTGCCGACGGCGCCGCGAAATTGCTTCGTTGCGAACGCAGACGATCAAAAAGCTTTGCAAGCTGCCGCGCGCGGAGGAATATGCGTGCGGGGCGCGCCAGAGCCTGGCGATTGCGTCTCCAACGCAGTCTTGTGCCTCTTCGCCGTTGCTCAGGACGTTGTAGGCGGCCGAATACAGCAGCGATGCATATTGGCGGTAGGCTTGCGCGAAAGCCCAGCGTTCGTGCGCGGCGAAGCCGACGGCCAAATCCTCGTCGCTACCATGAGGTCTGGGCATAACTGCGCCAAGCCTTCGACGCTGCCGTTTGGCCGGGCCTGGACCGGCCAGCAGAGCTATCACCACAAGAGAACGTCGCGAGCCGGTAACCGGATGATGCCCATCCGACGCTTCTCCTAATGGAGTCGATCTCGCAGTGATCAGGCAGTCGACTTCATAGTTTGGGCCGTGATCTTCTTCGACGATGCCCCAACCCTTCGCATAGCCGTAGTTGTGCGTGCTATGCGCTTCAAAATATGGGGCTACTTCGAACGTCCCGAATTTCGTTTTGTTGCTTTGCTCCAGCCCAAAAAAGATCCGATGGATCAGTTTTCCCTTCGGTCCCCGATAGTCGAACGCTTTGTGCATCTCGCCGGGAGGATGCGCCGTAACGAACACGGCGGGCGGTATCCGTACGACCTTTCCATGGATTAAGTATCCGTAGATCCGGACGTTGCCGGAACGATCGTTGGCGAGCAGCTGGATGATTTTATCGACGCGCAGTGGCTTGCTCGGAACTTTCGGAACGGCGAGCGAGAACTCGAACACCGGCTTCCCGCCAGCGGTCGTCTTGCCGACGACCCTGTTTTGCACGTGGAACGGATGATTGCCGTTTTCGCCGCCTCCCTTTACGTCACGGCAGACATACTTCCACGTGTCCTTCAAGGCTAACGGTTGATATAAGCTTCTGCCTTTAGCGTCGTCGTTTAGGGCCGCGGCCGGGAACGGGTAGCTCGGCTCGCGCCCCACGGCGCACGCCGCGAGTGCCAAGGGGAGGAGAATGGAGAAAGCACGGACATCAGCCTTTTGCATCGGAGCCTCCGCAGACGAGGCGTTTAGGCGGCGCAAGGTGCAGTCCCTGGCATTAGCCGGGCAAGCGCAGACGGTCACGCCTTCGTTAGATGTGCCGGGAGGCGAAGAGTACGTTGTGCCGGTAATCCAGGAACGTCGTGTTACAGCCGCTTAGCATTCCAAACGGGTACTTTTGGTCGCAATGGAACGCGGAGCGTTCGCTGCCTGCCAATAGCTATTTTTTCGCCACGGAATCCGGAAACATCGCGATCGATCCGTTGCCGCTCGACGAGCAGGCGCACGAGCAAATCGAGAAGCTCGGCGGCATTACAAAGATCGTCGTTACGACTTCGCGCCACGAACGCGATTCTCAAGCGCTCGCCGACCGGTACCGCGCGGTTCTCGTCAGGGACGCAGGTCATCGACAAGAAGTCGCGCCGGGGATGTTCGCCGTTCGGCTGCCAAATCAAAGCCGCGACGACGAATTCGTGGTTAACATTCCAAATCACCGCACGGTGGTCGTCGGCGATTGCATTTTGGGTACTCCCGCCGGTGCGCTTTCGCTCCTTCCGGACGGGGAATACGCCGACGTTCGCAAAGCTGCGCTCGGATTGCGTTGGGTTCTACGGTTAAATCCCGCCACGCTGCTGGTGGGCCAGGGTCAGTCCATTTTCACGGGCGCGTATGAGGCACTCTATCGCCTTCTGTATGCCCGCGCGGGCGCAAGCTTGCACCGCATCAACGTCGACGAGCTGGAATTTCGCGATGGACGGGACGAGCGCGATACGCAGCCCGAGCCATTTGCCTTACTCGATTCCGAAGTGGGGTTCGTGATCGGCGCTCGTAAGTTAGGATATCGGGTTAGCACGTTGGCGCCGGGTCACCGCTTTTGTCCGCTGCACTCTCACGCCCGCGAAGAAGAAATGTTCTTCGTTATCGAGGGCGAGCCGAGCGTGCGCGCCCTGTCTGAGACCGTGCGGTGCCGGAAAGGCGATTTCATTGCGTTGCCCGTGGGAGAGAGCGGCACCCACCAATTGCTCAACGAAAGCGACGCTCCGGCAACGGTCCTTCTCTTGGGCCGCACCGAAGCGGCCGAGGCTTGCTACTACCCGGATTCCGATAAGCTGCTGGTCGATTTCGAGACGCCGATAATCAGAGATCGCGAGACCGTCATCGTTCGCGCAAGTCCCGAGCTAGACTATTTCGACGGCGAGTAGCGCGCGCGTCATGCTTCGTGCGTGACCTCCACGCTTGCGCGCTCTTGAAGCTCTTTGACGATCGACGAATCCGCTAAGGTCGTCGTATCGCCGAGCGTGCGTCCCTCGGCTATATCGCGTAAGAGGCGGCGCATGATCTTCCCGCTGCGCGTCTTGGGCAGTTCTTGCGTAAAAGTGATGAACTTGGGACGCGTGAACTTGCCGAGCTTTGCGGCAACGTGGTCGCGCAGCTCGTCGGCGAACTGGGGCGAGCCGCTTTCTATCCCTTTGAGCGAAACGAACGCGTAGACGGCCTGTCCGGTCATTTCGTCGAGTTTTCCGCAGACTGCGGCTTCTGCGACGGCAGGATGGTCGACGAGCGCGCTTTCGACCTCGGTTGTCGAAATACGATGTCCGCTGACGTTCATGACGTCGTCGATCCGCCCCATGAACCAGTAATTGCCCTCGGCATCGCGGCGGGCGCCGTCGCCGGCAAAATAAACGTGCGGAAACCTCGACCAATAGGTCTGCACGTAACGCTCGTCGTCGCCCCAGATGCCGCGCATCATCCCCGGCCAAGGCCGCGTCAGGACGACGTAACCGCCGCCGCCGAGCGGCACCGATTCGCCGCGATCGTTGACGATGTCCGCTCCAATGCCCGGCAATGGTTTGGTCGCGCTGCCTGGAAGCAGCGTGGTCACGCCGGGTAACGGCGCAATCATGATGCCGCCCGTTTCAGTCTGCCACCAGGTATCGACGACCGGCACGCGGTTTTCGCCGATCCATTCTCGATACCAGATCCACGCTTCGGGATTGATCGGCTCGCCGACGGTGCCGAGCAATCGCAGCGACGAGAGATCGTGTCGTGCGGGGTACTCCGTCCCCCATTTCATGAAAGTGCGAATTGCGGTCGGTGCGGTGTAGAGTATCGTTACCCCGTAACGCTCGACGATCTCCCAGAAGCGGTCCTTGTCCGGAAAATCGGGCGTGCCTTCGTAAATGACGCTCGTCGCGCCGTTGACCAAGGGGCCGTAGACGATGTACGAGTGTCCGGTGACCCAGCCGATGTCGGCAGTGCACCAATAGACATCGCGGTCTTCTTTCAAGTCGAAGACCAGCTTGTGGGTCATTGCTGCTTGCGTCAAATACCCCGCGGTCGTGTGCTTGACGCCCTTGGGCTTCGCGGTCGTGCCGCTCGTATAAAGAAGGAAGAGCAGATCTTCGGCGTTCATCGACTCGGGCTCGCACTGCATCGATTGACCGGCGACGACCTCGTCCCACCAATAGTCGCGCCCTTCGCGCATGAACACCTCATCGCCGACCCGACGGGCGACGATGCAGTGTGCGATGGACGGCGTGTGCTCCATTGCAATATCGCAGTTGCGTTTGAGGGGCACCTTGTTTCCGCGGCGCCAACCAAAATCGGCGGTAATCAGCGCTACGCATTGCGCGTCGTTGACTCGGTCAACGATCGATTCCGGAGAGAAGCCGCCGAAAATTACCGAGTGAGCCGCACCGATTCGCGCGCACGCCAGCATGGCGACCGGAAGCTCGGGAATCATCGGCATGTAAATCGCAACTCGATCGCCTCGCCGAATTCCCAGCTTACGCAACCCGTTGGCGAATCGATTCACGTCTCCGAGCAGCTCCCGATACGTGATCGTTGCGCGGTCAGCCGCTTCGCCTTCAAAATAATAGGCGATTTTTTCGCCGCGGCCTGCGCGTACGTGGCGATCGAGGCAGTTAACCGATGCGTTGAGTTGGCCGTCGGCAAACCAGCGCGCGAACGGTTCCTTCCACTCCAATGCCACCGTGAAAGGTTTGATCCATTCCAGCCGGCGGGCCCACGACGCCCAATACTCTGCATAATCACGATCGGCTTGCACATAAACGTCGGCGGTAGCGTTTGCCTGAGCCGCGAATTCCGCGGACGGCGGAAAACGCCGGCTCTCGTCAAGCAGGGCTTCGATCGCAAAGCGCGTCATGCGCGACAAGTTCCGAGGCGGTCGAGGCACGCCTGCCGAATGTTGGATGCGTCTGAGATGTTGGCTGCACTCGTCCTCGCGGCGCTGACCGCTCCGTCAACGGGGCTCGCGACAATCCATTACGACGCCCCACCGCCCAACTTTGCATTTCCAACCGCGCACGGCAACCAGTATCTCTCCGATCTTCGCGGCCGCGTGGTCATCATTGATTTTTGGGCGACGTGGTGCCACGTGTGCACTGCCGAGCTCAAAGAGTTCGTGCGCGCCCGCCAGATCTTCGGCGACCGAGTCGCGGTCGTCACCATTTCGGACGAGCTGCCCGACGTGGCCGCGAGCTATTTACACCTTTGGAAAATTCCGTTGCCGTTGGTCGAAGATCTGGAGGGCGCAGTCTTTCATATCTATTCCGTATCGGCGATTCCGGTCACGCTCGTTCTCGATCCCGGGGGGAATGTCTCCTACGTGTCGGTCGGCGGCTTGAGCTGGGCCGAGCTCGCGCAGGCAATCGAGCGGGCGCTTCCCGACCAGGCTGCTAGCACTCCCGCGGCGGGAGTGCTACAGTAAAGGGCGTGATAGACAGCAGTGGCCTGGGGAAGCGGAAGGCCTACATCCTTGCAACGGTGGTCTACGAATATATCGCCACCGCCGAGCCGGTCGGTTCACATTCGCTAACCCAAAAATACAATCTTGGCATAAGCTCCGCCACGGTCCGCAACGAAATGGCCGAACTGGAAGCGGGGGGCTATCTTGTTCAGCCGCATACCTCCGCCGGACGGATCCCTTCGGATGCCGGGTATCGCACCTACGTCGACCGCTTGATGCAGCCCGAGGAGCTGACCGAGGACGATCGCCGTCGCTTGCGCGAGGAGCTTGGGGACGCCACTCACGAGCTCGACGAGATCATCGACCACACCACTCGTTTGCTTGGGCGCCTCTCAAATAACTTGGCCTTCGTTACCAAGCCGCATCAAGAGGCGCAGCTTTTCAAACACATTCAGCTGATCTGGCTTTCGCCGCACACCGGCGTCGCGATCGTCGTGACATCGCTCGGCGTCGCCGCGCAGAGCCTCTTCGAGCTCGGCGCCGAGGTGCACCCCGACGATCTGACGCGCTTTTCTAACGCGCTCAATGCGCGGCTTGCGAACTGTCCTCTTAGCGACGTTACGGAAAACGAAATCTCCCATGTAGCGCACGAAGCAGGCGTTTTCGACGATTTGCGCAGCGCCGTCGTCGCAGCCGCCCTGACGGCCCGGTCGAGCGAGCAGCCGACCATCGCCGCCGCCGGCGCCCAGAACCTGCTCGATCAGCCGGAGTTTCAAGATCTTCGTAAGCTGCGCTCCATCTTGCGCATCGTCGAAGAGCAGAAGACGCTCTACGAAGTCGTCGCCGATGCCATGAATGCCGATACGGCGAGCGTCAAGATCGGACACGAGCTGGGAAGCGAGGAACTTTCCGATCTCTCCGTCGTAACGGTGCCCTACCGTTTCGGCTCGCACGCGCTGGGAATGCTTTCGATACTTGGGCCGCGCCGAATGCCGTACGCGCGACTGCTCGCTCTCGCCTCAGGCACGGCCGAGACCTTGAGCCAGCGACTCTCCGACGTCGAAGATATACCAAGTTACTAACATGCCCACGAGGGACTATTACGAGGTGCTCGGCGTCGCTCGAGGCGCTTCGGGAGATGATATCAAGCGAGCTTATCGCGCGCTAGCACGAGAGCATCATCCCGACGTGGCGCACGACAAGTCAAAAGCCGAGCATCGTTTCAAGGAGATCAACGAAGCCTACGAGGTGCTTTCGGATCCGAAAAAACGTGAGCAGTACGACCGATTCGGCTACGTAGGCAACGGTGCGGGAGCAGATGCGGGAGATTTCGGGTTCGGGCAAGGCTCCTTCGGCGATATCTTCGACATGTTCTTTGGAAACGTACGCGGCACCGCGCAGCCGCGTCGCGCGGGACCCGAACGAGGTGCGGACCTGCGCTACGATGTCGAAATCACGCTCGAAGAGGCGTTCGCTGGAACCACGAAGGAAATTGTCTTCGAACGCTTGGCGCAGTGCGACGCATGCAAAGGAAGCGGCGCTAAGCCCGGAACGATGATCGTGCCGTGCGAGCGGTGCGGCGGCAGCGGTATCGTGCGCACGGCGCGGCAGAGCCCGCTCGGTCAGATCGTTACCCAGAGCACGTGCGCGCGTTGCGCCGGAGAAGGCCACGTGATCGCACAGCCCTGCGAATCGTGCGTCGGACGCGGGCGCCGAGAAACGGAGACGCGGCTGACGGTTAACGTACCGCCCGGTGTTGACGACGGCTCACGTATACGGATTGGCGGCAATGGCGAAGCCGGTACGGGAGGCGGTCCCTCGGGCGACCTCTATGTCTACCTGACGATTGCGCCCCATTCGCTCTTTAAACGTAACGGCCGCGACACGTTCGCCGACGTACCCGTGAGTTTTACCGAAGCGGCGCTGGGAGCAACGATAGAAGTTCCGTCGTTGGCAGGGGAGGTCGAGTTGACGCTTCCCGCGGGAACCCAATCGGGAACGACGCTGCGCTTACGCGGCTATGGTATGCCCAGCGTACGCGGTGCCCAGCGCGGCGATCACCACGTCACCGTACACGTGGTGGTTCCCACGAAGTTGAATAAACGCCAGCGGGAGCTGCTCGAGGAATATGCGATGGACGGGAGCGACGAAATCGAAGACCGCACTTTCTTCGAACGTGTGAAGGACGCGTTCCGTCCGCAATGAGTTGAGCGCGGCGCGGCGCTTCTTCGTCGAGGGAGGGCAGGCCGCCGGCAGCATCGTCGAAATCGGGGGCAGCGACGCGCGCAAAATCGAGCGAGTGCTGCGCCTGCACGAGGGAGACCGCATTGAGGTCATCGATTCCGCTGGAACGGCTTTTGCGGCGTCGATCGACGGCATGGGGAGCGTCGTTCGGGCAACCTTATTGGAAATTCTCGGCGGCGGCGCTCCGAATGCGGCGCCGTCGCTCGATGTAGCGCAGGCCATCCCAAAGGCAGCGCCGGATGGACTTCGTGGTCGAGAAAGGCACTGAGCTCGGCGCGAGCGCCTTCCTCCCGTTCTATTGCGAGAGAAGCGTCGGACGAGCGATCGGCGTAGAAAAACTTGCGCGTTGGCGACGGCTGGCGCGGAGCGCCGCCCAGCAAAGCGGTCGACGTGACGTACCGCAAATACGGGCGCCCGTGACGTTCGGCGCGCTGCTCGAAGAGTTCGAAAGATACGACGCGGTCCTCTTTGCTTGGGAGCTGGCTGCGCCGGTTCCCTTGTGCGAACGACTCCGAGGCGCGCTTCCTGCGCAGGGTCACGTCCTCGTCGTCGTCGGACCGGAAGGCGGTTTCACGCACGAAGAAGCAGAGCAGGCCGCACAGCACGGGGCCAAATTGCTCTCGCTTGGCCAACGCATTCTACGAACGGATACCGCAGCAATGGCGATTTTGGCGGTGATAGGCGCCTTGGCGTCGTAGGAACCAGCGATTCGCCATGCCGCTTCCGTTCTCGATCGTTATTCCGACGTATAATGAGGCCGCCGGTATTCGAAAGCTGCTCGCTGCGCTCCATGCCACGTTCCGCGCGCACTCGCTCGACGGCGAAATCATCGTCGTCGATGACAACTCGCCCGATGGTACCGGCGCGATCGTCGACGAGCTTTCAACGCGCGTGCCGGTTCGTTGCCTTCACCGGCGCGGCAAGCTCGGCTTGTCGAGCGCGGTCATCGAGGGTTGGAAAATTGCGCGCCCGGAGTCTGTGGCGCTGGGCGCCATGGATGCCGACTTCAGCCACGATCCTAACGTATTTCCCGACATGGTCGCAGCCTTGGAGACGGGCAAATACGGACTGGCCGTCGGAAGCCGCTACGTTGCCGGCGGCGCGATCCTGCAATTGGCCGGCGCGCCGCGTGATTACGTCTCGCGTCGCCTGCTGGCTCGCGAGGCCGCTCACGCGCGTTAAGGACGTCACCAGCGGATACTTTCTCGTCCGGCGAGATGCGCTCGCCGGCGTTGCACTCGATCCGATCGGCTTCAAAATCGGACTCGAGGTTATCGCGAAGGCGCGATACGATGCAGCAATCGAGATCCCGTACGTCTTTACCGATCGGGTCGCGGGCGTATCGAAGCTCAACCAGAGCGAAGTTTTCAATTATCTCAAACAGCTCGCCCGGCTCTACGCGGCGTTGGTCTTCCCGCAGCCGGCCAAGGCGCGCAAAGTCTGATGCCGATGCCCGAATGGCTCCCGAGCCGCCGCGCGAAGGAGGCGCAGCCCAATGACGCCGCGATGTGGAGCAAGTGTCCAAAATGCGGCGAAGTGGTTTACCGACGGGACTTGGCCGCCAATCTGGATGTCTGTCCCCGATGCGGATATCACTTTCGGATGAATGCGTACGATCGCATTGCGTCGGTGGCAGACGCAGAGTTTGCGGAAATTGGGCACGACGTGATGCCGAGCGATCCGCTGGGCTGGTCCGACAAAAAGACGTATCAGGCAAAGCTGAAAACGGATCGGGAGCAAAGCGGACTGTCGGAATCGGTCGTATGCGGCTTTGCAACGATCGGAGACTTCCCCGTCGCAATGGGTGTCATGGATTTTCACTTCCGCGGCGGTACGATGGGGCGCGTAACGGGCGAACGAATCACGCTGCTGCTCGAGGAGGCGCGCCGCCGAAAGGTGCCTTGCGTTATCTTTGCAGCCTCGGGCGGGGCACGCATGGAGGAGGGCATGCTCGCCCTCATGCAAATGGCGAAGACGACGGCCGCAGTCGCTCGATTCATGGAGGACGGCAATTTCTTCGTCGTCGTTCTCACCGATCCGACTACCGGCGGCGTGGCTGCATCCTTTGCATTTCAAGCTGACGTCGTTATGGCCGAGTCGAAAGCAATGATTGGTTTTGCTGGACGGCGCGTGATCGAGCAGACAATTCGCCAGCGCCTGCCCGACCAGTTCCAAACGGCCGAGTTCTTACTCGAAAAAGGCGCCATCGACATGGTCGTGGATCGACGCAAACTCAAAGAGACACTGGTACGATTGTTCGAATACGTGGTCCGTGAGTAATAACATCATCGTCGAGCGCGAGAAGGGCTTGGTCGAACTGGAGCGGCGCATCACCGAGCTGCGCGAAGCGTCGGCCGCCCAGCCTCGCGACATGTCCGCCGAAATCGCCGCACTCGAAGAGAAGTATCAGGCCATACTGCACGAGCTCTTCGGCACGCTCACCCCATGGGAAAAGGTGCATATGGCGCGCCATCCGGGTCGTCCAACCTCGCTGGATTACATCTCGCGTTTCGACCGGTTTGACGAGTTGCACGGCGATCGGCATTTCCGCGACGATCCGTCGATCGTAGGCGGGCTTGCGTTCCTGCGCTCGCGCGCCGTTATGGTCGTGGGCCAGCAGCGCGGACGGGACACTCGCGAGAATTTGCGCCGAAACTTCGGCATGCCCGCACCGGAAGGCTACCGCAAGACGAGCCGGCTTGCGCGACTCGCCGGTCGCTTAAACCTGCCGATCGTCACGTTTGTCGACACCAAAGGCGCCGACCCCGGAATAACCTCCGAAGAGCACGCGCAGTCGGAAGCGATCGCGACGTGCCTACAGACGTTTACGACGGCGCGCGTTCCCATCGTTGCTGCCGTCGTTGGTGAAGGCGGCTCGGGAGGAGCGCTGGCGCTCGCGATCGCCGATCGCGTACTCATGCTCGAATACAGTACGTACTCGGTCGCATCGCCCGAAGGCTGCGCCGCGATCCTCTGGTCGGACGCGGGCAAAGCGGAAGAAGCGGCGGCTCGGTTGAAGTTAACCGCCGATGACTTGCACCGCTTTGGCGTCGTTGACGAGATCATCGCCGAGCCGATCGGTGGTGCCCACCGAAATCCTCAAGATGTTGTGACGCGGACGCTCGACTCCATCGACACCGCTTTAACGCATCTGTCGGCGCTCTCGGTCGAAAGACTCCTCGACGAGCGTTATCAAAAATATCGCCGGTTAGGAGAATGGCGGGCCGAAAACTTGGAACCGATAGGAACGGCGCTGTGACGCACCGCATGCGACCCGCGTTCCGCATGGCCGGCCGCGTGATCGTGCTGTTTTTCGTTCTGCTCGTCGTGACGCTCGTTACCATTCAGTTTGCGCGGGCTATCGGCCAGAATCTGGCTGCCGCGCGCGAGCTGTCGGCGATTCGGTCGGATATCTCGGCGCTCGAACGGCGCCGCGAAGATCAGCAGCGGGAGTTGCGGCGTCTGCGCGATCCTCAGGGGGCGATTCCGGAAATCCACGATCGTTTGCGGTTGGTTCGACCCAACGAGGCGCTCATTTTTGTTTCGCCTCAACCAGCGTCGTCTGTGGGAACGTCGGACGGTCCGTGAGCGACACTGCCGGCGGCATCGTTATCAACCTCAACGCGTATGGTGCGACGGTTCGTCTCGACGACGGCGATCTCGCCAGCGCGAGCGCCTCGGACGTCGAAACCCACCGCGATCAATACCAGCGATCGTTGACTCGTCACAAGCGCCTCGCATTCGAGGTGCGACGCGAGGGGCGGCGTCGTGCCGTTTCCCTCGCACCCCAGCTTCATGACGACGCTCTTGAAGAGCAGATTTCATCCTTCCTCAAGAGCACCGAAGAATGGGAGGCGACCGACGCTCTACCTGCGGCCGAGCGGCACTTCTTGAGAAAGAAGCGCCGAGCTGCGGTCTTTGAATCAAAGCATCAGGGCCACTAAGATCGCGCTTCCCCGAATGCGCCGTTGAGCAAACGATACGCGATCGTCTCGATCGGCACGAATTCGACGCGCTTGCTGCTCGCAGACATGGCGCCGGAGATTCCGCGCGTCGAGCTTGCGCGCTCGACTGGTACGCGCATCGGGGAAGGGCTGGGCGAGCGCGGTAGGCTCAGCGACGAGCCGATGAAGCGAACGCTCGATGCGATCGGGCAACTGGCCCGCGCGATAAGGGGCCATTACGTGCGTCTCTTTGCAGTCGCGACGAGCGCGCTGCGGCGGGCGGAGAATCAGGAAGAATTCGCCGAGCGCGTTGCGCAGTTGCTCGGCGTTCCGGTGCGCGTCTTATCGGGCGAAGAGGAAGCGGCGGCATCGTATCGCGGCGCACTGACCGCATTCGATAAGCTGCGTGGCGAGCAAGTCGGGGTACTCGATATGGGCGGGGGAAGCACCGAGTATGGCGTCGGGAATTCTTTGCAGCCTGAAAACGTCGTTTCGTGCGAGATCGGCGCCGTGCGTTTGACCGAAGCGGTGCCGGCGCTGGCCGGCGGCGATGGGGCGATCGACGGCGCGGATGTCAACAACGCAAGAGAGATTGCGCGGCAAGCGCTCAAACCGCTGGCGCAGTGCCCCCCCGTCGAACGGCTAGCCTTCGTCGGCGGAAGCGCGACGACGACGGCGGCGATTGTCCGAGGACGACGTACGCCCGTTTCATCTTTTTCTCTTTCGCGCGCCGATCTTGCGCGCACGCTCGATCGACTGTTGGCAATGAAACTGGAAAAGCGTAAGGCCGTTGTCGGAATGAGGCCCCAGCGCGCGGACATTCTCCCGGCCGGAATCATCGTGCTCGATGCGGCGCTCGAGGCGCTAGACCATGACCAGGCCATAGCGACGACCGCGGATTTGCTTCTCGGGATTCTTCTTCAGGAACGCGATGCTGCAGGAGGAGCGACTCAGGGAGTGCGCGCAGGTCCCGATATACGAAGGGGATTTCGTCCATGAACGATAGCGAGATACGCAACCACATCGAGAGTCTAGTCGAGCAAGAGCATCACTTGCTCGAGCACGGAGAGCGCGGCAAGCTGACTGCAGACGATCGAGAGCGCCTCGATGCGATCTCGGTGCGGCTCGATCAGTATTGGGATCTTTTGCGCCAACGCCGCGCACGCCGCGACGCTAACCAAGATCCGAGCACCGCACACATTCGCAGCGAGGACGTCGTCGAGCACTACCAGCAGTAGCAGGCTCGGGATGGTGGTGGAACAGGCAGACACGACGGACTTAAAATTCGTTGCTCGAAGGAGCATCCGGGTTCGACTCCCGGCCATCCCAAACAACGTGTCATCCTGAGCCGCGCGCGAAGCGCGCGTGTCGAAGGACTTGTTTTACAGGTGTTTCCGCCGCACCAGCCTAGCTCTCCGAAATTTGTCACGGATTTGTCACAGAATCTCCCGGTGTCACCCTGAGCTAAACTCGCTGAGCGGCGGTGATGATCGAAGGGCGAGGCACGGGCCTAGGACCGGGACGGTATCGAGCACCAGCGCCGCGGCTGCATCGCTTTCCCTGTAGACGTGTAGGTAGCGTTCGGCGGTAATGCGGATATCCGCGTGACCGAGGCGCTTGCTCACCACTTCGAGCGGCACGCCCTTCTTCGCCAGCAGCGAGGCATGCGTGTCGCGCAAGCAGTGGGCAGTGATCGGCGTGACCTTCGCCCGAACCGCGAGCTCGATCACGCGGTTCCCGAAACACCGAGGATTTACGAGTGAGCCATCAGGTCGGGCAAAGACGAGATCGTCGTCCTTGTATCCGGTTCCGAGGATGCGTCGCTCTTTGTCTTGCGCCGCTCGGTGTTGCTTCAAGATCGCGGCCAACGTGCACGGCATGGTGATCGTCCGTGCTTTGCCGTTCTTGGGCTCCTTGAAGAAGAGCCCTCGGCGATGCGTTCGCGTGAGTGACCGGCGGATTGTCATGGTGTTCAATTCGAGGTCGATGTCGGTCCAGCGCAAACCGAGCACCTCCCCACGCCGCGCTCCGGTGTAGATCGCAAACGTGACTGCTGGGTGAAACCAGGGCTCTGCGCTCGGACCGCCGCATCGCTTAGCGCGCTCTGACGGGCGCCGTGCCGCGCTGAGGAGGGCGGCCATCTCCGCTTCATTCAACGCTATCGGTTCAGGCTTTGTCGCCTTTGGTATGTCTTGGGTTTCGAGACACGCCGCGACGTTTCGTGTTACCCACTCTCTGCGGACGCCGAAGTTCAGAGCGCACCGGATGAGGTCGTGCAGATGGTGCACGGTACGACCGGATAGCGGCCTCCCGCTGATGCCTTTAGCAGACCACTTGGCGTACGCGTTAATTAAAGTGCTCCGGCCGCAGGTCGCTCACTTTGAGATTACCGATCGCCGGCGCGATGTAGTTGCGCAACATTCCCTCGTAGCGTTCGAAACCTGACGCGGAGAGTGTCCGGCGCTTGATTTGAAAGAACTCGTCAAAGAGTTCCACGACTGTAATATTGGGATTACGAAGGCCTTGCCGATGCTTCGCCTGTTCTTTGCGCTTCGCGAGGGTTTCTTCGGCTTCGGCTTTGGTGATGTTGTATAGGGTCTCACGCTTCTGCTTGCGCTTTCCATTCGTGCTCGAAACGTCGTAGACGATGCGGTAGACTTTATCTCGTAGTCGTTTGACTGACCCCATGTTAGGTCGTTCCTTCCACGGGGATTCCAGCGCGCGGGTGCTCCGCATCTCGGTCCAGGAACTCCCGCAGCGCGGTCTTGGGGATCAAAAACTTTTGGCCGTGACGCACGCTTCGGATCCGTCCGTCTTGCAACGCTGCATAGGTCGCGTTACGCCCCAGACGGAGAAAGGCTTGGGCCTCCTTTGGCGTCAGGACGTCCGGCAGCTCGTCGTAGCGAACGCTTGCAGCTTTCCTGACCCTCCGATGTTGGTTCGGGTGTCTGACTTGGGCTGGACCACGATCGAGACCGGGCAGCGTCTGTTGCAGCTCGCGCGTGGACATCGCGTCGCGCGCTTCCCATCGCCGATCTTTCCCATCCATCGCGCCCCTCCTAGAAACAAAAACGCCCTGGAGCACAATCTCCGGAACGATTTACCAGCATTATAATGCGTGCGAAAGTCGAATGCTATTCGCCACCCCTATTATACCGCGTACGGCGTCGCTTCGCACGGAGCCGGACTCGATTTGATTTTAACGTCCGCGTCCAGGGCTCGCTTCGGTCGACCCTTGCGGGCAGGCCCTGGGACTCCGCCGCGTTCTGCAATGAATCCGTCTCCGTGCTCTCTCCGTGCTACGCAGGATCTTTTGCCGTGCATAGGCCGTTGCAAAGCCATTCACGCCGCAGTCTTATGTCAGTGCTACCGTGGATAATCCGGCGTTGCAACTGGACGCGCTCGGCAGCGTTACGATGTCTTTAGGCCGCTATCAGAGTCGTAGCAGTCGCGCAACGTTTTGCGTGCGATTGGCGCTGCAGCTCCGTTGCTCTAACGTTACGCGATCGCATTGCATCGCTGAATGCGACGTTGCATCCGCGTACCAGTGGTGTGACGTGCATCGAGGGTTTTTCGTGACGCAAGCCGGTGGTTGGATCGGGGCGCGGGTCGTCCTACCGGCCCGCTCAGCGCTGGTGGGCGCCCTGCCAGAGCACCCTTCCCCCGACGGTGCCGCTAGGCACGTGGCGTCCGAGCCTTGACTTTCCCAAAGCATTGACGAGCAGTCACGTCTTATGGCAGACTTGCCATACCTGACATGCTGTTGCCAGAAACCGATCGCGTGGGTCGGGTCCTCGAAGACTGATCTCAAGGCCATGCCTGAGGAGGTGCAAGATGACATCGGATACGCACTGGACCTCGCGCAGCATGGGAAGCAAGCGGACTATGCCTACCGGATGCGCGGCAATCTACGCGACGTCGTCGAGATCCGAACGCACAACGAGCGCGGAGACAGCAGGTTTCGTGGCGCATATACCGTCGAGCTCGGCGATATCGTCTACGTGCTGCACGTCTTCCAAAAGAAATCGAAAAGCGGCATCGAGACGCCGAAACACGATCTTGACCTTATCCGTCAACGCCTAAAGCAAGCGCGGGAACATTATGAACAAGAGAAACGAAGAAGTGGAAATTGAAATCGGAGCCGGGAACGTCTTCGAGCAGGTCGGCTTGCCGAATCCTGAGGAACGCCTCCGCAAGGCGCGACTGATGAACGTTATTAACACCGTCGTGAAACGCAGGGGTCTCTCGCAGAAGGACGCGGCGGAAGCTATGGGTCTGGACCAAGCCGACATTTCCAGGATCCAGCACGGCCGCGGCGCGCGGTACTCCACCGACAGACTGTTGAACATCCTTGCGCGGCTTGGCACTGACGTCGAGATAATCCAGCGTCATGGGCGTGCAGGTGAGCTAGTCATCGAGGTGCGCGAACTCTGGCACGCCTAGACGCTCAGCCAAAACGATGTCACTAAGTACGCTGCAAGTACAAGCTATTGCATCGCTGGCCGATGCACTTTACGATTTCCTGCCGGGAACGCCGCACCCCCGGGCTGACCAGCGCATTTCTTTCCCGGGCGCAGCTCGAGCGTGCGACGTAGGCAGCTTCTGGACCGGCGGATCGAAACGGCCGGCGACCACGATGCTCTTACAACGGACGCTTGACGAACGCAGCGGCCGGTTTTGCAAACTGATCGTCGAGATCGTTAATCGCGCGATTGTATATCGAAGCAACAAGTCGCCCTTAACCCGTTCCGAAATTGAGCGGCTGAACGATGCAGTCCGCAAGCTCGGATTTGAGATCCCCGAGCTCTGGGATCCGACCTTTCTCGCTTCGCTCGCGCAACCTGAAGCAAGTCCCGAGCCGCGAGAGGCCGGAACCGCCGCGATTTCGCGACAAAAGTTAAGCGAGCTAAAGCAGCATCTTTTCAGGATCGGCAGCCTTCCGCCGCAGGAGCGTGGCTACGCGTTCGAGCGATTCTTGACGGATCTTTTTTCGGCGTTCGGTATGGCGCCGCGCGGAGGGTATCGACTGCGCGGCGAGCAGATTGACGGAACCTTCGAAGACGAAAGAGACTACTACCTAGTCGAGGCCAAGTGGCAAGTGCAGAAGATTGGTGCGGCCGAGCTGCGATCGTTCCTGGGGGCAGTCGAGTCCAAGGCTGACTGGTCTCGCGGTTGCTACATCAGCTACACGATGCTGAGGATCTTTTTCACGTTGTCGACGGCAAGGTGCATCTACGCGACTTGATTCGAAAGAAGGCTCGGCACGCCGCGGAACGCGGTGAGGCTTTCGCCCCAGCTAGAGACCTGTTCCTAAACGTAATCTAGGCTGACCTGTCCAACTCGTCGGACCGGCCGCCAGAAAGTGTCACGCCGCAGTCGCGGCACCGAAAGTGACGCCGGGCTAGCGTGCCAGGTCGGCGTCGGCGGCGCCGTAACGGCCGCGAAGGACGAGTGCAGTCTCATAATCACCTGCCGACTCTGGCTCGAACTCCATGCCATTCCGTCGCGGCGGGATGCGCCGGCGCCTAAGGTGGACGACGGTTGCTAAAACATGTGCGCTACGGCGGCGAGGGCGTCCCCATTACGATGGAACGAATCCGTTTGAGCTCGGTGGCATAGGGCTTATCCGTCGGCTCTTTGAGCTCGATCGTGCGAAGCTTGTTCGCAGGCCCCAAGTAGAGAATTGCGTCGAAGAGCTGCCCGAGCGTGTGACCGGGATACGCGTTGGTTACCGGCACCCAGCGCGCGCCCACGCGACGCATGGTGTCGCTGGCAGTGATCGTTCGCCCGCTTTGAAGCGCGAGCTCGGTCCCCGCGATCGGCGCGATAACCGGCGCGGGCCACGATGCGAACGTTCGCCGCACGTGGGCGTCGAAACGCGACACGTCTACTATGCCGTAAATGACATACGTCGAGCCGGGATAGTGTCGCTCCAAAAGCATCGTTATCGTGGCGCCGTACTGCGGACTCGCCCACCTGGTGAAGTGAGCGCCGCCCATGACGACCAGCACCCTGCGATGCTTCGATAGGACTTGCTTTTCGATCACCGATGCGGCGTTCGTATCTCGCTGCGATAAAAACGCATCGAACTGCGCGGCTGTGTGAATCGCGTTCCAATCGATCGGCGGATCGCCGGCCAAGACGCGAAGTTGATGTTGCGGCGCTTTGAGGTTAAAGGTTCTCACCATATCGATGAGCATCTTCGTAGTCGGATCGGCTTCGCCACCGATGATCTGCGTGGTTTTGCGCCACACGACGGCGAGCTGCTGCTGCGGAATGTACTCCCCCGAGACGTAGCGATCCAACATGGCTTGGTAGCGCGAGTTCCCGGCTTCGATAACGACGTCGTCGATGTTAGCCGTGAACTGCCGGTCGCCGAGCAGCTGCGCGATGAGATCCATCTCGTTCGCGTTCCCCGTTCCCTCCGTTCGGCTCAACTCGACGACGGGGTAACGTTCCGACGCTGCTACCATGAACTCGATCGCGCCCTGCGGTTGAGGCTTCGGGAGCTGAGCTGCGCCGCTGATGGCGACGAACGCGATCGCGAGCAGCGCGGTGGCGAGACCGTATCTTCTCATGTGAAAAAGACTTTTCCTGATATAAACCGACATTCCCCAGATGACCGTCGTTTTCGAGCCGCTGCCGGACCTTTCCATCGTTTTTCCGGTCTCTCGCGAGCCAAGCCGTCGGTTCTGCGCGAGGTGAAGCGTGCTGGGACACCTGTAACCTCGCAGACATTCGCTGCACGGGGATAATGACGCACCTCCTATGCGTTCGCAGAGACAGCTGACCCACCTCAGTCGTCGTCCCGGTAGCAGCCCCCTCGCTTTTTAGCGCGACTCCGACGATCCACTGAGATCGTTCGGCGTTGCTTAGTCGCCAGTGACGGCTCCGTGTCACATTTTGTCACGGACGGGTCGGAAACGGTCGGAATCGGGAGGGATGGTTCGGGAACCAGTGCGACGGAAAAGCCTGACAGGATAACACTTTCCGGTAACGGACGGGATCGGCTGGAATCCCCGAGCTTGGGTTCGACTCCCGGCCATCCCAAATCAACGTGTCATCCTGAGCCGCGCGCGAAGCGCGCGTGTCGAAGGACTTGTTTTACAGGTGTTTCCGCCGCACTTCGTGTCACCCTGAGCGGAGTCGAATGGTGGCACAATCCCAATTTGTCACGGATTTGTCACATAATCCCCCGGTGTCATCCTGAGCGAAGCGCGCTCATCTCTTGTCATCCTGAGCGGAGCGCCCGTAGGCGCGAAGTCGAAGGGCGAAGGGCGCGGAGTCGAAGGACGGAACGGTATCGAGCGCCCTGGCTGCGGCAGCATCGCTCTCTCGGTAGACGTGTAAATAGCGTTCGGCCGTGATGCGGATGTCCGGGTGGTCGAGCCGTTTGCTCACCACTTGCAGCGGCACGCCCTTTTTCGCCAAAAGCGATGCGTGCGCGTCGCGTAGCCAAAGCGTGCCATTGAGGCGCCGTTCGTTGGGCCGAGGGTGTTCACATGACTTACGAGAAAGCAACGTGTGGCGGTGGAGTTCAGAATTGTTGGCCCAATACAGAACGTCGAGATCATCGCACGAGGGCGCGGCATCCGGAACGTCAGACGCCTGAGACGGTCTTACGGCGGGACGCGTTGGAGAAAACTCAAGGGGATCGCGCAAATTCGACTAAGAAGCGGCAAGATTCGCCTCGCAGAAGTACATTGGTATGAAGCACATGGCACCGGAAAGAAAGAACTCAGCGAAAGAGGTACCTCGACTAGACCCGGTCGCGCGAAGCGAAAGTCGCATTTTCTCGTCTGCATCGACAACCGAGGATACGAAGCGTCGTTGGAGACGAACAAGATCTACCTTGCCATACGGGATGAGGATGCCCAACGAACCGGCGACGTCCGCATCGTAGACGAAAGCGGTGAGGATTATATATATTCGAGGAGACGGTTCGTCCCGATCGAAGTCCCTGCGACCGTCAGAGCCTCGATCCGCAGACACGCCGCGGCCTAGCTCAACATCGGCGCGAAGCCCGCTCGCGTGTCTGCGAAACGACGGGTGTGGACATGCGTCTCATTTTGTCACGGACGGGTCGGAATCGGCGGGCTAATCAGGAACCAGTGGCGACGGTACGGTTGCGCCTCGGTAACCGGATTGCGCGAATCAAGAATCGCACGATAAGTAAACGCCATGTCCTTGGACGTGAGCGGCGTGCCTTCGGCGAAGCGGACGCCCTCGCGGAGATGATACGTCACGGTTCTTCCGTCGCGAGCGACGTCACCGTTGCTGCCACCAGTCGTAGATATCGACGGCGCACTGAGATAGAGCGCTCATGACGCCGGCGTACTCTTCGGGTTGCTCGATCGGATCAGGCTTCCCCTCATCGTAATGGGCGAGCAGCAGAATCGGCCCCAAGGATTCGGTGATCTCCGGAGCTTCGGTTGCCGCCTCCCATTCATCGGCGCGCAAGGTCATCCGGCGACGTAGCCGCGACACTAGTCGTCGGCAAGATCAACCGTGTCGGGCGGATCACCGAGGCGATCGATCATGATGCTAAAGCCGCGGGACTCCTCGAGCAGATCGAGTGCAACCTCGTTGTTAAACCGCATCAGCAGGTTCATCGCGCCCTTCGTCTGCTGCATGGATTCCCAGCGACGGGACTCCTCATTGCGAAAGACGGCGAAACTCTCTAAAATAGAAAGGGTACTAAATATGAAACATTCAGTGATGTTGGCGGTTAGTGCCGCCGCGGCTGTGGTCGCATTCGTTACTTCGCCGCTCGTTTCATGGGCGCAGCCGGCACCGGCGCCTACGATGGTTCCCACGGCCAAGCCCGATTTTTCTTCGATGATCTTTTTGACCGGTACGTGGAACTGCACGCAGATGCTACGCGGAAAACAGCGTCCCGATACCAGCACGACAACGATCGATAAGGACGGCATGTGGATGGTCACCCAAGATTCGGCGCCGCCCTTCGATCAGTACCGTAACTGGACCGTGAATCAAATGAGCTATATGACCTACGATCCTACGATCAAGAGATGGGTCGAAGTCTCACACGATAACGGCGGTGGTTACCTCCTGACTTCTTCACCCGGTTGGCAGGGCAACACGATGACCTGGACAGCCACAACTCTCGACGGAACTCGCGGCACCGACGTCGTCACGAAGGACAGCGATACGAAAACAACCGACCACCTCACGGTGACCGACGCCCAAGGTCACGTGACCAACACGACGACAACGTGCACGAAGGCGAGCAGCTAAGCAGCGTCGCGCCTTGCGTGCTCGACCATTGTCACATTTTGTCACGGACGGGTCGGAAACCGTCGGTATTGGAAGGGATAGCTCGGGGAACTAGTGCGACGGAATAGCGTGAGGGAATAACACTTTTCGGTAACGGACGGTATCGGCTCGAATCCCCGGTTGAGGGTTCGACTCCTGGCCATCCAAAAAACCGCCCTTATTCCCCTCGCCTCTGGATGACGTGTCAGCGAACTGTCGGCTCTGCGTCTGAAAGCCACCGTATAACGCTTGCAGCGCCCACGCTTGCGCCTTGGAAACGGCAGAGCACGTCTCGTTGCCGGACGCTGTGGATTAAAGACCCTGCCGTTCGCTCCCTAAGGTGACGCGCCGGCGGCTGTTACGACTTAGTGCATGTGGTCTTGGCGGTGACCTTCCAGGCTCCGCCGATCTTCGCCTCGCTGAGATCGTATTGCTTCGTCATGGAGAGCATGGTGAACGTGTCGCGTATCGGCGTCACCGTGCCGTCGGTGTCGTAGAATGTCCCGACCCACCGGATCGTTTTTCCGGTTTCCCGCGTCGTCTCGGTTCCGTACTTTCCGCCAGAGTCCGCGAATGGCGTATACCAGGTCTTCGTTTTTGGAAGATATGCGTAGTAGGTCGTAACGTCACCGTTCGGGCTTGCGGTCCTGATCATGATGCTGCCGCCTTTGATCTTAGTCGCCGTCAACGTAGTCGACGCTAATGCGCCTAGCTCCGAGGGGCTCATTGGGTTGACACACGACCACGTACCGACTATCCAATCGTATCCATGCGGCCCGGCACCCACCACCGACATGGACATCGGCGTATCACCGAGCGCCGGTCCCCCTAGACTAGGCGCGAGCATAGCTGCGTAAGCAGCAATAGCAACGATGAGCCGTTTCATCGAGCACCTCCGTCACCACGAAAGCAGACGATTGAGCTCTTGGCGGCAGGGTAGAAGATTCCTGGCGAGGACGGTTCCCCGTGACCTACCAGCGCTCCGGGACACGTACTCAGACCACGGCTCGCGTATGCTCTACTATTGACTCCAGCGAGCCGGAACGCGGTTTAGCTTGGAGCTGCGCGCGTCTGACTTGACGGCCACCGCTAGATACCGATGTTGCCGATGACCACCAAAAAAAGCAAAGTCCAGAAGGCGACGACGGAAACGGCTACGCCGGAGAACAGGCCCGCGATAAAGCTGAAGCCGCGTAGGTAAGCGTAACGAATTGCAAACCCGGCAGCAGCGACGGCAACGAGGCCATCACTTAGAAACATCGGTGGCTTCCTCCAACCGGCCCGCGCCGTTACGAAGCAAAAGATAAAGCCAAGGCAGAGGCCGACAATAACACCGCCGATCGTTCGCCCAATCACTACGAATCGTCTGACTGCGGGTTGCATCGTTGCCGAACGGTTGCTAATACGGCACGATGCGGGCCCTCACCCTCGACAACTAGCGCACGCCTAGACCGTGACAGTTTCGGCGCGGCGCGTGAAGTAAGCGCCAGCGCGGGCAAGGCGCGCCCGGCGTAGATTTTGAACTATCAGGAATGGCGCTGGCGGCTCCAATTCCGACGGGGACGGTAACGCTGCTCTTCACCGATATCGAGGGAAGCACGCGGCGTTGGGAAGAGCGGCGCGACGCGATGGCACAGGCGTTGCGCCGTCACGACGAACTGCTGCGCCGCGTGATCGAAAGGCACGGCGGTCACGTGTTCAAGACGGTCGGCGATGCGTTTTGCGCGGCGTTCTGGCGTGCGACGGATGCAGTTGCCGCGGCAATCGATGCGCAGCGTGAACTCTCGGGCGAGGATTGGAGCGCGATCGATGGCCTGCACGTTCGCATGGCGTTGCATAGCGGCACGACCGACGAGCGCGGAGGCGACTACTTTGGTCCGGCCGTGAATCGCGTGTCGCGGCTGTTAGCGACGGCACACGGCGGGCAAGTCATCTTTTCCGCTGCAACCGCATCACTGTTGCGCGGTGTGATGCCCGAGCGCTCGGAGTCGTGCGATTTGGGTGAGCACCGGCTTGCGGATCTCGTCGAGCCGGAGCACGTTTGGCAGCTCGTCGCTCCAGGCTTAGCTCGAAGCATTTCCGCCCCTGCGTTCACTCGAATCGATGCCGAACAACCTGCCGCGTCAGCTTACCCCGCTCGTCGGCCGAGACGAGGTGCTGGCCGAAATCGAGCCGCCGATACGCGAGCATGCGTTAGTGACGCTGGTAGGCACTGGCGGCGTCGGCAAGACGCGCGTCGCGCTGCAAGTCGGCGCGGATTCGCTCGACGCGTTCGAGAGACGGCGTATGGTTCGTGGAGCTGGCGCTCACCAACGATGCGAGTCTGGTTGCCAGTACGATTGCATCGACGCTGGGTTTGCGAGAGCAGCCGGAGCGCTCTGTGCTCGAGACGCTTTTGCGTTATCTCAAGCACAAGCGTTTGTTGCTCATACTCGACAACTGCGAGCACGTGATCGAGGAGGTCGCAAAGATTGCCGATGCAATCCTGCGCGGCTCTCCTGACGTCCGGTTACTGGCGACCAGCCGTGAGCCGCTGCGCATCGCCGGCGAGTATGTTTATCGCATGCCGTCGCTGGCATTTCCGTCGCAAAGCGATACGCTCACGGCGGAAGATGCGTTAAGCTATGGGGCCGTCGCGCTCTTTGCGCAGCGCGCCGCGGCCTCGGATGCGAGGTTCAAGCTGACCGATGAAAACGCGCCGGTCGTTGCGGAGATCTGCCGGCGGCTCGACGGCATCGCACTGGCGATCGAACTGGCGGCGGCGCGCGTGAAGGTGTTGGCGCCGCGACAGCTGGCAGAGAAGCTCGACAAGCGGTTTCGCGTGCTAACCGGCGGGAGCCGAACGGCGCTGCCGCGTCAGCAGACGATGCGCGCACTGATCGACTGGAGCCACGATCTGCTCTCGGCGAAGGAGCAGAAGCTATTCAGGCGGCTGGCGATATTCGTCGGAGGGTGGGCGCTCGAAACGGCCGGCGCCGTCTGCGCGGACGAGGAAGCCGCAGAGGATGCAATAGAGTCGTGGGAAGTCCTCGATCTGCTCTCGTCGCTCGTGGAAAAATCGTTGGTGCATGCGGAACAAATGGAAGGCGGAATGCGCTATCGGTCATTTGGAGTCGACGCGAGAGTATGCGCGCGAACAGCTTGCGCGCGGCCGGAGAGGACGCTGCTATTGCGCAAGCACACGCGGCTGCATTTCTCGCGCTCGGCGAAGAACTCTATGGGATTTTTGAAACGACGCCCGAACGCGAATGGCTCGTCCGGGCCGAGCCGGAGTTGGAGAACTTCCGCGCGGCGCTCACCTGGGCGTTCGGAGCGCAGGGCGATGTGCTGCTCGGCCGGCGGCTGGCGGCCGCGCTCCGACCGGCGTGGACGCGCTTTGCTGCGGCCGAGGGACAGCGTTGGATTCAGGCGGCGCGTGATCGGTCCCCCGCCGAGATGCCGGCGTCGGTGGAGGCCGCACTCGACTGTGCCGAGGCGGCGATCGCTACGGCACTTGCTCAACCGCAAACGGCCCGCGAGCGAGCAGAACGCGCTCTGGCGCTCTACCGCGAGCTTGGCGATCCGCTTGCGCGTTGCGCAGGCGCGACATCTCCTCGGCCGGGCGCTCGTCGACCTCGGCCAGGTCGAAGAAGGCGAGAAAATGCTAACCTGCGCCTTGAAGGAGGCCAGAGCAACTGGAGTGCGCAGCACTATCGGAGATATCTTACAAAGCCTTGCGATTGCACGCAGCCACGCCGGCGACCTGGCTGGAGCGCGGCCGCTCTTTGCCGAGGCTTTGGCGATGTTTCGCTCCGTCGGCGCAGAACGCGTATGTTCGCACATTGCGGGAAATCTAGCCGAAGCGGAGTTTCACGAGGGCAATGCCGCCGAGGCGCTACGGCTGGAAAACGAGGCGCTCGCAACCTATCGCACCTTCAATCACAAACTCGGCGTAGCGATTTCGCTGTGCAACATTGCTGCATATCTGATTGCGCTGGAACGCTACGAAGATGCTTGCATTTCCGCCCGAGATGGGCTCGCAGCCGCACGCGACACGCAATGGGAGGCTGGCGTCTTATGGGGTCTGCAGCATCTCGCAGCGACCGCCGCACTACGCCCGGCCGACGATGCGGAGCATGTGCGCGGCGATCGGCTCGGCGCTGCGCGGCTTTTAGGCTACGTCGATGCGCGTTTGGATGCAATCGAAGCGTTGCGCCAGCACACCGAGCAGCAGGAGCACGACAAGATGCTTACCGCACTGCGCGACGCGCTCGGCGAAAACCAGCTTGCGAGACTCATGGCTGAAGGCGCTGCCTGGAGCGAAGATCAAGCCGTAGCGGAAGCCCTCGCGATCTAAGCACTTTCCGGGCGACCAACTGCGTCGACAAGCGTGCTCCCGTCCTTCTTTCCTCGAGGAGGAGCTTTGTAGTTTCCTGTTTCGCAGAAAACGATAAGCGCGCGCGCCAAATGCCTTCACGTCGTCCGTCACAATGTCAGCGAGGTATGCGTTGCCCTTACCGTCAACGGCAACGCACCTACTTGATGAAGAGGAGCATCTGTCAATGAAAACTTTTATCTGGTGTGTTTATGCGGCAGTCGGGCTAGTGACTACTGCTATACTATCAGGCTGCGGCGGAGGTTCGTCGTCGACCTTCGCCCCTTCGGCTTCCACGCAGCAAAACATTACACAATTCCCATCTAACGCGCGTTCACGAGGAGGCGTTTCCCACTACTACCCCATCATCCTCGACTCGCTCGGCGGAAGTGTTAGCTTCGCCATCAACGTCAATGATAGCGGCGAAGCCAGCGGCACATCGCTTCTAAGTGGAAACGAAATCTTGCACGCTCAGATCTGGATAAGGCCCCCACACACGATTGACCTCGGTACACTGGGGGGTCCAAACAGCGCGATTTTCCAGTACAATCATGGCCACGCGGGTCAATTCGTGGGGTGGTCCGAAACCTCCAAAACCGATCCCTACGACGAAAACTACTGCGGTTTCGGCACGTCGCACATTTGCCGTGGGTTTAGCTGGCAGCGCGGTAAGATGAGGTCGCTCCCGACGCTCGGCGGAAACAATGACCAGGCCAACGACGTGAACAGGCGCGGCCAGATCGCCGGTGATTCCGAAACCAAGACCAAAGACCCGAACTGCAATCCGCCGCAAGTCTTTGATTTCCTAGGCGTCATTTGGCAGCCGAACGGCAAGATCACAACGCTGCCCCCATATCGCGGCGATACCGTCTCGTATGCATACACGATTAACCAGTCCGGGCAAGTTGCCGTCGGAAATTCGGGCTCGTGCGCCGCTCCAACGGCTCACGCGGTGCTCTGGCGAAACGGGTCACCGATCAACCTCGGCACCCTCGGAGGCAGCGCCAACGTCGCTCTGGACATCAATAACCGAGGTCAGGTTATTGGCAACTCAGACCTTTCCGGAAACTCGGTGACTCATACTTTTCTCTGGCAGCGCGGAGCGATGAGGGACATCGGCACGTTGCCAGGTGACGTCGATAGCTTTGCCGGTGGGATCAACGATGAGGGGCAGGTCGTCGGCGAATCATGCGACGCGAGCGGGAACTGCCGAGGCTACCTCTGGCAGTGCGGCAAAATGTACGATCTCAATACGCTCGTTCCGCCGAGCAGGAATCTAAATCTGCCGTTCGGCAGCAACATTAACGACCGCGGGGAAATCACCGGAGCAACCGTCAACGCGCAGGGCGTAGAGCGAGCTGTCCTGCTGATCCCTCGCAGAAGAGAAGACATTTCGCGCAATGGCGTGTCGGCGCTTAAGGTGATTGTGCTGCCCCAAAGCGGGCGGATGCGACTTGGGAACCGCTCAATTCGGTTCTGGGATCTTCGCAGCAAATCTGCAATTGCGCGATAACAGCAGCGGAATCAAAGGGATGAGCTCGCTTCGGCGCCCACATCCCTTTTTTACTGCGGAGACTTGCGGGGCGCGCCGCGCAGGCATTTTATTTTCTGACGGGCGTCAAGGTATCGGGTCCGATACCGCTCACTTCGATAATCGTGTCACCCTTCGACACTGCGTAGTGATGCAGACCGGCAGGAACCGAAGCGACGCTTCCCGGCCCCAGTGGCAGCATCTTGGACGGATCCATGATATCGCCGAGTCCCACCATCAGAGTTCCGCTCAAGACCACAACGTTCTCCGTCATCCCGTGAAAGTGCGGGGCAACCCGGGTGCCGTCCGGCATCTTAATGAGGTACGCATAGTAGCCGCCGGAGGCGCTAGGATCGCCAACGATCGACGCAATCTGAACGCCGGCAAAAGCTCCGGTTCCTTGTTGCCATTTCGCCGTCTGGAGGGTGACGATCGTCGGGGCGGGATCGGCTGACGCAAGTGCGCCAGTCGCTCCGAAGAGCATAGCCGTGAGAAGTACGCGCGCGATGAACATTTTCAAGTACCTCCTATATAGGAAGAAAGCGCTTCGGCGGCCTTCGACTTCGCGCCTACGGGCTACGCTCGGGATAACACCTTCGTCACCTGGCATCGAGGGAACCCAAACACACTCGCCTACACCCGAAATTCTTAGCCCTCTGCGCTCTCATCGCCATCCTGCCTCGGTCTCCGCTCAAGCGGTGTCATCCGACACCGCGACTACTGATAAAGCCAGATTCGACAAGATAACTCCCCTCGTCGGGACCTGGACTTGCAAAGACACAGGCCAAAGCAAGCCTTATACTGCTATGGCAAAGGAAGATGGCACGTGGGTTGCTTGGCGCGATACGAGCGAGAACGCCAGCACTGATTACATCCGCTGGAGCCGTAAGATGCAGGCTTACATTGTAACTGAGATCTAGCATCACGGCTTTTTCCACGTCGTTCTCTAACGACACGTTTACTGTTTCCGTAAAATATGTGGATAAAAGCGGCAAATCAAAAATGGCAGCATGGTTTGCCATAAGATTTCCTAGTCGTTCGGATGATTTCACGTCCAAATCGGGCGTGCCGAACATGTACGGCCTCGTGCAGGGCGTTCGCAACGCGATCGCACCCGGAAAGCAGCCGCTTTCGTCGATGACGCCGACAACGGTGACGCGCAACGGCCCGCTGCGTATGGTCACGGGTAGTCCCGGCGGCTGGCACATCATCACGATCGTGCTAGAAACGATGCTCAATGCGCTGGTCTACGGCATGAGCGCGCAGGAGGCCGTCGGGCCACGCACTGCGCTCCACTCGTCGATCCCGTCGGCGGTCTCACTCTGCTGCGCTCGAGGGCGGGAGCGACCCCCGCACGCCCGCCGGTGCGGCGATGGGTTACTAGAACTTCACGGCTGACGCATTTTACGTGTTGCTCGAATCCGAGAAATCGTCACGCGAGCGCAGCAAAAAGCGGGAATTGACAACGGCTGAGCGGTAGTCAGCTTCATGCGGGTCAAACGCGCTACCTCTTCGAAATTCCCACCACCGCCTGCACCGCAAATGCGGCACGCACGGTTCGAGGACTACGCCCAGATCCGCCGCTTAGAGGCGGCCCTCAATTCCAAATTGTCGCCGGACGAGTGGCGCATGCTCTGGCATGGCAATCCACTCTGGCCCCAGCTCGGTAATTGGTGGCCAATCGGGTGGGTATTGGAAACTTCGACCGGAGAAATCACCGGATACGTCGGCAATATTCCGGCACTCTACCATTTCCGCGGCGAACGTCTCGTCGCCGCCAGCGGCCGGGCATGGATCGTCGCGCCTAACTACCGCGGCCATTATTCGCGGTGGCTCATCGATGCGCGATATAGTCAGCCCCACGTAGACCTCATGATGTCCACGACGGTCGGTCCAATGGCCCTACGCTATGCCGATAAGATTTCCAACCGAGTACCGGCCGGTGACTGGGGAACCGTCGCATACCGCGTAACGGGATATCGCTCTTTTGCAACGCGAGCTTTGCAGAAATTGCGCGTGCCGTTCGCCGCGGCGTTGGGGCCATTCGGCGGCGCGACGTTGCGGTTGATGGACGGCATCTCCGACAGAAGGGCGCCCAAGCATTCCTCCGGATTTACCATTGAGCCCACCGACCGGTTCGATTTCCGATTTGACGCGTTCTGGCGGGAATTGCTGCGGCAAAACGGCGACACGCTGCTCGCGGCCAGGGACAGCGCGACGCTGTCGTGGCATTTTTCGCGAGCGATGCGCCGGTCTCGCGTCTGGGTATTTACCGCATCGCGCAATCGCCAATTGCGTGCCTATTGCGTTTTCAAGCGCCAAGATATCGCGAACGAGCTTCCCCAAATGCGTCTGGTCGATTTTCAAACGATCGAACGTGAAATCGACCCGCTCCCGGACTTGCTCACGGTTGCGCTAGCCCGATGCGAGACCGAAGGTATTTCCGTTCTTGACAAACCGGGACTAGGGCTGGCGAAGATGCGTACTTTCGATGAACTCGCTCGCTTCCGGCGAACGCAAAGCTGGCCTTTCTTTTACCGCGCGGTTGATCCGTCTCTGGCCGATACGCTCCGTGGACCGGAAGTGTGGGATCCGTCAGAATACGACGGGGACGCCAGTCTGGAATAGTCGCGGCACTCCCGGCGTTTCCTCGATAAAGAAAGCTAGAGCCCGGCTATAAAGCCCGTCGGAAAACCGCGGCTCGGGGTTTGTTTGTACTATTGACTTAGGTTACTATTTTGCGATAGTCTGGCTGGACTACTGTCTCATCGGACGCACAAGGCGGCGATCGCTTTTATTTGGAGTGCCATCTTACATGAACCCTGAGTTGATCCTGATTGGATTGGTTGTCGGAACGATCGTGGGCCTTACTGGAGTGGGCGGGGCCGCTATTATGACGCCTCTGCTAGTCCTTGTGCTCAAAGTGAATCCGCTGGTAGCAGTGGGAAGCGACTTGCTCTATAGCGTTCCGACCAAGTTCTACGGGGCGTACCTTCACAACCGTCAAGGAACCGTGAACTGGGCCGTCACGAGAGCGCTTCTGATGGGAGGGATCCCTGCGGCCATTGTTGGGGTTGGGATCGTGTACCTCCTTCGAACCCACTTCGATGTTGCCGTGGTTACCGCGTGGACACGGCGAACTATCGGCGTGGCGCTCTTCATTGCTGCGGTGGTCATGATCATCCGGCCGTTTCTCAAGCGCATTGCAGTGCAATCAGTCCAATCGGAAGAGCGCTTCGCGTGGACCGGCTCACAGCGTTTGCGCGTGATCGCCGTCGGCGCGGTGGTCGGCCTCGTCGTCACGGTGACGTCGATCGGCAGTGGTTCGATCACCTTGCCGCTTTTGACCTTACTGCTGCCCGCCGTCGGTCTCTCCGAGCTCATCGGTTCCGATATCGCCTACGCTGCGTTTCTCATTCCTACGGCAGCACTAGGCCGATGGACGATGGGCGACGTCAATCTCCTCCTCGTCGTAAACCTTCTCATTGGCTCGTTGCCGGGCGTGTACGTCGGCAGCAAGCTCTGCGGAAGGATGCAAACGCGGTGGCTGCGCCCAGCGGTCGCGCTCACGCTGGTTTTCGTGGGCAGTCGCCTAATATAGTCGGCTACTTCCAGAGCTGCCGGCACGCATCGATGCCCGCCTCGATGCCGGCAGCGATCGTCGCCGAATTTTCCGGCGTTTGCGTTCGAGATTCGAAGCCGCTGTCGTCCCAGGCGTACCAGCCGATGTACGTCGCGCCGAATTGGCAGAACGCTTTGGCTTGATCGAGCATCTCTCCGCGCGTGAGTCCTCGCTGGTAGTAGCGCTTCCCGTACGAACCACCCCAGCCTTGACCGACTCCATACAGCGGCGTGTGCGCGATATCCCAGCCCTTTTTTTGGAGGCTGCGCCGCATTGCGGGCAACAGCGCTTTCATCGTCCAGTCGAGGTGCCGGCCCTTCGACGGACGGCGGCGGTCGAAGGCGGAGTAGTTGTACCATCCGACGATGTCGCATCCGCCGTTCGAGTAGTTTGCGACCGTGCTCGGATCCCAATCGACCTTGCCGGGCAGGGCCACCCCTGCTCCAAATCCGCAAATCGCCGGCAGGCCGGGTGTTTCTTTAACGATGAGCGCGTGAACCTTTTGCAGTAGCGCGTGGGCGCTGCCGGGATCCCACCATGCCCAGTCGTCGAGCACCCAATAGCCGACGACGTAGCGCCGCTGCGCATCGCGTTTGAGGACCTCTCCCACATCGCGCAGCACGATCTGCTGCAGAGTTAATATGCGGGTCTTCGTCGGTCCGACAGTACGGATTCTGTTTGTAGTTGCTGGGCGGCGGCTTGATCGTGTGCGTGCGGTGGCATTCCCAATAAAAGAGGACACCTGAAATCCTAGCATCGACGACCGAAATGCGATGTGCTGCGAGCGCCTTTTCGAGCGCGCTTCCGGGCGCCGGCGAGCCACCGTAGAGGATCGTCGTGTCGATACCTTCTCGCGCAGCGATTGCGGCCCGTTGCGGCGTGTCGACGCCGAATCCAATAATGGCGTGCGTTTGAAGGAGCGGCTCGACCATCGCGGCTGCGCTGCTGGAAATCGGCGGGACGCTGATGGTATGTATGGCAGTGCAGCCCGCAACGGTAATCGATGCGGCGAGGAGCGATGCGCGGCCGCGCACGCGCGCCACAGCATTACTTTGCGTGTGGCGCGGCAATCGCAGCGAGCATGTCGGTAGTGCCGGGAATTCGCTCGAGGTGGGGGTAGCGGATTCCCCCGTGATAATCGAGCGACAGCGTCTGGTACCAGCCCGTTTGCGTGGTTATGAGCGAAATGGGCGCGGGCGAATGCGCAGCGCGTTTGAGCGCGTAATCCAAGACGTCGGCGGAGAATTGCTGACCATCAATGGCGAGCACGTGCATGTCCGGAGCGAGACCTGCACGCCATGCCGGCGAGTTCTCGCGAACGTCCCGCACGACGCCCTCTGCGGTGAGGTCTGCACCAAAGCCGAACCAACCTGAGATGCCGTGATCGTCGGCCTCTTCTGCCGTAATGAACGTGTTGGGCCTTTCGGTGTAGACGATTTTCCAGCCGGTGCGCGCGATTTCGTCCGTCGGCGGATGAACGGCGACGTGATAAACGTACTTGTCGAAGAAAGCGTGCCAGTCGTACGGCTCGACGCCGTTCAACAAGGCCTCAATCTGGGCGCGCGTGTACGTCACGACGATCGGACCCGTAACCGACGGTGCAGTATAGCGATGAAGGAATGTGTCGAGCGAGCGCGCTCCATGCGAGCGGTCGCGAATGATCGTGTCGACGTCGAGCCAGATCAACTCGCCCTCGGTATAAAAATCGCCGGCATCACGCCGTATTGCCGGATACGCGCCGTGCGCCAAATAAAAGTACGGCGCTCCCGTCGTGAGGTCGATCAGCGGCGTAGTCGCGCGGCCGGTCTCATAATCGAGCTGCGCGTAAAGGGTCGAGAGGTACTCGGGATAGAGTTTGGGTTCCCGAATGCCGGCACGGAACGAGAGCAAATCTCCGAGATATTGGTTCAGGCCCTCGTAGACCCAAAGCAGATCGGTGAGCTGAGGGACTTGAAAGTTGGGCGTCGTCAGATCTGCCGGCCGGCGATATTTTCCATTCCACGAGTGTGAAAACTCGTGCGTGATCAAGTCGCCGCCTGAGAGCGCTTGCTGCGGATCGGTGAGAAAGTCATTGGCCGCGCGGTTATCGCTCGATTGGTGATGCTCGATGCCCTCAAAGCCAATCGAATCGCTGAGGGTAAGCAGCGCATGATAGTCGTCAAAGTGGCGCGAGCCGTACAGAGCAAACGCTTCGTCGGGAACGCGCCGGTATGCCTTGAGCAGGTTCGCCGGGATGTCGAGATCTTGAGGGTAATCGGCAAAGGCGTCGAGTTGCACGAACGCGGATCCTTCACGCCACAAGTCCCACTTTCGAGCGTACCGTCCCATGTCGAGGGGCGAATCGACGAGCATATTGAGCGGCGTCGTCGCAAAGTCGACGCGATTGCCGTCTCGCGTCGCCCCACGCAACGCCGTCGCGTAATCCCATCCTGACGGAAGCACTATCGACGGCCTGACGAAGTAGTGATGCGAGTCGACGCCGAGTTGATAGAGCAGCACGCGGTTCCAGTTAATAATGGCGACTGAATGCGTCGACATTACGTCGCGTGGAGCATTCATCAGCACGTCGAACGCGACGTCGATCGAGCGCATGCCGGGTGGCACGTTCGTGTGAAAGGCATAGAGGTCGGTCGAGTCGCGGCGCCAGTCGAGCGGCGCTCCGTTAGCGGAAATTCGAAGCGCCGCGAGATCGTTGAGTGGCCCCGTCGGGCCGTGCTCGCCCGGAATCCATTTGGGATAGACGACGGTGAAGCTTCCGGCCGTGGCCGGGATGCGCTCGCGGACCTCCGCGATACCGTCGGCGGCTCGCGACGCGTCGAGCACGAGGGTCGCCGGTTGTGCCGGCGTGGCATAGGGTGTGGCCCCAACCAAGCCGGCCGCCGGCGCGGCAGACGGCGCGAGGAGGGCTAAGCAAATAATGGAAATGGCGAAGCGCAACACAGTTCGCCCAATTCTTACCCGTGAAGACATGCCCTCTCCGCCAACGGCAGGTCCGTCGGTGCTCGACCACCAAGAGGCCCACGTTCTTCACCATCCCCGCTTTTAGACGGAGGTCGCTATAACCACGTGAAGATCGTGGTGACGGTTAAGCTCGTTCCCGACCCCAACGCCGTAAAGAGAATCGATTCGCAGACCAAACGCCTCGTGCGCACGGGCGTCGAGACCGTGCTCAATCCGTACGACGAATACGCACTCGAAGCAGGCCTGCAGCTAAAGGAGCGCGCCGGCGGCGAGTCGCGGGTGACCGTCTTTTCGATGGCGCCGGATTCGCTTAAGGAAACGCTGCGCAAGGCCCTCGCGATGGGCGCCGACGATGCCGTCCTCCTGGCGGACGCGGGGCTCGAGGGAAGTGACGTCTGGGCAACGGCGTACGCGATTGCGGGCGCCTTGCGCAAGCTCGAGTTCGATCTGCTTATTGTCGGCGGTTTGACCGACGACAGCAGTACGGGCGCCGTCCCGGGGGCTCTCGCCGAACATCTCGGTCTGCCATGTGTCACCAACGCGCGAAAGATCGATCTCGCCGAAGGCGGTTTGGAGATCGAGCGCGAGACCGACGTCGGCTATCAAATCGTTCGCACACCGCTGCCCTCTCTCTTAACGACCGCCTTGACGTTCGGCGAGCCCCGTTACGCATCGCTCAAAGGCATCATGGGAGCGAAAAAAAAGTCGATTACCGCGACGTCGCTGGCGGATCTCGCCCTGGAAGTGCCGGTCGGGGAGAGCGGATCGAAGACGGAGTTGCGCAGCTTCACGCCACCCGCTGCACGCGGCAACGGCCGAACGCTCGAAGCGAGCGATGGGTCGGCGGGCGCGCAAGCGATCTTCGAGTTTCTCCAAGAGAAGAAGCTCGTCTAGTTTCGTGCCGTGAAGAACGTCATCGTTTTCGCCGAGCATCGGCAAGGGCAAACTCGTAAGGTAACCTTCGAGCTCGCCAGCGAGGCTCGCCGGCTTGCCGGCCAGCTCGGTGGTAAGGCCTGCGCCGTCGTATTCGGCTCGGGGGCGCCGTCGTTGGCGGAGCAGCTCAAGGCCTATCCGCTCGACGTCGTCTACGTCAGCGGCGACGCCGACGTCGATGCTTTCTTGCTCGATCCGTCAGTCGACTATCTTCAAGCGGCGGCGGAGCTGGTCGGCCCCTCGCTGATCCTCATCCCGAACACGCTTTCTGGGCGCGACGTGGCAGGGCGTTTGATGGTGCGTCTCTGCGCGGGCATCGTTGCCGACGTCGTCGAGATACGCATCGAAGCAGGCATCCCCGTCTGCGTTTCGCCGAAGCTGGGCGGCGTGTTGATCACGAGCTGTGCGTTGCGTAGCGCGCCGTACGGCATCGCGACCATTCGGCCCAGTGCGTTCGAAGCGGCGACCGACGGGACGGGCGCCGAGATCATCGCGCTTCCGAAGCTGGAGAGGAAGTACGCAGCTGCGATCGAGCGCGATGTGGAAGAAGGCGCCGGAGAGCTAGCGCTTGAGGAAGCGCCCGCCGTTATCGCAGGGGGGCGTGGGCTTGGCGGACCGGAGCCTTTCGATAGCCTGTTGAAACCTTTGGCCCGAGCGCTTGGCGGAGCTGTGGGCGCGTCGCGGGCCGCGGCCGATGCCGGCTGGGTGCCCTACAATCTTCAAATCGGTCAGACGGGAAAAACGGTCACGCCGAAGCTGTACATCGCGATCGGGATCTCGGGTGCGATTCAGCACAAAGTCGGCATGCGAGCCTCAGGAACGATCGTCGCCATCAATAAAGACGCCGCCGCGCCGATCGGCGATTTCTCCGATCTGCTGGTCGTAGGCGACGCCTTCCGCATCGTTCCGGAGCTGACGAAATTGATCGAAACTGCTAAAGGACATAACTCTTGAAACGATTCGCACTCTTCGTATTGCTTGCCATCGGCTGCGCCGTCGGCGTAGCGACGACGACTCCCGCAGCGCAAGCCGGGCTCTTCGGCGGTAAGAAGGCTACGCCTAGTCCCTCTCCGTCGCCCTCCGCGCTGCCGACCGCGAGTCCCGAGCCGCCGAGCATCGCGATTCCGCGCTTGATCGCAAAGCTAAAAGCAAATCCGACGGATCAGATTGCAATGGCGCAGCTCGCAGCCGAGTATTTGCAGGCGAACCGCCCCGACATCACGTTGCAGTACACGCAACATTTGCTGCAAATGGGCGATAAGACGGCGCAGGTCTACTATTATGACGGCTTTGCTTACGAGCAGCTAGGCAACCTACAAGCCGCGACCTACGATTTGGAGCAAGCGTCCAATCTCGATCCCACCAACCTCGGCATCTTGGCGCAACTCACCGAAATTTACATTCGGGAAAACCGTTTCTCCGACGCTGAGCGAATTGCGCGCCGTGCGGTGACCTTCAACAAAAAGGAGCCGGGCGCACTCGATGACGCTCGGCAGCGTCTACGCGGCCGAGCAACACTATGATGATGCGCGCGCTCAGTTCGAAGCGGCTTTCGCGATGAATACAAAAGACGTGTCGCCGCTTTTCCAAATTGCGACGACCTACGCGCAAGCCGATAACATACCAATGGCGTTGCAGGCGATCGGGCGGGTTCTCGCGATCGATCCCCGCAACATCCAGGCGCTGGTCTTCAAAGCCGACCTCTACGCGCGCCAGCATGACGACGCGCGCGCAGCCGAGGCTTACGACGATGCTATCGTCGCAGCCCCGACCGACGATCAGAAGGTCACGATCATGATTCGTAAGGCGGGCTACTTCATACAGGAAAAGAAAGACGCGCAAGGTCTCGCAGTCTTACAGCAGGCGACGACGCAGTTTCCTAAGATCCCCGCGGGATTCGTTGCTTACGGCGATTACTATGCCGGCCAGCGGCAGTTCGACACGCGCCATCGCTCAATGGCAAGCTGCCTTGGCGCTGGACCCGAACAGCTCCGGAGCACTGCTGGGACTTGGCGAGGTCGGGATGCAGACCGGCAGATTGAACGATAGCATCACCTACCTGCGGCACTACACGCAAGTCCAGCCCGATGCCCAGGGCTTTGCGCTCTTGGGGCAAGCCTACTCGCGCGTCCACGATTACTCCGGTGCGCGCGACGCTTGCGGCAAGAGTTTCGAGATCCAGCGCTCGCCCGCGACGTTGAGCTGCGTCGCCGGTGCCGACTTCGAACTCAAGAATTCACAAGGAGGCGGCGCAGATCTTCGACGTCCTCGATCGGGCCGCTAAGGGGTTCCTCGACAGCAATCCCCAACTGCTCTATATCGCGGCGAAATCGTATGCCGGTTCAAATCAATGCTCGAAGGCCGTCGCTACCTACAAGCGGCTGTTGCCGATGATGAAGAAGGGCACCAAGGATTACGATAACGTCCGCAAAGCGGCGTCTGGTGCATGCCATCCGGTGGCGAAACACTCCGGCTGAATTTCGTCACCGATCCGCTCTACGGTGACCATTTACGCGGCGTCGTTCACCCCGAACGGCCCGAGCGGGTCGAAGCTGTGGCCGCTCGCCTGCGAGCGCAGGGCCTTCTTGCGCACAGTTTGGCGGCGCGGGATGCGAGGGACGAAGAGATTGAACGCGTGCACGATCGCGGCTATCGCGAACTCGTCGCGCAGGAAACCGACGGACGTACGGTGCCGGGGTATCTTTCGACCGGCGATGCGGTCGTTGACGCGACGTCCTATCGTGTCGCGCGACGCGCTGCCGGCGGCGCAATCGTGGCCGTCGAGACGAGCAGTACGACGGCCAAGGCGGTCTTTGCTCTCGTGCGTCCGCCCGGTCATCATGCCGAACGCGATCGCGGCATGGGATTTTGTCTTTTCAACAATGTCGCGATCGCCGCACGAGCGTTTCAAGCCGGCCACGGCGGGCGGGTGCTCATCGCCGATTTCGACTATCACCACGGTAACGGCACGGAGGCCGTTGCGGGGGCCGGTCTCTCCTACTGCTCGACGCATGCATATCCGGCTTATCCCGGCACCGGCACGCGCAGCTACCGGCGCGGAGATGATTTCATCCTCAACGTGCCCCTGCCGGCCGAGGGTATTTCGACCGAAGCCTTTGTTGCGGTTTGGGAGGAGCTGCTGCCGATGGCCGCCCGAGCGGTTAGGCCAAACCTTTTGATCGTAAGCGCTGGCTTTGATTACGTCGCCGGCGACAGCGTCGGCGACCTTGGCGTAGAAGTGGAGGCGGCAACGCCGCTGGCGGCCGCCATTCGAAGCACCGCAGAGGCATATTGCGGCGGCTCGGTAGTCTATGTGCTCGAAGGCGGATACGACATCGACGTGCTCGCGTCTTCGATTGGCGCCATCGCGCGCGTTCACGATGCAGCCCAAGCGCCCGGTGCAACGGCCGACCCGGCTGCGGTGCCGCTGGAGGTGCGCCAGCACCTGCAAGCGTTTCCTCAGGCTTTCTCCAGGAAGTAAATAAGCCGGTGCGAATGAGGCCGCTTTAGACGAACGTCGCAGCCGGAACCCGGATGGTTCCGCCTGCAACCGGAACCCGGATGGTTCCGCCTGCAACCGGAACCCTCGGAGGGGTTCCTTTGAAAACTTGAGGAGGTACGAAATGGTTCGGAGATCTCTCCGGCATCTCGGTACCGCGTTGGCGCTCCTCGTCGCATTCGCTTGCCAGGAAACATGGGCACTGGCGGCGACCACGGGTGGCCTCGCTGGAACCGTCGTTGATGCCGAAACCTCGGCTCCCATCGCGGGAGCACAAGTAACCGCCACGAGCCCTTCGCAATCGGCGACGGCCACATCGGACGCCGCCGGGCATTTCACGTTCTTGACTCTGGCCCCCGATACGTATACGGTGACGGCCTCCAAAGGAGGCTATCAGTCGACGAGCGTGCCCGGTCAAAGCGTGTTTGCCGATACCGTGCAGACGGTGGCCTTGCGCATGCCGAAGGCGCTGCGGACGATCGCGCACGTCACCGCGGCGGCCGCCGGCGCCCTGGTAAAGTCCGGCACGACCGCCGATGTCTACTCGATTAACGCCAGCGCCCAGCAGGCTACCTCGGCGCTGGGCGGCGGCGGCCTCATCAACCAGGCCTATTCCGCTATCTCGACGGTACCGGGTGCCTACGTAATTCCGAATCAAAGCGGATATTACGCAACGATCAACATCCGGGGCGGCGACTACGATCAGGTCGGCTACGAGTTCGACGGCGTTCCGGTCAATCGTTCGTTCGATAACTACGCTTCGAGCTCCGCATCGTCGCTCGGAAACGCGGAAGTCCAAGTCTATACCGGCGCGAATCCGGCGACCTCGGAGGGCCAGGGCCTGGCGGGCTTCATCAATCAGGTCATCAAGACCGGAACCTATCCCGGCTATGCGACGGCGTCGCTCGGGATCGGCACGCCCATGTTCTACCATCGTGCCGCGATCGAAGCCGGAGGCTCGACGCCCGACCGGCTCTTTTCGTACTACTTCGGCATCGCCGGCTCGAACCAGGCCTACAACTACGTCAACAACAACAACGGATCGGAGTACGATAACTGGCTTGGGCCGCCGCTCGGCGTCGTGGGAGGTCCCTACGGGGTACCGTATGCGCCAGGCTGGTCGCTCTATTTCGGCGGTACCGGAAATACTTATTTTCCGCTCGGTCCCGCCGCCAATTACAGCAACTTTTCAGCGATCTATGCTCGCAACGTCGTCGCCAACTTTCACATCGGGATTCCGCATCACAACGATGCAGGGCGCGACGACGTCCAACTTCTCTATACCGACGAGGCGCTGAAGAACCAGTTCTATATCTCCGGCAACGACGTCGCGTCGCCGTTCTGCACGGGCGCGGCTGCGGCCTCGGGGCCGGCCTGCATGAACCTGATCAACGGCGAGACGGCCTCACTCTTGACCGGAGGAGCCGTCCCGTACGGCACCTCGCTTCCGGTCACCTATCTCAATACCTATACCTGGGGATGCGAGCCATCGGTTGGCCACACGTTTAACTCAGCTGCACTCAATGCAATGACGAGCTGCGTGCGGCCCTACGGATTTCCGAACAGCACCAACGTCGGGTCGCCGACAAATCCCAACCCGTTGCCGGCGGCCGCTCGAGATAACTCGTACAACGATACCGCGATCACCAAGATTCAATACACCAAAAACTTTGGCTCGAGCGCTTATTTCCGCATCTACGGGTTTACGTTCTACAGCGACTGGTTCCTCAACGGTCCCTACAGCACCAGTTTCTGCAACTTCGTCTGTCCGGTTGCGCCGGACTACGAGCTCAACACGCACACGCGCGGCCTCAGCGCAGAGTTTCAAGACCAATTGAACGAGCAGAATCTCGTCAGCGTGCAGGGTTCTTACACGACGGCCGGCATCGTACGCGACAACAACGGCTTCTACGGAGTGGGGGGAAGCGAGGCCGTAGTCGTGAACTCCGCCGATCCTTACGGTGGTTACTGCTACGCGCCGACGGGCGGAGCCGTGGTCAACTGCCACCAGAATACCATCGGACTCGGGCCGGGCTATAGCGTTCCATCGTTGACCGGCGCGAGCTGCGCCGTTCCGGGCAAGCCGGCGGACGGCACGGCCTGCACGTACATGGTCGCCGAGAACGGTCTGGCCGGAACGTACAGCGGCACGAAGCCGAACTTTTACGCAGCGTCGCTGACGGATCAATACCGGCCCACGGACAAATGGCTCCTCAATGTCGGCGTTCGGCTCGACAGCTACGGATTCGTCGGACTCAATACGGCCTCGGCCCCGCTCGGTGGCGGAGGGACTGCCGCGAGGTCCTTCTGGTTCAACGCTTATAATCTCGATAACTGCGTCAACAATACGACCGGGTCGCCGTTTCCGAATCCGAACCCGGCCACCACGTGCCCTGCCGGTTCGCATGGAGCCGTTGTCTTAAACGATCCGTCGCAGCAGTTCACCTACAACATCTGGCAGCCTCGCATCAGCGGGACCTACACCTCAAATGCGAATAACGTCTTCCGGTTCTCGTACGGCCGCTATACGGAAGCCCCGAACACCGCGTTCGAGCAGTACGACACTCGACAGGAAGACTTAGCGGATTATATCGGCTCGCACTTCTTGCAGTTCGGACGCAACACACCGGGCTACCCGATTATGCCGCCGACCTCGATCAACTACGATGTGTCCTGGGAACACCGCTTCACCGGGACGGATCTCTCGTTCAAGCTGACGCCGTTCCTGCGCCAGACGCAGGATCAGATCCAGCAATTCTTTCTGAATCCAATCCAGGGCTTCGTATCAGGGTTAAACGTCGGAAGCCAGCGCAGCGAGGGCGTGGAATTCCAAATGCAAAAGGGTGACTTTTCGCGTGACGGGATTTCCGGCCTACTCTCCTTCGCGTATACGAATTCCTACATTCACTACGGTCCGATCGCTGCGGGGGCTTCCGGATCGACGGTCCTTGCTCCGATCAACAACTCGATCGCTCAGTACAACGCTTATACGAAGTTCTGCGCGACGCACCCGAGCGGTTTGAATACGATGTGCGGGGGGACCACGAGCAACGGCGTGACGGCCAACGCTTGTTACACTGCTACCGGCGTCCCCGTGGCGGCACTTCCGGGAGGGGCCTGTCCCCATGGCGACATCGCTAACCCATACTGGAACTCTCCTGCGCAAGCGCTTGTCAACACCGGCCAGAACTTTCCCACATTTGATACCTTCCCCGGAGCGCTGGGATTGAGCCCGCAAGGCTTCGGCTCCCCGTACGTCGGGACGTTAGTTCTCAACTATAAGCATCAGAGATTCGCGGTGACGCCGTCGCTGCAATTTCAGGGCGGCGGCAAGTACGGCATCCCGATCTCCGAGCCCGGCATCGACCCCGCTAGCGGTTGCGGGGCGCCGCTCGTGGGCGACCGCTACAATGCCTCGACTTGTCTCGGCATCGTAGCCATCCCCGATCCGTTCACCGGGTCATTCGACGCCCTCGGTTCGTTCACGCAACCCAACGAGCTGGTTGCGAACTTGCAGCTCACGTACGACGTCAGTCCACGCATCCAACTCGTAGGCATCCTGACGAACATCGTCAACTACTGTTGGGGTGGATCGCAGACGCCGTGGGCCTTCAGCGACGGCAACATCTGCGCGTATGGAAACACCACGAGCGAGCTCGTCGGGAACGGTCTATCCTGTCGCTCCCTACGGCACGCCGGGTGCAACCGTCAATCCACCGGGATATCCCGGCTCGATCATCCAACCGTTCCGAAAGTTCCCGTACGAGCCGAGCTTTGGCCCGGCACTTGTCGCGGCGGAAAACGGTTCGAACAAGGCACCGATTCAGTTCTTCCTAACGGCGAATATCAAACTCTAGGTCACAGTTTTCACTAAGTGGGAAAGAGGCCTCCGCTGTGCGGGGGCCTCTTCTTCATAAACTTCGAAGCAATCAGATCGAAGCAGCGATGCGCGCAAGGTTGACGACACCGACCTCGGCCACGAGCGTGTAGTACAGCGTACCATCACTCCACGCGAGCAACGCCGTCGCGCCGTCCTCGGCATACTCGGCGTTGCGTCCGCCCATGCTCAGCGATTGCGGCTTTAGTCGCTGTCGCATTCAACGTCGATGCTTTGGCGTTCTCGAAAAGCGAGACGGTGCGAATTCCATCGCAGTAAAGCAGATGCACGGTGGGAACGCCCCGCATCTCAACGACGTTGGCTTCGACTGGAGCAAAACCCTCGGGTAGCGAGCGTGGTTCGCGTACGGCAAAACCTGCGCTGTGGACGGCGCGATCGGGACTCTCGACAGGTCCTTCGGATGCGGCGCCGCGGTCGAGCGCATATCCCCTGGGCAGCGCAAAATCGGAAGCCGGAATCGAAGCCGCATAGCCGACCTCCTCAAAACGCAGCTCGTCGGCGAGCGCGCCGTCGGTAGCAAATTCCTGCTTGTCGAGAACGAACTTACTCACCGCATCGATGCGCAGCGTCACCGTCGTTCGGCGGCTGAATTTGTTGACCAAGGCGAAATCGACGACGCTGCGGCCGTCGAAGCTTTCGCTGCCCTTGCGAACAACCGAATAATTTTCGCGCAACAGCGCGTAGTCGGTGTCGAGCGCCACGGGATCGTCGACGCTGCCGTTGCGCGTCTCGACGATGCGATGCGCTCTGGCATCGATCGAAAAGGCGAGATCGCCCTTGGAGACGACCGAGTCTCCGGAGAGCGCGGCCGGTGCGGTGTACAGACGCCGCGTGAGATTGGGCGGCCGATGCTCGACCCGGTAGACCTCAGCGTCGGCAGAGTGGCTTCCCATGCGCACGACCTCGACCACGCCGGTGTATGAAAGGTCCGAAGGCCCGGCGATCGCCGCGCGGAGCAGCGCGTCAAAAGGTTCACTCTGCCGGTTTGCCGGCGGCAATGGTCAGCGTTGCCCCGGCTAGCGCGAAAGCGGCGATTTTAGCGCGTTTCATCATACGAAGTGAACGCTGCGGGCGCTGCGCCGTCGGAAAAGGGCGCGATCGTCGCCATCGCGGCATGAGCGTCGACGTAATACGCGGCCTCGATTGCCGTCGGAGCGGTTCGAGCCGCCACGCCCCAAAGCCGGCGTAGAACATAATTGCGATTATGGCGGCGGCCGGGACGACCGAGATGGGACGCAGTCCCCAGCGCAGCCATTCCCACCCACGCGGAGGGCGGCGATTGGATCGCGCTACGGATCTTCGCCACGACGCTTGGGGGCAGATCCCGTTCTTCGGCTGCGGCGTACGCGCGCAACTGCTCCGTGAGCGCGAGCTCCTCGGCACGCCGTTCGTCGCAAGAGCGGCATTCCGCCAGATGCGCGTGCATCGCCGCATCTTCGGCAGCGGGCAGCTCGTCGTGCAGGTAATCGACGATTTGTTCGATGCTCGGGTGCGTTTCGTTCATGACGATGATTTCATATAGTGATTCAGAAGGTTGCGAAGTTGGCCGCGTGCGCGGTGCAGCCGGGATCGAACCGTTCCAAGCGAACATCCCACGATCAGGCCGATCTCCTGATAGCTGCACTGCTCGACGTCGGCCAGCAGCACGATTTCGCGTTGTTCGGGCGGCAGGTCCGCAAGCGCTTTAGAAACCGGTTCGCTCAGATAGCCCTCGACGTATTCTTCGATTGGTTGAATTGCCGTTGGAGTCTCTGCATGGTCTTCCTGATAACGTGTCTTGCGGCGCCGAAGTTCATCGCGGTGCAGATTCGTGACGATGCGATAGATCCACGACAGGAACGACGTGCCCGGCTTAAAGCTTTGCCAGGCGCGATAAACGCGAACGTACGCATCCTGGGTGAGGTCGCTCGCATCGGCGGCGTTGCCGGTCGAGCCGATAGGCGAAGTTGTAGGTCGCCTTGCCGTATTGCTCGATCGCGCGCTCCAGAAACGCCTGCTGCTCCATGCCCTGAGCCGACGCTTCCTTGCTCCGCTTGCGAGGTCATTCTTTGACCGCACGCGAGCGCGATCATGAGGCCGGCATTATCTGGGCGAGCTCGTGCGCGAGCGTCTGCGCGGAATCGTTGTCATCGTCGATCGATGCGATGCGGCCGCGTGGATCGATCATAAAAATCACTGCCGTGTGCGCAATGTCGTGAGGCATGGGCTGCGACCAGATGTGATAAGCCGTTTTGACGCGCTCGATCTCTGACGAAGCTCCGGTGAGGCCGACGAGCCGGCCCCCACCGAGATGCGCGAAGCGAGCCATGAAGCGATGCATGACGCCCACCGTGTCGCGCGCCGGATCGATCGTGACGAAGGCGATTTCGACGTCGCGGGAGCGCTGCGGCGACCCGGTAAGGCGGATTAGTTTGGCGACCGTTGCGGGACACGTGTCGGCGCAGTGGGTAAAGCCGAACGTCAACAGCACCGCTTCGCCGCGTTGTCTGGAAAGCGTCCAAAGACTCCCAGCGTCGTCGTGCAAGGTAAAATCGGGCGCGGTCGCCCCGCCGGCGCACGCCGCTAGGGCTAACGCGCAAACCAGCCACCTCATCCCACCGAGCCTTATCCGCATGACGCTATTCTACAACGCCGCTTCCCCGCGCGCTCCCCAAAACAGCGCTCAGGGCGAAGGGCGCCGCCAGGGGTTGACAGCGGTGGAGCGCAACGAAAGGAGCCGATGAAAGCTGCGGTCTTCGTCGTCCGCGTGCTTTTGGGCGGTTTGCTGCTCGCTGCAGGCGCCCTCAAAGTAGGTCATGCGGCCGAGCTTGCGGCAAGCATTGCGAGCTTTCGGCTTTTGCCCCCGACGGTCGTCGGGCCGCTCGCCTTGGCGCTGCCGTACGTCGAGCTGTTGCTGGGCGCGTATCTCGTCGCCGGCCTCTTTACGCGACGACTGCCGCCTTCGCCGCCGTGCAGTTTGTCTGCTATGCCGGCGCGATTGCCTCTGCCCTAGTCCGGCATATCCCGGCCAACTGCGGATGCTTTGGCCCCAACGACGCGGCGCTCGCCGATTGGCCGCACGTTGCGTTCGATCTGGTGCTTGCCGCCGCCGGCGGCTTCGTTGCGTTCGGCGCGCCGGGCGCCTTTGCGGTTGACCGGAAACTTCGCAGCGCATGACGCGGCGTCCGCTCGTTATCGCAACGATCGTCGGCGCTCGCTCTGATTGTCGATCGTCGCCGTGCTCTACTACTTTCTGGGCCCGCAACATCGGCGCGTGCAGAGCGCTTCGGAATCGCCCGTTGTCGGCAAAGCGCAGCTCGGTCAGCCGGCGCCCAACTTTGAAGTTGCGACGACTGCCGGCCTCTTCGATCTGAGCAAGACGACTAAGCCCGTCTTTCTCGAGGTTTTCGCGACCTGGTGTCCGCATTGCCAGCGAGAAGCCGCGGTGATCGATCGAGTCTATCAAAAATACCGCGGACGCGTCGATTTCGTTGCGGTCTCGGGAAGCGATACGGCGATGGACGGTACCTCGTCGTCGTCGCAACTCGACGTTCTCGAATGGGTCCGGCGCTTCCACGTCGAGTATCCCGTCGCGTACGATCCGGTGCTCAACGTGGCGAATCTCTATCTTCAAGGCGGCTTTCCGACGATCGCGATGATCGGTCGGGACAAGCGAGTCGCGTACGTCAACAGCGGCGAGCTCTCGTACCAAGATCTCGTCGGCGCGGTCAAGAAGGCTCTTCGCTAGAATTCCGCGGGGAATGCGTAGTTTGGGGGCGGAACGAGGGGCGTTCCGACTTCGAGGACGATTTGCTGGTGAGCGCCCAACGGGATCGTGTGCAGATCGCCGTCGTACGTTGCGCCGTTCACGTACGCCGTGACCGGTCCGCTCAAACCTGCAACGTTGTCGCGGCTGAGCGGCTGGCCCCAAATATCGAAGAACATCCCGAGCGTGTAGGGGCCGCCCTGAGGCGGATTAATGTCGGGCGCCTCGATGTGAATGATGCCGCTGGCATCGTGCGTATGAATCCAGTAGAGACAGCCGCCTGCGAGATTCGGCGCAAAGCCGACATACTGCGGAACTTGCATCTGCTTGCCGTTGTAGAAAATTGCGAGATGGGTGTGGACGTGGAGGGTCGCGTACTCCTGCGTGCCGCAGCCGATGCCGTCGACGGTCTGACCGCGGCCGCCCTGTGCCGTATCGGCATATTTTTCTTTGACAAACTTTGCGCCGATGCTCTCCCCGATGGTGAGCTGGATTGGTTTTGCGCTCGCGTTTGGGCCCGGCGTCGGCGTTGCATTTGCTTGTTGCACGGTTCGGTTCTGCCACCAGTTAAAAATGACGAAGGCGGCGATGAGGACGACGATCGCGGCGCCGATGCCGATATAGATCGGGCGCATCGGGTCGCGGCGCGGTGGAGGAGTGGCGCCGCCGCGTTGTTGGCGGCGGCGTTCGGGGCGGCTGGGTTGTGGCATCGAATTCCTTTCTGAGATGCTCAGGGTGACATTGCTTTCAAAGGAGCGGCGACCGGAGCGTCGGAGAGCTCGAGCGGCCGCTGGGGCACTAAGTAGTTCGTTACGTAATCCGTGACTGCATCGGCCAAGCGGCGTGATCGGCCGCTCGTATCCGGTCGCGTAGAGTCGCGCCAAGCGCGCGCAGGTATAGTACTGATACTTTCCGCGAAGGTGCGGCGGCATGTCGACGAACTCGATGCGCTCAGGCAGCTCGAGGGCGTGAAAGATCGGCCCGACGAGCTGCGATCCACGTATGCGGCGTGCCGGATCCCACGTTGAAGAGACCGGTGGCACCGGATTGCGCGAGGTGAAGCGTCATCTCGACGGCATCCTTCACGTAGAGAAAGTCGCGCTGCTGTTCGCCCGTCGCGATACTCCGGCCGATAGCTTTTGAAGAGCCGCACGCGGCCACCCTCGCGAATTTGCTCGTAAGCCTTTTGCACGATGCTGCGCATCTCGCCCTTGTGATCCTCGTTCGGCCCGAACACGTTGAAGTATTTGAGGCCGCACGTTCGGTGGTCGAGTCCGGTCCGCGCCGCGTAGAGATCGAAGAGGTGTTTCGAGTACGCATATGCATTGAGCGGGCGCAGCGCGTGAAGATCGGCTTCGTCGGAGAGTTCGGCTTCGAGCGCTCCGTAGGTTGCGGCAGAAGACGCATAGACGAATCGCGCTTCTTCCGCTAGCGCCCAGAGCGCTAGCGCGTTTTGTGTATTCGTAGTTGTTGCGAAGCAGAAACTCGGCGTCGCGTCTCCGTCGTCGAGGAGCACGCGCCGAGATGAAAGACCGTTCGAACGTCGCCAAAGTCGGTCCCGCCGTCCGCGCAGCGCTCGAACTCATCGGCATCGAGGTAATCGGCAAACTGCAGGGGAACGAGGTGCTTCCATTTTTCGGAGCGGTCCAAGCGGTCGACTACCAGGATGTCGTCGAGGCCTAGCCGGTTGAGCGCCCAAACAAGCGCGCTACCTATAAGACCGGCGCCCCCGGTCACGATGATTCTTCCGCGGCTGAGGTCGTGCATCGCTCCGAAAATTCTAATCCCTCGGCCTCGAGGCCGAGTCCTTTGGCCGGACCGGCTTACCTCCTGACCAGAGCGAGCCAATAAGGTAACTTGCGAATGAATCGCAGGTATAATGACGCGTCGCTTCAGAGCACCTGCGAGTCAGGGCCGAAACCGTATGCCCATATTGAGTTCCCGGCCTGGGCCAAAATGATTGCCCTGGGCGTTGAGCAGCGTAACGTAGTAGCGATCGTTGAGAAGGTTTTGGATGTCCAACGTTACGGCGGCCTTCGGCGATAGCGCGATTCCTTCCTCGACGTTGAAGGTCGTGTGCGGCGTCTCCTTACAGTATCCGGGCGTGTCGGGCGGACAAAAAGTCCGACGAGAGGCCGCTGCCGTAATAGGCGTCGGCCGAAAACCAGCCGCCCTGCCGGTTGTTGAGCAAGATCCCGCTCGTGATGCTGCAGCGCTGCTCGTGATCGGCGGGCGTAAAGCCGCTGGGCGCGCCGAAGCATGGCGCGAGCAGTTGGGTTTCGCAACCGGCGTTAAGTCGAGACGACGTGAGCAAACGTAAAATAGGCGCGGCTGTTGCAGCGATAATGGTCGAACGTAGTTGAGTGCCTCCTGCGACAATCGCCCCAGCACGTAGTTGATGTCCTGGTGAAGAAGCGTCAACGCCGACTTGAGTATCGTCGATCAGGTCGTTGGCGTTCTTCTGCCAGACGCGAAAGCCGAGGTCGCCGGAACCGACGGGAATGTGTCCGCCGAGCTCGAGCTGCGTGTCGCGCTCGGGCTTGAGGTCGAACTGCGCAAGCGTGGGCTGCAATGGTAGATTGAGCAGATGCGCCGCCTGCGGGACTGACGTTTTCAAACGAGAACGGCTCGAAAAATCGCCCGATGTATCCGTAAAGACTGGCGCGCTTTCCGAAGAAGCGCGTGACCTTCAGCCTCGGGCTAAAAGCTCCGAAGCCTTGATCGAATCCGGTCGACTTGATCGTAAAGAAGTCGTAGCGCAACCCGTAGTCGGCCTCCCAGAGGCCGCTCATGCGCCAGCTATCTTGAATGTACGACTGGTACGTGTTGCCGAAGTTGGGAGCGTCGTCGATCACCGTCGTTGGCGCATTCGGCGTGGCTGGGGTCTGGATCGGCGCGAGAAAGTTATTCGGCTGAAGCGTGATCGCGTAGTATTTCAGGACCCGAGTGAGATCGTAAGAAACGCCGGCGCCAAGGGTATGGCTACCAAAGCTCTGAGTGTAGTCGCCCTGCATGATGTAGTCGAGCGCAGTCCGCTGGTCTGACAAGCGAATAGCCGCACGTCGTCGGATCGAAGTTGCCGGTCATGAACGGCGTTGGCGCAATCAGTCGACGCGCCGCCGTTTCCAAAGGGCGGCGGCGTGACGTTGAGAGCCTCGCCATAGATCCAATCGTTGACCGGATCGCCGAAATCCGCAATTCTCGACGCCTTGTATGCCGGGCCCCAAGTTATAGCTCCCGTGTTGCCGATCGCGTGGTGAAACTGCACGGCCAAAAAAGTGTCCGCTTGCGTCTCGTTGTCGTCGGTACTCCCCGGTTCGCCGTACGCGATGTCGTTTGGAATCTGAAACGTACTGTGGCTGTTGATGAAGGTGATGTTGGTGAAGTTATTTCCGCCGGCGGGCAGCGTGAAGCGAGCGAATTGCCCAACCGAGCTCGCATCGTTATGCGGCGAGTCCCAATCCGGTGGATCGAGCCCCCGCGTCGTCTGAAGTCCGCTGAAGGCGACGTCGAATCCGCCGCCGCCGGCGATCGGCGCGTGATATCCAATCGTCGATTGAGCGTTGGCGTACGACCCGAAAGACGCGTATCCGTCAAAGCCGGGCGGCCCCGTGCCTGCACGCGTCGACATATTGAAGACGGCGCCGAATCGCAGGCCGTACTGCGCTGGATACGCTCCCTCGATGAGATCGACGAACGAGAGATCGTTGATGTTGATTTCGCTGCCGATATCGCGGTTGAGCTCTTGCGGGAGCGGGACGCCGTCGATCATATAGTTGATGACGCCGTGGTCGCCGTTGATGTGGACGACGCCATTGGCTCCCCGAACGGCTCCCGGCATCTGAATCTCCATTTCGGTGAAGCTGTTGTTGAACGGCAATCGGGTCAAGGCCGTGCTGTTCAGAACGACGTCGCTGCCGCTGCCGTGAGTCGACCGCCGATTGCGATTACTGACGACGGCGTGTGCGATTTCCGTCAGCTTCGAGAGCGATGGTTATGTCGGCGCCGCCGCTGCCGAGGTCGACCCGCACCAGACCGCGGAGATCGCCCGCGTTGCGCTTCTACCTCATACGTGCCCAGCGCCAGCGGCGGAAAGGAGAAGTGTCCCTTCGCGTCCGTTGTCGTTCGCACCGTCAGATTGTTCCCCGAGGCGGTCACGGCGAACGTGCGCGACCGGCCTGCCTTCGCTCGTAACCGTTCCGCTGAGGAAGGCGCTCGCATTGACGGCATACGACGGCGCAAAGCATGCCAGCGCGAGGATAACGATAATAGGGACAGCCGCTAAAGCGCGTCGCAGCGACAGGCGCATGTCTCCTCAACGCAGATGTTGTCGGGTAGCTTATTGATAATAGAGTATCATTATCAAATAGTCAAGGCGGTGCCGTCATGAGAAGGCGCTGCTAGAGGCAGAGGTGAAGAATGATGGAAGCGCAGACCGCGACCGAGCGAAGCCGGAAAACGAAGCAGCGAGATGCGCTCCAGGCGATACTGGAGCGAAGCGAACGCCCGTTGAGCGTCGACGAGCTGTTGGAAGCTGCGTCGAAGCGCGTCGAGGGCTTGGGCGTCGCGACCGTCTATCGCGCGGTCAGCACGCTGCTCGAAGCCGGATGGATCGAAGCGGTGGAGATACCCGGCGAGCCGACCCGGTACGAGCGCTCGGACAAGGGGCATCACCACCATTTCCAATGCGAGCGGTGCGATCGCGTCTTTGACATTGCCGGCTGCCTGGAGTAATCTGCGCAGGCTGGTGCCGCCGAAGTTTCGCGTCAAGCAACATGCGGTGACGCTGTACGGACTGTGCGCCGGCTGCGCGCGTTGAGATTAGAACGGGGCGGTCAGGCGCAGCAAGAACGAGCGGCTGTTGGCGATCTGCGTCGTGTTGAATCCGTTGGCGACTTTGATGACGTACTGGTGGTTGAGCAGGTTGAGCACTTGCAGCGAAAAGCCCAAGCCCTGATCCTCGCCCGTTCGACCTGCCGTCAGGTCGCGACCGGCCGAGAAGTCAAACGTCGTATGCGCCGGAAGCGTCCCGCTCAAGTTGACGTTGGCATCCTCGAACTGCACCGGAAAGCCGCTGCCGTAGTTTGCTTGCAGCGTCGCGTACCAGAGCTTGTGCGGACCTCCAAAGCGGTGCGTGTACCCTGCCGTGGAGTCGACGGTTTGGCTGTGGTCTTCGAGCGAGAGTTGGGCTTGGCAAGATATGCCCACCGGGTTGGGGGGAAAGAGAAACTCCGAACCCGAGATGCAGGCCGCGTACGACGCCGAGATGGTTCCGGTAAAGAACCATTGGTCGCCGCCGAGCTGCTGGTTTTGCAGACGCAGCTCGAAGCCGTGATTGATGCCGATCGAGTTGTTGTAGACGGCGAAGATCGGCGTATTCAAGAGCTGCGTCGTATCCAGAACGTTGACGACGCTTTTTTCGAATAGGTTGGCCGCGAGCGTGAAGTGCGGATTGAACGAGAACACGTCGCCCATTTCGAAGTACGCGTCGCTCTCCGGCTTGAGGTCGTAGACCGGATTGGTCGTCGAGCACGCTTGCTGCGCTGAGAGCACGACGCAGGCTTGGCGCACGTCCTCGAGCAACGGCGCGGCATAGAACCGGCCGTAATAGACATGGGCGACGTTCTTGCCGCCGTCCCAGAGATTGACGCCGATGCGCGGGCTGAGCTGCCACCCACCAACGTAGCCGGTCGAGTGATCGTAGCGCAAGCCGTAACTCCATAGGACATTCGGGGTCTCCTGCCATCGGTCTTCGCCGTAGATGCCGATCTGAGATCCGGCCTGACCTTGCGGCGTCGTGAACGCCGCATAGTACGGGCTCGCAACCGTACCGCTCGACTTACAGTCGACGTAATAGCAGGCGAACTCTTGCGACGCCGTAGCGTTTTCGCGATTGACGTCGATGCCGATCTTCCAAGCGTGATTTTTCGTCGCGCGAAATCGGAAGCACGAAGGCCGAGGTAGCTGGCGTACGAGCCTTGGTTTAACCCAACCAAATGCTCGGTCTTCGCGCAGGTCGGCGGGCAGACGCTGAAATCGGGTTCGACCGCGAGCACGTCGAGGGGAAGATCGCCGATAGTAGTCGATGCGGGTCGAGCGCCACCACGGAATAACCTGGAAGATCCCGTTGCCGTCCTGCGAGATTTGGGTCCAGTTGAGGTTCGAAAAGCGGTCGTACTCGAGTTGCGTGTCGAGCGTGCCGGGTGCGCTCACGACCGGATCGAGCGGATTGTTCGGATCGGTATTGATCGGGATTTGGAACTGCGAAAACTGATTCGAATAATCGAAAGCCAGCGTCTGCGCGGCGTGAGCTGCGTGATGGCGCGGAAGAACTGATCGCTGCTCGAGCTGTCATCGTTGATCGGCACGTACGTCGGCGCGTCGAGCCCGCGGTTGGTCGTGTTGCGTGTTCGCGCTCAAGAAAAACTCGCTCAGACCCGAGCGCGACTCCAGGTCGAAGTCGCCGATCCCTTGGCCCTGATTGCCGAACCCCCCGGTGATCGTACCGTAGGTGCCTTGCGGAATATCGGTCGGACGGGTGCTGATGATGTTGACCACGCCGCCCATGCGGTCGCCGCCATATTCGGCTGGAATCGCGCCGGTCAGGAGCTCGATCGAATCGATGAGCTTGGGGTCGATGATCTCGGCGAAGTTTGAAGTCGTCGCCAGCGGCAGCGGCGCGCCGTCGATATTGTAGGTGACGCCGTGAAAGCCGTTGATGACCGGTTCGTTGTACGAGAACTGCACGACGCCGGGCAGCGTTTCGAGCAGGCGGTCGAGGCTGTTATTCACCGGCGAGCTTTGGATCGCCGTGCGCGTGAGCTGATTGACGGAAGGCGGGTTCGCTTTCCGTTCCTGCGTGAGCGGTAACGGTCGTCTGGGCGATCTCTTTGAGCTGCGTCGAAAGCGGCACGTCGATCGTCGAGACTTGGCCGCTGGCGACGTTGACGAGCACCTGAACCTCGTGGACGCCTTTTGCCTGCGCGATCAGCCGGTACGAACCAAACGGCACTTGCGCGAAAACGTATTCCCCTTTGTCGTTTGCCGTCGTCTTGAAGAGCGAGCCTTCGCCTTCGAGCACGACGGTGGCGCCGGGAGCTGGTTTGCCGTCGATGGTGATTTTGCCGCGAACCAGGCCGGTCGTCGCCGCAAATGCCGGCAGTGAAACTCAATGCGAACAAAACAGAGATGAGCGCCGCGATGACGCGTGACATGGATTCCTCCGATCGGAGAAGAGCGTGCGATGAACGCGCGCTTACGCGCGCAGTGCTACGATCGCGATCGGAGGAGGACGGGCGAACCGGCGCCGCGACCAAAGTGGACTGCGGCGAGCGGGTCGCACGCGCGCGCGCCGCTTCCAGGATGGCGCTCGCGCGGCGAAAGAGAAACGCGGCGCCGCGATGATCGCGCCGGCAATGACGTCGACGATCCCCCGCGCCAGCAGATGGATGAGCCACGCGGCCACCACCAGGACGAGAACGACCGTGATGGGCGGCACACCGGCATGATGCGGTTCGACCGCCTCCGCCAGGTCGTACCACAGCACAGTGGCCGGCAGGATCCAGCCAACGGCGGGAAGCCGTTCGCGCAGCCGGGCCGCCAAGACGCTGCCGTCGGACGTGCGACCGGCTTCGGTCCACGCCAAGCCGCCGAAAAAGAGCGTGAAGGCTCAAGGCCCCGCAGAGCGCGCTCTGCATGAGCAGGGCGTGATACCCCCCGCCCATGGCGTGTTCTCCGCCAAAGAGGGTCGCGTGGGCTGCCAGTGAGGCGAGCAAGCCCAAGGCCAGCGCGCCCGGAACCTTCCGCAGGGTCACGTGGGTCCTTTCTATGGCACGGCAAGGGGAGACCTGGGGGCCGCGTCGTACGACACCTCCCCCTTGGCGTATCTCGCCCTTGTGGGATAGGAGCCGCGAAAGCAAAGCCGACATCATGAGTACTCGAGCACTCGTAGAAAATGCCGACACCGTCAGCCTGGTCTGCGCACTCCTCGTGCGCTTTCCGGAGCTGGCTTCGATTCGCTCCGGCCCGACGGACCGCACCCTCCGGCTGACGTTCGCGGTCCGCCAGCGTCTCGACCGCGGCGCGCAGAGCGCGATGGCAGAAGCGGTCGAAGAGCACGTCCGCAGTTTTCTTGCCCTCACGAAGGAAGAGCCGGCCGTGCTGCGCGTCGAGTGTGAAGGAGATCGAACGCTCACTTTTATCCATGTAACCCGAGACTTCGAGAGCTTTTCAAAGGAAGAGCTCGAGTTGCAAGTAGGATTCTTTAGCGATCGCTGCGGCGACGCACTCGTCCGCAATCCGCATCCGGACGATCACCTCGAGGACGATCCGGCCGCAGAAGACGAAGCCGCGCTCTATGCCATAGAGGCGCTGCGCGACCCTGCGCAGTCCAAGAGTTTGGTAGGCTTTAGGGAAGAAAAGCGCGTGCTCGTGTACTTCCTGAAATCCCAAAAGAAAGCGAAGGCGTCGGCTCGCCGATAGAAAGCCGCCTCAACCTCCTGATCGTCGGGGACGTGGTCGGTGCCCCCGGTCGCGAGGTGCTCAAGCGTTGTGTTGCGCTGCTTCGAGAGCAGCATCAGGTCCATGCTTGCGTCGTAAACGGTGAAAACGCCGCGGGCGGTTTCGGATTGACCGCCCAGACCGCCGAGGAGATCTTCGAAAACGGCGTCGACTTTATTACGGGCGGCAACCACATCCTCGATAAGCGGGACTTCGGGGAGTATCTAGAGAGGAGTAACCGGGTGATTCGGCCGGCCAACTATCCACCCACGGTGCCTGGACGAGGCGCCGCAACATTTGCCGTCAACGGCGTGACGGTCGGCGTCCTCAATCTGATGGGGCGAACGTTCATGCCGCCGGTCGACGATCCGTTTCGATGCGCGGACGCGTACGTCGCCGACCTGCGCGCGCGCACGCCCATCATTCTCGTGGACCTGCACGCTGAAGCGACCTCCGAAAAAGTCGCACTGGGGCGCTACCTGGACGGGCGAGTCTCGTGCGTTTTCGGCACCCATACTCACGTCCAAACCGCCGACGAACAGATTCTGCCCGGCGGCACGGCGTACATTAGCGATCTGGGCATGACCGGTCCGACCGAGGGAATCATTGGAATGGAAGCGGGCGCCGTGCTCGACCGGTTTCTCACCGGATTCTCCGAACGGTTCAGCGTGCAAAAGAACGGAAGCAAGCAGTTCTGCGGCGCGGTCGTTTCTATCGATCCTAGCTCGGGCAAGGCCAATGAGATTAAGCGCATCTTTTTGAAGGGTATTGCATGAGCGTAGCGGTGACCCTAAAGGTCTCGGCAAAGAGCAATCCCAACGCGGTCGCCGGGGCACTCGCCGCGGCGTTGCGCGAGCGCGAAACCTCCGAGCTGCAGGCCGTCGGCGCCGGAGCCATCAACCAGGCGATCAAGGCAGTCGCGATCGCACGAAGCTATCTGCGCGCTGCGCATCTCGACCTCGTCTGCACCCCGTCGTTCGTCGTGGTCGCCATCGGCGAGAGCGAACGTACCGCCATCTCGCTCTTCGTCGAGCGCCGCAAGCTGGAAGAGAAAGTCTCGCACATTGAAAGTTGATCTTCATTCACACACCCGCATGAGCGACGGTACGCTTACGCCTCAAGAGCTTTCCGACTTCATGGGCGAGCGAGGCGTCGAGCTCTTCTCTATATCCGATCACGACACGCTTGCCGCATATGGAGCCTTCGAGCCGCCCCCTGGGGCGCGCGTCATCACGGGCATCGAGATCAATACGACGTGGCGCAAGAACGAAGTGCACGTGCTCGGATATAGCGTTCCGTTGGGACCGTCGCCGATCAATGAGCTTCTCGAATACAATCAGACGCAACGCCGTTTGAGAGCCGTCACAATGGTAGAACGTTTGCGCGAGGCGGGTTACGCGCTGACGCTCGAAGACGTCGCGCGAGAAGCGGGTGAAGCGCACGCCATGGGGCGCCCTCATGTGGCTAAGGCACTGGTTCGCCTTGGCATCGTGGATACGGTTGACGCGGCGTTTCGCGAAGCGCTTAGCCCCGGCAAGCCGGGTTACGTCCCGCAAATTTACACCACGCCCGAGCACGCAATCGAAACGATCGCTGCAGCCGGCGGGATTCCGGTGCTCGCTCACCCTGGACGGCTCAAAGATCGCATTCTCATCGATGAACTCGTCGGACACGGCCTTCGCGGTCTTGAAGTCTTCTATCCGCTGCACGCGCCGGAGGACACGCGCGAGTTTCGTGAGACGGCAAAGCGCTACGGCTTAGTCATGACGGCCGGCATGGATTTTCACGACATTCGCTACCACACGAAAGGCGTGGGGATGGAGGTCGATGCCGCGGACATCGCGCCGTTCCTCGACCTGGTCGAAGTCTTCGCGTGATCGCCGCGGCGGCGGCTCTGTCGATCGCCATCAATGCGCCGACCCGTACGCCGCGATTAAAAAACTCGATCGTGGCCGGCGAAGTTTACGATCTGGACTCGCATCGAGTACTCTACGCACGCAACGCGAAGATACTCATGGTTGCAGCGTCGACGACGAAACTCCTGACGGAAGGCACGAGCCTCGAGCTCCTCGGACCGGGCTTTCGATGGACGACACCGGTCTATCGCACAGGTCCAGTCGATGCAGCAGGCATTCTCAACGGCGACTTGGTGCTCGTCGCCAGAGGCGATCCGAATTTGTCGCAGCGCATTGCGCCTAACGGGAGGCTCGCGTTTGAAAATGAGGATCACGCCTACGACGGGTCGCCCGAAACCAAAGCCGTCCCGGGCGATCCCCTTGCGGTGCTTCGAGACCTCGCGGCGCAGGTTGCAAAGGCCGGCGTCAAGCGCGTCGAGGGACGCGTGCTCGTCGACACGTCGATGCTTCCAGATCAAGGTCCGGATAGCGGAACGGGCGCTACGATTTCTCCGATCGTGGTCAACGATAATCTCGTCGACGTCACCGTTACGCCCGGCGCGCGTCCGGGCGATCCGGTAACGATTGCGGCGTCGCCGCAGACGCCCTACGTAACGTTTATCAACCACGCCACGACGGGTGCGCGCAAGAGCGACGCCACCATCGATCTCAGCGCCGACGCACGCGACGCGCAGGGCCGCCATACGGTGACGATTACCGGGGCGCAACCAACCGGTGCCGGCGTTCTCTACGCGTACCGCGTTCCGGAGCCGGGAGCGTTTGCGCAAGCGGCCTTCACGGTCGCGCTGGGTGACGCGGGCGTTACCGTGCAGAATTCGGCGCTTTCACGGTCCGTCGCTACGCCGTCGCCGGCTTCGTACGTGCCGTCAAATCTGGTGGCGCAGCACGTTTCGCCGCCGCTCTCCGAAGACGCGTACATCACGCTAAAGGTGAGCGACAATTTGCACGCGGCCTTGATGCCCTACCTGTGGGCGGTCTATCGCTCGCACGTAAAGAGCGGCGATTACCTGAAGGCCGGGTTTGCGTTGGAGGCGCAAACATTACGTGCTGCGGGACTCGACGTCAAGGAGGCGGCGCAGCAGGATGGCAACGGTGGCAGCGCCTTTTTCACGGCTGATTTTATGGTCCGCTATCTCGCTTGGGCGCGGTTGCAAAGCTGGTATCGCTACTTGCTGCGTGGCCTCCCGATCATGGGAGTCGATGGTACGCTCGTCGGCATCCAGCGCGCTTCGCCGGCCCGCGGCAAGGTCTTTGCCAAGACCGGAACCGACGACAGCGACAATCATCTCAACGGCGGTGGAGTCTACGAAAAAGGTTTAGCGGGCTACATCACGACCCGCGGTGGCCGTCACGTCGCATTCGCCTTTTACATTGGCGCAATGAATGGTCCACACGACGAAGATACGGGTGCGGTCGCCGGGCAAATTTTGGGAGCCATGGCGACGGCAACATACGAAAGCCTTTGAAGCTATGTTCGCGAGAATCGCACCGAGGCGATGTCCCTCTAAGCTTTGGCTCGGCGTACTGCGGCAATATGGCGAACGCGCGCAGAATTCGCGAGGCTGCGCCTTCGTAGCGAACGAGGAGCGCGGCTTGATCGCGAATCGTCGCTTCGTCGTGCATGTAGCGGTGATTGACGCGCACGTTGTATCCCGATGCCGCGAGCGCGGCGGAGGCGAATTCGGCAGCGCATCCGACGTCACTCACGAGCGCCCCCATGGGGGCGTCCAGCAAACGATCGATCAGCACGAGGACGTCGAGCGCGAGCTTCGCCGAGTGCAGGGGCGCACGGGCGGCGGCGCCCAGCGCGGCTTCGAGCGCGCGCCGCCGAGCCGACCTTTCGGCTTCATCGCGTTTCGGCATTGCTTGCGCCGCAACGACGGCGGCGTAGGCCTCCTCATCGCGGCGACGCGCTTCATCGAGTTCGCCGCGAAGGCTATCAGCGCGCGAAACGAAATCCTCGATCGGCGTCCTCAGGATGCGTCCCACCATCGCGACGAGTGCGGCCGCGATCGCGCCTGTGAGCGCCGCAGCGCTGCCGCCGCCAGGCACGGCGTCGCTCGAGGCGAGTCGTTCGAGATATTCGTCGAGGCTTTCCACGCACCAGGGGTTAGCGGGCAGGTTGCGAAAAGCCCGCGAGCCTTTTCACCGCGTAGGAGTTGTTGAGAGTGACGCTTTTGGATCCGGGCCGTTCCCCAGCCCCTTCGGCGGCGGCCTCGACTGAAGGTAGCGTGAAAGACCGCGGCCTCGCGCAAGCCGGTCGTTCGCGCATTGCGTGGGCTGCGGCCTATATGCCGGTTCTCACGCAGATTCGGGACCGCTTCGAGGTGGAGAAGCCGCTCCGGGGCGTACGCATCGGCGCATGCCTCCACGTGACGACCGAAACGGCGAATTTGATGCTTGCTCTTCAGGCCGGCGGCGCGCAGATCGCGCTCTGCGCGAGCAATCCGCTCTCGACGCAGGACGACGTCGCGGCGGCGCTCTGCGAGTACGGGATAGCGACTTACGCGATCAAGGGCGAAGACAACGCGACCTACTATTCGCATATCGAGTCGGTGATAGCGACCCACCCGCAGCTCTCCATGGACGACGGCTGCGATCTCGTGACGACGATATTCACAAAGCATGAAGATCAGCTCGGCGAGCTGATCGGCGGATGCGAGGAGACGACGACCGGTGTTATTCGCTTGCGCGCCATGCAGCGCGATGGCGTGCTGCCCTATCCCATCGTCGCCGTAAACAACGCCCTGACCAAGTACATGTTCGACAACCGCTACGGCACCGGACAATCGACGCTCGACGGCATCATTCGCGCGACCAATGTCTTATTGGCAGGCCGCACACTCGTGGTCGTTGGCTACGGCTGGTGCGGACGCGGGATCGCGTCGCGGGCCGCCGGCATGGGCGCGCACGTGATCGTTACCGAAGTCGATCCGCGCAAGGCCATCGAAGCAGTTATGGACGGCTACCGCGTGATGCCGATGAACGACGCCGCAAAGATCGGGGACATCTTCGTGACGGTGACCGGCAACTTTCACGTCATCCGCGAAGAGCATTTCCGGCTGATGAAGGACGGCGCGATCGTCTGCAACTCGGGACACTTCAACGACGAGCTCGATCTCGACGCGATCCGTCGCATTTCGCGCGGTGTGATCGAGCCGCGGCCTTTCGTCGAACAATACGAGCTGCATGACGGTCGCAAAATTTGCATTCTGGCGGACGGACGTCTGATAAATTTGGCGGCGGCCGAGGGGCATCCGGCAGCCGTAATGGACATGTCGTTTTCGAATCAAGCTTTGGTTACGGCGTACCTGGTCAAACATCACGACGAACTCGACAAGGGACGGGTCTACGACGTGCCGGTCGAGATCGACGAAGAGGTCGCGCGTCTCAAGCTCTCCTCGATGGACGTCGAGATCGATGTCCTCACGCCCGAGCAGCGGAAATACATTGCTTCTTGGAGCGAAGGCACCTGATGGCGTACAAGCGGCTCTTCACCAGCGAATCGGTTACCGAAGGACACCCCGACAAGCTGGCCGATCAAATTTCCGACGCGGTCCTCGACGCGTTGATCAAAGACGATTCGCAATCGCGAGTTGCGGTGGAAACCTTCGCCATCACCGGCCAAATTCATATCGCGGGAGAAGTTACGACGAAAACGTACGTCGACATTCCCCGGATAGCTCGTGAGGTAGTTCGTCAAGTCGGTTACACTCGCTCGGCGATCGGCTTCGATGCGGAGACCTGCGGCGTAAGCGTCTCGATCGACGAGCAATCACCGGACATCGCGCTCGGCGTAGACAAATCGCTCGAAGCGAAGGCCGGGGATAACGACGAATTCGAGCTTCTTGGCGCCGGCGACCAAGGCATGATGTTCGGATATGCGTGTCGCGAAACCGACGAGCTGATGCCGTTGCCGATCGTACTCGCGCACAACTTGACGCGGCATCTCGCGGCCGTGCGCAGGAATGGTGATATTCCGTACCTGCGCCCCGACGGCAAGTCGCAAGTTACGGTCGAATACGAGGCCGACCGGCCGGTCAGAGTGGACGCGGTCGTCGTTTCGACGCAGCACGATCCCGAGATTCCGCTCGAGGAGATCCGCCGCGAAATAACCGAAAGGGTCGTCGATCATGTGATCCCACGTTCGATGCACGACGAGCGCACGCGCGTCTTCGTCAATCCAACCGGCCGCTTCGTCATCGGCGGCCCCAAAGGCGACGCCGGCTTGACCGGACGAAAAATCATCGCGGATACGTACGGCGGGATGGCGCGCCACGGCGGGGGTGCCTTTTCGGGAAAGGATCCGACGAAAGTCGATCGCTCCGGAGCTTATGCGGCTCGGTGGGTAGCGAAGAATATCGTAGCTGCGGGGCTTGCCGATCGTTGTGAAGTGCAGGTCGCTTATGCGATCGGGGTTGCGCATCCGATGAGCGTCTTGGTCGAGACTTTCGGCACCGGCCGGGTCTCCGAAGAGCGCATTGCCAAAGCCGTAATCGAGATTTTCGATCTCCGCCCGGCGGCGATCATTCACCACCTCGTTCTGCGCCGCCCGATCTACAAACAAACGGCGACATACGGGCACTTTGGTCGTCCCGATCTGGATCTGCCGTGGGAGCGCATGGACCGTGTGGATGCGCTCCGTAAGGCGACCGCTTTTGATGGAGAACAGCTACGTGTGCCAAACTTTGCCGGCTAAGGCCGCCGCCGCTCTTTTCGCGGCATCCATTCTCTTCGCCCAAGCACAGGCCGCGCCGTTCGTGCCTTCCCAGACGTTCAAAGCGGGAACGAAAATCTCGTGCGTTCTAGACGAGCACCTCAACTCGTCCAAACTTTCGTACGGCGCTAACTTCAAGCTGCGCGTCGTCGATACGTCGCATCCCGCGCTGGTAGGATCGGAAATTCACGGCTACATTACCGACGTGAAGCAGCCATCCGGCTCAGATCGGGCTCGAATCGGCTTCTTTCTGACCACGATTCACCTGCGCAACGGCACCAAAAAGACCATCAGCGCCTACGTCGTCAACCGTCGAGTCGTGCAAATCAATCCCGAAGCGCAACAAGCTTCACGCCAACAGCTTTCGCCGATGTCCGGCGTTCCGAACGGCACGGTAACGCCGGGACCGGTTGCCTGGCAGATGCGACTTGGGCCCGGCGGTCCTTCGACCGTCAGCCAAAGTCACTCCGGTTCCCTCGGCGGCTACATTTATGCCACGAGCGCGCACGAACCGATCGTCATTCCCGCGGGGGCCTCGGTCGTCGTGGAGCTCGCGTCACCTCTGACGATTCCGTAGGGTTCAATAGCTGCTCCATCGTGCACTGACGCGGCGCCTTGTCCGGGCGCCATCGCAGCAGCCGCGCGGCGTGACGAAAGCGATGGGCGGTGACGTGATCGAAGGCGATTTCAACGACGATCGTGGGCCGAACAGGAAACCACTGCGCATCTTTTGCTCGGCGCCAGCGGCTGGGACCACCTGGCGCGGCGCCGGTAAAGCCCGGCGGTTCGACGATCGGCGCAAGCAGCTCGCCCGCGCGACGGCGTTCCGGCGCGCTCATCGAGCCGACGAAGCCGACGTGGTTCAGCTTCCCGTCGTCGTCGTACAAACCGAGCAGCAGTGACGCGATGGAGCCATCGGGGGCGGTGCGGAAGCCACCGATCACACAGTCGGCGGTATAGCGACGCTTGATTTTCAAGACCGCATCACGGCTGCCGAAGGCGTAGGGCACGTTGCGCTTGGCAATAACGCCGTCGAGCCGCGCGAGACTTCCTTCCAGCCACTGCTGGGCAAGCGTGGCGTCGGATGTCGCAGGCGAGAGCCGGATCATGCCGCTCTTCGCAAAGTTGCTTTCAACGAATGCTTCGAGCCGGATTCGGCGCGCGTGCAGCAGCTGCTCGTAGAGGGCGCTTCGGCCCTCGGCTAACAGGTCAAAGAGCACGTAGGAAGCCGGCGTTTCGACGGCGAGCCGGCGCACGCGGCTCTCGGCGGGATGGATGCGCTGCAGCAGCGCGTCGAAATCCGCGACGGTCCCGTCGGTTATCAGCAGCTCACCGTCGATGACGAACTTTTGCGCAGCCGAGGTTTTCAGCGCCGCGACGATCTCCGGAAAATAGCGCGTCAGCGATTCGCCGGATTTCGACTGCAGCTCGACGTCGACGCCGTCTCGAAACGCAAGGCAACGAAAGCCGTCCCACTTCGGTTCGTACGTCCACTCTTCGCCGTCCGGAATTTTGGCAACCTGTCGCGTTTCCATCGGTTCGACCGGCGGATGTAGCGGCAGCGAGTCAAACGGCGGCACGTTGTTTCTTTCCGCCCGAACCGCCGAGGTCGAAGCGACCGCGGCTGGTCAATAGCGGCTTCCACAAGTCGCCGAGCTTCGCGATGCGATCTGCAACATTGAAGATCGTGAAATTTCCGGGGTCGCAACCAGCTTCCAGCTCCTCCCAGGTAACGGGCGTCGAGACCTTCGCGGCTTCGTTCGCCCGCACCGAGTAAATCGACGCGAGCGTCTTACCGAACGCGTTTTGGTTGTAGTCGACGAGCACGCGATTGTGAGGGCGCTTGGCGATGCGATATTCGGCGGTGAGCACCTCGGGGTGTGCGCGCGCAATCTGGTGGCCGACCTCTTTGGCGACTTCCCAAACTTCGTGCTGAGTCGGTCCGCTGCGAATGGCGACGTAGATGTGGACGCCGCTGCTTCCGGTCGTCTTCACGAAGGGCGTCATGCCCATTCCGCGCAGAACGTCGCCGACGATGAGCGCGCCCTCGCGAACGACGGAGAATTCGGTGTTTTCCGTGGGGTCCATGTCGAAGTGAATGTAGAGCGGGCGATCGGGATCCTCACAAAGCGAATACCATGGATTGAGATCGATGCATCCCAAATTGATGAGCCAGAGGAGCGACGGAAGGTCGTCGATGACCGCGAAGTCGATGACGTTGCCCGAGCGATGGCCGATCGAGCAGGTGCGTATCCAGGGCGGCCGCGGCGACGGAGTCCGCTTCATATAAAAGAAGTCGCCGGTGACCCCATGGGGATAGCGCTTCATCACCATCGCCCGATTGGCAACGTGCGGAAGCAAAGCGTCGGCGACGCTGAGGTAGTAGCGAAGCAAATCGCCTTTCGTTAGCCCCAGCTTCGGAAAGTATATTTTCCGTAGATTGGTCAGGGCGACGCGGCGACCGTCCACCTCAACGGTAGCGTCGTCAACGTCAGTCGGAATGGCAACCGCGGCGCGGCTGCGCTTGGAACGCTCCGCCACGATCGCCTTATACCCCGCACGGCAATGGCTCTCCGCTGCCGGCGTCGCGCGGGGCGGGTTTTGAACGCTTTTCAGCTAGTGTGTGCTGCGCGATCGGTTCCTCGGCACTATCTTCTTTGGCTGCGATTGCGGAGCTTTTGACGATGCCCGCCTATCTCGTCATCGAGCGCGCCGTTGCCGATCGGCTTTCGTCGTACTCCGTACGGCGCTACGTCGTCGCCGCGGGGCTCGTGTTCGGCGCCTGCGTGATGGTCGTGATGATTTACGGGATTGTTCCGCTCGGGCATGCAACGCGAATGCACGGTACCGTTGCGCACCTGCTCAATGTGCTGATTGCGCATACGATTTTCTTCGGCGTGCCGGTCGCCATGACGGATGCTGCGGTAATGAAGATTGGGAGCGTCTCAGCCGCTGACTTCGTGGCGCCCGGCGGATTCGGCACTCTAAGCAGGGGCTCTGAATGGCTCGTGGAACGAGGGTCGGCCGGTCGTTCCGGATTAGCTCAGTTGGTAGAGCAGCTGACTGTTAATCAGCGGGTCGTTGGTTCGAGTCCAACATCCGGAGCCATTGAACCCCTGTGCAATAACCGAATTTGAGGGCTGTCAATAGCCTGCAGCAGCCTCGCTTGGTCGGTTTTACAGCCCACGGTTACAGCCTATCGCTTCGAGATTAACCTTTTTCTTGGCTGACCCGAAGGTGTCGTCGCGCTTCCGGACCGCCGCCTTAGCAATCGATGGCAGCAGGTGGGCGACGGTGTCCAGCGTCACGCCGATCCTGGCGTGTCCGAGCTGCGCCTGAATGACCTTCACGTCCGCACCGCTTAATAACAGTTTTTGTGGCATAGGTATGTCGGAGGTCACGGAAACGGACATTGGGGAGGCCGGCGCGCTTCAGCAACGGCTTGAAATGAACGCGACAGCAGATTCTTGCGGCGTAACGGGCCACCGCGGGTGCGCGGAAGACCAGATCACGCAGCCCGACAGGCAGCTCTTCGGCGACGGCGCGCTTACGATGTTCCGGCAGCGCATCGACTGCGACCTTCGGCAGGATAGACAATTCGGCGCGAATATCAGTCTTTGTTTGCCCGGAACGGCGGCACAAAGGCACCTTGGCGCTTGCATCGTCGGCGAATCTTCGCACGAACCCGGGATCAGCGAAAGTGTTTCAACTCGATCTAGGCAGTCCGGCTCTGGGTACTTCCTAGGGTAACCGCGATTTACCCGACGCCTCATCGGACCGGCCTTCTGCTTTCGAACGAGGCCAGTTCCATGCGTACCATACGATGAGCAACGTCAGGATAATTTCAATGATTCCAAAGAAAATGTAGAATGCCCAACCACTCCGAAATTGGTGAGATTGATGAGCGTGTAGAGCGTTCCTAGAATGACGTTGAGCCAGCGATTCAGATTAGGCGTTAACGCTAGCGACAAAAAAACATCACGCTCGGGATTGCCAGAACGATGGCAGTTCCCAGCAAGACCCCTTGGGTAGCCGGCCCGAGCGGACCCATCCTTCCTTGAAGCATTCCTTGCAGCGCTCCCCTCCGGTAGAGCCCAAAATAATCGGCGTAGATGTAGCAGAACATCACGCTCGTCAACAAGGCCGCGAGTTTGATCTTCACGTCGATCTTGAGGTCGTCGGGCGAGCCGGCGGGGTTCAACCGGCTGTACGACGGATTTGTTTCGCGAGCCGGTAACGATCCTTCGGCGCTCCGCTCAGGATGACACAAAGATTGATCGCTACTTCAGACCTTCCCTGGGAACTTCAATAATGAATGATGCAACGGAGCGCGAGGAGCGCTTCGATCGCTTCGCCATTGACTTCGGTAGCCGCTACGAAGAATTCTTCAACGTCTGGATCAACCGCGCGGCGCATCGCACAGCGATATGTTCGGCATTCCAAAGATGCTGCGCACGATGACGCTCGATCTGGCGAGTTCAATTGTTGGCATTTACGAGGCCGTCAATTTTAACGGCAGGAGCCGTTGAGTTCGTTGCAGATGAGGGTGGTCACGATAGCAGAATTTGAATCCTTTGAGCGCAGTTGGTAAATGTCGTCGTCTGTAGCGCCGCAAATCTAACTATCGCTGAGTACCCGAAAAGAGCCGTCAACGATATCCTGGTATTGAGGGTCGTAGCGATAAATATCTCCGCACCGTCTTCGATGTAATGATGCGCCCTGCTTACTTTCAGGACGAAGCCGTCTCGGCAACATCGGCGGCCGCCGGGGCCATACAGAGTACCCACAGTGCCAGAACACTAGCGGTGACCTTGAGGAAATCGAGCTGATGCCTGACAAAGATCGGAGTTTGTTTTGACCCATTAGTCGTAATACAAAGCCAACCATTGGAGAACCCGAGCGCGATCGTCCGGGCGTAGGCGCTTGATTGCGGCCCGTACCGCCTGAGGAGTGTCCCGACGGCTCTTCGTAGCGCTCGAACTGCGGCGGGGCCATACGCGAAATTCGACGTACCAAAAGAACACCCGCGATCTGCAAACGGGTTTGACGGTTAGGCGTCGATACCCGCCCCGGTCATCCTTGTCGCCTTGCCGGCGCTAGGGACACATAATCACCGCGACGGTGACGACGATGACGACGATGACTTCCCGCATCCAAACGCAATAAACACAAGGGGGAAGAATCTATACGCTGTAATGGCTGATAAACGCGTGGATCGGCGTCATCGTGGGTGCCAGAAGAAGCTGAGCGTGACGTTGACCGCAACGACCGTCCAGGTAACAAGCGTCAGCCGTTGCGCCGCTTCTTGTGAGTACGCCTTTCGCTTCCAAAATAGAAACGCGCCCACGACCAGCAAGTAGGTGAACGGCATCGACAAGAAGGGGTTGACTGCGGCGATAGCCTGCAGTGTCGCGTGGATTACTGACATTCTGGGACCACCGCTTGACAGGTGCCGTTACATACGGTCATTGCTAATCCGTTTAAACGAAGGCGCTCTTTATGGTAGACGCCCGGTATGTGCAGCCGGGCAGGCCCTCTCCCGATTATGCCAGAGAAGCGTTAATACGTCAACAGAAAATAACCTGCATCACCGCACGTTCAGGACGGGGAAGACGGAGGCGGCGTGGCTGGCCCGTCGACCAAATCGGTTAACTTTGGAGTCACGTCCCAACGCCCGTTCTAAGCCAAACGTACGGCGCGAAAAGAGGACCGACTTTTAGCGATCCCCCTTCCGTGGCTCCTCTTAAAACGTCCCCAGCCTGCTAAGCTTCCCTGATCGTAGGCGCCGGGAGGCGAGACGTCAATCCGTAGTTTTTTTCCTCGCCGCCTCTTTTACGTCGCTCGATCGAGAAGCACCACAAGACGCTCGACCATCGGCGTAACTGCCAGAAGAGATAATGCGACGAGCTAGTGCCGTCACGCTAGATTAAGCCCTTAGAGCCACAATGCGCCTTGCTGCTGGCATAGTCAATAGCGCGAATCGCGCCAAGCTAGATCTTACCGGAGAGGGTATTGTCGCGCCAAAATCGGCCTTACCGGAGGCGCAGCGCGCCGGCGAAGCGCCGCTCATGGAAGCGAAAGCCTGCCGCGGGTATGAACTCCTCGGGTGTTCGATTGCCGAGCGACGAGTGCGGTCGATTCGCGTTGTAGTCGAGGCGCCAAGCCTCGATGATGTCACGGGCTTCGGCAAGCGATTCGAACGCATGTTCGTTGAGGCATTCGTCTCGAAACTTGCCGTTGAAGCTTTCGATGAAGGCATTTTGCGTTGGCTTCCCCGGCGCAATGTGGTGTAACCGAACGTGCCGATCGGTCAGCCCAGCGCAACATCACCAAGCTTGTCAGCTTCCGTGACCGTTGTCGATCACCAAGCGTCTTCGGCATAGCCTCGGATCTCGCCGACGCATCTCGAGGACGCGAGTCACCCGAGCGCCGGAGAGCGAGGTGTCGACTTCAATCGCAAGAGACTCGTGCGTGTAGTCATCGACGATTGTGAGCGCTCGGATTCGCCGACCTGAACTGAAGCGTGTCGTGAACGAAGTCCAGCGACCAGCGCTCATTCATCGCTGTTACAATCGGAGCTGGATTTCCGCGTCCTAGAGCAACGCGTCGCCGAACGCGCTTTCGGACCTGCAAGTTGGCCTCACGATAAATGCGACGCAGGCGCTTGATATTGACTATCAAGCCATCGCGTCGGAATCATCACATGAAGGCGCCGGTAACCAAACCGCCGGCGCTCGGCCGCAAGTTCTTCAAGCCGCTTCCGCAACGGCCCGTCGTCCGTAATTCGTCGGCTTTTGTATCGGAACATTGTCGATTGCATTTCGCGATCTGACGATGCAGGCGCCGCGCTCGCTGATCTGCGTTACGCCTTCGCGGATTGCCTGCACCGCTCGACGACGCTGTGCAGGCGTTAGAAGTTTCCCTCGGCGATGATCTTAAGCGCGTCGATATCGCAGCACTAGATCGGCAACGATCCGTTCGAAGTCGCCATTCTCGTTGCGAGCGCTCGCATCTTCGTGACGTCGCTGACTTCCATGCCGCCGAACTTGGCTTTCCACTTGTAGAACGTCGTCGTGCTGATGCCGTGACGCCGGCAGAGCTCGGTAGTTTGTGCGCCGGCATCGTACTCTTTGATGACACCGATGATCTGAGCTTCCGAGAATCGGGACTTACGCATTGGGTCTCCTTTGAGGTTTGTTAACCTGGGAAATCGCCTTGTCGCTGGGATACTTTCTGGGGCTCAGGTCAAGTATGCCAAAGAGATGCGCAATCGCTATCGGAAGGTGAGGCGAGCCGAGCGCGGCCCGCTCCTCGACGAGTTCACCGCCGTTACCGGCTATCACCGCAAGTACGCGATCGTACTGCTCGGCCGCGAACCAACGCCGCGATCGCGACCTTCTGGGAAGCCGACGCGCTTTACCGACGAGGTGGGCGACGCGCTCTTGAAGATCTGGCGCGCTGCCGATTACCCCTGGTCCGTCCGTTTGGTGGCGATGTTACCCACCTGGATGCCGCACGCCCGGGTTCACCTGGATCTCTCTGGCGAAGTGGAGCGACTTTTGCTGACTATGAGCGCCCGCTCGATGGATCGCCTGTTGCGGCGGCATCGTACCGAACTGAAACGGCGCATCTACGGCCGAACGAAACCGGGAACGCTGCTCAAGCACCACGTTCCGGTGAGGACCGAGCGGTGGGACACGACTGAGGTCGGCTGGTGCGAAACCGATACGGTCGCGCACTGCGGCGAGATCGGCGATGGCGAGTTTGCCTTCTCGGTAAACATGACTGACGTCGCCTCGACCTGGACGGAAACCCGCGCCGTGCTTGGCAAAGGGCAGCGTTTCGTGGTCGATGCGCTCGAGGAGATGCGCTGCACGCTTCCCTTGCGTTGCGTGGGATTGACTCCGACAGCGGTTCGGAGTTCATCAATCACCATTGCTACGGCTGGTGCAAAGAGCATCAGCTGGAATTCACACGTGGGCGTCCGTATCGCAAAAACGATAACGCCTACATCGAGCAAAAGAACTGGACGCACGTGCGAAAGATCTTCGGTTGGAAGCGTATCGATGCGCCCGCCGCCATCGAAGTCATGAATGCGCTCTTCCGCAACGAGCTCCGCCTGTTCCTCAACTACTTCAAGCCCAGCGTCAAGCTCGTAGAACGCCACCGCATTGGAAGCCGCGTACGCAGAAGGTATGACGCCCCCAAGACACCGTTTGAGCGACTCATCGGCTTAGGCGCGCTCACCCAAGCGCAGGTCGCCACGATGAAAGCCGAGCGCGACCGGCTCGATCCGTTCGCCTTGAGTGCCGCAGTCGAATCGAAAGTCGCCGCGATCCTGAGAATGCCCAGCGGCCCTGTCGCAAAGCGGGTCGTTTCATCCAGCCTCCTGGCCGCAATCCAGGCGCCCTACTCAGTCAAAAGCGCTCAAAGGCGCGCCGCACAAGCCGCCGCTACAGTAAGAAGTAATGTGGCGCGATAATCCACCCTCTGGTAAGGGGGATTTATGGCGCGACTCGTAGCGGGAAACGACGGTAAAATCAGTCTCTTATACGCACAGACGCCAAGCGAGCGCACTCCGACGAGAGCGCTTGCGCCGCCTTCGATCGCAAACCGTTGAACATCAATTCGATCTTCGGCCACGTCACGCCGCCAGCGAAGCGTGGCGCCGTTTTGCGCGAGCGGAATATAGCGCGATTCAAGCGACACGCGCCCGCCCGGCGAAGTGCAGTCGGAAGTGATGCGGCGCGCATCACCGCCAAACTGCGGCACGGATCCAGCACGTTCGGTCGGGCAGAGTCGTTCCCTATGCCGCCACTTCGCGAGCGCAGGATCACCCGCACCGAGGAAGTGTACTACGCGCCGATTCTCGCCTCTTGAGCGGCAAGAACCACCTTGCGATGGGGTCGTTCTTGCCTGCGCCGGCGCAGAACGGGCACATTAACGACTGTCGTGGGCGGTGTCTGCGTGGGAGCGTTACGCAGCGGCAAGAGCCAGAGCGTAGCCCCAGTGCTAACGAGGGATCCGATAGCGATTGTCACCGGAACACCCAAGATTGCGCCGGCACAACCGCCTAAGAGTGCACCGGTCGGCAGCGTTCATAAAGTTTGATTTTCTCGTTGCCCCGCGCTTCACGTCTATTGTTTGTGGTGGGTGCATTTCGGAATGCGGCTGCCCGGGGGCGGATCGTACGGGTCTCTCGGCGAGTAGATGTCATGGTATGGCTTGGAGCCATCGACGCCAACGTCGTACGTAGGTTCTTGTCCGCACCACGTTTTGAAATCGAATCGATCTCCCACCTTGCTCAATTTGGTCACCGTAAGCGCTGCAGAAACGAACGCAACTTCCGGAACAATTCGCTTGGCGGGTCCTCCGCGAATCAGGAACGCCGATCCACCCTTGCCTTGCAACAGCAGCGTTCCAATGCCGTGCTTGTCGACAACTATTCCGCTGGCTTCGTCCACGGCGACGCCTAGCACCACGAGAGGATGACGGCGCACCTTTCCATCTGCAATCTGTCGAGCCATGAACACGGCGGTGCGGCCGAATCGGTTACGCGTAACGAAGTGCTGATCGGTGATTGCATCATCAAGCGCTGAAAAGCGTAGGAAGTCGTACGTGAAGCTAATCAGCCTTTCGTAGGGATTTCGGACGGCATTTCTTGTAGTCGTATTCCGATTCCGCTCGGCAACCGCATCGAATACGTACTGCCCTAAGATGGCTTCGCCGGCGCTCGTGCCACCGACGACGCCGCCGCGATCGTAAACGTGCTGTACGGCCGCCTGAATCGGCGTCCCTTTCCAAATGACGTAGTCGGCTTGATTGCCGCCGGCGAAGAAGACCGCGGTCGATCTCGCGACGATTCTTGCAGCCGCGCGTAAAATGTCGGCAGAAGAACAGGGCGGTAACAGCAGCGTACGGACCGAGTGATAGGGGGCCAGCCGATAGATATATCGGTCGTAGTCGTTGTCCCCCGTCGCTCGGAGCACTACTAGGTCGGCGCCGCGCTTTGAGTGCGAGCCCACGATCGTGTCGTGAATCCAAACGAATTCGGCATTCACGTCAGTGCCGCCCCCACCGAGGACGAGGCCAGGACCTCGCGCCGCGATTGATTCCGGCCGCGCGGCGCCCTTCGGCTTGTAAAAAATTGGGCCACAGGCACGACTCGCGACCGCCGCTGCTCCAGCGAGGGTTTTGGCGCCGCTAACACCCGGTGTTGCGGGCCCCGGTTCGCGCGAACACGCAATTACGATCGAAACTGCAACTATCGAAATGATAAGCCTCTGGAACGATGCTCTGTGCACGCTGTGCACGTACCATCCGCACCGTGCGTCTCCTGCACCATAGAAGTAGCTGCGCTGCCGCTCCTGGGTAACGAGGTCTGTGCCTTCGATTTGCTGGGTGAGAGAAGGGTCATATTTGCTTGCGAGCTAAGGTTCTCCACGAATGAGAGCTGCCGCTATCGCCTTCTTTTCGCTTGCGTTGGCCGGCTGCACTGGTGGTGCAAAGCAGTCGGCCTCAGATACCTCGGCCTCCGATACGTATCACGTCCTGCTCGACACGAACAAAGGACCGGTTATCGTCGAGGTAAGTAGGCGTCTTGCGCCCAACGGCGCGCAACGCTTTCACGAACTGGTCAAGGCAAAATACTTCGATGGGGCGCGCTTCTACCGCGTTGTACCCGGCTTCGTCGTACAATGGGGTGCCGCAGCGGATCCGGCCGTTACGAAAAAGTGGGACGTCACAATTCCCGACGATCCCGTCAAGGCGTCGAATACACGCGGTACCGTGGCATTTGCGGCGACGGGGCAGCCGAACAGCCGCACGACGCATCTTTTCATTAGTTTAGCTGATAACGCTAACCTCGATGCGATGGGATTCGCGCCGATCGGCCGAGTTGTTAGTGGCATGCGGGTCGTCGACCACATCTACTCCGGCTACGGAGAGCGGCCCGATCAGGCGCGCATCGCGGCACAAGGCAACGCGTACCTTGAGAAAGAATTTCCGCGGTTGGACTACATCAAAACTACACGCGTGGTCAGCGGACCACCGTAGCCCGCGCTACTCGAGAAAGGAGCAGATTCGCTTGACAAAAACTCTTACCCTATTCGCGTTCATCGTCGCGGTCGCGGCACCAGCCGGTGCCCAGCCCATGACGGGTATGGAAGCGATGCAGTATTACGTCGGAACGTGGTCCTGTATGGCCGGTCCTCCGGGCGTTCCGCCCAGCAAAGCGACGGCAACCTATACGATCGATTCGGGCGTTCTCCGCGAATGGGTCGTCGTGCCGCCGCAGGGTAAAATGACAACTCCGTACGTGGTCAGCATCGCGACCACGTATGACCCTAAGAAAAGTCAGTACGTGCAAACCGGCCTCGACAGCGAGGCAGGGTGGTGGGTTTCCGCTGCGCAGCCATGGAGTGGAAACACGGAGCAATGGACGGATCAGTCGACTCATAACGGCAAGCTAGGCCACGCTCAAACCGTCCGCACCAATGAGAACAGTTTCACCTTTACGTCATATCCCACGATGACCGCGGCGCAACCGGATTTGCAGGGTACGTGTAACCGCTCATCGTAAGCGCTTCGCGGCCGCAGCCAGGCTCTGACGTTTTCAGAGTCGCCCGGCGCGGTAGAAGTCCAATGGCAGATGGACGCTCAAGCGGCTGCTCGCGAAGCAGGACTACGGTATATCGACGACCGCCAGCCGGGAATCGCTCGGCGCCGGCGAGGGCGCCACTTCGTCTATTTTCATGCGGACGGCAGCGCCATCCGGGATGCGCGTGAGGTCGCTCGGATCCGCGCGCTGGCCATTCCTCCGGCGTACACCCACGTCTGGATCTCGCCGATCGCCAATGGTCACATGCAAGCGACCGCGCGCGATGCGCGCGGCCGCAAGCAGTATCGTTATCACAAGCGCTGGCGCGAGGTCAGGGACGAGGCAAAGTACCACCGGCTCGTGGCGTTCGGTCGCGCGCTTCCCGCGATTCGCGCTGGCCGTCGCGAAGGATCTGAGCGCGGAAGGTTTATCGCGCCGAAAAGTACTCGCGGCAATCGTGGCGATCTTGGACTCCACCGGCGTGCGCGTCGGCAACGAAGAGTACGTCCAAGCAAACGGCTCGTTCGGACTCACCACGCTGCGGACGCGCCACGTAAGCTTGAATGGCTCGCAAGTGCGCTTACGCTTTCGCGGCAAGACCGGCCGCGAGCATCGGATTTTGCTCGACGACAAGCGACTCGCGCGCATCATCAAGCGATGCCGCGACCTTCCCGGCGAGGAGCTCTTTACGTATCTCGACGACTCGGGCTCGATCGCTGCGGTCAGCTCCGACGACGTCAACGAATACATCCGCGAAATTGCCGGCGACGACTTCTCCGCGAAAGATTTTCGCACGTGGATCGGCACGGTCGAGTGCATCGCGGCGCTCGCCGAGCCGTCGGCGCATCAGGCGGAGACGAAACAGAAGATCACCGCCGCCCTCGCGTGCGTCGCCGGCGCGCCTCGGCAATACGCCGGCGGTTTGCCGCAAGGCCTACGTCCATCCGGCGGTCATCGAAACGTACACGCGGCTGCGCCGCCTACCATCGCAACGGCTGAAGGGCGACGGTAAGCGAGCGCCCCGGCACGCTACCGCATCGGGAGCGTCTCGCGTTGCGTTTCGTGGAAAAATGGGAGCGCCAGGGCCGCGAACCGATCGAGCAAACTCTGAAGCGCTCCCTTAAAAAAGCCCGCGGCTAACTCGATGCGATTTCGAAGTGAAGCGACTTGCGGAATTTTTTCACCGACTCCGCGAGTATTTCGGCATGCCGCGGATCGGCATTTTCCTGCAGTCGTGGAAACGCCTTTTGCTCCTCTTCTTCGATGTGATGAGAGACGGCGTCCGCAAACTTCTCCGCCTTCATGCTGAAGTCGGAGTCGTCTCTTTCCTTTAGCATCGAATCGAGTTCGAAAAGCAGCGTGTCGGCTTCCGCCGTTTCGTGGTAGAGGTGCTGAGCCTCGAGCTTGCTGCCGGCAACCTTGTCGATGGCCGGGTAGACGAGATTTTCTTCGGTCGCATTGTGAATCGTGAGAACGCCCTTGAGCTTCTCCAGTACTTGTTCGCGCGCGGGACCGCTTGCTTGGGTCAGCTCACGGAGAAGACTCTTGATCACCTGATGATCGTTCAAAAGGATTTCCACCGCATCGTTTCCGCGCGGTGGCAGTAGTGTCGTGTCAATTTGCATTGAAGGCCTCTCTATGCAGAGTTATAGTGCTCTTCGCGTACCCGCTCGGCCAGCGCCTAAAACCTTTTCACGCCGGCGCTACTTCAGCGTCACGTCCAGCGTGATGTCGGCGGTGTTGCCGATCGTAGGGTCTAGGCGCGTCCTGGTCATGCCGAAAGCATGGCGGTCGATCTGTGCCTCTGCATGATAGCGCGGATGCGCCAAATTACCGCTGACCGTAACGTTCAGTTGCTCGGGTTGGGTGACGCCATGGATTGTCAGATTGCCGTCCATCTCGAAAGCGTTCGGTCCGCGCGACACGATCTTCGTGCTGAAAAACGTCCAGCTCGGAAACTTCTTCGCATCGAAGAAGTCCGCCGACTCGAGCGATCGGTCGCGATCGGGTTCGTCGGTGGCGATTCGCGTCGCGTCGAGCACGGCGCTTACACTGGTTGGGATGACGGAACCCGGCCCGAGCAGGACCGAGCCGCTCAGAATGGGCACGCTGCCCTTTACGCTTTCGACCCAGATGTGCTGTACGCTGAACTGCGCCGTCGATCGAGCCGGGTCGATCGCACGAGCTGCGGGTGCTCCGGCCGCAAGCGTAGCGATGAGAAGAAGCGTCGCAATCGCCGGTCTCATGAAGCTCAATACGCAATGCTGAATTGCGCGTTCATGGTATTGGTGGTCTGCGGCACGTGCCCGATCACGTCCTCGACCGTGACGCGAGTGTTTTCGGTTGGGCCATACCCAATGAGTACCACCGCGTCGCGCGTGAAGCCACCGGTCGGGTCGTTCGTCCCCTCGTAACGCGCCTCGGCGAAGAGCTGGCGGTTGAACGCATAGCGCAATTGCTCGAACCCTCCGCTCGAGCGTGCAGCCGACGAGCCGCGGCGTAGCGCAGTTCGAGTCCCAGCCGTTGATGAGCACCGTTTCGCTCGAAAAGCGCGTCCATTGTCCGTAGGTCAAACCGAAACCGGTGCGCTCGAAGCGGTCGAACGGCTCCCCGGCAATCGGCCGGAGGCCATCGTATCGGAAAATGCTCAGCGTGAATGGCCCCATCGCATCCTGCGCATACACCTGCGTGTCGACACCTGTCGGTGCGAGACCGCTTTGGCGCGTATAGCCCGGACCGCCAAAAAGTTGAAGGCTTACCCCGCGCAGCGGGTCCCCGACGCCGAGCCGCATCCCCATTGCCGGATCGAAGAAATTGAACGGATTGGCGCCGACGGTTTGCACGTAGGGCGTGTACTCTTGATACGTATCCCGAAACGTTTCAGGATCGACCGGGAGCGGAAGCGTGAACTGGCCGCCCTGCAGATAGAGCGGAATTCGAGCGTTCCACGGATTAAGGCGGTCGCTGATCCACGCGTCGCGCAGAAGGCCCGGTTCGCCGCCGTCTACGACGTACTGCTCGACGAAAAAGTTAGCGCGAGTCCCGATCGTTGCCGACGTGAAGGCCTCGATCTCGTCGACGATCGCCTTCGGTAAGCCTTGCCCGTTCGGACCGCTCTCCCTGGTACTCACTCGAGTCGACGAGATTCACTTTAGCCGAAAACGGAACGGCGGGTCCCGAGGAGAGGCCAGGAAAGCGCTCGCCGTAGGCCAGGAACGCAGCTCCGAACTGGTTGAGGTGCGGGATGACCGAGTGGCATTTCTGCGCACGTAACGCCGTACTGGTGGGCAAAGAGCGGAATTGCCCACGTTGCGGCGGGTTGGACGGCCACCAGAAGAAACCAGAGAGGCGCCGCCCATTTAACCATGCCTCACAACAAATTTAGGCGCGCCTAAAGCGATTCCCCCAGGGCTTCGGTTTTTCGCTAGCTCCGTCGGAAGTCTGCCGCGGCCCGGTCGTCGTCGGCCCGCAGTGACGGCTCCCCACCGGCGGCAAGGAGCGCCGCTTCGATAGCCCGATCGCCATTATGAACTGCCTCGTGAAGCGGCGTGTATCCGCCGGCCTGCCTCGCGTTTGCGTCGGCTCCGGCCGCAAGTACCAGCTCCACGCAGCGCAGCGATTGCGAAGCGACCGCGCTATGAAGCGGACGCACCGACATCGCGTTCCGTGAGCAGACGTTGGCGTCGGCCCCCGCCTCGATCAGCGTGCGCACACACTCGGGATGGGCAAAGAAGGCGGCAAGATGGAGAGGCGTAAACCCGTCATCGCTCCACGCTCTCGCACAGGCCGGGGTCTGCGCTAAGAACGTCGCGCAGTCGCGCCGCATCTCCCATTGCGGCCGCTTCGAAGACATCGAGGCCCGCTAGGCGAGCGGCCAGCGCGGCGGCTTCATCCCCGCGTTGGTTGTAGAGCGCGATAAGCAGTTCCGAAGGCATACGCAACCTCGATTTCAAACTATTTAGGTATGCTAAATATAAGATTGAGATGAATGTGATGTCAAGCGAGCGGCGTAAAGCCGCCGACCGGCTTCACTCCTCGGCTATACATCTTTTACGCTTGGTGCGATCGGTGGACGCTCAAAGCGGGTTGACCTCGCCGCGTCTCTCCGTGCTCTCGGTCCTAGTTTTCGCCGGCGACCGAACGATCACCCAACTCGCGGATGCCGAACAAGTGCGTCCCCCGACGATGACCCGACTCGTCGATGGGCTCCAGCGCGACGGGTTCGTCCAGCGCAGATCCGATCGGCAGGATGCTCGCATCGCGCGGGTGAGCGCCACGGCAAAAGGACGTGCGACGCTGCAGGCCGCACGGGAGCGGCGCGTCCGCGCAATCGAAAACTTACTGCGCAGATTGGCGCCGGCTCAACTGCGGACTCTAGCGCAAGCCGCCAGGATCATCGAGCAGCTAACTTGACTCAGGCGTTTTGCGCTTTTTTTCTTGCGGCAAACAGAGCGTCGCATTTGGCCGCGAAGATAAAGTCGCTCTCGGTAAGTCCGCCGATCTTGTGTGTCCAAACGTCGAGCGTGAGACGACCCCATGCGACATGCAGATCCGGGTGATGCTGCTGCGCTTCGGCCAGCTCGCCGATCTGCTGCGCGGCGCGCATCGCATCGCGAAAATTATCAAACCGGTACTTGCACGTCAGGACCTTTACGCTTCTGCGCTCGGCGTCGGCGCGTTCGACGACGCGCCACTCGCCACCGAGTTGCCCGAGCAGCGGAACGATTTGCTCGTCGTCAAGCGGAGGTACTCCGCCGCGGCACGGAACGCACGCGCGCTGAGCGAGCTCGTTCATTCTAAACACTTGCGCAAAAGAGAGATCACAATTATCGCCTGAATCGCGGCATCCGCCAGATAGATCGGCGAGATGCGGCGCCGGGCGGCGTGAACGACGTCGATGCCGGCAAAAGAAAGCGCCGATGCAATTGACAGCGCAACGATCGATTCGTCTATCTCTTTGCGGCGCGCACCGACAAAGAGCGTGAGGCCGATGCACGCTGCCAGCAAGCCGACCATCTGCACGAGCCAGTTATCGACCTTCGGTCCCGGTTATACGTTCGAATGTCGGCATCGATACCAACGGGAAGAGTCCGCTCGTGACATAGTAAGCCGCTTGTATCCGAAGAATTTGGTGTGTCTTCACGGCGCTCTCTCCCTAGACTGGTCGAATCACCAGGCGCGCGGCGGCGATGCCCCCATAGCATGCGGCGACCCCTAAGATCAGGGTGCCGATGGAGTATGCCAGCGCGAGCCGCCACTCCCGTTCGGCTGCGAAGACGGCAGCGTATAACGGCTGATAACCGTACCGCTCGCTCTCGCCGATGAAGATGCGCAGCACTATCCTGGCTTTCCGGATTCCTCGATCTTCACCGTGTTTTCTCTACCACGTTCACGTCATAAAGTCTCGGATTAGGTTCGCAATTTCCTTCGGTTTTTCGAGGATCGCGTAATGGGCGCAATTCGCAAGCACGACGTGCCGTGCATTGGGCAGCAGTGCAGCGACCTTGCGTTCCGACGCCTCGGGCGCGTCGTGCTCCGGTGCGATCACGAGCGCCGGCGCGCCGATCTTCCTCGTCTGCTCGGCGAAGTCGGCGTGTGCCCACGAATCAAAAGACTCCAGCGCGGCATTTCGCTCGGTTCTCGCCGCAGCATTGCAGAGGCGCTCGAGCGCTAGTTCGTCGGGCGCACCTGCGAAAGTTCGCGTCAACCAGTCCCTTGCGGCCGCCGGATTGCCTGCGGTTGCACGCAGATAGGCCTCGCCTTTGGGCGAGTAGTCGCCTCCACTCGCCGGCACGGGCGCGATAAGCACGAGGCCGCGCGTCATTTGCGGGGCCTCGAGCGCAAACCGCAGCGCAACCGTCGCGCCCATCGAATGACCGATCAGCACTGCGGGACCCGTTTCCAACTCGTCGATGAGTTCTCGCAAGTCGGCGGCGAAACGTTCGAGCCGATACGGCCCTACGGCGTCGCTGAGTTGCCGCTTCCCCGCAGGTCCACCGCGATGGTATGGAACTGCGGACCGAGCGCCTCAATGACGTCGCGCCAGACGTTGTGATCCGCCTGCCAGCCGTGAACGAAAACGAGCGCCGGAGTGCCCGAGCCGCTTTGGGCAAACGCGAGCTGCGCGCCGTCACGGGCCCGAAAGTAGCGCACTTATGAAATGCCCACCAGCGTTTTGAGCACCGCCGCGTCCTTCGGCGCGGCCGCCGCCGTATCGTTATTGAAATAGACGTAGACGTCACGCGCCGCGTACTCGAGTTCGCGCAGCGTCCGGGACCAGCGCGCGAGCACCCGGCGCGGATAAGAGCCGACGTAGAGACCGCTATGGCCGTGAAATCGAACGTAGGCGAGGTCGTCGCGTGTCACCCAACGTGGAACGCGCATGCCGGGATAGTCGTGGACGCAGAAAGCGGCGCGTTGGGAGACGAGCAGCTCGCGCACACTCGGCTCGAACCACGTTGCGTTACGAAACTCTACGACGTAGCGGTATTCGGGCGGCAACTTCGCGATGAACGAGGATAGCCGGTTATCGTCCCGTTCAAGGAACGGCGGAAACTGAATCAGAATTTGGGCGACCTTTTCTCGATCGAAACATGCGGTCCGCTCGAAATAATTCGCGATGAAGTCGTCGACGCGTGGTGGAAGGTCTTTGCGGTGGGTAATGAGGCGGCTCAATTTCACGGTAAAGCGGAATTCGGTTGGGACCTTTGCGCACCACGCCGAGGCCTGCGCCGGCGATGGAAGACGATACGTCGTCGCATTGAGCTCGACGGTGTCGAAGCGCTCGGCATAGTATTCCAGCCAGCGCCGCTGCGCGACCCCCGGCGCATAGAAGCGGTCCCGCCAGTCGTCATAGACCCATCCGCTTGTGCCGATTCGAATCACTCGCTATCGTATACCCCTAACTCGAGTCGTGCAGCTGTCGTGTGGCGCGTCGCGCAGTAGCCGGAGCACCTCATAGCCGGTAACGCAGCCGAATCTGCGCCGTTCGCGCCATCGGGTAGGACTGCGGCACGTAGCCGGAGGTGCCGTACGCCCACGGGACGACCTGCGTGCGGCCGTCGTTCGTCGGAACGCCGTTGCCGAGCGTGTAGAGGCAACCCTTGCAGTACTGCGCGCCGTAGGCTTTTTCGTAGTACGCGTCGCCGCCGACGTAACCCGGCGGGCCGATCAGGTAGGGATTGCCTTGGAGCTGCGTCGGCGCGTCCGTCGCAAAGAGATTGACGACGTCAAGCATCGCCGTTACCCGCGCGGAGAGGTCCTGCTCGACGTGAAGCGACGCAATCGTTTGCGGCGGCGTTCTCAGCGTGTTCGGGTCGGCACCTTCGTTCGTCCCCAGCGTCGCCGTATACGGATTCGTCGCGGCGTTGTGCGGCAACGCCGGATTCTTCAGAAAGTAATAGTTATAACCCGGGTTAACGTAGTTGTCGTTCGGTACGAGCACTGGACCGCCGGTTTTTGGATCGAGCGACCATACCATCGTTCCGTTTCCGTACGGATAACCGCTTTCATATGAGAGCAGAGGTGTTATACGCAGGCGGCGATGCGCTAGATCGAACTCGTAGCCGAGCCTAGCGGTGAAATCAGGAACGTACCCGGCCGGATAAAGATGCCCGGCCAGAAGCGCCGCGGGGTTGAGATCGTTGTAGGCAAACTGATCGACGCTGGAGGTGAACGTACGTCCGTAATTTGCATTGAACTGCAAGCCACCGCGTTTTACGAAAAGCTCGACGCCGTGCGAGCGCAAGAGGCCTGCGTTGGTGGGAACTCCGACGGCATTTGGATTCTGGGACGTAACCCGAAAATTGTACGGCAAAACGTCGATGCGGTTCTTTTCGAAATCCGCATAATAGGTGAGCCGAATCTGCGTCGGGCCACCGCGCTCGTAAGAGAAGCTATAGTCGTCCGCGGTTTCTGGCGCCAGTACGACCGGCGGCGTCGCGACGAGCGAATCGGTTCGCTGCACTTCCAGAGGCAGCGGTACGACGGACGTGTGATCGAATGTTGCACGTAGCGCACTTTGGCCCGGCAGTGAGTAAGCGAGACCCAAGTGAGGATCGATCGCACCGACCCCGTAGGCGAGCCCCGTTGCGGTGAGGACGTGCTGGCCCGTGTAACGGAGCGTTCCGGTTGCGGCGAGACGATCGTCGATCGACCACGTGTCGCCGGCATAAAGCAAGTATTGGTTCAGCCGAGGGTTCGAAGTGACGAGCTCGTCCGCGGTGGGCACGATCTGATCGAGATTGCTGACGTTTACCGAGTACTGTGCGCCGGCCCGAATGTCGTGGTTCGCTCCGGCCTGATCGTCGAAGTCGTAGCCGATTCCGTCCTGTCGCTGGCTTTGCGTGGACGAGAGTGAAATTACGCCATCAGGGAAGGAGAGGTCGTCCCAGAACGGACCGTTAGCGGATGCGCCGACCTGGGAGCGGTAGACGTAGACGCGTCCCAGTGAGTGCCGCCAGTTGTGAAGCCACTGGAGCTTCGCGACGAAGTACGTGCCGCGTGACCGAGAGGGGGTATTTACCTGCGCGTACGGATTCGCGGGCTGGCCGGGAAACGGCGTGGTGCTCGAATTCAACGTCGCCCATCGTTCGCCGACATACGGCGTGTTATATTGGTCGTACGTCGCGACACCTGAGAGAACCGTCAGCGAAAAATCGTCGTGCGGTTCGGGTTGAAAGTGAACGTTACCCGACCAGGAGGATTGGGCGCGCCTCTGCAGTGCAAGGCCGTACGTTCCCAGCTCGGCCGGATAGAACGTGACGCCGTCACCGTAAGCGAAGTACGCGGTACCGGAGGTCGTTGCGAGCGCATAGCGCCAGTGCAGATCCGGCGTCGCCCACTGCTCCATGGCGCCGATCTCGCCGTACTGCGCGCCAATGCCCTCGGCGATCGTAAGCGCGCCCCGAGCCGGGTACGTCCCGATCGCCGGGATTTCATTCACGACGCCCCCCAACGCGTTTTGGCTGACATCGGCAAAGCCGCTTAACGTGAGCGTCGTTGCCTGTACGCCGGCCGTGGCGAGCTGCGCGCCGACGATGTTGCCTCCCGGTTCAGCGATCAAACCCTGAGGAATTGGGACTGAATCGTAATCGAAGACGGTGTCTTGCACCTTGCCGCCGCGCACGATTGCGTTTGCGAACGTGTCAAACTGGACGCCCGGTACGCCGGCAATCGCACCTTGAACGGACCCTTGAGTGTAAGTCGCTAAGCCGGAAGAGGATTCGCTCGGATACGACGCGCGCGCCGTTTCGCCGTTGACGGTGAACGTGTCGCTCGTGCTTCCGACCGGAAAGGCTTCGCCTCGAGCTTCGACACGCGCGATTTCTTTGAGCCGCGCCTGGAGAGTAAAGCCCATCTCCTCACGCTCACCCGGCAGAACGATCGCGATCTCGCTGGCGGATTGGTATCCTTTGGCCTGCACGGTGACGGCGTACGTGTCTGGAACGACGGCTAGAATAACAAAGCGCCCCGCGTTGTCCGTGGTCGTCGTATACCGTCCGGACGCCGCCCGAGCGGCAACCTGCGCATCGGCGATGGGTACTCCGTGAGTCGTTCGCACGGTGCCCAGAATCGAACCGGTCGTAAGCTCCGACGCCAGCGCCGTCCGATTGCCTATCAAGCTCGCGGCGGCGCAAGCCGCGAGCGCCCTGACGATTAGCGCGCTAATACGACGGGTGATCCTGGCAGCGCTCGACTGACGGATCGTCGCTCGGAAAGAGCGTGAAGACGGTGCCCCGCGGCACGACGATGTTCTTACCCTTGCGAAAATGGTTGAACACCCCGACGGCGGCCCCGACTCCCAAAACCGGAATTGCGCCGAGATAGCCCGGGATGCTGTCGCTTGCGCCCGACTTTGCCAATGAGTCGGTGTTGTGATTGAGCACGACGCCCAGATGCTTGCCGTCGGGCAACACGAGGTATCGAGGCTCGAGAACCAGTGTGCCGGGGCGCGCGTCGCGGCCGGCAGGGGAGGCGATGGCGACGACGCCGTACCCCATCGTGCGCGCCGGAATGACGACCCTGGCACCGCTCGTCACCGCGTTGACCGTCTCGAATCGAAAGAAGTCTCCGGGACGCGCGTCCGACGAATCGACGCTCTGCATCATCTGGACCGCGACGACGGTGCAGCGGTCGACCGTCATTGCTCGCACTTGGACTGCCTGCGCGCACGTGACAACGACCAGACAGGTGACGAATCTGTGAATTCGCATCTGATTCAGGTCCTGGGAATAAGGCGAAGCTGCCCCGCAGCATAGTTCAACTGCACGATGAATTGCTGGAGAAATGCGGCCCCTAGGTGGCCGAACGCCGTTCCGTGCAGCGTTTGCGTCATCCCAATGCGTTCGGGTCCGGTGCGGTAATCGCCGATCGTCACCTGCGAAATCTCTCCAATGAGCTCGACGCTGCTTCCACCGATTCCGCTGACGGACCGCCGCGCAGTGGCACTGAAGAGTCCGGGGTGCTTGGCATAAAATTCGTAACTAAGATTGATGTTCGACTCGTCGCCCGTATCCACTGCTAGCATCGCTTCCACGCTGCCCAACACGACGTTGACCACCGGTATGAAGTTCTGGAACGAAATGGGAATATCGATCTGGCTTCGTCCCGCCGGCGTAGCAAAGCGAATCGTGTGCGCGCCCCAATCGATTTGGACGCCGGTTGGCGCAAGGATGTCCGCGCCGATTACGACGTCGTAACCGTAGCGCCGCAGATCGGTCAGCACCGCGTAATACGCGTTCGGATACGTCGCGTTGCCAAGGCGTAGCGGCCCGGCGCGCACGACCTGCGTCGAGTAGCCACCCAGTCCCTGCACCTGATATGTTCCGACAACCGGTGCCGAGAGCCGACTCGCTAGTTCGGAGCTCACAGAAAGCCCGGAGTTGCCGGTGTCGACGAGACACCGTACCCCGATTCCTCCCACGCTGCAATCGACGATGGGTGTTACCGCACGTGGATCGGTCGGTATTATTTCCGGCGCGCCGCTAAAGTCGGGTACGAGACCGCGCGGAGGGTGGAATGCGGACGAAACGGCCGCGCGGTCATCATAGCGTTCGAAAAGCTGGCCATCGTGAAACACTTCAAACGGCAGCGAATAAACGCCGACGCGACGGTACGCCCGATACTCGAACGTCTCGGTCCCCTCGGCGTCCCGCGCGAGCCGTACCAGGGCACTTTGCGGATCCACGTAGAGCCGCATGGGAACCGCATTGACGCCGCCGACAACGAGTGTGCGGTACAGCTTGCCCTTGAACGTCCCGCTTCCGGCCCTGCCGATTTGCCCGCCGTGGGCGAGGAACGACGGCGATAGGAATTCGAGTGATGACACTAGACGGAGTGAACGCAGGAAGGGCTCGGGTTCGAGCGATCGAGCAAGCCTCGTTCCGTTCATGTTGACCGAATACAGATGCTCGCCGTCGAAATAGCTGCCATTGCAAAGTTCTCCAGTGCAATGACGCACGAAGATACGCAGGCCTTCGCTGTCGCTCGACACGATGTTCTGCTCGCTGCCCAACGTCAGTCGAGAGACCGAGACAAAGTGCGTCTGCCAAACCGGGCCGGCAGCGGCGCGCATTCGCTCGAGCAGCCGCACGACGTCGTTTTCGTTTCCGTTCGCTCCCGTCGTGCCGAGCGCGACCGCAAAGAGCAAACCGATACGCGCGGCGAAACCCATCCCCGATGGACTTCGAGTTGCTCGACGGCTATCTTCTCGACGGCGCTCCTTCGAAATCCCAGCTCGTACGCATGCTGCTCGAAACTCGGGCTCGCGCGCAAGGCGCACAGCCCTTTTACGAGGGAATGGAGCGGCTCGGTGCCCGTACGCCCGATCTTGCGCTGATCGCCTTGCGCTTGGTTCTGGCGGGCCGTCCGGCCGACGATGCGAGCGTCGTATGGCTGCGCGACGTGATTGCGCGCGTTCGCGCCGGCGATGCTGGCGCGCGTGAAGAGTACGGCACGCTCGGCCGGCGCGACTAGTGCGCTCCAACGTATGAGCTCGTTTTCTAAGCGAGTTCAATACTTGTGGCGTTTCGATGCTGTGCCGGGCCGAGCAATCGCGTGACCGGAACGGCCGCGCTCGCGCGTGACATCATCATGGTGGGTCTTGCCGGCACGAGCTTCGATCCGTCGCTGCCGCGCTTCGGCGGGTACATTCTCTTTCCGGGCGATGGCGCGGCGCTTGAAGATATTCGCGCGCTCACCGATGCGCTGCGAGCGCGCGACGATCCGCCGCCGGTGCTCGGGCTCGATCAGGAAGGTGGCGTCGTTGCGCGATTACGCGCGGGGGTCGAGACGATGCCGCCGATGATGGCCCTGGGCGCCGCCGACGACGTTGAGTTGGCGCAGAGAGCCGGCGAGCAAGTTGCTTTCGATCTGCGGCGAGCCGGCAGCACGCTCGATTTTGCTCCGGTGCTCGATTTAGCGCTCGACCCCGATAATACCGTCATCGGTACCCGTTCTTTGGGGTCCGACCCGCAGAGCGTCGCAGCGTTGGGCGCCGCATTCGCGCGGGGATTGCTCGAGGGCGGCATTCTTGCTTGTTACAAGCACTTTCCCGGACACGGTGCCACTTCCGTTGATTCCCACCAGGCGCTTCCCGTTATCGAGGTTGATGAGGCAACGCTGCGCGCTCGCGATCTCGTGCCGTTTGCGACCGTAGCGGGCGACGCGCCTGCATTCATGAGCGCCCACGTGCTCGTGCCAGACTTCGATGCGCAACGGCCTGCGACACTTTCCCGCCGCATCGCGCACGATCTGCTGCGGGGCGAGATTGGGTTTCGCGGCGCATTCGTCACCGATTGCCTGGAAATGGAAGCCGTCGCCGCACGCGATTCGGTCGAAAGCGCCGTCGAAGCGCTCGCCGCCGGGGCCGACCTCTTGCTCTTCAGTCACAATCTTGCGCTCGCGGTCGACGCCGCGCAGGCCGTCGAGGCGGCCGTTGAGGACGAACGGATTTCGCTGGAGCGTTTGCAGGAAGCGCACGCACGCATATTACGACTGCGCAAAGCCGGTGCGGTACCGCTTCCGCTCGACGCGTTGGATCCGCATCCCGGCATTGGACGCGAAATCGGTAGACGCGCGGTGACACTGCTTCGCGGGTACCCGCACTCCGATCCGGTCGCATCGATCGCCGTGTCGTTCGGCGGCACGGGTGCCATGCTCCATCGCGAATCTCCCGCGCTCGAGGAGTTGCTCGCCTCGATCGACCCGCGGGCCGACGAAACGAACGCGATCCTTGACAAACTTGCGCAACGCCAGCGTCGCCCGGTGGTGCTGGCGCGACGCACGCATCGCTATCCGGCACAAGCCCAGGCTATCGCGCAAATTCTCGACCGTTATCCCGATGCGCTCGTCGTCTCTCTACTCGAACCCTTCGGTCTGCGTCTTTTCACAAACGCACGCCACTTGCTCGCCGCTTACGGCGACGACGAGGCGTCGATCGGCGGACTTGCCGACGTCATCTTCGGCGGCAGCATGCCGACGGGGCGTCTTCCGGTGTCACCCTGAGCCGCGTGCAAGGGCGCATCGAGCAAATCCTCGAGGAAGCCTGCGGGAGCGAGTTTACCGCGGCGGTCGCACGCATCGAGCATTGCGGTCGCGTGCGCTTCGAGCGCGCATACGGCACGACGCGAGCCGACGAACTCGGGCGGCCGATTTATGCCGACACACGCTTCGACCTCGCCTCACTTACGAAGCTTTTCGTCACCACCCTGTTCTTGCAGCTCGTCAGCGACGGCCGGCTGAGCTTGGACGAGCCGCTGTCCTCAGGCGTTCTCCCGGAGTGGAAGCGAGATGCGCACCGGGCTATCACCGCGCGTATGCTGCTTGCGCACACGTCGGGCATGAACTCGGGCGCCGATTACCGCTCGATCGCAGACGAGAATGTGGAAACATTTGCGCTCGGCTGCGAGCTGATTGCGAAACCGGGTGAAAGAGTGATCTACAGCGACCTTGGATTCATCGCGCTCGGCGCCGCCATCGAACGCATCACCGGGCTTTCGCTGCAGGCGCTCGTCGCGCGATCATTCCCAAGCTCGCTGACGTTACGCCGCAGTGACGCTGCGCGCCGCAAGATTCCGGCGACGGAAGAAGACGGCTGGCGCGGGCGCGTTCAGGGCTTCGTGCACGACGAAAAAGCTTACCTCATGGGTGGCCTTTCGGGTCATGCCGGACTTTTCGGAACCGCCGCCGACGTTGCTGCGCTCACCGAGACCTACTTAGGTCCGCCCAACGGACGGCTGTCCCCGTTGCTTCCGGAAGCAATCGTGCGCGACGCGATCGCCGAACAGGCCTACGACTCGACCTTGCGTCGCGGTCTGGGCTGGGCGCTCAAGACGAGCGACGAAAACTCTTGCGGCCGTTTCATGGATAGATCGTCCTTCGGTCATACCGGGTTCGTTGGGACCTGCGTCTGGGCGGACCCCTCGCGCGACCTCCAAGGCGTGCTGCTTACCAATGCCGTCTATTTTGGCCGCACCGACATTCGCGATCTTCGCGCTCGTTTTTATGAAGCAATGGTACTGTCTCATTCTGAGGCTCTCGCGTGTCATCCGCAGGCTCTCGAAGGATGATTCGGTGCTAGCGGTCGGATTGATGAGCGGAACGTCGCTCGATGGCGTCGATGCCGCATTGGTCAGCATTCGCCCATGGCATGAAAGTTATGCCGTCGAGTTACTCCGCTTCGAGCGGTACTGCTTCGAGCGCGGCCTGTACGAAGCGTTGCTCGCCGCGCTGCCGCCGAATTCCGGCAGCCTCTCCGCCGTCGCGCAGCTCCACAATGCGCTCGGCCGCGTTTACGCAAAAGCTGCTCGCGAAGTAGTCGGCTCTGAATCGATTCGTTACGTCGCTTCGCATGGGCAAACGGTATGGCACGACGGCACGGCGCATGTGACGCTTCAGCTCGGGGATGCCTTCCTGATTCGCCAAGGCGTCAACGCGACGGTTTGCTACGACTTTCGCAGCGCGGACTGTGCTGCCGATGGTCAGGGCGCACCGCTGGTCGCCCGCGTTGATGCGCTCCTGCTAGGCAGCGGCACCGAGGATCGCGTCGTGCTCAACCTCGGCGGCATCGCCAACGTTACTCTGCTGCGTGCGGCCGCACCGCCTGAGGAAGCCGTCGCCTTCGACACGGGCCCGGCCAACATGCTGCTCGACGCATTCGTGCGCGCTCGCACGCGCGGCGAACGAAACTTCGACATGGGCGGCGAGCTGGCGGGCCGGGGGCGCATCGACGAAAAATTGCTCAGGGCAATGCTCGACGACCGATACTTCGCCGCCTCACCGCCGAAGACGACCGGTCGAGAGCGCTTCGGTCCGCAGTTTCTCGAAGCTCACCGGGAAGCGCTTGAGCATCTTTCGCTCGAAGACGGCGCCGCAACGCTCACCGAAGTAAGCGCGGCATCGATCGCGCAAGCGATTCTGCGCTCCAACTTCTTTGGCGCGCGCGTCATCGTCAGCGGAGGCGGTGCACATAATCGCAGGCTGCTCGGGCGGCTCGCCGCACTGCTCGAGCCGGCGCCAGTAGAAACCTCGGATTCGATGGGAATTCCGGTCGACGCGAAAGAGGCGATCGCTTTTGTAGTCCTCGGTTACGAAACGCTGCGCGGCCGCGCCGCCAACGTACCCCGGGCAACGGGCGCTCGTCGTCCCGTCGCGCTGGGTGCGATTGCGCCGCTTAACCTGCGCGAACTTCTCGCTGCGGTCGCACGCGAGTGCGGCGATTCGCCGTGAGTTCGGAACTGCCGCCCACCGAAGGCGCGAACGCGCGCAGCGCCGGTCTCGATCGCCTCGCAACCGCGGAGCTGGTCGAGTTGCTCGTCGTCGATCAGCGCGATGCGGTCGACGCGGTGCTTGCGTGTAAGGATCGGATCGCGCAAGTCGTTGAAGAGATTGCGGACCGGCTTGCTCGAGGCGGCGCGCTGCACTACGTCGGCGCGGGCAGCAGCGGGCGCCTCGGCATGCTCGATGCCGCCGAACTGCCCCCGACGTTTGGAACGCCGCCGGAGCTCGTGCGCACGCATCTTTCGGGTGGACCTGCGGCGATGGCGCGTTCCGTCGAGGCTGCCGAGGACGATGTCGCCGCGGGCGACGCGGCGATGCGTGAGAGCGTGACTCCTCGCGACGTCGTCATAGGCATCTCCGCCAGCGGCGGCGCCGCCTTTGTGGTGGCCGCGATCGCGCGCGCGCGAACCTTGGGCGCCTACACCGTCGCGCTCACGAGCTCCGACGGATCGCCGCTTGCGCGCGCGGCCGATACTGCAATCGTTACCACTACCGGCGCGGAAGTGCTGGCCGGCTCAACACGCATGAAGGCCGGCACCGCCCAGAAGATCGCTCTCAACACGATCTCGACGGCGGTGATGGTCCGCTTAGGGAAAGTCCACGACAACTTGATGATCGACCTCGTCGCGTCGAATGAAAAGCTGCGCGCGCGCGCACTACGATTGGTGGGCGCAATCGCGGACGTGGACGAGCGTCGGGCGCGTGAGCTGCTCGAAGCCGCGCACGGCCGGGTAAAGGTCGCCGTCGTCATGGAGCGTTGGGGCGTCGATGCGGCGCATGCGCAGGCATTACTCGACGAGCGCGGTGGAGTGCTGAGCGCGCTGATCTGATGCAGCTCCTCGCGCTGATTCTCGCCTCGATTGCGTTCGTTCCGATCGACGACCGGCCGGTCACGTTCCAGTTGCCGCTGATGCTCGGGCGCATCGCTGGAGTACGCGTCGAGGGGCCGCCGCGCACGCTGCTCGGGCGCTTTCTCGAATCCGGACGTTCCGACGCCCTGATAGCGTGGCTCAACGGCGAAGCCGTCAAACCGCAAACCAACGCTTTTGTCGTTTCGACCGATATGCTTGCCTATGGCGGCCTGACGGCATCGCGCGTCCCCGGTCCATCCTATGCCGACGCGTACTTTCGTTTGCGCGAGCTCGAGCATTTACGAGCGCGCTCCACGCGTTCGTGGATCGGCGCCTTCGGGACGATCATGCGCCTCGCTCCGACGGGCGTCCCTGCCGGCACGCCGTTCTTCGCTCCCTATCCAATCTGGTCGTACTTGCAGGAGTATGCCAACCTTCATCATCCGCCGTTGCCAAGCGAAGCCGCGCGGGCCGAACGCTTGAGAAATTTGATCGGGCCGGAGACGCTCGAAGCGTACCTTGCCACACGTGCTCGTAATCTCGCGGTAGACCGGCTCTTACTCAAAATGACTGCGGGGGGCATCATCGATCGGCTTGTTCTGGGACAAGACGATGCCGGTCCGGTCGGATTGCATGTCCCCGACGTGCAGCTCCTTGCAGGGGAGCTCGCCGCCGGCGGGCTGCAGCAACGTGCGTCGATCGAGCCCGGAGCCGACGAGCTCGGCATGGCACTGGTGGCGCATGCGATCGCTCGGGAAGCAAAGTGGACTCCACGGATAGCGGTTCGGTACTCGACGCCCGATGGAGCGCTCTATCAAGATCCGATCGAATACGCGCCGATCTCGACGGCGATCGACGCGCTGATACGAGTTTGCGGCGGCGTGCGAGACGACGCTGCTCCGGACATCGTGCTTTACGTACGCGTTCCCAATACGACAGCGGCGCAAGACGATGCGTTCGCCGCGGGGATGACGTCCGACGATTCCGTCGGACGGTCGGTCGCGCTCGCCGACCTTTCCTATTTGCAGTCTTATCGCGATCAAGCGAATTTTGCCCGACGTATTTTGACGTCGGGCTTGGCGGCGCGCATCGATGCTTACGCTTCGTGGAACACCAACGCCAATACGGTCGGGACCGCGCTCGGGGAAGCAATCGCCGCGGGTGCCGGACGCCGCATGCGCACCTACGACGCGCTTGCGCACCGTACGTTTACCTTTGTGCTCTTCCTCGACGATTACGCGTTCCATGACGAAGTTCGCCCGGACCTCAACGCAACGCTCGCCGCGCAAGGGATCACCGATCACTCGTTGCTTCCAACGGACGTCGCCGCAACGATTGCGCAGCGCGACCGTGCGTTGCTCTGGAACTACGCCGAGCAGATCCTGCCCCAGCTCGACCCCGGCTATCATATCGCCGCGCTCTCCATCGAGCTGCCGTGGAGCCGAACGTTCGAAACCTCGATCGATGTCGGGCTCGCGCCCAACCTGTAGTTGGCTTTCCGGTCTGGAGCCTAGCCGCGCCCGCGTCGAGGAACTACACGAAGAGCAGCGAGAGCTTCCTCGACGTCGAGTGAAAGCGGCAGTGCGCCGTCTTCAATGGCTTTTAGGTTGCCGGCCCACTGCGCTTCGTCACCCAAGCCTGCGGGCGGCGCAACGGCAATACGCGTACGGCCGAGTTCGCGAGCGAACCGCAGGGTGTGCATCGCACCGCCGCCGATCTCACTGCAGACGAGGATGACGGCTCGCGCGTTTTCCGCTTGCAGGCGGTCTCGTTCGATGCGCGATTCTTCCGACGCTGGCGTGCCGGGCGGGAGTAGCGTCGCGACGGCACCGCCGGCAGCGACGATGGCATCTTCGAGCGCCGCATGTTCCGGCGGATCGGTGTAGCCCAAACCATACGCGACGAAGGCGACGGTCGGTACCCGGGCCGCGAGCGCGCCGCGGTGCGCGGCGGCGTCGATGCCCGGAGCGAGCCCCGAAACGACCGGCTCGCCGAGTTTGAACGCGAGTTGATACGCAAACCGGGCGGCCTGCGCAGGAGGGGTTCGGCTGCCGACGATCGCGACGCCGCCCTTTGGCAGGTGTCCCCGCACGTAGAGTCTTATGCTTCCCCTAGCCCTTCGGGTATCGATTCCCCCGCTACAGGCCACTGTGCCGCGTTGTTATGCACGGCGAAGCGGCCAGGTGCCGCGAAATCCCAGGATGACGTTGTTACTCTTCGCTTGAGGTTTTTGATGGAAAAAAAGTTGCTGCTTTTCGTACTTGCCGCCGCGATTATTTCCGGCGGTCTCCTTGCGGGCCGCGCCCCCGCACAGTCCGACGATAAGGCACAAATCGAGGCGCTTTATCAACAGTTCGGGACAGCGTTCCGGCATAAGGACGTCAACGCAATGATGGCGCTGTACGTCAACGACAACAGCCTATTCGTCTTCGACGTCACGACCCCGCGCGAGCACGTCGGATGGGAGAGCTATCGCGACGACTGGAAAGGCACGTTTGCATCGATTAAGGGGTCTCCCACGTTCTCGGTCAGCGAGCTCGGAATAACCATCAGCGGCGACGTCGCATACACTCACAGCATTCAATCGTTTTCAGGCAATATGGGGAAACTTCATGCCGTAACGGTCCGCGTTACCGACGTCCTGCGAAAGATCAACGGCAAATGGCTGATCGTGCAAGAGCATGTTTCCGTGCCGATCAATTTCGACACGCTGAAGCCCGATTTCATGTCGCGGCCTTAAGAGGCTTGCAAAGGCTCGACGTACGAGCGGTCGAGCGCGGCGGCGTCGTGACATCCGAGCAGCCGCAGCGTGCGCACGACGTCGCTGCGGAGTATTTCAATCGCCCGCGCGACGCCGGCGCCCCCGCCCGCTGCAAGGCCGTAGGCGTACGCTCGGCCCACCAGCACGGCCCGCGCCCCTAAACAGAGGGCTTTGACGACATCGGACCCGCGGCGAATGCCGCTGTCCAAAAGAATCTCGGCACGGCCGCCAACGGCTTCGACGATCTCGGGCAACGCATCTAGCGTCGGCGCGACGCCGTCGAGCTGACGTCCGCCATGGTTCGATACGACGATTGCATCGGCGCCCGCGTCGAGTGCGCGGCGTGCGTCTTGCGCCGTCAGAACTCCCTTGACCACGATCGGAGCAGCCCAGAGCTCGCGTATCCATTTCAGATCGTCCCACGCGACCGTCGAATGCTCGAGAGCGGCGGCGATGTCGGCGTACCCCATCGGCCCTACCGTCGGCAGGACGACGTTGGGAAACTTCATCATTCCTCCATCGCGCAAGAAATCGTACAGCCACCGCGGACGCGCGAGAAGTTGTGGCACGTAGGGGAGCATCGCGCCGAGCCCGCCGCCGGTAAGCTGCTTCGCGCCGTTGCGAAGGTCGCGCTCGCGCTGGCCGGCAACCGCCGTATCGATCGTTACGACGAGCGCGGAGAATCCGGCATCGCGCGCTCGCCGAATCGCCGCGGTCGCAACCTCGCGGCCTGCGACGAGATAGAGCTGATACCACACGGGTCCACGCGATGACGCTCGTACTTCTTCCAGCCGGCAGCCCGAGAGAGTCGATAAAACGTACGCCGTTCCGGCAGCACCGGCTTGGGCAGCGGCGACGCATTCGCCGCGCGGGAAGAAGAGACGGCTGCTGCCGACCGGCGCGAGCAAAAACGGCAACTCGAGCGTCGAGCCGAGTACGGTCGTGCGCAAGCTGCACGGCGCGTTGGCAACCGCGTTGCGCGGCCGGAAGCGCACGCTCTCGAAAGCTCGGCAGTTTTCCCGCAGCGTCGTCTCGGCGTCGGCGCCGCCGTCGATGTAGTCAAACACGACGCGCGGAAGCCGCCGATTCGCCAGCCGCCGCAAATCGTCGATGCTAACCGCGTTTCGCGCTCTCACTCGGTTCCCTCAACGTCAAAAGGCAGCTGACGTCGTCATTAATCGCCGTGACCATCGGGCCTTGACGTTTGCCTTCAATAGACGATACCCTTGGTCGCACCATGGACGTACGGTTTATCGCGACGGCATTGGCAACCGCGTTTACGATCATCGATCCAATCGGCATGATTCCGATGACGATCGGCGCCACGACGCGCGTCTCGCCGCAACGCCGCAATCAAATCGTCGATCAGGCGGTGCTCGTTGCGGCGGCCGTGATGCTCTTCATGGGCGTTGTCGGCCGGGTGCTTCTCGACTATCTCGGCATCACGCTTCCGGCGTTTCTGATCGCGGGCGGCATCTTGCTCTTTTTGATAGCGATCGACATGCTCTTTGCTCGCCCTACGCGCGCGAAACGTACCGAAGCCGAGGAGCGGGAAGCTGCCGCTGCGGAAAACCCCGCGGTCTTTCCGCTGGCCGTGCCGATGATCGCGGGTCCCGGCACGATTGCGACGGTGCTGCTGCTCGTGAATCTTTCGCGCGGCGATCGATTCGACTTGGTGGTCGTCGCAGTCGCCTATGCCGTTGCCCTGTTCGTGACGTGGCTCTGCATGCGCGGCTCCTCGCTGCTCTTACGTTTGATCGGCACGACCGGCATCCACGTCGTCACGCGCTTGCTCGGGATCATTCTCGCAGCTCTCGCGGTGCAGTTCGTGCTCAACGGTCTCGCGCAGACGCCGTTGCTACGGCGTTGAAGCGGTGCCGTTGGCGGCAGCCCATTGCTGGTAGACGGCTTTCTCGATCGGCGGCAACTGCGTGTCCGGGGGCAGCTTGAATCCCAGAAGAGGAAGCGGAAACGGGATTGGATGCGGAGGCTCTTTGAACGGATCGGAGCCAGGCTCGAAACAGAATGGCCACACGATGTTTCCGCTTTCCATCGCACCGTCGGGGTATGTGAACTCATAACGGCCGTAATAACAGTCGCGTCCGTCCCGCCGCCAGCTCTCAACGGGCGTGATGATTCCGTTGCCATGTTCCTCGCCGCGCAACGAAGACGGAATGTCGAACGAATACGTCTTGGTCGCCGATTCCTGCGACGCCGGATCGATCGTGGGGATTGCATGTGGATCGTTCTGTTCGTTGAGTTGGGCCACTTCGCGCGTGAAGCCGGCTTCGTCGCGCTCGATCTTCGAGGGTACCGTTGGCCGGCGTAGCGGCGGTTCGTGCGGAGCCGGAGCGGTCGTTTCCTTCACGAGCTCGTGGCGCGGCGTGATCGCGGGCGCTGATTCGCGTTGTCGAGCATGAGGAACCGGTCGAACCGCGCGCCGTGGCGCCGGCGTCGGCGCCGACTTGCTGATGTTGACGATCGTCGTCTGGGCGACGACCTCTTTCTCGCCTCGCGGGACGAAGAGGCGTGCGATTGCATAAAAAAGCACCGTCAAGACGATGAGGTGAACGACCGCCGACGCGATCATCGACCAAAATAGCGCCCGGCGGCGAGGAGTGGGATTTCCCGAGATCAACGCTGGCAGAGTTCGATGAGCACGCCGTCCGTTGCCTTCGGGTGAAGGAAGGCGATCAGGCTGCCGCGCGCACCGCGCCGAGGCTGCTCGTCGATTAATCGCACGCCTGCGTTTTTGAGCCCGCTAAGTGCAGCTTCGATATCGGAAACTCGGTAAGCGGTGTGATGAAGTTTGGCGGCAGCATCGCCGCGATAGCGAGCGATCGGCGAACTTTCATCGAGGGGCAACAAGAGCTCCACGAAAGAGCCGCCCGCCTCCAAGCCGACGGTCTCGACCCCTTGATCGTAAATGACCTCGCGGAAGATCTCTTTGAATCCGAGCGTGCCTGTATAAAAGCGTAGCGTGGCTTCGAGGTCCTTGACGACGATGGCGACGTGGTCGATTTCCAAGAGCAGGGCGCCTTATCCCACGACTTCTCTTGACCGGTACGTTCCAAAAACTTCGCGCAAAACGTTGCAGATTTCGCCGAGCGTTACGTTGGTGTCGACGGCATCGATCAAGTACGGCATGAGGTTCTCGTCGGTTTCGGCGGCGCGGCGCAAGGTGGCAAGTCGGCGTTCGACGGATGCAGGATCGCGCGCCGACCGAAAGCCTTCGAGCCGCTCGATCTGCTCGCGCTCGACGCCTTCGTCGACGCGCTGCAGCGCGATCTTTTCGCCGCCGTTCCTTTCGACGAATTGATTGACGCCGACGACCACGCGCTCACCGCGTTCGACGGCTTGTTGGGCGCGATAAGCCGACTCGGCGATTCGCGCCTGCATCCAGCCGCTCTCGATTGCTGCGATGCTTCCACCCATTGCGTCGATCTCGTCGATGATGCGGCGCGCGCGCTCGATCAACTCTGCCGTCAGGGTTTCCACATAGTAAGAGCCGGCCATCGGGTCCACGACGTCGGCAACGCCGGATTCGTAGCCGATGATCTGCTGGGTGCGCAGCGCCACCAATGCGCTCTCCGCAGTCGGCAGCGCCAGCGCTTCGTCCTTACCGTTGGTGTGCAGCGACTGCGTTCCACCGAGCACCGCTGCAAGCGCCTGCAGCGCGACCCGAACGACGTTGTTTTCGGGCTCCTGAGCGGTCAGCGTCGAGCCGCCGGTCTGGGTGTGAAACCGCAGCATTTGCGAGCGAGGATTCCGGCACCCGAACTCGTCGCGCGTGACGTGCGCCCATAGATAACGAGCCGCCCGAAACTTGGCGATCTCCTCAAAGAAGTCGTTATGCGCGTTCCAAAAGAACGAGATGTGCGGTGCCACCTCGTCGAGCGCGATGCCGGCCTCGAGCGCCGCTCGCAAATAGGCTTTGCCGTTGGAGAGCGTAAAGGCCAGCTCTTCGACCGCCGTCGAGCCGGCCTCACGAATGTGATAGCCGGAGATCGATATGGCGTTCCAGTGCGGCACCTCGCGCGCGCAATAGGCCATCACGTCGGTCGCTAAGCGCATCGACGGCTTCGGCGGGTATATGTACGTCCCGCGGGCGACGTACTCTTTGAGCACGTCGTTTTGCACCGTTCCGCCCAACTGCTCGAAAGGGACCCCCCGCCGGCGCGCGACTGCGAGCAGCAGCGCGAGAAGAATCGACGCCGGAGCGTTGATGGTCATCGAGACCGTGACCCGCTCGAGCGGCACGCCGTCGAGAAGCATCTCCATGTCGGCAACGGAGTCTATTGCGACGCCGACTTTTCCAACCTCGCCGCGAGCCTGGGGCGCGTCGGAGTCAAAACCGAGCTGCGTCGGCAGATCGAATGCTACCGAAATTCCCGTTTGGCCGCGCTCGAGGAGATACCGGTACCGAGCGTTCGACTCGGCCGCGGTAGCAAAGCCGGCGTATTGGCGCATCGTCCAAAGCCGTCCGCGGTACATGTCTTTGCGAATGCCGCGCCCGTACGGAAAGCTGCCCGGCTCGCCGAGGTCGCAGCGCGGCCCGTCGGCCGCGTCGTAGACCGCTCGAATTGGAACACCCGACTCGTTGAGCTCTCGGGCCATCAAGTCTCGATGGTCACAAGAGGCCAACCGCTTTCGACGCTCGACCCTGCCCCAACCAGAACCGCACTGACTCGCCCGCTGCGGTGAGCGCGGATCTCATTCATCATCTTCATTGCCTCGATAATCGCCACGACTTGGCCTTCCGTCACTCGATCGCCGCCGGCAACGCGCAGCTCGACGATGAGGCCGTGCATCGGCGAGCGAACCGTACTTCCGCCCGCACTCGAGCCACCTCTTCGCAGCGAGCTAAGACGCGGTGCCGTGCGCCGCGCGGTCGCGCGACTTCCCGCGGAGACGAAATGGCGTTGCTCGACGCGTCCATCTCGAAGAGCCGGCCGGTGAGTGCGCGCGAATGCTTCCAGAGTCGCCGTCCCGAACGTTGCGTCAATCACGCTGGGGTCGTTCGAGAGGGCGCGAAGGAACGGCAGCGTCGTGGGAACGCCTTCGATCGTGTATTCGTCGATCGCTCGTCGCAGTCGCGCGATTGCGGCTCCTCGCGTGGCTGCCCAGACGACGAGCTTGGCAATGAGCGAATCGTATTGCGCTGGAATCGTCCATCCCAGATATGCGGCGGAATCGATGCGAACGCCGGGGCCGCCCGGCTCGCGATAGGCGCTTATCGTACCAGGAGCGGGGCGAAACTCGTTTGCTGGATCCTCGGCATTCGCGCGCGCCTCGATTGCGTAGCCATGTAAGTGTATCTCGCTCTGAGCATAGCCGAGCGCTTCGCCTGCGGCGACGCGAATCTGTTCGCGCACTAAGTCGAGGCCGGCGACCATTTCGGTAACGGTGTGCTCGACTTGAATGCGTGTATTCATCTCTAGGAAGTAGAACGCATTTCCCGCGACGAGACACTCGATCGTGCCGACGGAATCGTACTCGATGGCCTTTGCCGCGCGCATTCCGGCCTCGCGCATTGCCGTTCGCACTTCTTGCGGAATCTCGGCCGGCGCTTCTTCCCAGAGCTTTTGATGTCGCCGTTGCAGCGAGCAGTCGCGCTCTCCAACGTGTACGACGTTACCGTGTTTGTCCGCCAGGAGCTGCAGTTCCACGTGTTTGGCGTTCTCGAGATAGTGCTCGGCGTAAATGGTCCCGTCCTTGAAGTACGCTTGCGCTTCGCGGCGCGCCGTTTCGAAGGCGGAATCGATCTCATCGACGCAGCGCGCGACCTTCAGCCCTTTCCCGCCGCCGCCCGCTGCGGCTTTGAGCGCCAGGGGCAGACCATATTCTCGTGCCGCTTCGTGGGCGGCGGCAACGTCGGAAATCGCGTGCGTCGCACCTGGTACGAACGGCACGCCGGCTTCTTGCATCGCGCGGCGTGCGCGAAGCTTATCGCCCATTGCGTCGATGGCATCGGCGTGTGGGCCGATCCAAACCATACCTTCCGCCACGACGCGCCGCGCGAAATTGCCATTCTCCGCGAGAAAGCCGTAGCCCGGATGAATTGCGTCGGCGCCTGAGAGTTTGGCGCACTCGATTATTTTTTCGCCGTCCAGATAGCTTTCGGACGGAGCGGCAGGTCCAATCGAGTACGCTTCCTCGGCCAGGTTGACGTGCAGCGCCTCCCGGTCGGCGTCGGAATAGACGGCAACCGTAGCGATGTCCATCTCGCGCGCGGTGCGTATGACGCGCACGGCGATCTCTCCGCGGTTGGCGATGAGGATTTTCTTAAGTGGCACAGCTCAGGGCAGGTTTTCGGAAGGCGGATACATGCCCATGGCGTGGTACCCGGCATCGACGAAGTGCACGTCGGCCGTTACGGCGCCGGCTAGATCCGAGGCAAGCAAGACGGCCATGTTTCCCACATCGTCCGGGGTCACGTTGCGACGCAGTGGTGCGACCTTCGGCACGACCTCGAGGATGCGTGAAAAGCCGCCGACTTGGCGGGAGCTTGCGGTTTTTATCGGTCCAGCCGAGATTGCGTTGACTCGAATGTTCCGATCCCCGAGATCGAAGGAAAGATATCGCACCGTCGCCTCGAGCGACGCCTTGGCGATGCCCATCAAGTTATAGTTGGGAACGATCTGAGTCGCGCCGAGATACGTGAGCGCCATGATTGAAGCGCCGTCGTTGAACGATTCGCGGAGTGCCCGGACTAGCGCGATCAACGAGTATGCCGAAACGTCGAGCGCAACCCCGAATCCCTGGCGCGACGTATCGAAGACCTTTCCCGCCAGATCCTCTTTATTGGCGTATGCGATCGAATGAACGAGGGCGTCGAGCTTGCCGAACCGAGTTTCGAGTTGATCTCGCAGCGCGGTCAACGAGGCGTCGTTCGAGACGTCGCATTCGAGGGAAGGAGCGCCGTTCAATTCTGAAGCAAGCTTCTGTACCTCGTCGCGCACGCGCTCTCCTTGATAGGTTAGCGCCACGAGCGCGCCGTGCTCGTGCAGCCTGCGCGCGATTCCTGTCGCGATCGACCAGCGATTTGCAACCCCTGTCACGAGGGCGCGTTTTCCCGCCAAAAGCTTCACGTAAGAATCCTCGACTTGCGTCTTCACAAAAAGAATCCCCTAAGGAAGAAGGCGATGCCTGCGGCGCCCGCCGCTAGGCTGACGTACCACGCCGGCTTGGAACGTGCGAGCGCCGCCACTGCGCCCAAGGCAATCCCGACCTGCAACATTGCGACAGCGTACTCGAAAGCGTGATGGCGGCGCACTTCCGCGGCGGACTCCTCTTCCAGGCTGCGGGCAGACCTCTGGAGGGGTTTTTCCTTTGCTGCCTCCTTGGCGATCTCGGCGCGATAGGCGCCCAGCCGCCGCGCGTTCGACTGCCGATCCTCCAGGCCGTCCGCCGCAACCGTGTAAATGTGCTCTTTCTCGCGCGCGGCTTGGTACTCGGCCCAAGTATCGGAGGCTTTCATCTGGTCTATCGTCGCTTCATTAATGAGGTCGCCTGAGCGCAGTGCCGCGACCGCGGCCACGACCGCGAAGATTGCGGCGCTCAAACCAACGTATCGCAACCATATGGGGCTACGCTGGTGTTCGAGTTCCTCGCGCGCCTCTGCTATCTGCTCCTGCAGTTTGTCGGTATCGAGTTCGATGTCTTCTGGCATCGTGGTCTTGTTTCTTACAAGGGAATGTTGCCGTGCTTACGTTTCGGCCTAGGGGCGCGTTTCTCGTGAAGCATGTCGAGCGCCTTGGCGATCGCGCTTCGCGTTTGACGCGCCTCGATCACGTCGTCGACGTAGCCTCGCTGGGCGGCGATGTATGGGTTGGCGAATCGCTCGGTGTACTCGTCGATGAGCTCGCGCGTCTTGATTTCTTTGTCGTCGGCCGCCGCAATTTCTCGCCGAAAGATCGTCTTCACCGCGCTCTCGGCTCCCATAACGGCGATCTCGGCGGTGGGCCACGCCAAGTTTAGGTCGGCGCGGATGTGTTTGCTCGCCATAACGTCGTAGGCTCCGCCGTAGGCCTTGCGCGTGATGATCGTGATTTTTGGAACAGTCGCCTCGGCGAAGGCGTAGAGCAGCTTAGCTCCGTGCAGAATAATTCCACCGTACTCCTGATCGGTGCCCGGCAAGAAGCCGGGCACGTCAACCAGAGTCACCAACGGAATGTTGAAGGCATCGCAGAAACGCACGAATCGCGCCGCCTTGATCGAGGAGCGCGTGTCCAACACGCCCGCAAGGACGTTCGGCTGATTGGCGACGACTCCGACGGCACGGCCGTTGACGCGTCCGAAGCCGCAAATGATGTTCTTTGCGTAGAGCGGCTGAATTTCCAGGAAGTCCCCATAGTCGACGATTCCGTCGATCGCTTCAGCCATGTCGTAGGGTATGTTTGGCGAATCCGGCACCAGCTCGTCGAGCGTGTCGACCAGACGATGCGGATCGTCGTCGCAATCGTATTGCGGCGGCTTTTCGCGATTATTCTGAGGAACGAACGAAAAGAGCGCTCGAGTCAAATCCAAGAGACTCGTTTCATCCGCGGCTACGAGATGCGCCACACCGCTGCGCGTGGCATGCGTGGTCGCGCCGCCCAGCTCTTCGAAGCTGACGTCCTCGCCGGTGACCGTCTTGATGATCTCCGGGCCCGTGATGAACATCTGCGAAATCTTTTCGGTCATCAGGATGAAGTCGGTGATGGCCGGCGAGTAGACGGCGCCGCCGGCGCAAGGCCCAGCAATTAAGCTGATCTGCGGAATGACGCCGCTCGCCTGAACGTTGCGCCAAAAAATTTCGGCGTAGCCGCCCAGGGAAACGACTCCCTCTTGGATACGCGCGCCGCCCGAATCATTGATGCCGATCAGCGGCGAACCGGTGCGCGTCGCCAAATCCATTACTTTGCAAATCTTCTCGGCAAAGGCTTCGCCGAGCGATCCGCCCAGCACCGAAAAGTCTTGCGAGAAGAGAAATACCTGCCGGCCGTCGATTGTCGCGCGACCTGTGATAACGCCGTCACCGAGAAACTCTTTTTCGTCGAGACCGAACGCATTCGTGCGATGCACCACGAACCGATCGAATTCCACGAACGACGCATCGTCGACGAGCGCGTCGACGCGCTCGCGCGCGGAGCGTTTACCGCGGTCGTGCTGTCTAGCAACGGCTTCTGGCCCCGCAGGCATAAGGGCCCGCCGACGTTTCTTCTGGAGCTCGTCGTATTTCTCGGCCCGGGTTTTCACGCGCTCACCTTGCACGTCGCGCGCGGCACCTCCTCGGAACAATGTCGCCGAGAGAGGCTACGCTGATGTGACGAAAAAGCTACTCGTATGCTGCGCGCTCTCTTTTCGTTACGGTCGTGACTGTCGGATGCGGCTGCCTAACCGTCGCAACCGGCGGCCACCCGCTGCACAATCTTTTCCGACTCCGCGCCCGTGCCGCCGGCGCGCAAAGCTGTACGTTCCTAACGTCGCTACAGGCGCGACGAGCGGACGTCCGATTCTCTTACGGGCGGATTACGATGCGGACACGGCTTCCGCCCGGCATCGCCCAAGCGTTCTTGCTCCGGCGGCGCGAGCGCCTTTGAGGCGCTACGTTAAGCGCCTCGCGGACAATCTCGCCTACCAAATCCCCAGCATCGCTTTGACGTCATCGGAGGCCATCGTGGCTGGTTCCCACGGCGGCGTGAAGGTAATCTCCACGTTGGCATTCTTTACGCCGTCGACCGCGAGAACGTGATCTTCGACCGACTTCTTGAACATCGGTCCCACCGGACACATTGGCGAGGTTAGCGTCATCATCACCGTGACGTTTTCACCGTTCTCACCTTCGGTCGTGATGTCGTAAACGAGGCCGAGCTCGAGGATTCCGAGATTCAGCTCGGGGTCTTTCACCTCCAGGAGCGCGTCGCGAACTTGTTCCACCGTCGGCATGGGAGCGAGGTTCAGGCGGCACGCGTGGCAAACCTTTGCTTGATCGACGAGACGCGAGGCGGCAAACCAGCCGGGCCTGCGGCGACGGTCGCGAAACTGCTCTGGGCCGGGTAGAGTCATAGGCAGAAGAAAGGAAGAGCCAGAGCGATGTCGATGTGGGAGCCCTTCACCGAACGAGCGCGGCGCAGCATCGTGCTGGCGCAAGAAGAAGCACAACGTCTCGGAAATAATTACATTGGAACCGAGCATATTCTGCTCGGGATCATCTCAGAGGGCGAAAGTCTAGCGGCAAAGGTTCTTGAATCGCTAGGCGTCAATCTGGCGAAAGTTCGTCAAGAGGTCGAAGCGATCGTCGGACGCGGCGGCCAGACCGTGCAGCAGGAGATGGTCTTCACGCCGCGCGCCAAGCGCGTGATCGAGCTTGCGTTTGAAGAAGCTCGTCAGCTCAACCATAATTACATCGGGACCGAGCACTTGCTCCTCGGCTTGATACGCGAGGGTGAAGGCGTCGCTGCACGCGTTCTGACCAATCTCGGCGTCGACCCTGCAAAGGTACGCGTACAGACGACCTCGCTGCTGGGCGCCGAGGGGCAGCCGACCGCGCCCAAAGGAAAGAGTAAGACGCCGACGCTCGACGCCTACGGGCGAGACCTCACGCAGCTCGCGCGCGATAACAAACTCGATCCCGTCATCGGGCGAAATAGCGAGATCGAGCGCGTCATTCAAATCCTCTCACGCCGCACCAAAAACAATCCGGCACTCATCGGCGAGCCGGGCGTTGGTAAGACGGCGATCGCCGAGGGCCTTGCCCAGCGCGTGATCAAAGGCGACATCCCGGAGCCGCTGCGCGATCGCCGCGTCATAACTCTCGATCTGGCGGGCCTAGTTGCCGGCACAAAATACCGCGGCGAGTTTGAAGAGCGCATGAAGCGCGTCATGGACGAGATCCGTGGCGCCGCGGGTGAGATCATCCTCTTTATTGACGAGCTGCACACGCTGGTGGGGGCCGGCGCGGCCGAAGGCGCAATCGACGCCAGCAACATCATCAAGCCCGCTCTCGCGCGGGGCGAGCTGCAATGCATCGGCGCGACCACGCTCAACGAATTCCGCAAACACATCGAGAAAGATTCCGCACTGGAGCGCCGTTTTCAACCCATCATGGTCGGCGAACCCACCGTTGAGGAAACGATCGAGATTCTCAAGGGGCTGCGCGATCGCTACGAAGCGCACCATAAAGTGCAGATTACCGACGAGGCATTGGCGAGCGCGGCGAGACTCGGTGACCGATACATAACCGACCGTTTCCTTCCCGATAAGGCCGTCGACCTTATCGACGAAGCAAGCTCGCGCGTTCGACTGCAGGCGACGTTGCCACCGCCGGCAATTCGTGAGGCCGACGCGCAACTTCGCAAGCTCATCGCCGAAAAGGAGAGCGTTGTCAAGAACCAGGAGTTTGACAAAGCGGCTTCGATTCGCGATCGCGAGGAGAAGCTCCGTCTCGAGAAAGCGAATCTCGAGCAAGAATGGCGCGATCGTAAGGCTTCGGGCGAGCGCATTTTGCGCGTCACCGCCGACAACATTGCCGAGATCGTCGCCTCGTGGACGAAAATTCCCGTCAGCCGCCTTGCGCAAGCCGAGACTGAGAAGCTGCTCAAGATGGGGGAACTGCTTCACAAGCGCATCGTAGGTCAAGAAGAGGCCGTCCAAGTCATTACGCGCGCCATTCGCAGGTCGCGCGCGGGACTGAAAAACCCGAGCCGTCCAATCGGATCCTTCATCTTCCTTGGCCCGACCGGGGTCGGCAAGACCGAAGTCGCTCGCAGTGTCGCCGCCTTCCTGTTCGACGACGAAGAGTCGATGATTCGCATCGACATGTCTGAGTACATGGAGAAATACTCGGTAAGCCGCCTCGTCGGCGCACCGCCGGGATACGTCGGCTATGAAGAGGGTGGCCAGCTCACGGAAGCGGTGCGGCGGCGTCCGTATTCGGTCGTATTGCTCGACGAGATCGAGAAAGCGCATCCCGATGTCTTCAACTTGCTCCTTCAAGTGCTCGAAGACGGTCGCCTTACCGACTCTCAGGGGCGTCAAGTAGACTTCAAAAACTCGGTTATCGTCATGACCAGCAACGTGGGCGCGATTGGGATGACGACGACAACCGACATCGGTTTTCGCCCGCAGAAACTCTCAGCGGAGGATGAGGTCAAAGCCTACGACCGCATGAAGAATCGGGTGATGGAGGAGGTTAAGCAGACTTTCCGGCCCGAGTTTCTCAACCGAGTCGATGAAGTGATCGTTTTCCATCAGCTCACTCGCGAACAAATCGAGCAGATCGTCACGCTCGAGCTTGATAAGGTGGTGCGGGAAGTGCGCGCGCAGGAGATGGAGCTGAAGGTCACCGAGGCGGCCAAATCACTGCTCGCCAAAAAGGGATGGGATCCGCAGTTCGGCGCGCGTCCCCTGCGCCGGGCCATTCAGCGCAACGTGGAAGACGAGCTTGCTGAGGAAATGCTCAAAGGCTCGTTCGGCTCGGGCGACCACATCCTCGCCGACGTCGATCCAGACGATGCGGAGAAGCTCAAGTATTCGAAGATCCCATCGGTCGAACCGCCGGCAGCGCCTCCACCAGAGCCGGCCGTAACCTAGCCAACGATCAGCCTCGTTTTCGGCGTCGTCCTCGCACAAGCTACGCCGGGCGCGCTGACGCTCTCCCCGAACCGCGTCGCGCTCAATCCGGCGCAGCAGCTGGTCGTCACCGTGAACGGCGCGCAGCCGCCGCTGCAGGCCACGCTCGACCGACAGCTCGTCAACGTTAGCGTCAGCGCCGACGGCACGAGCGTGACGATCACCGCCACGCAAGCGACCGGCAGCGCCACCCTTGAGCTCATGGACGCAAATGGGGCGCGCGCAGACTTGCCGATACGCGTCGCCTTCAATGCCGGAACGATCGTGCCACAGACGACCCTGACGGTAACCGGCGATCCGGCGCAGCCGGATTGGCTTGCGGCGCGAGTCCAAAGCTGGGTGACGCGCCTAACGCGAATCCTTCCCGGTGCTCAGGCAACGATCGGAACGGTGAGCGCGCCCGCGGCGCCGCTCGCACCGGGAGAAAGCACCCAATTTATGGTGCCGGTGCAGATTGGCGGGAACGGCGAGTACTTCGATCAATCCGGCACAACGACGGTCAGGGTGGAAGATCTCGGGCTTGCGCCCTTTTCTCCCGGACTGCTTTTCTACGACGACGACCCCGAGCACGTGATGCAAGACGGTGTGCTCTTTCGCGCTACCGTGACCGCAACGCAACCGGCCCGTCTCTATTACTATCATGACGACGCTGCAGATCCGCGGCTGCTCGCGGTGGCGCTGAGCAGCAACTCGCAAGATCCCACGACCGTGCAACTCGTCGAAGCGTCGGCCGGACCCAATATGGACGTCATGCACGTCGGACAAACGTTGACGAAGAACTTTCTGCTGACAAAAGCGCTCGGCGAGGGATTGGTAGTAAATCTGCCGCAGGATGACCCCTACCTGCTCGCCGATGTGCCGATGGCCACGCGTCAGCTCGTCAGCGGAACGGTCGATCTACGAGTGCTTTCGGGCGGCCCCGTCGTTGTGACGGTCCTCGCCGTCTCGGCGGGGATCGATCCGCGCACTCTCCTCAACGCTCCCGTTCTTCCCGGTGATGGGCACCATCGTACCGGGGTCTTTCGAATCACCGGCTTTGGTTCCGATGCGCTCAGCTATTCGGCGGGCGGCGCCGACGCGACGGTGGTCCTGGGAGACACGGAGCCGACGCCGCCGAGCGTCGATCCGGCCGCGCCCGGTCACGACTACGGCGATTACGGCGTGGTGCATACCGTCGACCTCGCGCTAACCAATCCCGGCACGGCCCCGACGACGGCCTATCTTTTCTTCGAGCCGCTCGCTGGGCCGGCTCGCGGCAGCTTCTTGATCGACGGAAACCTCGTCGATATCGGCTGCGTGCGTCTTCGTGTACCCTACCAAATAACGGCGTTCGAGTTAGCCCCCGGACGGACGTACCACACGACCGTGAGAACGATGACCGACGGCGGTTCCTTCTACCCTGCCAAGATCGGGCTTACTGCGACCCCGCCGCAACCGAAGTCTCCCCCGGTAAATGCGCCCGATGGGTGCTTTCCAAAACCACAAGCATCTCCTGAGTCGCCGTGAGCGCGCCCGAAGGAGAATCGAAGGTCGTACTTCTCGTACGATTGCTTAATGCAATCGACCAGGGACGGCACTCATTCGAGGACCTCAAAGACCGCATCGCCGTCGGAGGAAAACGCCCGAGCACGCGCAGCCTGCGGCGTTACCTGGCGATCCTGGCGAACGCCGGCTTTCCCTTATATTTCGATCGCGCGGCCAACGCATATCGCTTCGCCGATGGATATAGTCTCAAGCGACTCGACTTAAACAGCGGCGAGCTCTTCGGTCTCGTCGCCTTACGCTCACTCGGCTCGAGCATCGGCGGCACGATCGGCGCTTCAATCGACGAGGTTGCCGAAAAGCTGGTCGACAGCGCGGGCCGCGGCGCGCGAGCGCGCATCGAAGCCGGATCATCCGTCACCTTCCGGCTCTCTGAGATCCGTCTCGACGAAGCTGGGGAACGCGCTTTCGCGCTCCTCTCTTCGGCGGAGCGCAGCTCACGCAGCACCCGGTTTGTCTATCGCGACAAGGAGGGGAAGTCGAGTACGCGCACCGTCGATCCCTACGGTTTCATCATCAACGCCGGGCGCGTCTACTGCCTCGCCTACGATCACTCTCGGCGCGATTTGCGCACATTCGCCGTCGATAGCGTAAGCGATCCCGACGTACTCGCGCGAAGCTTCGTGCGCCCGAGCGCCTTTGACATCGACGCCTATGCGGCCGCATCCATAAGCGGAGTCTTACACGCCGACCAGACAACCGTGGTCGGAGTGCGGTTCGCGCCGCGCGTCGCCAAGGCCGCGGTCGCCGCACGCATCGTGGCCGAGCGGGAAGTCCGTTACTGCGACGACGGATCGGCGGAGATCACCTATAAGGTTGCCGACGTCGACGAACTGGTGCGTTGGGTCCTTGGCTGGGGCGCCCAAGCCGAAATCATCTCGCCGCCCACGGCCCGCGAACGCATCGGAGAACTCGCCGAAGAAATCTCCGCGAAATACCAACCTAGCTAGTAAGCGAGGAGACTTTACATGGGGGCCCCGTGAGCGAGGCGTGCGACTTTTTCGCGCCAGCCACGGATGGCTGCTTCAAAACTTCGTTCTCGCGGAAAAGCGCACGAGCAGGAGCGGAACAGGATGTGAAGCGACGAGCGTCCGAGCGACGGGGATCCCATGTAAAGTGCTCCGAGCGAGATTACGAAACCCGCCAGGACGATTATCCCGACGGGCTCCGACGTATTCACTCACCTACCTCGCCTGTTTGGCTTCTTTATCAGATACCCCACTGACGCCGGTTTGGCGGTTTGACCGTTGCCGCGGAAGGTTGCTCATCGCAACGTTTCCGGTTGCATTTGTCGCGAACGATACGTTCGTCGCACCTCGAAATTTCGAAGCTCGTGCATAATACCACGCGCCTGTTGCGCCGACAAGCAGCCTCTCGACAAATTCACAATCTGTCCACAACTATTTTTCATTATGCACATAGAGCAGACGTCATTCCTTGCCGAGGGTAGGCTTGCGCGGCGCATCGAAGACCGACGGCGATGGCGTTTCTGACCGTGCTTCTTTTGGCGCAGAGCTTCTTTGGGACGCTCCCGATCGACGGCATCCGCTGCGATCGGGAAGAGGGTGCGGTCGAGCATATCCACGTCAGCTTGCAACTTTACAATCACGGTCGCGCGGTCGCCGTGCCGGCAGGAATTGGCATCCCGCAAGGGTCGGCATGTCTGTACTGGGTGCACACCCACAGCGGGGATGGATTCATTCATATCGAGTCGCCGGTTAAGCGTAGGTTCGACCTTGGAGAATTTTTTGATATCTGGGGTCCCGACTTGAGCTGGACCAAAGCCGCAAGCTTGACCGCACCAGGTGGTCACCGTCTTTCGATCTGGGTCGACGGCAAGCCGTGGCATGGCCGCGACCCTCGCGAGATTGCTTTCCACGATCACGAAACGATCGTCATTCAGAACGGGCCGCCCTTTGCAAAACCAGTGCGTCCCGACTGGTCGCAATTTTGAACGGGGTCGAGCTCGACGGTCACCATCTGACGCTCGAGGCAATTGAGGCGGTTGCCGCGGGTGCGGCGGTACGTATAGCTGCATCGGCGCGCGAGCGAGTCGCTCGAGCCCGAGACTTCGTCGATCGGCGCTTCGCCAGCGGAGAAGTAATCTACGGCGTCACGACCGGCTTCGGCAGACTGGCTAGCATTTCGGTCGACTCGGCCGATGCCGTGGCGCTTCAAGTCAACCTCGTGCGCAGCCATGCCGCCGGAACGGGAGCCCCGCTCGAGGTTCCGCTCGTCCGCGCGGCCGGCGTGCTGCGCGCGAACTCACTCTCGGCCGGACACTCCGGCGTGAAGCTGGAGACGCTCGATCTCATCGCAGCAATGCTCGAACGCGGCGTAACACCCGTCGTGCCATGTCAAGGATCGGTCGGCGCGAGCGGCGATCTCGCGCCGCTCGCACATATGACGCTCACGCTGATCGGCGAGGGCGAAGCGTTCTATCGCGGCGAGCGGCTTCCCAGCGCGGCCGCGCTCGAGCGGGCTGGGCTGAGACCGATTTCCCTTGGTCCAAAAGAAGGTTTGGCGTTGGTCAACGGTACGCAAGTCATGACCGGCATCGCCGCGCTGGGGGTTCTGCGCGCGCAACGGCTCGCGAGGGCGGCCGATGTGATCGGCGCGATGTCGCTCGAAGCGTACCTCGGAACCGAGCGTGTCTTCGATCGCCGCCTCAACGACTTGCGGCCGCATCCCGGTCAAGAGAACGTCGCCGCTAACCTACGAGCGCTCCTCGCCGAGTCGGAGATCGTGCAGTCGCACGCCGAGTGCGATCGGGTGCAAGATCCTTACTCGTTCCGCTGCATCCCGGTGGTGCACGGGGCCGTACAGCGACTCCGTGGCTCACGTGCGGCGCGTGACCGAGATCGAGGCAAACTCAGTCACCGACAACCCGCTGGTCTTTCCCGAGGACGGCGAGTTCATCTCTGGCGGCAACTTCCATGGCGAGCCGATCGCGCTCGCGCTCGACTTCTTGAAGATCGCGATATCGGAGCTGGCCTCGATTGCCGAGCGGCGGCTCTATCTCTTGCTCAACGCACAGGACCGCGGCTTGCCGCTCTTTCTCGCCCCGCGGCTCGGGCTGCAGTCCGGCTTGATGATCGTGCAGTATACGGCCGCGGCACTCGTCAACGACAACAAGGGCTTGGCATGGCCGTCGAGCGTCGATTCGATTCCGACTTCGGCCGGTCAGGAGGACCACGTGAGCATGGGCATGACCTCGGCGAACAATCTACCCCGCGTCCTCGACAACGTTGAAGGCGCGCTGGCGTGCGAGCTTCTGGGCGCGCTCGCCGCGACCGACCTTCGCCGGCCGTTAAAATCAGGCCGAGGGACGCAAGCCGCGCACGACGCTGCGCGTGAATCGATTCCGCGCTGGACCGACGATCGGCCGCCGGCTCCCGACATCGCGGCAGCGCGCGAGCTCATCCGCTCGCAGCGCCTCGTCGCAGCCGCCGAATCGGCGATCGGGCGTCAGCTCACAGCGTAATGTTGAACTGGAGGTAGGCGTTGAACGGGTTGGGCAGCACGAACGCGTTCGTGTCGGCGTACCCCGGAGTGTACGATTGCTTAAAGGCTGGATTGAGCGGAACGCCGTTGGCCCCGCGGTCGTTGGGCGAAACGCCGTTGTAGAAGTTCGAAACGTAGTACGAATAACCGTACGGCGCATTGCTGACGTATCCGCAGGTATAGCTGTTCGGCGGAAACTGCTTGGTCCAAGGTTCGGACGAGCCGCCGAAGCATTCGTTGATCAGGTTCGCCAAGAGCAAGTTCGCCTTCACGCGCGGCGTCAGCTGATAGGAAAGCTGTAAGCTCAAGTTGAGCTGATTGGGCTGCCGGAAGGCACCGAAGGCATCGAAGACGCCGGTCTGCGGATTGGGGATGTAAAGGACTCCGGGATAGGTTCCGCTTTGCGTCGCGGCCAGTCCGCACGTCGTGTAGTCGGCTTGCAGCGGATTCTTCGTGTGAATCGGCGAGTTGATGAAGCCCGCGGAGTTGCTCGTGCAGGTACGGGGATCGAGTCCGATGACGTCGGCCGGATTGCCGTAGAGCGAGCCTTCGTTGAACGTCAGCGCCGGCGTCGCCGCGAACTTGTTGTGCCGGTAGTTGACGATCGCGCTCAGGACGTTGGGCGATAAATAGGCAAAGTCCAAACCGACCGGATACCAACCGTTGCGATCGAGCAGCGGCTGCGGCGCCATCGAGTAGTACGGATTCCAAATCGGCGGATTGTACTTTGGATTGAGTTGCTTGCAGCCGGGATCGGGAATATGTTGCCGTGCTTGTCATTCTCATAGCATTGCGAGCCGCCGCCGGCTTTGGTGAGCCCGTTGAAGTTGGCGATGTCCTGGTTGTAAGGGTCGATCGGGTTCAGCGACGTGCCGGGATAGTTATTCCACTTTTCGGCAGCATTCGTGTACGTGTAGGAGAGCAAAAAGGAGAGTCCGTTCTTGCTGAAGTCGCCCTTCGTAAACTCGGTTTCGAATCCGTCGACGCGCTCCACTCCGGAGTTGAGGCCGCCGGCGAGCCCAAACGGCAACGAGATGCTGTAAACTTGGTTCGTCGCATACCGCAAGTAAGGCGTAATCTTGATCGACATATCGGTGCCTTTGAACCGGCGCTCGTAGGACGCGTCGTAGTTGTCGGAATACTGCACGAGCGCGTTGTGGAGCGGAGTCGTATAGCCGTACTGCCAGAATGCTTGAAACAACTCGTACGCTAGATTATTGTCTTTCGCGTTGTATTGAACTTGATACGTCTCGGGCTCTTGCGCGTACCGCCCCGCCGAAAAGCGCAGCACAGTATCGGGATTTACCGTGTACGTCAGCCCCAAGCTCGGCGTGAAGGCGTAATCCGCTACCGAAGGCGGATAGTTGTTGCTGAGCAGCAGGTGCCCGTCTTTGCCGTCCGGATGGACCGTTTGCACGGGATGCGCGGGAATCGAATTATCGATGGGACAGTTGAAGCCGACAAACGGAATTGCCGGTTTGCCGCTGGCGGGCGGCACCGGGATGAAGTACGGCGCCAGCGTTATCCGGATTGTAGCAAAACTCGCGCTGGCCGGCCAGGAACCAAAAGTTCTGGCCGTCATTTGACGTGTTGGCGAGATTGTACTCGTAGATCTCGTCTCGAACTCCCAAATTGACGTTGAGCTTGTCGGTCGGATTCCACTGGTCTTGCAGCGCGACGGCCGTGAAGTTCGGCTCGATCGTGTTGACAAAGCCGGAGTTTCCGGTATATGTAATCTGCCAGCTCGCGCCCGGCAACGGTCGGCCCGCGGCTCGGGCTTGTACGAACGTGCCGCTCGTGAGCGTGCTGTTGCACGGCGCCGGCTGGCCCTGCTTGTAGTTCTCTCCGCCGATGACTCCCGTTCTCCAGGCGAAGCATTCGCTTGCCGTTCGTCAGGTTCGTTGCGTCGGTTTCGGCGTATTGTTGAAATTGTCGTTGTTGTAGCGATTCGTCGATGCCGTCACGTAGTTGGCATCGAGGGTCAGCAGATGCTGGGAACTGAGCTGATCGCGCGAACGTAAACGCTAAGCCGCGCGTGTGCGATTCGAGCTCGTAATCGTAGCTGAGCGCACCGAATCCAAAGAATGGCGTGCCATAGCTGAGCGCGCTGGCCTGGAGCCAATCCGAATAAAACGAGTATCCGTAGAGTCGCACGTAGGCGTTCGATCCGATATTGTGCTGGTATTGCAGCTTGAAGATCGACGCATTGTTCCAATACGAGTCGCGGTTGTCGGGCGGCACGGCCGAGTACGTTCCAGCCGCACACTGGCCGGCGATGATCGGCGGTATTACCGGGAAGTTCGTAGGGATCGATGTTGGCGCAGCGATTGCCCGGCGAGCTCGGCGCAAAATAAGGGACCGGCTTGATGCCGTTGGCGCTTCTCGCCAAAATGTGTTCCGCTCGGCCAAGTTACAAAATCTGGCCAAACCTCCGGGTATCGGGCTTGTTGGTAATCGCTAAACTTGGCTGAGCTGGGTAATGACGTTTGGCCCGAGATCGTTCTGCGAGCTGTAGAACTGAGTCTGCAGCGCCGTGACGTTGTAGAGCACTTGCACGTCGTCGCGGCCGGCGTCGTGCCGGTGCGGGATGCCGAAATGAAGGTTGATCACGTTCTCGCGGTCGGCGACGTTCGAGACGCCGAAGGCATTGTAAGCCGGGCGTAATCGTTTGGTAGCAGCCGGGATCGTGGCCGAGGCCGCTCTTGGTCAGCGTATTGACGGGCAGCGGCTCGTATCCCGGTTGTCCCGGATTGAGTCGGAACGGATCGTAAACCGGCGACGCATTCGGTCCGCGAGTAGAATCCCGATACTGCTCGGCGGCGTGAGTGCCGCAGATTGGGAAAGACGCCCCCGAAGTAAAGCGGGATCGTGTTGAAGGCGATCGCGGGATAGCCCCAGACCAACCCGAGATTCGATCCGTTGAATTGATCGAGATAGCGGTAATCTTGATTGTAGCCGCCGATGCCGACGTAGTAGGAGAAGAGCCGGTCGGGCGTTGCGCCGCCGGCTTCAACCTGCAAGCTGTGGTAGTACGTCGTCGAGCCGATGCCGCCGCTGACCGTCGCGTAGCCAGGATAGGTCCCGGTCTTGATGACTTGGTTGATGAATCCGGCAAGGCCGGTCGCGCTCTCGCCGGCCGTTCCGCCACCCGTGTAGACTCTGCAGCTCTTGCTGTCCAAGCGTTCCCGCCGTGCCGCCGGGATAGTTGTCGAACGAGCGGTTGACCGGAACGCCGTCAAACTCGTAGCCGATTTGGTCGTAGCTGCCGCCGCGAATATAGACGACTTGGTCCCAGCCTTGCTGATTCGGGCGGCACGAATGTTCCCGGAACGGCGCCAATTGCCGAATACGCATTGTTCAAGTTTCCGCCGCCGCCGAGGCCCGCGGCTGCCTGGGTCACGGTCGAGTTCACCGAATAGACGTCATTGGTCGTGCCTGATTTGACGAGGTCCATCGACGAGCGCGCCGTCACGTGAGCGATCGTCTGCAGCGACGGCGCGAGCATGACGCGCAGCGTCTGCAGCTGATCGGCAAAGACCGAAATGCCGGTGAGCGACGAGGTTTCGAAACCGCGCTTCGAGACCGAAATCGTATAAGTTTCCGGCGCGAGCGACAGCATAGAGAAGCGTCCCGCTGCGTCGGTCGTGACCGTTGCCGTTTGCGAAGGGCTCGCCGCGACGACAAGCGCTCCGGCTATCGGCGCTCTACTAGTAGTATTGACGACGAGTCCCGTAATAGAGCCGGTCGTTCCGGCCCGCGCGCCGAAAGGACTTACCGCAAAACCGCCAACCAACGCAAGGATAAAGATAGACCGCCGGACCGAGTGTAGCATTTAAAAACATTCGCGAGCCGTGTGGCGCGCTCATGCCGAAGACCTCCGCTTGCGGTCAGGATGAGCACGTGCTTCGCGCCGCTCAGGATAAACGGTATCGAAGGACGAAGGCGTGGCGATGAACGTCGTTGCGGGCCCGCGCGCCGTCCGAGCGCCGCGCGGCGCCGAAATTTCGTGCCCCGGATGGCCGCAAGAAGCGGCCATGCGCATGTTGATGAACAACCTCGATCCCGAGGTAGCCGAACGCCCCGACGATCTCGTCGTTTACGGCGGCAACGGCCGAGCCGCGCGCTCGTGGGAGGCTTTCGACGCGATCGTGCGGACGTTGCGGCGTTTGAAGGGCGACGAGACGCTGATCGTGCAGAGCGGAAAGCCGGTCGCGGTATTCACGACGCACGCGCGCGCGCCGCGAGTTCTCATCGCCAACGCGAACCTCGTCCCGAAGTGGGCCGATTGGGACGTCTTTCGCGGGCTCGAAGCACAAGGACTCACGATGTACGGCCAAATGACGGCGGGCTCGTGGATCTACATCGGCACGCAAGGCATCCTTCAAGGGACGTACGAGACCTTTGCGGAGCTGGCGCGTCAGCACTTCGGTGGATCTCTCGTTGGGCGCATTACCTTGACCGCTGGCGTCGGCGGCATGGGGGGCGCGCAGCCGCTCGCCGTCGTTATGAACGGCGGCGTTTGCCTCGTTGTCGACGTCGATGGTGCTCGTTTGCAGCGGCGGCGGGAGTTGCGCTATCTCGACCGCGTGGCGGATTCGCGGGAGGATGCTCTGCGCGAGGCCGAGCGAGCGCGGCGCGCGGGCGAAGCCGCTTTCGATTGGGTACGAAGGTAACGCGGCGCAGAATTTGCACGGCTTTACGAGCTCGGTCTTCGCCCAGATGCCGTAACCGACCAAACCTCGGCGCACGACCTTCTCAACGGCTACATTCCGGCAGGTCTTTCGCTGGATAAGGCAACTGAGCTGCGCGACGCGCGATCCTCGCGGAGTACGAGCGACGCGCGCTGGAAAGCTGCGCCGCCCACGTTGAGGCGATGGTCCGATTTCTCGATTCGGGCGCCGTCGTCTTCGATTACGGCAACAACATTCGGATGCAGGCGCAGCGCGCCGGATTCGGGCGCGCCTTTTCTTTTCCGGGCTTTGTTCCGGCTTTCATTCGTCCGCTCTTTTGCCGCGGCGCGGGCCCATTTCGTTTCGCCGCCCTTTCGGGCGACGAGCGCGACATCGAGCAGTGCGATCAAACGCTGCTCGAGCTTTTCTCCGACGACGCCTCGCTGACGCGCTGGATTCGTCTGGCGCGCGAGCGCGTCGCGTTTCAGGGCTTGCCCGCACGTATCTGCTGGCTGGGTTACGGCGATCGCGCCAAGGCGGGTCTTGCCTTCAACGAGTTGGTGCGCACCGGCGCCGTGCGGGCTCCGATTGTAATTGGTCGCGATCATCTCGATGCGGGAAGCGTTGCGTCACCGTACCGCGAGACTGAGGCGATGCGCGACGGCAGCGACGCAATCGCTGATTGGCCCATTCTCAATGCACTGCTCAACACCGCGGCCGGCGCGCATTGGGTGAGTTTCCATCACGGCGGCGGGGTGGGAATCGGGTATAGCTTGCATGCCGGCATGGTCGTCGTTGCGGACGGCAGTGACGACGCGCGCGAAAGGCTGCGCTGCGTTCTCGCGACCGATTCGGGCTTAGGCGTCGTTCGCCACGCCGACGCCGGGTATGAGCTTGCGATTGAAACGGCCGATGCAAAGGGCATTGATTGGCATCTTTGATCGTCAGGGCCAAGACGATCGTCACTTGCGATACCCAAGCTCCGCAATGCGGGATCGATTTGGATGCGCTCGGCCGCATCGACGACGCCGCGCTTGTAATCGAAAACGGCAAAATAGCCGCCGTGGGGAAAGCACGCGACATCGAAGCACGATGGGCGACGCAGGCGCAAGCACTAGACGTGCGCGAATGCGTGATCGTTCCGGGGTTCGTCGACGCGCACGCGCATCCGCTCTTCGCCGGTGACCGGGAAGCCGACTTCGCCGCCCGCATCCGCGGTCAGGCCGCGCCGCTTGGAATGCTCTACACTATCGAGCGTACCCGCGAGGCGCTGCTCGATCCGCCGCAGTTCTACGAAAAGACGATTCGCGCGCGTTTGCATACGATGCTCGCCCATGGAACGACGACGCTCGAGACAAAGACCGGATACGCGCTGCATAAACCCGGTGAATCGGCGCTGCTCGATTTGATCGCCCAGCATCGCAACGACGACGACGTTCCCAACTTGGTCGCAACTTTTCTTGGCGCGCACGCGCTGCCGCCGGAGTTTACGCGCCAGGCAGCCTATGTCGATTACTTGATCGACCAAGTCATTCCAGTCGCTGCCTCACACGGCGCCGTCTATGCCGACGCTTTCTGCGAGACCGGGTACTTCTCGCCGGAGGAGAGCCGTCGGTACCTCGCCGCCGCGCGTTTGCACGGTATGCGGCTGCGCCTGCACTGCGACGAGATGTCGAGCGGCGGCGCGGCTTCAATGGCCGCCGCCCTCGAGGTCGATGCCGTCGATCACTGCAACTACATACGACGATCGCGACGTGCGAGCGATTGCCGAGCGCGGCATCGTGACGGTCGCATGTCCGGCAACCATCGAATACCTCGGGCTAACGAAGCGCGCTCCCGTTCGAGCGCTGCTCGAAGCCGGCGGCCTCGTCGCGCTGGCAAGCGATTACAATCCTGGAACCTCGCCGTGCTTCAATCTACAGACCGTCGCATTTTTCGGCCGAAAGCTCTTCGCGCTTTCAGCCGCCGAGGCGCTCTACGCCGTGACGCGGGCGGCGGCTCATTCGCTGCGGGTCGAGGCCGGTCGCATTCGCGTGGGCGCCAAAGCAGATTTCGTCGCCCTTCGCATGGAGTCGCCCGACGAGTTCGGCTGGCAGTTTGGCGGCAATCTGGCGGCGCTCGTCGTAAAGAACGGCCGGTCGGTCGCGGCGTGACGGGCGAATTCGTACGCTGCGCGCGCGCAATCGTTTCAGGCGAACTGCGTCGTGATTACGCTTTCATCGTGCGCGACGGCAAGATCGTGGATGCCGGCGATTTTCATGAGGTTCGCGCGCGCGCGCGTGACCCTGAAGTGCGCTCCTTTCCGGCCGATCGGCTCGTCGTTCCCGGATTCATCAACGGGCACAGCCACGCCTATCAAATTCTGCTTCGTGGCTGGGCCGACGATTGGCCGTTCGCGAAGTGGCGCAGCGACGCGCTCTATCGAGTGGTGCCACGGTTGACGCCGGACGATGTCTATTGGACGTTCGCAATGGCGTTCTCCGAAATGCTCGCCGCCGGCATCACGACCGTCGCTGAGTTTTTCTATCTCAACGGCGGGGGAAACCAGCATGCGCAGGCTGCAATTCGCGCCGCCTGCGACACCGGCATACGGCTCATTCTGGCGCGCACCTGGATGGACGCGCCACACGCGCCGGCGGCAGTTTCGTGAAACGATCGAAACCGCGGCCGAACGAACGCGCGAGTTGATGGAGCAGCATCCTCGAGCGAACGTTTGCGTCGCTCCCCACTCGCTCCACGCGGCCTCGCACGACATGATTCGTGCCGCAGCCGCGTTCGCTCGCGACGTCCAGTGCATGCTGCACATCCATGTCGCCGAGGCGCCCTACGAGGGCCGAGAGACGCTCCGCGATTTCGGCCGCACTCCCGTTGCGCTGCTCGACGAGCTCGGGGCGCTCAACGAACGAACCGTCGCCATTCACGCAATCCATCTCACCGACGCCGACGCGAGGTTGCTGGCCGCAAGGCGGGCCCGCGTCGTTTCGAATCCAATGACGAATCAATATCTCGGCGACGGGATCTGCGACGTCGCACGCCTGCGGTCGCTGAATGTCCCCATGGGACTGGGGACCGACGCCGACGTGCGGCCGTCGTTGATCGAGGAGATGCGGGCGACCGCGCTGCTGCAAAAAATTCTGCACCTCGACGGCGCGGCGTTACGCGCGTCGGAGGCTTTTGCGCTCGCGACGGCCCAAGGCGCGCGCGCCTTAGGGATCGCGGGCGGCGATCTCGTCGCCGAATCTCCCGCCGATTACGTCGTGCTCGATGCATCGAAGATCGACCCGTGGTCCTCGCCGGTCAACGCGATCGTCTATCGCGGTCAAGATGCCTGGGTGCAGGCGACGTTCGTCGGTGGACGGCGGGTCTACGTGGGCGAACCTTCGCCGCTTGCGCGCCGCGCGCGCGAGGCGACCGGCGGCTATTGCAAACCGAGTTTCTCTTTAGCCGCGGATGGGAAACGCAAGGGTATGAGTAAGCGGACGGTCGCAATCGCGGCCATCACCATTGCGGCTTTAACCTCGTGCGGAGGCGGCGCAAATCGAGCGGCGGCGGCTCAGCCGCAGCCCGGCGCTCGGGCATCCGCGAGCGTCGCCGAACTGCGGCGGCGAGTCGGCGGTCTGGGTCATCGGCAGGCGCAAAGGCTTACGTGCTGCCCGGTAGATCCCCGCTACGGTAAGACGAAGCGCGGCCACTACGTGTGCTTGTCTGAGGCTCGCTCCGAGGGCTTGCACCCGGCCGCGCCATCACGCGACACCGCCACCGTCACAAGAGCGCCTCCTCGGCTAAGCGCCGAAACCGGCGAGTGCGTGCAAGCACTTGCATTCAGATGCCGGCTTATGGTAGGCTCTGCGTGCAAGTACCTACTTGCGATTCTTGTATGAAAGATTTAGCTCAGCTCGGGCGCGCCTCTATAGTAGTGGCCGGGGCAATCGCCGTTCCCGCTATGCTCGGCATTGGGCCTGCCGGCGATGGCGTGCCCGCAGCGATCGACGCGCGCGCCGTCATCCAGAGGATGGACGACCGAAATCCGGGGCTGAGATCCTATCGCGCACGCGTCCACGTGAACATCCGAATGTTCAGCTTTCCGTTCCTCGCGCCGAAGCTCGACGGCACGTCGTACTTTAAGCGACCCGGATTACTTACGTCGTCGTTTTCGATCGAATGCCGAGCTATGCGCGCGGATTTCAACGAATCTTCGACGACGTCGGGAACCCGCGAGCGTGGGAGAAGAACGAGAACATAACGGTGAATGGGACGGCGTGGCTTGACGGGCGTCCAACGATCGTTCTGCGGATGACCAAGAAGATTCACAGCGATATTTTGGACCACACGCTGGCGTACGTCGATCCGTCCGATTACTCGCTGGTCCAAATGGAGTGGTACTACACCAGCGGCGGAAAGGTCGCGATGTCGCAGCAATACCGAATGCAAGGCGGCTACTCCGTGTTGTCGAGCCAGCATGCGACCATCGATATCCCGCACGTGCGCGCGGTCGCAGACGCTTCATACGGGATATACGAAACGAACGTTCCGGTCGGAACGGGAAGCGGCGCGCCGTGATCGAGACGCGCAAGCCCGCTCGAAAGCGGCCGATCCGCATCTCCCGAAGAGACGCGCGAGCGAATTCTCACCGCCGCGCGGGAGGTGATCGGTCGCAAAGGTAAACGTGGCGCTACGACGCGCGAGATTGCCGACGTTGCGGGGGTGAACGAAGCAACGCTCTTTCGGCATTTCGGCACGAAGGAAGCGCTCCTCGTCGCCTGTGCGCAGCATTTCTGCGGTTATCTCGAGCTTGCGGGAGTGGCGGCCCAACTCACGCGGCGGTCTCGACGAGGATCTGCTCGTTCTCGCGCGTCTGATGTTCGCTCGGTTCGAATCCTTGCAGGACATGATTCGCTGGTCGCTTGTGGAGCAGGAGTACGAAAAGGACATCTTTGCCGAAACCGCTTGGCAACCGCAACTCGCCATCCTAGCGGTCCTCACCGAGTTCATGAAGCGCCGCGTCTCATCCGGCGAGCTGGTCGGCGATCCGGAAAAACTGGCGATGGTCTTTCTTGGAGTCGTTTTCATGCACGCGCTCGGCCGCAAGAAGTTTCCGGGCTCGGTGCTTCATCGCGGTGACCCCGACGCGGCACTGTGCTTTTATATCGAGGTTTTTCTCAACGGAGTAAGGAAGTCGTAATGGACACGCGAGACGCAAATCAGCAAAAAACCGTCGCCGAGCCCAAGGCGAATGGCCCCGCAAAACCTGCATCAGATGGTTTTGGTCCAGTCGACGCTGCGGCGTTGCCCGCGCGTCCGCGCAGACGGATCTTTTTTATAATCGCAGCGTCGATCGTGATCGTGGCGGCGCTCATTTGGGGTCTGCCTTGGCTGAATTTCATGCTCTCGCACGAAGGGACCGACGACGCGCACGTGGGTGCCGACGAAGTCGCGGTCACGAGCAAAATTCCCGAACGCATAGATCGCATTTTGGTCGATACCAATCAGCCCGTGGATCGCGGACAGCTTTTGATCGTGCTCGACAACAAAGACGAGCTTGCAAAACTTCGGCAGGCTCAGGCCCAATACGATCTTGCTGCGGCAAATCAGCGGGCAACCACGGAACAAGGCCAGGGCGGCATCTCACAGGCCAGCGGCGCAATCGCGAACGTTCAGGCGCAAGTGCCCGTCGCCCAAGATGTCGTCGCTCAGGCCAACGCGCAGCTGCACGCCGCCCAGGCGCAAGTTCCGGCAGCGCAACAGGCCTACGATAAAACGCAGGCCGACCTCAATCGAGCCTCATCCTTAGTGAGCACGGGGGACGTGGCCTCGCAACAACTCGATGCGGCCCGGGCCCAAGCCGCCGGTGCGGCGGCTCAGTTACGCGCGCGCGCAAGACCAAGTCAGCGTCGCGCGCGCCAACGTCGCCGCGGCGCAAGGCCGCGTCCAGGCTGCAAACGCCGGGGTGTCCGAGGCGTCTGGCGCACTGATGACCGCTCAAGGGAAACTCTCCCAGGCGGCCGATCCCAGCCAAGTCGAGGCCGCAGCCGCGCAGCTCTATCTTGCCAAGCAGAATCTCGGCTACACGCGCATCTACGCTCCGACCAATGGTTACGTCGGCGAAAAGAGCGCCGAAGTCGGCCAAACGGTCGGCGCCGGGATGACGCTCATGACGATCGTCCCGCATCGTATTTACATCACCGCAAACTTCAAAGAGACGCAAATGGGCGCAATGCGCGTCGGGCAAGCCGGTCGACATTCACGTCGATGCGTATAAAGGCGTGACCTTTCACGGGCACGTCGCTTCGATCAACCCCGCCTCGGAGAATACCTATTCGTTGGTGCCCGCTCAGAACGCGAGCGGCAACTTCGTGAAAGTAACGCAGCGGATTCCCGTGAGGATCGACGTGGACGATCCCCGCAAAGATATGCCGCTGCGGCCCGGGATGAGCGTCGAAACCTACGTAAAGATAAAGTAAGGCCAAAGTTTGTTCGGCACCTACGAAAGCGCGGTCGTCGAACACGGCCTGCGCAGGGTAATCATCAGCATCGCGGTGATCACTGGGACGCTGCTCGAGATCATCGACGTAACGATCGTTAACGTTTCTTTGCCGAACATTCAAGGCAACTTCGGCGTCGGCGTGGACTTGGGTGCCTGGGTCGTCACGGCATATCTCATCGCTAACGTCGTCGTGATTCCGCTCAACCCGTGGTTTGCGGCCCGCTTCGGCCGCCGCCAATACTTCTTTACCTCAATTGTCATCTTTACCGCTGCATCGCTGATGTGCGGCCTTTCGAACAGCTTGGGCCAGCTCGTGTTTTGGAGACTGATTCAAGGGCTGGGCGGCGGCGGTCTCATCGCCACCTCGCAAGCGATCCTGCGTGACACCTACGGCATCAAAGAGCAAGGAAAGGCACAGGGCGTCTTCGCGATGGGCGTGATCGTCGGCCCCGCGCTCGGTCCGGTGATCGGCGGCTGGATCACCGACAACTGGAACTGGCACTGGATCTTTTTTATCAATATCCCGATCGGCATCATTGCGGCGACCTTGATCTGGAACTTTCTGCGCAACCCGACGCAGCCGCAATACCGGCGGCTCGATTGGATCGGCTTGATCCTGATGTGCATAGGATTGGGCTCGATGCAGTTCGTACTCGAGAACGGCCAGCAGTATGATTGGTATGACGATGCGCGCATCCGCTGGTTCACGTTCTTTTCGATTGCCGGTCTTGCGTCATTCGTTTGGTGGACCCTACGCTCTACGATCCCCGTCGTCGATCTGCGGGTCTTGCGGCTTCGGCAAGTGGCGGCCGGCAGTATACTCGGCGCGGTGCTCGGCGTGAGCCTCTACGGGTCCATCATAATCCTGCCGCAGTATCTTATCAACTCGCTTGGGTTTACCGCAACGCTCTCCGGAGCTACGGTCATGATTCGCGCGGGTGCAGTTCTGCTCTTCACGCCGCTCACTGCGATCTTAACGCAACGCGGCCTCGTCGACGCGCGACTTCAGGCGGCAATCGGCTTCGTCTTACTGGCGGCCTCGAATTGGATACTCGCCAACATTACGACACCGCTGTCAGATTTCCACAGCCTGATTTTTCCCTTGGTGCTCAGCGGCATTGGTCTTGCCCAGATCTTCGTGCCGCTCTCGGTTGCCGTTATAGGAAGTGTGCCGGATAAAGAAGTTCCCGCGACGGCGGCCTTCTTCAACCTTTCGCGGCAAATCGGCGGCAGCGTCGCCGCCGCAGTTTTGATTACCCTTCTCGTGCGCGGCTTTACGGTTCATCAGACCGAGCTCGCGGGCACCCAAACGCTCGGCCATGCGCCGACGCGGCAGTACGTGATGGCCCAGGGCGGACTGCAGAATCGGGGCGCGATGCAGCGCCTGGCGATTCTGGTAGAATCGCAATCGGCGGTGCAATCGTATGCCGATACGTCGCGATGGGTTGCGGTGATTACCCTCGGACTTGCGCCGCTCGTTTTGTTACTGAGGAGGCCCCGCATCGGCATGGCGCTGAGCGAATGAGTACGCTGTCTGCGCGAGCGCTCTCGGTTTTTATTGCGGTCACGGCAGTAGCGACGGCCGTGCTGCCGCTGCAAAGAACCTTCGCTCAGACGGACGACGCGCTTCCGAGGCGAGCCGGAATTCCGACGATGATTCCAACGCTGCTTCTGCCCCCCGTCCCAAGCGTTGCGCCCGGCTATCGCGCGCCGCAAGCCGCACCGAGCGGGGCGCATATTATCGGCGTCACTGCGCAGCCGTTCGTCGGCATCTCACTTCAGGACGCCATCGCGATGACGCTCGTGAAAAACCCAAATCTGGCGGTCTCCACCTCCAACGTTCGCGTCGCGCGCTACAACGTCGTCGCGGCGAGGGGTGCGTACGACGTGGCACTCCACCTGCAGCCCTCCTCGAACTTTTCGGTGAATCCGCCGCAAAACTTCATCGACGCGGGTCCCGGCGAAGTGGGGAAGTACGGTTCTGGGGGGGCGGCAATCTACACGAGCGCTCCCGGCAACGTCGTCCAGCACCAATCTACCTTTCAGTACGGTCTTAGCGGCGAGACGGAGAACGGCACGAGCTATCAGGCCGGCATCCAGCAGAGCAGAACCTATAACAACACGACTTTTGATGCCTTTAACCCTTACTATCTCGCTACGCTGAATCTCTCAGTCACGCAGCCGCTGCTCAAGAATGCAGGCACAAACGCCGGGAAGCGCCAGTTGAGGCTCGCCCTGATCAACGCCGACACCGGCGTCGCGCAAACGCTCGTCGAGGCGTCGAACGCCATTTCGCAAGTCGACGATGCGTATTGGAGCCTCGTCGCCGCATGGCGTAACGTCGCGATCCGAGAAGAAGCGTTGCGCGAAGCAATCGCGCAACAGCAGAGCAACGTTCGTCTCGCCGCCCGCGGCGCGGCAGCGCCCATCGACGCCGTTCAATCGCAAACTCAAGTGGCGAACTTTCAAGACGACGTTTTTATGGCGCTGCAGAACGTTTCCCAGCTTCAGAACGAGCTGAAAACCCTCATCTCGACCGACGCCGCGGATCCGATTTGGAACGCCAACCTGGTCCCGTCGACCTCCGTGCAGCAGCTTCCCGCCGCGAGCGATCTTTCGACGGTCACCGCGCAAGCGCAGCAGAATCGGCCGGAAGTCCGTCAGGCGGAGGAGAGACGCCTGGCTGCCGATATCGACCGAGCCTTTGCTGCGAATCAGTCGCTGCCGCAAGCCGACGTTGCGCTTCAATATGAAAGCAACGGATTTGCGGGCATCCCGGCGCCGGTTCCCGTCTTTCTGACAGAGTTATTGCAGCTCCGTCAATCTCATCGCGTGCCCGACTCCGCCGCCGAACACGCAAGGCACGATGGCGTGGGCCTATCACAATATGTGGGCCGGCTATTTCCCTACGTTCAACGTCGCCTTGGTCGTCAGCTATCCGATCCAAGGCCACCTCGCGCGCGGCCTGCGCGGCCTTGCGAGTGAAGAGATGACTCAGGCGAAGATCTTGATGCAGGGCGTGCGGGAGCGCATCGCTGCCGAAGCTCGAAACGCCTTGCAAAGCTATCAATCCGCGTTGTCAAAGCTAAACGCTGCGCGCCAGTCCCGCGAGGCTGCAGAAGCGGTCTATGCCAGCGAGCTGCGTCGGTTTCGCAACGGCGCCTCAACGACGTTTTTGGTGTTACAACGGCAAGTGCAGTTGACGCAGGCTCGCGGACGCGAACTTACGGCTCAAACGCAGCTTAATCAATCGGTCGTGGAGCTGCAGCGCGTCGAGGGCACGATCCTGACGACCAACCGCGTCAACGTCCAAACTCTCGGAAGCCAAGCGCTCCAGCCATAGACATCGAATCGTGAGAGCGAAATTCTTACCGGCTATCATGGGAGTTGCGGCCGTCCTGCTCGCGGCGCTGCCGGTACAGAGAACGTCGGCTCAACTCGACGACACGCTCCCAAGCCGCGCGACGCTTCCCACCGCGATGCCCTCGCCGCATCTGCCTATCGCGCCGAGCGTTGCGCCGGGTTATCGCGCGCCTCTAGCGGCGCCGAGCGCGGCGCAAATTATCGGTGTGACGCAGAAACCGCTCGTTGGAATTTCGCTCCAAGATGCGATCGCGATGGCATTGCTCAAAAATCCCAACCTCGCCGTCTCTGCATCTAACCTCAGGATCGCGCGCTATACCATTGTGCGAAGTCAAGGGCGCGTACGACTTGCAGCTCCAGCTCAAGCCATCGTCGGACTTCTCCGTCCAAGCGCCGCAAAACGCGTTCGAAGCCGGTCCCGGACAAGTTGGAAAGTATACGCCGAAGCCCGACACCACGCCGCCCGGGCCCATTTACACGGAAGGTCCCGGCAACATCATCATCCACCAATCGGCCTTCCAATACGGCGTCGGAGGACAGACAGAAAACGGCATGACGTATCAGGCCGGAATCCAGCAGAGCCGCACCTACAACAACACCGTTTTCGATGCGTACAATCCGTACTACATCGCGACGCTGAACCTCGCAGTCACGCAGCCGTTGCTGCGGACCGCGGGCATGAATGCGACGAAGCGTCAGTTGAAGCTAGCCTTCGTCAACGCTGATGCCTCCGCCGCTCGAGCGCTGGTCGACGCGTCCAATGCCATCTCGCAGGTCGAAGACGCTTATTGGAATTTGGTCGCCGCCTGGCGGAACGTGGCCATCCAAGACGAAGCGCTGCGAGAAGCGATTACGCAGCAGCGAAGCAACGTGCGCCTTGCGCGGCGCGGTGCTGCGGCGCCGATCGACGCGATCGAGTCACAGACGCAGGTGTCAAGCTTCCAAGACAACGTGTACTCGGCGCTTCAAACCGTCTCGCAGCTTCAGATCCAACTCAAGAGCCTGGTGGTCGCAGATCCCGGCGATCCGATTTGGACTGCGAACCTCGTGCCCTCAACGTCGGTGCAAGAGCTACCCGAGAGCGGCGAGCTGACGCAGATCATCGGCGAGGCGCGGCAGGATCGTCCCGAAGTGCGCCAGGCGGAGGACAAGCGTCTGCAGGCAGATATCGATCGCGTCTTTGCCGCGAATCAATCGCTGCCGCAAGCCGACCTAACCGTGCAGTATCTGAGCAACGGCTTCGCCGGGTTGCTGACTCCCGTTCCCGGGTTTCTGTTGCACGAATGCTCGCAAATCAACGGTCTGACGACCTGTCCTACGCCGCCGCCGGAGACGCAAGGAAACATGGCGTGGGCCTATCACAACATGTGGGCGGCCTATTTCCCAACCTTCAACGTTGCTCTGATCGTGGGTTATCCCATTCAGGGGAGTCTCGCGCGCGGCATGCGAGGCGTCGCCAGCGAGGAAGCCGCGCAAGCAAAGCTGTTGATGCAGGACGTACGCCAGCGCATCGGCGCAGAGGCCCGCAATGCGCTGCAAAGCTATCAGACGGCGCTCTCCCGCCTGGCCGCCGCGCGACGATCGCGCGAAGCCGCGCAAGCCGTCTACACCAGCGAAGTGCGCAGGTTCCATAACGGTGCTTCAACGACGTTTCTCGTGTTGCAGCGTCAAGTGCAGCTCGCGCAGGCGCGGGGACTCGAGCTGCAGGCGCAAACGCAGCTCAACCAATCGGTCGTAGAACTGCAGCGCGTCCGAGGGACGATCCTCACGAACAACGGCGTCGACCTGCAAACGCTCGGTAGTCAGGCGCTGGTCCGATAGCGTCGCTGCTCGTGAAAGCTCGTGGACTTCCCGTGATCGTAGCCGCCGCAGCCCTCGTCCTCGCGACGATGCCCTCGCTGCGTACGTCCGCTGAGTTAGACGACGCGCTCCCGGCCCGAGCGATCCTTCCGACTGAAATTCCCTCGCCAAGAACCGCGGTGGCGCCGAGCGTGGCGCCCGGTTATCAGGCGCCACAAACCGCCCCGAGCGCTGCGGAGCTTGTAGGCATCGCTGCGAAGCCCTTCGTCGGGATCTCGTTGCAGGACGCCGTTGCAATGGCGCTGGTGAAGAATCCTAACGTGGCTGTTTCCGCGTCAAACTTTCGGATTGCACGATATCGGGTCGTTCAGGCGAAGGCAAACTTCGACGTTGAGCTACGTGTCGAGCCGTCATCGAGCTTCTCGGTCACTCCGCCAGAAAATATATTTTTTGCCGGGCCGGGGACCTCGGGTACTTATTTATGCTATAACAGCTTTTTGGGTGTTTATTATCCGTGCGCCACGACCGGGCCGGGGAACATCGTCCAGCACCAGTATTCGTTTCAAGCGGGAGTTACCGGCCAAAGCGTCAACGGCACGACATTTGGCGCCGGCATAACTCAGACGCGAACGTATAACAACACCATCATCAATACATTCAATCCTTATTATCAAGCGTCGCTGAGCGTTTCGGTAACCCAGCCGCTTCTACGGAATCTCGGGATGAACGCACTCAAGCGGCAGCTGAAGCTGTCGTTCATCGATGCAGATTTTAGCGAAGCCCAGACGCTTCTCGACACCTCGAATACGCTCGCCCAAGTCGAAGACGCTTATTGGGATCTTGTCGCCGCCTGGCGCAGCGTCGCCATTGGAGAGGAGGCGCTCAACGAAGCGGTGGTTCAGCAGCGCAGCGTCGTGCGCCTGGCCAAACGCGGCGCCGCCGCGCCGATTGCCGCCGTAGAATCGGAGACCCAAGTCGCCAATTTCCAGTCGCAGGTTTTTTCGGCGCTCCAGGCCGTTTCGCAGCTGCAAAACCAGCTCAAAAGCCTTATCGCGTCCGACTCGCGCGATCCGATCTGGCAAGCAAATTTGGTGCCATCGTCGCCGGTGCAGCAGTTGCCCGGCGCTGCAGACCTCGGCACGATCGTCGCGCAAGCGGAACGAAACCGTCCGGAGGTACGACAGGTGCAGGATCAGCACCGGCAAGCCGATCTCGATCGGGTCTTCGCGAAAAATCAAGCGTTGCCGCAAGCCGATGTGATCGCGCAGTATATGAGCAATGGTTTTGCCGGGCAGCTCGCACCGGTCCCATACTTCGAATCGCAAGCGTGCGGTCTTCAGGGTTTGCCCAGTGGGTGTCCGACGCCGCCGCCGCAGACCGCAGGGCAACGCGACCAAGGCGTTTCACAACCTGTGGGCGGCAACCTATCCAACCTTCAACATCGCCTTCGTCGTCAACGTTCCGCTCGAGAACAACGTCGCCCGTTCCCTCGAGCGCTCAGCGCACGAAGAAGAGCAGCAAGCGTCACTCCAGATGCAGAGTCTCGGCCAACGTATCGAAAGCGAGGCGCGAAACGCTCTACAGACGTATCAATCGGCCCTCTCGCGGCTTTCGGCGGCGACTCAGGCTCGCGGCGCCGCGGAGTCCGTCTATGCTAGTGAAGTGCGACAATTTCGCAACGGCCGTTCGACGACGTTTTTAGTGCTGCAGCGTCAAGTCGAGCTATCTCAGGCGCGAGGGCGGGAGTTGCAGGCGCAGACCGATCTCAATAAGGCCGTCGTCGAGCTGCAGCGCGTTCAAGGCACGATTCTTATCGACAACAGCGTGAACGTGCAAACGCTCGGCTCCAAGGCGCTCACGACCGCCCGACCCTAACGGCGGCCGGTCCGGTATATTCCCGTACGCCAGCGGACCCTTCGGCCGAATAAGCTCGCGGCCCAAACGAGCAAACTTAGAAAGTCCCGAAGCGGAATGAGCCACGCATCGCCGCGATGCGAGACGCGCAATGCAGCTGCGTGCAAGATAGTGCAGCCTTAGGCGTAGAAGCAAGACGACGGCAAGCAGCGGCAATCCCCAAGCGAGATTGCGTGAAACGGCAACGTAAAGAAGGGCAAGCGGGAGCGCGTACATCAAAAACGAGAACGCATAGCCGGTCGGAGCGAGGGCGAGGTTGGTGCGCGCCCAGCGCAACTCGTGCGACCAGAGCGGGCCCAGCGCGGCCTCCGGAACCAACGTCTTCACGACGTACCGCGAGAGTTCGATCCGGTGGCCTCGAGCCGAGACCAGCTCGCCCAAAGCGTGGTCGTCGGCTAGGACCGATCCTAACGCGGCGAGGCCGCCGATTTCTGCGAGCACATTCCGGCGAACCGCCATCGTCGCGCCCAAGCAAAAGCGAAGCTCACCTAGGGAGAGCGCAACCAGAACCGACGGAATAAAGGCCTCTTCGATTTGCATAGCGCCCATCCGCGAGATGAAACCCGAGTTGCGGCATCGCGGAGTAGAGGCAGGTTGTTGCTCCTACGTCCTGTGTAGCAAACGACGACGCGAGCGCGCGTAAATAATCCCGGCCGACGCGTATATCGCTGTCGGCGATGACGACAACCTCCCCACGCGCTTCAGCGCCCGCCTTCGCGAGGTTGGCGATCTTTGGATTGGCCATCGCGACGTTTTCGCCGATTGCGATGCGCACCGTCGAACGAAACTCCGCAGCGATGCGCTCGACCGTGGCCAGGGCTGGATCGCGGTCCGAATGAAGACACAAGATGATCTCGAAAAACTCGTCGTACTCCTGATCGCAAAAAGATCGAAGATTCTCGTACAGGTCGGGTTCGGATCCTGCGATCGGCTTCAGAACCGTCATGCTCGGCAGAAATTCAAAAGCAAACTCTAACGGACGACGGGCAAATGCCGCGATTGTCGAATTCGCAACGATAAGATAAAGCGTTCCCGCCAGTGCGACGATCAACAGAGCAAAATTAAGTGACTCGGTCAACCCGTTCGCGATCGGACGCGCGCCGACGCCAGTTCGCCGTACGTAATGCTCGAAATGCCATTTTGCGCGATAGCGCCTCGCACTCGCGCGCTGGTCAATGCGGCAAGTTCTTCCACCCAGCGAAACTCCTCCGTCCCTCTGTCCGCACCGGTAAACGGCGCGGTCGCCGGATGAAAGAAGAGCTCGGTCACGCCGTCGGGCAGCTGTGCCAAGATTTGCAGGACTCGCTCCTCCGTAAGCGCGCCCGCCTCATTGACGCCGAACGCATAATCGTTGTAGACGATTCCGGCACGCGCGGCGCGCGCGCGCATCAGCGCAAGCCAGGGCGCGATCGTGCGCGTTCGGCCGAAAGGCTCGCGCGGTATCCGAATAGCGCGAAGGCGATGCTCACGGCCGATTTGGACGATCAGTCGAAAAACCGTTGGGTGGACGTGCATGTGCGATTGCGCGTCTGCATGGTCGAGCTCAAGGCCGGTCTGCGCAAACCGCTCGAATTGAGCTCGAATCTCTGCAGCTAACTGAGCGCGTATGCCCGGCCGCAAGAAGAAGCGAAATCCAGTGCGCACCAAATCGGTCGAAAACTCGCCGCGCCCGTCCACCAAATCGGGCACCCGTTCGGGCGGAAGCACGGGGTGCCCGTTCACGAGCACGACGTGTAATCCAACGGCGAGTCCCGGCAATCGACGCGCGCGCTCTATAGCGTCGGGCGTCGCAGGAGCCGCGACCATGAGACTCGCGGCTCGCAAAACGCCCTCGCGATGCGCGCGTTCTACCGCTTCGTTAACTTCCGGCGCGGCTCCAAAATCGTCGGCATTGAGAATGAGCCGCTTCACTTATTCGATGAGGTCTTTGACGATTTCGGCGGCGCTGACCACGGACGCCGGTGCTCTTCTTTGAGCATACCGGCGGCGAGCTCATCGACGAACCATAACAGGCGCCCCGAGAGCGGCTGCACCGCCTGCGCCGGATATTTGACGGTATCGACGGGTCCTTGGTAGACGGCCGCGAGGATCTGCGCCTTTGCGCCGCCTTCCACGGCGAAGACGACCGTGCGCGCGAGGTTGATGACCTTCGGTGTCATCGTTATGCGCCACATCATTTGAGACGGTGCGTAGACGGCTCGTACGAGCGAATCATCGTCGGTGTCGGGCGGCGTTCCTGGAAAGAGAGAAGCGGTGTGCCCGTCCGATCCAAGGCCGAGAAGCATGAGGTCGAGCTGCGGCGCGTTGCCGAGAGCAGAGCGGAGGATCGACGCGTATTCGTTGGCCGCTTGCCCGGGATCGGCCTCTCCTCGAATTCGGTGGACGTTTGCCTGCGGGATTCCGACGGCGCCTAAAAATGTCTGCTCGGCCATTCGGTAATTCGACTGTTCGTCGGTCGGCGGGACGCATCGCTCGTCGCCAAAGTAGATGAAGACGTCGCTCCAGGAAAGCTCGTCCCGCAACGCCTCCTGCCCCAAGAGTTCGTATGCAGCTCGCGGCGTGTTGCCGCCCGAAAGTGCAACGCGAAAGGCGCCGCGCTCCGCCATCGCCATCGTGCCGGTGGCAATGAAAAGTTCGGCCAACGCACGCGCCAGCGCCTTAGAATCGCGATAGACGCGCAGCTCACCTCGTGCCGGCAAGGATTATCCTTTTCTTTGGGCGAGTATTGCGCCGGCGGCGGCAAGCGCGGCGCGAAAAACTCCGTCGCTATGACCCCACAGGATAGCGCGTTCGACGAGCGCGGCGATGCCGGGATTGTTGATTGCACGGCAGCGCGGACCGTTCTTCCTGGAGCCGCTCACGCTCAAAAGGATCGTTTCCTCCGTCTTGTCGACCTCCGCGACGAAAGTTGAGCGGGAAGACGTCAGGGCGATGCGTGCAATGCGCCGCGGCTCTCCCTCGCGCCGGATCTCAAAGGCGACGCGTTTGCCGAATTGATTGAGCAATGCATCGGAGGCGCACGGCGACCATTGCAGACGACTCGCCAGCCAGCCCAGGAGATAGAAGGCTTCCGGCTCCGAACCGCATGCGACCTCGACGCGTTGCAGATCGCAAAGTTCGGAAGCAGCCGCGCCGTCGAAGAAGATGGCGACGCACTCTTGCCACGGCGCGAGCCGCAGATAGGCGATGTCGGCGAGTAAACTCTCCGGATGGTGGTCGACGTACTCGGCAAGCTCGCAGAGCGCCTCGTGACCGGCATCGAGCAGCGAACTGTTGTAGACGACCGTCTGCGCGTCCTCGCAGAGCATCGCAAAGCGCGCGTCGTCGCCGATGCCGCGGGCGACCCACAGCAGCACGACCGGCGCTTCGGCAAGACGCAGCGTGCCGACCGTCGCTCGCAGTACCTCGGGACCGGTCTCCTTGACGCCCAGTTCGATCCAATCGCAACTCTCAACGCGATGCATACTCTCCGTTTGGGCGCCATCGAGCACGATGACGCGAGAGGGATGCTTCGTCGCGAGCATCCGAATGCGGTTGCGGGCCAGCTCGCCGATCGCAGGGTTCTCGAAGAAGACGACGACCGTCATCGTCGCGACGCTCGCTTCGCAGCCTCGCTCGCGGTACGATTCGTTCAACTCGTCGAGAATTGGATTGAGATTCAAGGTCATAAGAGAAACCGCAAATTATAAGTGGCGCCAGTCCGCAAAGAGGTTCTTGGCGCTCTCGGGCCCTTGGCTTCCAGCTGCATAGTTCGGAAACGAAAAGTCTTTCGTGTTCTTCCAAACGTCGAGAATCGGCGTCACGATCTCCCACGCGCGCTCGACGGCGTCCCACCGGGTAAAGAGCGTCTGATCACCCAGCATCGCATCGCCGATCAGCCGTTCGTATGCCGGCGGCGATTGCACGCCGAAGCCGCTGCCGTAGTTGAAATCCATGTAGACGCTGCGCACGTGATCTTTGGGACCGGGAACTTTCGCTTCAAAGCGCATGGAAATCCCTTCATCCGGTTCGATTTTGATCACGAGTACGTTCGATTCGATTTGGTCCGTGGACTCACCATAGAGGCGGTGCGGTATCGGCCTGAAGCTGACCGCGATCTCCGAGACCTTACGCGGCAAACGCTTTCCGGAGCGAAGATAGAACGGAACGCCCGCCCAGCGCCAGTTCTCGATGTTGAGCTTCACCGCTGCGAAGGTCTCGGTGTTAGAATCTGGAGCGACGTCCTGTTCTTGACGGTAGGCTTTGACCGCCTGTCCGCCGACCGCACCGGCGCCGTATTGACCACGCGCCGACATCGACCAAACGGCCGCATGTACGGGAGGCTCGATTGCGGAAAGCACTTTGTACTTCTCGTTGCGAATGTCATCGGCGCCGGAGCTGATCGGTGCTTCCATCGCAACCAGGGCCAGCAGGTTAATGTCGTGGTTCTGAATCATGTCACGCAGGGCGCCGGCGTGATCGTAGTAACCGCCGCGTTCTTCGACACCGAGCGACTCCGCCGAAGTAATCTGCACGTGCTGCACGTAGTTGCGGTTCCAAATCGGCTCGAAGATGGTGTTGGCAAAGCGCAAGGCGATGATGTCCTGGACCGGCTCTTTGCCGAGATAGTGATCGATGCGGTAGATCTCGTTCTCGGGAAAGACCGCCTCGATCGCACGCTGCAGCGTACGCGCCGACGCGAGGTCGGTGCCGAACGGCTTCTCGACCACGATCCGCGTCCAGCCTTCGGCGTCCTTGTCGAGGCAGGCTTTCTTGAGCTGTTTGATGATCTCGGGAAAGACCGGTGGCGGAGTCGAGAGATAGAAGAGATGGTTTCCGGCCGTTGCGAAGTCGCGGTCGTTCTGCGCCAGCCGCTCCTTTAGAGCGGCGAAGTGACGCGTATCGTTGAAATCCGCGCTGATGTAAGAAATACGGCGTGCGAAATCTTCCCAAAGCGCACCCTGCGGTTTCTCATCGGCCGGCATAAAGAGCTCGAGCTGCTGACCGCAGTACTCGCGAAAGCTATCGTCGTCATACGGCGAGCGCGCGAAGCCCACGAGCGCGAAATCGGTGGGAAGCGTACCGCGAAGGTGCATCGAATAAATCGCGGGCAGCAGCATTCGTTTAAAGAGATCGCCGCTGGCACCGAAGAAAACGGCGCTGCAGGGGCTCGTAATGCGCTCGGCCGGCAGACCCGCCCGAAGCGGATTGCTCGTCGCCCCATCCATCGTTGGGGACGCCGGCGTCACGAGCGTTTCTTCAGGCATGGGTCTCGCTCTTGACGGCGTGCCCTCCGAACTGATTGCGCAAGGCCGCGACCACTTTGGCACTGAAGGATTCGTCTTGGCGGGATGCCATGCGCGCGAGCAGCGAAAGGGTTATGACGGGGGCCGGGACATTCTCGTCGATCGCCGCCTCGACGGTCCAGCGGCCCTCGCCCGTATCGTCAATGTAACCGCGAATATCTTTCAAGCCGGGATCATCCTTAAAGGCAAGCACCAGCAGCTCCAAAAGCCACGAGCGCACCACGCTGGCATGGCACCAGAGTTCCGCGAGTTGCCCTAGGTCGTACTCATACTGCGAGCGTTTGAGGATTTCGAAGCCCTCGCCGTACGCTTGAAGCAGCCCGTACTCTATCCCGTTGTGGACCATTTTGGAAAAATGCCCCGCACCGGCCGGGCCAACGTGGGCGTAACCCTTGGGGGGTGCGAGGGTCGTGAAGATCGGTTCGCAGTGGCGGACCGCAGCGTCGTCGCCGCCGACCATCAGGCAATAGCCCTCTTTCAAACCCCATACGCCGCCGCTCGTTCCGGCATCGATCAAAGAAACGCCCTTCGCTTCACAATCGGCGTACAAGCGCAACCCATCTTTATAATTGGTGTTTCCACCGTCGATGATGATGCTGCTCGATCCCATAGCGTCGGCAAGCTGATGGATGGTGTCGTCGGTCGGCGCTCCCGCGGGAACCATCACCCACGCAACCTTCGGCGATGCGGTCAACTTTGCGACCATATCGGCGAGGCTCGACGCTCCACCGGCGCCTTCGCCGACAGCCGTTTGCACCGCGTGCGGATCACGGTCGTACGCGATCACCTCGTGTCCGCCGCCGATCAATCGCTGCGTCATATAGTTGCCCATCTTGCCGAGGCCGACCATTCCCAGTTGCATCCCTTCCTCCAATCTCACATTCCAATTTTAAAGCAGCGGCGGGAATCCGCATCGAGGTGCGGCACGGTGTTACCGCGAGGATTCCGACGCGAGCGCCATTCACAGGATGTGATAATTTCCTCAGCAGGTGGCGCGAGCGCGGTGTAGCAGGAGCGAGCAGGACGCGAGCGACGAGCGACCCGCGGTAACACCGTGCCGTGCCGAAGAAGGATTCACGCCCTTACAGCCAGCGCTTCGTCGACGGCGGCGACGAGGGCGCGCAGTGCAGGCTCGACGGCGCCCTTCAGATGCACGCGCACGCCGCGGCGATGACGCTTGTCGAGCGACATCCAATCGCCCAGAGCTTGGGCGCCAAGCAGCGTACGAAAGCCGACGTTCATGCCGGGAATCATCGGGTCGTCGGGGTCGTCGGCTGTGATTTGTAGCACGACGCACGTGTCGGGGCCGCCCTTGTGCAGTTGTCCCGTCGAGTGGAGGAAACGGGGGCCGAAGCCGACGGTCGTCGCAACGCGATGCGCATCGCGGATCTTCAACCGCAGCTCTTGCAGCAGGGCATCATGGGTTGAGTTGCGTGCGATGTAGGCAGTGATCGCATTATAGTCGTGCGGGCGCAGCTGCGCAAAAAGCCCCGCGAGCCCCTGCACCGGGTTTTGCGCCGAGATGTGGCGGCTGCCCGAGAGGTAGGTAACGTCGAACGCAGGGCCTTCCACGTCGGTCTTCGGTTCGTCGAAGCTGCCGTTTTTTGCATACTGCGCAAGCAGTGCGACGGTATTATCCTTTGACTCTTGTACGTTGGGCTGATCGAATGCGTTGATGCCGAGGATGACGCCCGCCGCGGCCACGGCGATCTCCCACAGGTAAAACTGCTCGCCAAGGTCGTATCGGTCGTTCATATCGAGTCGAATCACGGGATGCCCCGCGGCCTCCAGCGCGTCCAGTTTCTCGTCGAGGCCGGCCTCGGGCTCCGGCAAGTTTGCACCGACGTAGACGAACGTTCGATCGTCGGAGTAATCCCCTGGCTCTCCAAGCGACTCGCCCTCTATGGGAACGATGCCCTTACCGAGCTTGCCGGTCGATTCCGCGATGAGCTGTTCGGCCCACGCACCGAACGCCTTGACGGCAGGGTGCGTCACGATCGTAAGCTTATCGCGTCCGTTAAGGGCCAGCCCGCCGATCGCCGCTCCGAAGCGCACGCCGGGCGCATTACGCGGATTGACCGTGCGATCGTTGGCGTGCATCGCGCCGAGCGCGCGATCGAGCAGTAAATTGATGTCGTAGCCGGCGATCGCCGAGGGGGCAATCCCGACAAAGGAGAGGGCGGAATATCTGCCGCCGATGTTTGGGTCGTTCTCAAAGTCCTCGGCGAACGATTCGTTCTTTGCCTCTTTGTCCAGCGTCGTGCCGGGATCCGTGATGGCGACGAAATTGCGCCCGGTTGCGGCGGCTCCGACCTCCTTGCAGACCTTCTCGTGAAAGTACGCGTAGAAGGCGTTGGGCTCCGTCGTCGTCCCGCTTTTGCTCGAGATTATGAAGAGGCTCGTCGGGATATCGATCTTCTCTTCGAGCTCTTTTATCTGTTGCGGGCAAGTGGAATCGAGGACGTGCAGCGTCGGGTAGGAATCGCAGGGTCCGAAGGTGTCGGCGATAATGTCCGGCGCGAGTGAGCTTCCACCCATGCCACAGACGACGGCAGAGTCGAACTCCTCCCTCGCCTTGGCGGCGAACGCTTTGAGCCCCGCGACCTCGTCGAGCATGTGCTGCTGGATGTCGAGCCACCCCAACGCTTTCTTGATGATGGCTACGGCTTCGGGCTGATCGGACCATAACGTCGCATCGTGCGCCCAGATGCGCTTGAGGAAGTCGGCCGACGCGAGCTTTTCGAGCGCCGCATCGTACGCCGGCTCGGATTTTGCTAGCGCGAGATGCACTCGCTGCGCCCCGCCCGACTCCAACAGCTTTTGTTTGTAGACGATCGCCCCGAGCAGCGCGGCGAAAGAGTCGGAGAAGAGCTGCACGCCTTCCGTTTGAAGCTCGTGCGTCACGTCGAAGAGCGAGATCTTTGCCTCTTGCAGGCCGCGCATCACGTCGGCGGCACCCCGCAGATCGCTTTGAACCGTATCGGCCAGGATCTTTCCATGATCGAGCAGCGCGTCGAGCGTCGCCGGAGGCATCGTGTTGACCGTATCGGAACCCACGACCGTCTCGACGTACATCAGATCGGGGTAGTGTGGATTCTTCGTCGACGTCGACGCCCAGAGCGGCCGCTGCACGGCGCCACCCTTTGCTTTAAGCGCGGCAAATTCGCGACCGTGAAAGACCTCTTTAAACTTCTGATAGGTCAGTTTGAGTCCGGCGATCCCGGCTTTTCCAAGTAAATGCTCGAGCTTCTCGCCTTTTGCGATGCGATCTTGTAAGAGCTTGTCGACGGCCGTGTCGATTCTGCTGACGAAGACGGAGTTGACGGAACGGACCTTGTCGATCGGCTTACCCTCGTCCATTCGGCGCCGAAGTCCTTTGACGTACGCCAAGGCCGCGCGCTCGTACATGTCGACGGAAAAGATGAGCGTGACGTTGATGTTGTAGCCGCGGTAGATAGCCTCTTCAATCGCCGGCAAACCTTCCTTGGTGCCGGGGATTTTAATCATCACGTTGGGGCGATTGACCCGCTCCCACAGCTCTTTCACCATTGCGGTCGTGCCGGCCGTGTCGTGGGCTAGCAGCGGCGACACCTCGAGGCTGACAAAACCATCGTTGCCGTCCGACGCGCCATAGAGCGGCGCAAACGCGTCGCAGGCGCTTTGAATATCTTGAATCGCAAGGTCCCAAAAGAGTGCGTCCGCATTACGCTGCGAGCCGATCAGCGACCCGAGCTGCTCGTCGTAGTCCGTGCCGGCGCCGATCGCCTTTTCGAAGATCGTCGGATTGCTTGTCATGCCGCGCAAGCCGTTTTCGATCAAGCGCCCGAGTTCGCCCGAGGCGAACATGCTTCGGCGAACGTTGTCGAGCCAGACGCTCTGCCCGGCATCGAGCAGTTGCTGAACTGGGTTCTTCATGGTGTCTCCTAACGGGCGGCTAAAGCAAACTTCGCAAGGGCAAGGTCGGCGACGTTATCCGGCGTAAAGCCGTAGGCCTTTGCAATCGCCGCGGCCGGTGCGGACGTCCCGAATTTATCGATCCCGAAGGCGAACCCGCGATCACCCACATACTTAGCCCAGCCCAGTGTCGCGCCGGCTTCGATCGACATGCGCGCGGCGATTGCAGGGGGCAAGACCTCGTCGCGATAGACCTGCGGCTGCTCGTCGAAGAGTTCCCAACAGGGCATCGACACGACGCGCGTGCGCATATCCTTGCCATCGAGAATTTTCTTGGCATCTAGGGCGAGCGAGACTTCGGAACCCGTCGCGATCAGAATCAAATCCGGACGTTCCCCCTCCGCATCGGCAAGCACGTAGGCGCCGTTTCTCACGGCAGCGTCGCGCGCGCCGAGAAACGGCAGCTTCTGCCGCGTGAGCACGAGCACGTAGGGCGCATGCTTGGCAGCGATCGCGAGCTTCCATGCTTCGAGTGTTTCAAGGGCGTCGGCGGGCCGAATGACGTAGCAGTTCGGAGTCGCACGCAGCGTCGCCAGCTGCTCGACCGGTTCGTGCGTCGGGCCGTCCTCCCCGAGAAACACCGAATCGTGCGTGAAGACGTAGATCGAGTGAACTCCGCTGAGGCATGCCAAGCGCAGCGATGGCTTGAGATAATCGAGAAAGTTGAAGAACGTCGCCGCAAAGGGCAGCAGGCCGCCGTGCAGTGCGATGCCGCTCGTGCAGGCCGCCATTGCGTGCTCCCGGACGCCGTAATGGATATTGCGTCCGGCATAGTTGTTCGGCTCGAAGTCGCCGCAATTCTTGAGGTACGTTTTCGTTGAGGGGTCGAGATCCGCCGATCCGCCGACGAGTTCCGGAAGCGACGTGGCAACGGCGTTCATCACCGTGCCGCCGGCGTCGCGCGTTGCCACGTTGCCGTTCTCGGCGGTAAACGTCGGCCACGGCAAATCGGGCGGAAGCTCGCGCCGGAGCGCTCGCTCGAGCTTAGCGCTGAGATCGGTGTTCGCGCGCCTCCACGCATCGTATGTGGCTTGCCACTGTTGTTCGAGCTGGGCGCCCTTTGCGCCAACGCCGCGATAAAACGCGAGCACGTCGTCTGGTACGTAGAAATTCGGCTCCAGCGGCCAACCAAGCTGTTCCTTCGCTTTCTTGACGTTATCGGGGCCGAGCGCCTCGCCGTGAGCGAGATAATTGTCCTGGCGAGGCGAGCCGAAGCCGATGTGCGTTCGGACCGCAATGAACGACGGTCGATCGGTGACGTTCTTCGCCACCTCGATTGCCTGATCGATCGTCGCGACGTCGTTGCCTCGATCGACGTCGATAAACTGCGTGTGCCAACCGCTTGCATCGAAGCGTGCAACCGCGTCATCGGAAAACGCGACGTCCGTCGGCCCCGCGAGCGAAACGAGATTGTCGTCGTAAAAGACGATGAGCTTTCCCAGCTTAAGATGTCCGGCGAGCGAGAGCGCTTCCTGACTTATTCCTTCCATGAGATCGCCGTCGCCACAGATGCAGTAGGTGAAGTGGTCGACGATCGGTTGATCGTCGCGGTTGTAGACCGCACCCAAATGCGCCTGCGCGATCGCCATGCCGACCGCGTTCCCGACGCCCTGACCGAGCGGTCCGGTCGTCGCCTCGACGCCAGGGGTGCGCTCCGCTTCCGGGTGACCCGGCGTTATGCTTCCGAGCTGCCGAAAATTCTTGATGTCGTCGAGCGTGACATCGAAGCCTGTGAGATAAAGCAGCGCGTAGAGCAGCATCGAACCGTGGCCCGCGGAAAGCACGAAGCGGTCGCGATTGAGCCAATGCGGGTCTTTTGGGTTGAAGCGTAAATGACGCGTCCAAAGTGTGTACGCCATCGCCGCTGCGCCCATCGGCATCCCTGGATGGCCCGAGTTGGCCTTTTGAACCGCATCGACTGCAAGAAAGCGAATTGCATTGATACGTTGGTCGTCGGCTGGCGAATTAGGCACGGCATATCCTTTCACGACGCGGGGGCAGGCTTACCTGGTGCCGTAGCTTCAGCGCGTGACGGGAGAAGAACTGCAGGCAAAGATTGCCGCGCTGGCACGGGGAGACGGGGACGTGCATGGACGTGACGGGCGCGCGATCGACCGGGTAATCGGCATGCTCGATACCGGCGAACTGCGGGTGGCGGAGCTGCGCGACGGGCAATGGGTCACGAACGTCTGGATAAAGGAGGCGATCCTTCTCTACTTTGCGCGTCGTAATCGCAAGCTTCCGCTGAAGAGCAGCTACCGCAAACGCGGCGTCCGCTGCGTGCGCCCCGGAGTCGCGCGCTACGGAAGCTTTCTCGCGCGTGGGGTCGTGTTGATGCCGGGCTTCGTCAACATCGGCGCCTATGTCGGCGAAGACACGATGATCGACACGTGGGCGACGGTCGGATCGTGCGCGCAAATCGGCAAAGGCGTTCACCTTTCCGGCGGCGTCGGAATCGGCGGGGTACTCGAGCCGCCGCAAGCCTCACCGGTTATCGTTGAAGACGGGGCGTTCATCGGTTCGCGCTGCATCGTCGTGGAAGGCGTGGTCGTCGAGCGCGAAGCCGTGATGGGTGCGGGCGTCGTCGTTACCGCGAGCACTCCCATTTTGGACGTGCGCGGCAGCGAGCCGGTAACGATCAAAGGACGGATCCCGCCGCGCGCGGTCGTGATCCCGGGCGCGCAATCCAAGCGCTTCGCGGCGGGCGAGTTTTTAACTTCTTGCGCGCTGATCGTCGGGACGCGCGGCGCATCGACGGACCTCAAAACATCGCTCAACGCGGCGCTGCGCGAGCACGAGCTTGCCGTATAACCCTCGCGTGCTCGAAGTCGCGCCCTCGCTCATTCGCGAGTTTTCCGGCAAAAAGAAGCCCACGTCGATCGATCTCGGCCTGGGCGAGCCGTCCCTTCTACCAGATCCCAAGCACTTCGAAGAGGCGATGCGCTCCATCGGGCGATGCGGAATCAAGTACACGCCGAACGCCGGCGATTGGGCGTTGCGTGAAGCCATCGCGCGTCATTACGAGTATCCAAAGATGGACCGCGTGCAGAACGTGTGCGTCACCGTCGGTTCCCAAGAGGCGATGTACGTTGCCATCAAAACTCTGCTCGATCCCGCGCGGGACGAACTGCTGATCGTCGAACCTTGCTTTCCATCGTATGAAAAGATGGCCGCGCTCGAGGGCATCGCAGTCCGCCGCGTCGCAATGCGCGAAGAAGAAGACTTCGCTTTCGACGAGGAGCGCATTGCGGCGGCGATCGGCGACGCGACGCGAGCCGTCGTACTCTGTTCGCCATGCAATCCAAGCGCGCGCGTCATTTCGGCGCCGTCGGCACAACGGCTCGTCCACGCTCTCGAGCGGCGTGCCGGGCAACGGGTTTGGTTGATCCACGACGAGATTTATCGGGAGCAGATCTTTGTCGGCGATGCGGCCGAGCTCGCGCGAAGCTACCCACACACGATCGTGACGAATTCGCTGAGTAAGAGCAACTCGCTCACCGGTTTGCGCCTTGGCTGGCTGCTCGCACCGAGTGCCTTCATCGAGCAGGCCGTCAAGGTTCATGCCTGGCTGGCATCGTGCGCGGATACCTTCGCTCAGCGAGTCGCGCTGCAGGTTTTCCAAACGGCGGGCGCTTTGCAAGAGCAATCGACTTGGTATCGCGAGCGCCGCGTCGACCTGCTCGGAGCACTGCGGGAGAGCGGTCTTCGCTTCATACCGCCGGAGGGAACGTTCTACGTCTGCGTCCGCCTCCCGCAAGGAAAGCGATCGCTCGAAGCTGCCAACGAGCTCATCGAAAACTACGACGTAGTTACGATCCCCGGCATCGCGTTTGGCCCTTCAATGGAAGGCTGGCTGCGCCTGAGCTGGGTGGCGCCTCCCGACCAGGTCGCCGCTGGTCTGCGCCGTATCGCAGCATACTGCGCAGCGTGAGTTGCATTACCATGCTTCGATTGCGCGCTTCGCGCCGCACTCACGATGACGCGGTGAGGGTTATGCGATCCAGACGGTTTGGATGTTCACGAACTCGTGGATGCCGAAGGCCGAGAGCTCGCGTCCGTAGCCGCTTTTCTTGACCCCGCCAAACGGTAAGCGCGGATCGCTTGCGACCAAGCCGTTGATAAAGACCGCCCCGGCCTCAACCCGTTGCGCGATGCGTTCGGCGCCGGCAAGGTCGCGCGTCCAAAGGCTCGAGCCCAGCCCGAACGACGAAGTGTTTGCAAGCTCGAGCGCGTGGTCGCCGTCGTTCGCTCGCACCACGGCGGCCGCCGGTCCAAAGACCTCCTCGTCGAACATACGCGTGCCCGGAACGACGTCGGAGACGATCGTCGGCTCGTAGAAGTAGCCGGCGCGATCGAGCGGCTTACCTCCCAGCGCGAGCCGCGCGCCGCGATCGAGCGTTGCGCTCACCTGCTCGTGCACCGTTTGCCGTAGATCCTCGCGCGCGCATGGTCCGAGCGCCACGCGTTCCTCCATTGGATCGCCCACGATTTGCGCGGCGGCCAGCTCGACGAAGCGGCTCAAGAATTCGTCATAGACGCCGGCTTCGGCGATGAAGCGTTTGGCTGCGATGCAGCTCTCGCCGTTGTTCTGAAAGCGCGCCGTGACCGCCGTTTTCGCGGCCCCCGCGACGTCGGCGTCGGCGAAGACGACGAAGGCGTCCGATCCACCCAACTCGAGCACGCACTTCTTCAGCGCCTCGCCGGCGGCGCGAGCGACCGCGACTCCGGCGCGCTCGCTGCCGGTCAGCGTCACAGCCGCAATGCGCGGATCCGCAACGAGCTTGTCGATCTCTTCGCCGCGCGCGAGAAGCACGCCGAAAAGACCTTCGGGTGCGCCGGCTTCGCTAAAAATGCGCTCAAGCTCAAGCGCGCAGCGCGTCGTGTTCGCCGCATGCTTGAGCAGCATCACGTTGCCGGCCATGAGCGCAGGTGCCGCGGCCCGAACGACCTGCCAGTAAGGAAAGTTCCAGGGCATGATGGCGAGCAGTACGCCGAGCGGTCGAAACGCGACGTAGCTGCGCGCGGCAGACGTAAGCGCTCCCTGCGGCGCAAGCATAGCGCGCCCCTCGTGCGCAAAATACTCGAGCGCCCACGCGCACTTCTCGACTTCTGCACGCGCTTGTACGATCGGCTTTCCCATCTCACGCACCGCCGTCACGGCGAGGGCGTTCTGATGCGCGCGCAGCTTCGCCGCGATCTCTCGCAGAAGTCGAGAGCGCTCGTCGAACGAAGCGTGACTCCAGAGCCGAGCGCAGCGCGACGCGGCATCGAGCTTCGCATCGATCTGACGCGCATCCATCGGCGCGAGGCGCTCGAGCACTCTTCCCGTCGTCGGGTCGATCGTTTCGATCATATGGTGTGTTGCGACCACGGTCCCGAGGGTCCGGCGTAAACTTCCACGAGGCTGCTCGGGTGCAAATACGCTCGTGCGACGCGTTCGACGTCGGCGGCGGATATCCGAGAGAAGCGCTCGTTGAGCGTACCATAATAATCGAGAGGGAGGCCATTGGAAGCGATGTCCATGAGCTGTTTAACCTGCCCCGAGGCCGATGCTTCCTCGAGCAGTGCGTTGCTGACCAGCCGAACCTTGGCCTCCTGCAACTCGGTTGCCGAAACCGGCTCATTCCGTAGGCGTTGCAACTCCTGGCGCACGAAGTCAACGGCTTCGACGACGCGCTGCGGTGATGCGTTGAGTTCGACGCGGAAGTCTCCGCGGTCCGCGTCAGCGTCGAGCGAGCTGCTTACGTTGTACACGAGACCACGCTTTTGGCGAAGCTCTTGCCACAACCGCGACTCGAACGCTCCGTTGCCGCCAAGGATTTGGTTGAGAACCAGAAACGTGTCGTAATTGGCATTCGACCGCGAGAGGGCCGGCTGACCGAGCCGAATGTAGACTTGGTTAGCCGCCGTACCGATATACTCGTGGCCGCTGGTCGCCGGCGGCATCGGCTTCAGATGCGCGTCCGGTTTGGGACCGCTTACCTGCCACGCTCCGAAGGCCGATTCCAGATCCTCGCGAACGCGTTGCGGCGAAAGGTCGCCGACCACGGCGATCCTTGTAAGATCGGGGCGCCAATAGCGCTGCGTGTATGCAACCAGATCTTCGCGAGAGAGGGCGGCGACGCTCTGCGACGATGGCTGGCGCAGCGTTGGATCGTCGGTGGCAAGCAAGAGCCGGTCGTAGGCGCGATCGATCATCACCCCGGAGATGCTGGACTCTGAATGCAAGCTGTTCGCGAGCTGCGATCGTTCGACGTCGAACCAGGGATCTGTGAAAGTTGGATGCGCCTCTCCGTCGGCGACGATTCGAACGATCTGCTCGAAATCGGCGGCGAGCCCGCGCGCGGAAAAGTTCTGCCCGGTTTCCACAAAGGCGCCCATCTCGTCGGTCTCCTTACGGCGTTGGGCGAACGGATACGCGGCGCTCCCGTAATCGGCAACCGCCGAAGCGAGACGTCCGATACCTTCCTGGCCGGGCCGCTCGAAGGCCGGCGACGATGCGATCTTCCCTTGCAGGACGAACGTCGAGCGATCGCTTTTCTTTTGAACGATGACCCGTATACCGTTTGCCAAGGTGAACTCGACCGGCGCCAGCGCGCTGCGAGCCATCGTCGGCGTCCGCACTGCCTTTGCGATCCAGTTCGGCTCGACAATCGGGCCATTGGGGACGCGCTTTGAGAAGTCGTCGCTCGCCTCGGCGCTGGTCTTCTGTGAGTTACCGCGCGGCGGACTCTCGTTTGGCGTCAGATGTCCCACGACAGTTGGGCGACTCAGATATTTGCGAGCTGCGGCGAGCAGATCGCTGCCAGTCAGCGCGGCAAGGCGCGTGTCTTCGTCAGAGATTTTCTCGCCAACGATTCCGTAAGTATATCCCGTCAGATTGCCGATGCCGTCAATCGAGTCCGCCGCGTATAGCCGCTCCGCCATAGTCAATCGCTTCGCCGCAAGGACGACGTCGGGATCGAAACCATTTTGAAGCGCCGAATCGAGCGTCGATTGAAATACGGCTTGAGCCTCGCTGCTTGTTCTGCCGGGATCGAGGATAATGAAAACGTCGAGCAATCCTCCACGCAGCTGCGTATCGGCGTTCGCCTCGATGCCGAGAGCGATATTGCTTTGAACGAGCGCGCGATAAAAGGGTGAGCGTTGATTCTCCAGTAGCGTGGCGAGCGTGCTGATTGCCGGCTCGCCGCGCTGCGTGTCTCCGGGGACGGCGTAGGCGAGGTCGAGGATCTCGAATGGAAATGGAAACTGGGCTTCCACGGTGCGGCCCACGGCGGGCACGGGATTCACGCTGGGCCGCAGCGGCAGCTTCTTGGAGGCAACGGCCCGGAAATAGCGTGACGCTTTCTGGAAGACAATCGCATGATTGACGTCGCCGGCAACGACGAGCGTCGCGTTATTCGGCGCGTACCACTCGTGATAGTAGCGAGCGATGTCGGCGACGGTGGCACGAGCGACGTCGCTTCGGTCACCGAGCGGGGTGCGTCCGGCGGCTTGGCCGGGGAAAGCTGCGGCGCGCACCCGCGCAAGCAGATTGAAGAACGGTGAGCTTGCGTCGCCGTCGATTTCGTTGAGCACGGCGTTGCGCTCGACCGCCCAATCGGCCGCGCGGAGAGCGGCGTGCTGCATGCGGTCGGCTTCGATAAAGAGCGCAACGTCGAGTTTGTCGGCGGGCATCTCGAAGTAAAATTGCGTATAGTCGTAAGTGGTCTCGCCATTCATTTGCGCGCCTAGGCGGGCGGTAATGTCGTCGAGCCCTCCCGACGAGATCTGCGGCGTCCCTCGAAAAAGCATGTGCTCGAGGGCGTGCGCGAGGCCGGTCTTGCCCGGCGTTTCCTGCAACGATCCAAAACCGTACCAAACCGAAGTTTGGACGACCGGTGCGGCACGATCCTCGACGACGACCACTCGCAAGCCGTTTCGCAGCGTGGTAGCGAAGATGCCGGCGTCTCCGGGACCGTTCTGCGCTCGCGCCGCAAACGGTAAGCACATCAGTAGCGCTGCGACGGCTGTCGTTCTGATCACAGCTAGCGTAGTCGAGGCACGTTTCACAGGTTGGTGACTCCTAAATAATATGCTGCCGCCGATTCGACCGCTGCCCACGGCAGGCAGCCGACGAGCTCGCAGCCGAAGATGGTAATGCCGCGTGCCGCAGCAAGCCGGCGAATGAGTTCGACGACGCGATAGAGTGGCGTTGCAACATAATCCGTCACGTTGAGCGAAACCTGCACCCGATCGGCGGTGCGCGGAAGAGCGAGCGCGCGAAGGGAGCGTAAGCCGCCGTTGCGCTCGCGGACCGCGAGGGCGATCTCCCGAGCGGCAGCAAGATCTGCACTCGCTAGTTCGACATTGAACGCGATTAAAACGTTCCGCGCGCCGATGGCAATAGCTCCCGCGCTCAAATGCCGCGGCACGTCACCCTCGTCGGGAAACCAATCGGCGTTGCGCCGGATCTCCGCAAGAAGCAGCCGCTCCGAATGCCGTGCGGCTGCACCGTAGTAAAACGACGGAATGCGGTAGTTCTCCCAAATCGCGGCGCCGGCTCGATGCGCGAGCGCGGCAGCGTCTTGGAGCGTCGCTCCTTGCAGTGGAACGAACGGTAAGACGTCGAGTGCGCCGATGCGCGGGTGAACTCCGTGATGACCCCGTAGATCGATGCGTTCCAGTGCGAAACCGGCCAGCGCGACGCCTGCCTCGAGCACCTGCTCGGCGTCTCCAACGATCGTCAAAACGCTGCGGTGATGCACGGCGTCGCTGCTCCAATCGAGCAGCCGCGCACCGGTACCTTCCACCGCGGCGCACGCCGCCTCGATCGTAGCGGCATCGCGTCCCTCGGAAAGGTTCGGAACGATCTCGAAGAGCACTATCCGAGCGCCGCTGCAATAGCCGCAACGATATCCGCGGCGTTGGCTGGGGAAACAATGTGAGTGTAACCGAGCTTGCGGGCTTCGGCATCACGCCGGTCCGCGGTGCCGACCCTACGCACTTCACCGGATAATCCAAGCTCGCCATAGACGGCGACGGATGCCGGAATTGCAACGTTGCGAAAGGATGACGCAATCGCCAGCGCGATCCCGAGATCGGCGGCAGGCTCGACGATCCGCAAGCCTCCGGCAACCGATGCATACACGTCGTGCGTGCCGAGCGAAAACCCGGCGCGCCGCTCCAGTACTGCGATGATCATTGCGAGGCGCTGCTGATCGAGATTGTTCGCCAGTCGGCGCGGCGTGCCGTACGCGGCCTCGCCGACGAGCGCCTGCACCTCAATCAAAACGGGTCGTGATCCGACGATCGAAGCGACCACGCAGGAACCGCTCGAGCGCTGAGTGCGGGCGCCCAGGAAGAGCTCCGAGGGGTTTGAAACTTCGCGCAGGCCCGCTTCGCGCATCGTAAAGACGCAGATCTCGTCGATGGAACCGAACCGATTCTTGTAGGCTCGAAGGATACGATACTCACCGCTGGTCTCTCCCTCGAAGTACAGCACCGTGTCGACAAGATGCTCGAGCAGCCGCGGCCCCGCAATCGCGCCGTCTTTGGTGACGTGACCGACGATGAAACTCGCGCAACCCGTTCGCTTTGCGTATTCCATCAATGCTTGCGCACAGTCGCGGATTTGCGTGACGCTGCCGGCGTAGGCTTCCGATTCGGGAAGCCATACGGTCTGAATGGAGTCCACGACGATTGCAAGCGGAGGGCGACGCTCGAGCCGGTCGAGGACTGCGCGCAGGTTCGTCTCCGAATAAACCAACAACCCCTCTCGAACGGGTGACATTGCGTGTCGGAGGGTGCGCTCAGCACGCATCTTCACTTGTGCGGGCGACTCCTCGCCGCAGACGTAAACGACTTCACCTTGCCCAGCCAAGAGCGCGGCAATCTGCAGCAGAAGCGTCGATTTTCCGGCGCCCGGTGGACCGCCGACCAGGGTCAGGCTGCCCGGCACGACCCCGCCGCCGAGCACCGCATCGAACTCCGGCATACCGACGCGTATGCGCCCGACGGCGGCCGAACCAATCTCTTGCAGCGCCACCGGCGCGGCGGTTTGCGCTCCGCTCGATGGAAGGCTGCGACTGGGGCGCCCCCCGACGGTGTGCGGCCGCTCGTCGAAAGAGTTCCAGGCTTCGCATTGCGGGCAACGACCCAGCCACCGCGGCGATTCAAAGCCGCAGGCCGAACAAAAATAAATCGCGCGCGTCTTCGCCACGAGAAAGCGTTCTACGTGGCTTCTAAATCCCTCCGAGGGCGTGCCGCTTCTGACTCGGTGGCGACGTGAAAGCCGCGCAGTACGACATTTATTGGAAGTAGAGTGGCGCTTGCGCTGTCTGGGAGCGCGCCTTGCCGCACGTGACCTTCCCGGTCAGCTGCGCGGCGCCGGAATAGGACGGCCGCTTACGATCGAGTCCGTAAAGGACGTAACCGCCGGATTGATCGATTTTTCCGTTGATAGCGAAGCTGTCGATCACTTTTTTGCCCGCGGTAATGGCCCACGCAATCTTGCAGGTCGCTTTGAGTTTCGCGACGCTAAACGCCAGCGAGTATTGCCATTCTGTCTTCTTCGGGACGTAACTGACGGGGCCGGTCAAGCCGATGTTATCTTCCGTCGAAGCACCGTTGACACAAGTAATGCATGGCACGCCGCCTTGCGCTAAGCCGGCCTCAACAAAGACGATGAGGAACGCCGGGCCCTTCGCGTTAGACTGAATCGGCAGCCGGCGAGTCACTTCTCGGCTTGGTCCGGTCACCAGGGGCGCCGAGTCGAGGGCTGCCATTGCGGTCCGAGTCGAGAGCGCGACGTCGTCGGATACCGAGGATGCTGCGCCCGAAACGTCGCTTTGGGCGGATGACGCCGACGGAGTGGATCCTCCCGGCCCTCCGGAACAGGCAGAGAGTAGCAAGGCAACCACGGATAACGAAAAGCAGCGACGGGCATAAATTAACATATAGCCTCCAATCAAGCAGAAGGAAAGTCTGGAAAGCTATTCCCGAGAGGAACGGGTTCTCCGCCCGCCGGCTAAGGGTTCCTTTTATTTGCTGGCCAATGAGGTCACCAACGCTGCGCTTTCGAAATGGAGGGTCTTTGACGCGGTGATGAGGCTAGCCAATCCCGCTTTAATAGCAGGCGTTGCGCTGGCGCTTGTAGCGCTTTTGGTCGCTTGCGGCAGCCGGTCGGACTCCGGCGGCGCGGGATTGGTTCCGCAACCGCTTCACTCTTCCGCGGCTGATAGTTCGAAGATCTCGATCAACGGCATCGGCAAAAACTCGGCGCTCGACAGACTCGTCATGCAATTCATGCTCGCGCAGCACGTGCCGAACGCTCAGCTTGCAGTCTCCGTGAAAGGGAAGACCATATTCTCGCACGGCTATACATTTCGTGGCCGCGCGCGGTCCGTTACGACGCCGGCCACGATCATGCGCCTGGCGAGCAACACGAAAGCGTGGGTCGACGGCGCGCTGTACGATCTGATTAAAGAGCACAAAGTCAACCCCAAGGCAAAAGTTTTCGCCTACTTGGGAATAACCAAGCCTCTTCCGGTGGGCGCCAAGGTCGACAAACGGGTCTACGACATTACGATTGGGGATATGATTGCGCACGAATCGGGCTGGGATGATTCGAAACCGCCTTACTACGACCCAACGTTTGCGATGCGTGCCATCGCCCGGGCCCTTCATTTGAAGCATGCCGTCGGTGCGGTGGATTACGTCCGATACCAGCTGCCGCAGCCGCTGCAAGAGCCGCCTGGTAAGGTCTATGCGTACTGCAACTTCTGCTATACGGTGCTCGGCATGGTGATTGCGAAGGCGTCCGGACGAAGTTTTCCCGAGTACATCGCAAAAGAAGTTGCCGGACCGCTTGGCGTCACGAACGTGCTGATTTCGCCGACGCTTGGAAAGCGGCTTCGCCACGAAGTGAAAATGTATTATTCATCGTACCGAGGGTTATCGGCGGTCTATGTGACCTCGGAGAAGCCCTACTCGTATGCGTACAGCGGCGACGGCATGGTTTTGGAGGTAGCGGGCGGCGCTTCGGCGATTGCCACAAGTGCCGACTCAATGCTGGCCTTCATGAAGAAATATTTGATTTGGGGTGTGGGAACGCCGCAACCAGGTGCCGATTGGGCGCGCGAGGGTTCGATGCCGGGCACAAACACCTGGGCCGAGCAGCTTCCCAACGGCAGCACGTATGCGTTTTTGGTCAACACGAGGCAGTACATTTACGGCGACGATTCAAGCGCATTCGAAAACCTGCAGAGCCAATTGGAAAAGCAAATCGACCCCGGTCTATCGCGCTGTCAAGCACACCGATTTCTCGACACAGAGTGAGCGGTCGCGAGCGGCTGGGGATCGCCATTGACGGGCCGGCAGCGTCCGGAAAGACGACGGTAGCCCGCGCAACTGCGCGGCGGCTCAAAGTGCTCTATCTCGACACGGGAGCAATGTACCGTGCACTGGCCTCACTGGCCTTACGCACCGGTACCGACGTCGACAACGGCGCCGCGCTTGCGCGGCTCATGACGATGGCGCCAATAGAAGTCAAGCTCGACGAGTCGGGTCCGCTCGGCTTTCGCATTATCGCCGGAGGGAGTGAACTCGACGAGGCCGACTTGCTCGGCAACGAAGTCACTGCGATCGTGTCCGCGGTTGCCGCGCACGCCGAGGTGCGTCGGGAAATGGTGCGCATTCAGCGTCGCATCGCGGAGCAAGGTTCCGTCGTGATGGCCGGCCGAGATATCGGCAGCGTCGTCTTGCCGGATGCGACGGTAAAGATTTACCTCACTGCGTCGGTTCCCGCACGCATCGCACGTCGTCGCATGCAGCTCGAACGAGCCGGTGCGAACGTCGACGCGCACCGCTTGGCCGAAGAGATCGAGGAGCGCGATCGGCTCGACCGCACGCGAGCGATTTCGCCGCTCGCTCCAGCCGCCGACGCGCACATCATCGACTCGAGTGAGATCGATGCGGCGCATGTCGTCGACGACGTCTGCGCCATCGTCGCGGCCGCCGTGTCGTCGTGAGCTTGCCGAAGAAGAAGAGCAGATGAACCCGCGATTCTACGACTTCTCAAAGGTCGTCGTGCGGTCAATGGCCCGGATGCTTTGGCGCGCTCGCGTCGTCGGTAGCGAGAACGTTCCTGCCGGCGGACCACTCATCGTCGCTTGCAATCATCTCTCGTATCTCGATCCCCCGCTTTTGGGGTGTCTCTGCCCGCGCCGCATCAGCTATATGGCCAAGAAGGAGCTTTTTGCCGTACCGGTCCTCGGCATGGTGATCCGCGCGCTCGGTGCCTATGCGGTCGATCGTTCGGGAAGCGCCGCGGCCGCGATCAAGCGCTCGCTTCGCGTGTTGGGATCGGGCGGCGCAGTGGGGATCTTCCCGGAAGGGACCCGCAATCGCCGGGGTGTGGTCGCTCCGCAAACCGGCGTCGCGATCCTGGCCGTGCTCGCACAGGTACCGGTTCTCCCGGCTTGTATTCGCGGTACCGACCGGGCGCTGCGCCTGGGTCGTATCGAGGTGGCGTTTGGAGCGCCTCTCGTGCCTCCTCCGGACGGGAAAGCAACGCGCGATGAGTTGGCGAAGTTTACTGCCAGGCTCATGAAAGCGATCGAAATGCTGGCGGAGAGTGTCGGTGGAAATACGTAAGGCGTCCGTTCAAGGTTTTTGCTTCGGCGTCGCCATTACCGTGAAGAAGGCCGAAGAAGCGATCGCTTCCCGCGGCGACGTGACGACCCTTGGCCACGTCGTGCATAATCCGCAGATGGTCGAGTCGCTCGCCGCTCGCGGTCTCAAGAACGCGCAAACGGTGGACGACGTTGAGGCCGGTGCGCTTTTCGTTCGCGCTCACGGCTTGCCGGTAGACGTCTTCCAGAAGGCCAACGAGAAGAAACTCGAGATCATCGATGCCACCTGTCCGATGGTCACGAAGATTCACGTTCAGGCCGAAAAACTCAAAGCCGACGGTTACAAGATCGTCGTTATCGGCGATCCGAATCATCCCGAGGTGAAGGGCACGCTCAGTCACGTGCCCGGTGCCTGGTGCATCCAATCAGTGCAAGACGTGGAGCGGCTTCCGCGCTCCAGCCGGGTCGGCGTCGTCGTTCAGTCGACGTGGTCCGGTGAAGGATTCACCGAGATCGTTCGCGCGCTCTCGGCAAAGTACTATGAAGTACGCGCAGTCAACACGATCTGCACCGATACCCACAACCGCCAGAACGAAGCGCTGCGTCTGGCTAAGGACGTCGAAGTCATGGTCGTGGTCGGCGGAAAAACCTCGGCAAACACGAAGCATCTTGCCGATCTTTCCGAATCGCACGGCGCGCGCGCGTATCACATCGAGGGACCCGACGAATTGCGGAGAGAGTGGTTCAGGGGCGTCGGGGTTGCGGGTCTGATGTCGGGCGCATCGACTCCGGGATGGCTCGTCGATAAGGTCGAGGCACGGATGGAGGAGTTGGCCGCTTCAGAGGTTGCTTAGCGTGGTCGGGCTCACCGAGCGTTTCGAGAGCGCCCTCGAAGAACGGATTATGGGATATCGGGGATCGAAAGAGATCTCCGATAGTCTTTTGCGCCACTTCGGTTACGCTCCGTACGGCCCTGCACGGCGTGGAAAGCGGCTGCGCCCGCAAATGGTGATGCGTGTGGCCATTAGCGAGGGAGCACCGCTCGACCACGCCCTGGATGCAGCGGTAGCGGTCGAGATCTTCCACAACTACTCGCTCGTCCACGACGACATCGAGGACCGCGACGAGCTTCGGCACGGACGCCCAACGCTTTGGAGCGCGTACGGCATCGCCCGCGCGATCAATGCCGGCGATGCCATGTGCGCCCTGAGCTTTCTCAGCCTAGAGCATGCCGCCGAGCATCTCGCCGCACGCCGCGTGCTGCAAATGCTCGCGCTCTTGCACGAAGCCCATGCGGTGATGTGCGAGGGTCAGTCGCTCGATCTCTACTTCGAATCCGAGCGATCCGTCGCTTTAGCCGACTATTACCGAATGATCGAGTGTAAGACCGCTCAACTTTTCGATGCGTCCTGCCGGTTGGGCGCGCACTCCGCCGGCTGTGACGATTCGACGATCGCGGGCTACGGCGCGCTCGGCCGGGCGTACGGCATGGCGTTCCAAATACGGGACGACGTCGCCGGCATCTGGTCATCGGTGGACGAAACGGGCAAGACGGTTGCGAGCGATATTGCGCGTAGAAAATGGACCTTCCCGGTCGTTTGGGCGATCGCCCAGCCGCTCTCGCCGGCGCGCAGAGTCGTCGCCGACGCCTATGCACGCGGAGATCCGCTCGACGCGGCGACCGTTGAACGCATCGTCGATGCGCTCGAGGCTCTCGGAGCACGCGAAGCCGCCACGCAGGCTGCCGCGCAGCATTTGGCCGTCGTCGAGCGCCATTCCAATGGGGAGCTTCGCGAGTTTCTTTGCGGTACGCTAGGGCTTGCCGCCGCCGGCTGACGCAAAGGCAAAGACGTGAACGTCAATGGTACGGCCGCCGCCGGGGAACGGCAAAGTTCGTTGACGTGGGCGCTCCCGGCCTTGCTGCTCGCCGGACTCGTCGTACGGCTGCTCTTCATCAATAACGAAGGCTTCAAGACCGACGTCAGCACCTATACGGCTTGGGCAATCGGCTTAAGTCAGCATGGCTTTCCCGCGTTTTATTCAACGATCGGCTTCGCCGATTATCCGCCCGGATATTTTTATATACTTGCGGCCGTCGGCCATTTCTGGCACTTTTTCTTTGCCGCGCACGATCACGGCTTCGCGGTGCTGCGCAACTTCGTCAAGCTCCCCGCGATCCTCGCCGATCTCGGCGTCGGCGCGTTGCTTTATGCAATCGTGCGCCGCTTTTCCAACGCCGGCTTTGCGCTCGCCGCCGCGGCGCTCTACCTGCTCAATCCGGCGACGATCTACGTTTCTGCCCTCTGGGGACAGGTCGATTCGATTTCGGGCGGGCTCGCATTGCTCGCGATTTATGCATTGCTGCGCAGCGAAGAGCCATCGTCGAGTGGGGAGCGCACGCAGACGGCATGGATCGTCGGTGCTTGGCTCTCGTTCGCGTATTCGCTGCTAATAAAGCCGCAAGCCGCCGTCCTATTGCCGCTCTTCATAGCCTTCGCGTTCGTCGATCCGCAGCGCCGCCGCGCCCGGGTCGTTGCCAGTGCGATCGGGGCCGCCGCAGCAATCCTTTTCGCGCTGATTCTGACCGAGCCGTTCCATCCGAGCAATCCGATCGCGGCCTTGGTATGGCTCTTCGAGCGATACGCCTACGGTTCGAACGTCTATCCGTACAACAGCGTCAACGCTTTCAATCTTTGGGCGGTGCGCGGCACGCTTTGGGTACCCGATACGCAGCCCATCTTGGGCCTCAAACAGTATTTGTGGGGCGTTGTGCTCGTCCTGGCGGCGCTCGCCCTCATCGTCTGGCGCTACCTGCAAGAACGCACGGCCCAATCGTTGCTCGAAGGCTGCGCAGTCGCAACAATCGCCTTCTTCGTGCTCGCCACGCGCATGCACGAACGCTATCTTTTCAACGGGTTGCTCTTTACCATCGTCTGCATCCCATTTGCGCGGCGCTATCTTTGGGGCGCGATCGCGCTCTCCGTCGTGCTTTTCGCCAATCTGGTCTATAGCCTCGAATATCTGAACGTCGTCACAAACAACGTCGCCGGACTCAACGCGCAGAACCTCTGGGGCGTCTGGACGCCGGTTCTATCTGCGCTTGGGATCGTGACCTTCTTTGGTCTGGGCTACAAATATCTGGGAGCCGTGGAGACCGATGCCCGGCCAGCAACGCCTCCCGGTGTCCGCGCGCGGGCCGAATCTTCGTCGGCGGCGCAAAGCGGCGCTCGCAGCTGGTTCAATCCGCGCGAGGGCTTGGCGTCAATGCGCGCTTCCGCTCGATTACGCGATCGTGACGGTGCTCGGCGTCGGGAACTTCATTCTGTCATTCGTCGGCTACTGGTGGCCACCCGAAAAAGTGTTCGACGAAATTTACTTCGCGCGCGCCGGTGAAGAGTATCTGCAAAATTTGCGCATCTACGAAAATACGCATCCGCCGCTGAGCAAACTCTTGATCACATTCTCCATGATGCTCTTCGGCGGCATGCCGGCGGGCCACGGGCTGGGCGGATGGACTGCATTGAACGCCATCATCGGCCACCTGAGCAACGGCGACAACTCGTACGGCTGGCGCTTTCTCGACGTGGTCTTCGGAGCACTCGTGGTCATGCTGCTCTACGTCTTTGCAAAGCGGGTTACCGGCTCGACCGTCTTTGCAACGATTGCCGCATTGCTGCTCACTTTCGACGGGATGCATTTCGTTCAATCGCGCATTGCTACTCCGGAAGGCTTCGTCGTCTTCTTCGCTACGCTTGCCGTGTACGCGTTTTATCGCTTCTGGATCAGCTCGCAGGTCGGCATCCGCGTCCACGTCGCGGTGCGGTCATGGAACTTCGTTGCGGGCGCTGCGGCGGCCTTGGCCGTGGGCGTAGCGCTGGGCCAAGCCTGTCGCGTTTTTTGGGCTTTCGATGCGGCGGCAACGGTGGTGGTCACGCTCTATATCGCATGTTTTTCCTACCTGCTCGTGCGGTACTTAGCGTTTCCGCGATTTTTGGGCGACGGTCGGCGCGAGCTCACTTATGCGCGAAGGCTCGTACGCTTTACGAGACAACGCGGGGACGGCGGTCTTTGCGGCCGACGGAGGCACGATCGATGCGCGAGGCAGTATTGCGCGCGGCGCAATCTCGCAGGCAAAGGGCGGCGCCTTGGTCTATCGACGACGATCCCTTAACGATCGAGTACCGCCGCAACGGCGAGCGTGCGCTACGAGACGCCCGAGAGCGAAGCCATTTACGCCGACGACGAGATTCGCGCGGGGGAAGCCGTCGAACGTGGACGCTCCTCGAAACTTTGGTTGATTCTGTTCACCGTCTCATTAGGCTTGCTGGTAAGCACCAAATGGTACGGCGTCATGGGGTTCGGCGTGAGCTTTGTCGTGCTGATCTTGGTATGGCTGCAGCGCTATCTCGTGCGCCTTGCGCCCGACTCTCTGGGGAAATCCGCGCGGATTTCGGATCGACGCCGCGCTCGTCACGATCGTGCTCGTGAGCGCGACGGTGTACGCGCTGGTCTGGGTGCCGGATCTCGCGCGCCATTCACCCGATCCCGGCGAGATCCATAACGCCAACGATCTCGTCTATCGCCAGTATTCGATGTTCGAGTATCACGACACTCTCAAAGCGACGCACCCGTACTCCTCAAAATGGTGGGAGTGGCCGATCGATTACGTCCCCATCGCCTACTTTTATCAGGATCATCGAAAAGATCCAACCAACCCCAACGCGTGCTGCGTCTACGAGATCACGTCGATGCCCAACCCCGTCCTCCTTTGGTTCGGCTTGCTCTGCGTGCCATGGGTTGGGGTCTTGGCTTGGCGCGAACGCAACAAAGCCTATGCGCTGATCGTAATAACGTATTTGCTCCAATGGTTGCCGTGGATACGATCGCCACGGATTACGTTCGCGTACCACTTCTACGTCGACATCCCGCTGATCTGTCTGTGTAACGTCATCATACTTCAGCGACTTTGGCAATGGGCACAGCGTCGCGAGACCGCGCGGTGGCTGGGCGGCCTCGGCGTCGGCGCCTACGTAGGCCGCGGCCGCATTGAGCTTCTTCTTTTTCTATCCGATTTTGGCGGCCCATCCGATTACCTGGAACGCTTGGCACGCGCGGATGTGGTTTCCGACCTGGATTATCGGCCCGGGCTAGCGAAGACCACCGGCATGTCGGGACACTCAAAATGGCATAACATCAAACTGAAGAAGGGTAAAGTCGACGCGCAGCGCGGCGCTCTTTTCACCAAGCTGAGCAAGGAGATCATCCTGGCCGCGAAGGGCGGCTCGCCGGATCCGGAGGCCAATTATCGTCTCAAAATGGCGGTCGAAAAGGCACGAGAGTTCAACATGCCGCAGGAGAACATCAAGCGCGCCATCGCCCGCAGCGGCGGGCAGACGGCGAGCGCGAGATCGAGGAGATTCGTTACGAGGGCTACGGGCCGACGGCTTAGCCGTCGTGATCGATGCGGCGACCGATAATCGCAATCGCACCGCGGGCGAACTGCGCTTTCTCTTCAGCCGGCACGAAGGCAACCTCGGCGAGAGCGGCAGCGTCGGCGTGGATGTTCGATCCGGTCGGCATCGTCGAAATCGATCCGGACGGAAAAGTCGGAAGACGTGCTGATGGAGGAAGCGCTCGTCGACGGCGTCGACGACATCGAGTACGACGAGAGCTTGGCGATCGTCTACACGCGAGCCGACGCGCTTAGCCGGCGTACGCGATGAGCTGCGCGCGCACGGCACTAAGGTTTCAGACGCCTATCTCGGCATGCGTGCAAAGACGAAGCTCGAGCTGCAGGGCGCGCAACTGTCCGCCGCGCTTGCATTTCTGGAGGCGCTCGAGGAGCACGAAGACGCGCAGCGAGTCTTCAGCAACCTCGATTTTAGTCGCGTACCGGCGGAGGCGCTCGCCTGAGGTCGTCGCTCTCCGCGTATTTGCCGCGCGATTGGCTCTTCCCGATCGTGCTGGTCATTTTCGTCGCGGTCGTCGTATGGTTCGGGCGGCAGATCTACGATTTTCTGTTGCCGTCGGCGGCAACGGTCACGGTGCCGTCATTTGTCGGCCAAACGCTCAACGACGCGAACGCCGAGATCGCGCGGTTGAAGCTCACCTCGGCGGTCGTGGATCATCACCACGAGCGATCGATATCCAAAAGACGTCGTCATCATGCAGCGTCCGCAAGCCGGCGAGCAGGTGCGCCAAGGCCGGCAGGTTTCGTTCGTGATCAGCGACGGTATCGTCGCGCGCCTGATGCCCGATCTGCGTTATCAATCGATGCGCGAAGTGCGAGCTCGATCTCTCGCAAGCGCACTTGCAGCTCGGTAAGGTCAGTTATGTTGCGAAGCGACTTTATTCCCGAAGACCACGTCATCTCCCAGAATCCCGCACCGCTCGTCAGCGTGCACGAAGGCGATGCCGTCTCGCTCGTCGTCAGCCGCGGCGGCCGCGCGAATCTCGTCGTGCCGGACTTCGTCGGTTTAACGATCGATCAAGCGCGCAGCGCTCGCCACCGATGCCGGGATCAAGCTCGGACAAGTCGTGTGGACGCCGCTCGGAAAGGGCGGGCCGCCGCATGGCATGGTCGCGCGGCAGATTCCGCCGCCAAAGGCGAAAATCGCTTCGTACGATCCGGTCGCGTTGCAGGTCAGCGCAGGGCCAAACGAATCCGGTTACATCCTTCGCCAAGTGCACGTGCTCGTTTCGGTTCCCGAGCCGGCAAACGTCGCAAAACGGCCAGCAGCTCGACGTCCGCCTTTCGCTGACCGATGCGACCGGCCATTACGATTTCTATCACGCCTTCGCGGAGCCGGGACAGAAGCTCGATTTCACGGTAACGGCGGTCGGCACGTCGCTGCTCGACATGTACGTCAACAATACGCTCGTCAGCGAAGACGCGCCTCGGCACCGAACCGCCGAAAGTCTACGGCAGCCAAAGGCCCATCGCCGTCGCCGCAACTTTCACCTGACCGCAGCGCCGGAGTCGAAGGGCCAAGGCGAAGGGTGAGCGATGACGATTCTGGCGCCGTCGCTGCTCTCGGCGGATTTTGCGCGCATTGCCGAGCAAATCGCAGCCGTGCAAGACGCCGGCGCGGACTATCTGCACCTCGACGTCATGGATGGACGCTTCGTGCCGAACATCACGCTGGGGCCCGAAGATCATCGGCGATTTGCGCAGGCTTTCGCCGCTGGTTTTCGACGCCCACTTGATGATCGTCGAGCCGGAGCGCTACGTCGACGAATTTCGCGCCGCCGGCTGCGATCGCATCACTTTTCATTTGGAAGCGACGCCTCACGCGCAGCGGCTGCTCACGCACATTCGCGAATCGGGGCCAAGCCCGGGCTCGCAATCTGCCCGCAAACGCCGGTCGAGATGCTGCAGGACGTCATCGAGGATTGCGAGACGGTACTGGTCATGAGCGTGAATCCCGGCTTCTCGCGGACAGAAGTTCGTCGCCGCGCGCGTTCGAGAAAGTTCGCGAGGCACGCGCGCTCGTCGACCGGCGCAATCCGGCGTGTTTGATCGAAGTGGACGGAGGCGTCGGCAGCGAGAACGCGCGCGATATCGTCGACGCCGGTGCCGACGTGCTCGTGATGGGTTCGGCGGTCTTCGGCGCTCCGGATCCCGCGGCGGAGTTGCGCCGCATTCGCGCGCTTCTGGCGTGACCGAAGACCAAATAGTCGCGGGCCGATCTGCGAGCTCATCGAACGACGCGGTCGCTTCGAAGAGCGCTCGGGTAAAGCTGGGCATCGGGGACGACGCAGCGCTTTGGCAGCCCTCGCGCTCGCACCGAAGCGCGATCTCTACCGACATGCTCGTCGAAGGCGTCCATTTTACTCGCGACGCGATGTCCCTTGCAGATGCCGGGTGGCGAGCGATGGCGGCCAACGCGAGCGATTTGGCCGCAATGGGTGCGCGGCCGGTGCTTGCGACGGTTGCGCTCGGTCTTCCGCAAAATACGGGCCTGGAGCAAATCGTAGAGCTCTATTCGCGGCCTGGCGGCATGCGCGGCGCACTGTAAGATTGCGATCGTCGGCGGCGATCTGTCGCGCGCGGGCGCAGCGACAATCGCGATTACAGTCGTCGGAGAAGTCCGCCCTTCGAACGCAAAGACCCGCGCCGGCGGACGACCGGGAGACGTGCTCGCGGTCACGGGTGCGCTCGGGGCAGCGCGTGCCGGCCTCGAGCTCACGCGAAAAGCGCAGCACGTCAGCGGTGAACTCAGAGAGGAAGCGCTTCGGGCTTTTCGCCGTCCGGAGCCGCGCATTGCCGAGGGATGCTTTCTCGCCGCGAGCCGCAACGTGCACGCGATGATGGATCTTTCCGACGGTCTTTCGACCGATGTTGCGCGCCTCGCCGCCGCAAGCGGATGCGGCGCGAGCGATCGAGTCTGTTCCGGTGGCGGAGTCGGCTCGGGCGTTCGCCCAAGCATGCCAGCGAAGATCCCGAGCGCTTCGCATTGGCCGGTGGGGAGGATTTCGAACTGCTGGCGGCGATCCGGCCGCGCTCGTTCTCTTACGTCGCGGTACGCTTTGCATCGCGCTTTTCGCGCGGGCTCTCTCGCAGTAGGCGTACTACGCGCCGAACCGGGCATCGTTTGGAACGGAATGCCGATCGAAGCGCTCCGGCTGGGATCACTTCGAGCGTTAGTGGCCCGTTACAGGCCAGGAGCTCAGGCGCGGCGCGTTACGCGGTTCGAGCGCAGGCAGCCGGTGCAGACCCGTGCGGTACGATGGACGCCCTGGTCGTCGATGCGCACCGATTGCAGATTCGGAAGCCAACGCCGCTTTGTCTTATTCATCGCGTGACTGACGTTGTTGCCGGCTTTCGGTCCCTTGCCGCAAATCTCGCACCGCTTCGCCATAGCCGGCAGATAGTATCATGCTGCCTGACGCGTCGGGCAAGCCCGAAAAGTTGACGAAAGGCAAGGATTCCGCGGTTGCCTCCAAAAGACGGGCGGCCATGAACCGAGCGCGCATCGCGATTGATGCGATGGGAGGCGACCACGCGCCGCAAGAGATAGTCGCAGGCGCGCTGCTCGCTGCGCAGGAGTTCAACGCCGAGATTCTGTTGGTGGGCGACGAAGCACCGCGTTCGCCCGCTTCTGCGCGGGCCCGGAGCCCGAACGAGTCCGCGGGTGCACGCCCCCGAGGCGGTCGCGATGGACCTCTCGCCGTCGACGCGCCGCCCGCTCCTGCGAGCGAACGTCGCTCGGAGTCGCGGTCAATCTCGTTAAGCAGGGCGAGGCCGATGCGGTCGTTTCGGCCGGCAACAGCGGCGCATTTCTTGGCAATCGCGTTGATCAAGCTGCGGACGATCGAAGGGATCTCGCGTCCCGCGATTGCGACGGTGTGGCCGGCGCTCAACGGACCGACCGTTCTGCTAGACTCGGGCGCGAACGTCGATTGCAAGCCCGAGTGGCTCGAGCAGTTCGCAATCATGGGCTCGGCGTACGCGAAAGCGGTGCTCAACATCGCCGACGCCGCGCGTCGGCATTCTCTCGGTCGGCGAGGAACGCAACAAAGGCAATCAGCTCGTGCTCGAAGCGGCGCGCCTTCTGGAGGCGGCGCCCGTGCGTTTCATCGGCAACGTCGAAGGGAGCGATCTCTTTCACAACGTCGCCGACGTGATCGTTGCCGACGGCTTTGTGGGCAACGTCGTGCTCAAGACCGGCGAAGGAATGATCGCCGATCTCGCGCGCGTGATGCGCGACGCGCTCCTGGGCGGCAACCTATTGACGAAGATCGGCACGGCGATGCTCGCTCCCGCGCTGCAAGCAGCTGCGTAAACGGTTCGATTACGAAACGTACGGCGGCGCGCCGCTGCTGGGTTTGCGTGGAAACTGCATCGTGACGCACGGACGCGCCGGTCGAACGCGATCAAACACGCGATCGGCGCGGCCGTTCAAGAAGTCAATCACGACGTCGTCGGAAAGATCAGCGAGCTCATCGTACCGCATCTCGCTCCGACGTAGAAACCTCGATGGTCGCCATGCTCGGCGTCTACGTTCACCTTCCATTCTGTCCTTATCTCTGTCCATACTGCGATTTCGCAAAGTGGCCGTTGCGCGCGTCGAGCGCGCAGCGCTATCTCGACGCGCTCTGACTGGAGATCGAGCGAGAAGCCGCCGGCGCCGGCCGGCTCGATCTATCTCGGCGGCGGAACGCCGAACGCGTACGACGCGCGCACGATTGCGCGAATCTGCTCGCGCAACTTGGCGCAACGTTTTCCCGGTGCGCGCGAAGTCTCGATCGAAGTCAATCCGGAACTCGTGCGCGACGGCGATCTCGCTCGCGTATCGCGCGGCCGGCATCACGCGATTGTCGATCGGCGTGCAATCCTTCGAGCCGGACGAAATTCGAACGCTCGGACGCAAGCACGACGTCGGGCAAATCGAACGCGTCGTCGAACAAGCGCGCGCCGTCGGAGCTGCAGTCCGTGTCGCTCGATCTGATGTTTGCCGTTCCCGGGTCAGACGCCGGCGAGCTGGCGCAAGACCTTAGCGAGCGGCGATTGCGCTGGAAGTCGACCACATTTCCGCGTACGGGCTGACGTCGAGGACGGCACGCCCGTATGCCGCCTGGCGCGCGCGCGAACCCTCCGCGTTTTTCGACGACGCAGCGCGAGGCCGAGCTGTATGCGATCGCGATCGAGACGCTGGAGGCGGCCGGTTACGAGCAATATGAGATCAGCAACTTCGCCCGCCGCGGGCATCGCTGCGCGCACAATCTGCAACTACTGGGCGAACGGCGAGTACGTCGGACTCGGCGTAGGCGCGGCATCCTATCGCGGCGGCCGTGCGCAGCGTGCACACGCGATCGTTGGACGGAATACGTGGCGGCCGCACTCGAGGGCAAGCCGATTCCGTCCGAAGCCGAGCGGCTGGAAGGTCGCAAACGCGTCGGGGAGGCGGTGATGCTCGCCTTGCGGACGGCGCAGGGGGTTGGGTTGAGCGAGTTCAAAGAACGTTATGGTATCGACGTGATGGCAGATTACGCTCCCGTCGTAACTCGGTTCGCTCAGACGGGATTGCTGGAGCGCGTCGGAGACACCATGCGGTTGACGCCGCGAGGTCGATTTCTTGCCAACGATGTTTGCGGAGCTTTCATAACATTCGAGTAACACCGACCGCGCTCTCGGAGACCGTTTTGCGCGCCGCTTTCATCGTAGTCTTCGGCGTGACCGGCTTCCTTTTGGGGCGCGAGGCGTACTTCAGCCTGCTCTCGCCGCATTTTGCAAACGAAGCGCTTCAAGTTGCGTTTCTAATTCTCTCGCCCGTTGTCGGCGCAGTCGTCGGCGCGCTGCTCGCGCCGCTCGCGCAGGCGCTTTTCGAGAGTCAGCTCCGCCAAGCCGAAGGTGCGATGGAGCGGCTTACACCGGCAGAGATTGCCGGCGGCGCCGTCGGTTTGATCGTCGGCCTGTTGATCGCATTTCTCATCAAAGGGATCGTCTTCGAGCTTATCTCCGATTTCGGACGTGCGGGGACGTACATCGCGATCGTCCTCTATCTCGATCGTGGCGATATTTGCAGCTTATTTGGGCGCCCGCATCGGCGCGAAGATTCGCATCGTTCCGGTGCCTCGCAGCGTCGTCGGAAGCAGTGCGGAAGGCACTTCGAAGCTCGTCGACACCTCAACGATCGTCGACGGACGCATCGTCGAAATCGTCGAGAGCGGCTTTCTCGAGGGCGATCTGATCGTGCCGCGCTTCGTGTTACGCGAGCTCCAAGCGATCTCCGATTCCGTCGATCCGCTCAAGCGCACGCGCGGCCGCCGCGGATTCGACGTGCTCAGCCGGCTTCAAGAGCTTGCCGTGGTCGAGATCAGCGAACGCGATTTTGCCGACATGGCGCCCGGAAACGTGGACGCGCGGCTGGTCCGGCTCGCACAAGAGCTCGGCGTCAAGCTCGTGACCAACGATTACAACCTAAACCGGATCGCGCACGTCGAAGGCGTCGCGGTGCTCAACGTCAACGAGCTCGCCAATGCGGTCAAACCGGTCGTGCTTCCCGGCGAAGAGCTGCACGTCGCCGTCATTCGCGAGGGCAAAGAGTTTCATCAGGGCGTCGGCTATCTCGAGGACGGCACGATGATCGTCGTCGAGCACGGTCGGCGGTTGATCGGCGAAGAGACCGACGTGATCGTCACCAGCGTTCTGCAAACCGTTGCAGGCCGAATGATCTTCGCGCGGCCTAAACGCGAGGGCATCGCCTCTTGAAATGGGTCGCGGTCATCGTCGCGGCGGGTCGCGGTACGCGTTTGCACGGTCCTAAGCAGTTCATCGACCTCGCCGGCGTTCCGATGGTCGGATGGTCGATTCGAACCTTTGCGGACGATGCCGGAAATTGCGGAACTCGTCGTCGCGACCGAGGCTGAGTCGTTCGAGCCGATGCGGTGCGCTTTGTCGCGCGCTTTGCGCCGCAACATGCCCGCGCGTCGTCCGCGGAGGCGCGACGCGCCAGCAAAGCGTTTACGAAGGCTTGCGAGCGGTTGCGCAGAGGTTCCGACGCGGTGCTCGTACACGACGGCGCCCGGCCGCTGGTGAGCGTCGCAGGACGTGCGCGCCGGAATGCGCGAGGTAAGCGTGGGGCGAGCTGCACTGCTCGCGACGCCCGTCGTCGATACGATCAAAAGTGTCGATCCGCAATCGCTGCGGGTTGACGCGACGCTCGATCGGCGCCACGCTCTGGGCGGCGCAGACGCCGCAGTTCGCGCTCGACCGCCGAGCTGCGCGCCGCACACGAGCGCGCACGACGCGACGGCATCGAGGCCACCGACGACGCGGCTCTTCTCGAGCGGATCGGCATCGAGGTCGTCGTGGTTCCGTCGAAGAGCGAGAACTTCAAAGTGACGCATCCCGCCGACGTTGCGCGCGCGCGAGCGATTCTGCAAGCGCGCGCGCTCGCCGCAAGCGCAGGATGATGCGCGTCGGGCACGGCTTCGACGCGCATCGGCTCGTCGAAGGGCGCCCGTTGATCCTTGGCGGGGTGCAGTTCCTTTTGAGCGCGGAGCGCTCGGCCACTCCGACGGCGACGTGCTCGCCCACGCGCGTCGCCGATGCGTTGCTCGGCGCGGCCGCGCTCAGCGATCTCGGCGCGCGGTTTCCCGATACCGATGAACGTTGGAAAGATGCGGATTCCATGGAGATGCTCGGGGCAATGCGCTGCTGCCGTTCGCGAGGCCGGCTTCGAGATCGTCAACGTGGACGCGACGATCGTGGTCGAAGCGCCCAAAGCTCGCGCCCACATCGAGCAGATGCGCGCAAACGTGGCCTCGCGCCTCGGGCTTGTACGCTCGATGCGGTCAGCGTCAAAGCCAAGACGAGCGAAGGCATGGGCTATACCGGCGACGGCACCGGCCTCGCGGTCTATCGCGGTGGCTTCCTGGTGTCATCGGCGTCATCCTCGAGTGAACGCTCTGGTGACGGACCGGGTTGAACTGTGTGCAAATGGCTCTTCAGCGGGTTGATGGTGACAACTGGTTCGATGCGTGCTGGCCGACTTGCGGGCCGCCTATCGAGCGCGATCCCGCGGCGCGCGGGTGGCTGGACGTCGTGCTCTCCTATCCGGGCTTTCACGCGCTCGTCGCGCACCGGCTGATCCATCCGCTCTCATCGTGGCGGCGTGCCGATTTTGCCGCGCTTTCTTGCGAACGTCGCGCGCTTTTTCACGCAGATCGAAATCCATCCGGCGGCCAAGATCGGCAACGGCATCTTCATCGATCACGGATCGGGCGTCGTCATCGGTGAGACGGCCGAGATCGGCGACGGCTGCACGATCTATCAGGGCGTGACGCTCGGCGGAACGAGCCTCTCGCACGGAAAGCGCCATCCAACGCTCGGGCGCAACGTGACGTCGGCGTCAACTCCAGCGTGCTCGGTGCAATCGTGCTGGGTGATAACGCGAAGGTCGGCGGGGGTTCGGTCGTCGTTAAGGACGTGCCGGCAAACGCGACCGTCGTCGGCGTTCCGGCGCGAGTCGTCGCGCAGGACGGTAAGCCGATTCGCGTCGTCTCCGAACGTCCGCAAGTCGAAATGCCCGACCCGACGACCGATGCGATCGTCCGGCTGCAGCGGAAGCTCGCCGAACTCGAGAAGCGGTTGACCGAGCTCGAACAAGGCGAGGCGATCCGAAGAAGAAGCCTGGAGCTGGGTAATCTGACCGACTTCGTGAAATTTACAAACGCGAACGCGCAGCGTCGAGGAGTTCGAGCCGTTGCGCGCCGAGACGTGCGCATCTACGTCTGCGGGTTGACGCCGTCGGCGCAGGCGCATCTTGGTCACGCGCGCTCCTTTCTTTTCTTCGACGTGTTGCGGCGTTATCTAGGGCACGCGGTTATCGGGTGACGTACGTGCAGAACGTTACCGATATCGACGATCGCAGCATCAACGCCGCGAAGGAAACCGGCGAAGATTATCATGATATCGTCGATCGTTACTACGCCGAGTTCAAAGCCTCGATGCGTAAGCTCGGCGTCCTCGAGTACGATCGCGAACCCTACGCGACGCAGTACATCGAGCCGATTCAAAAGATGATCTGCGAGCTCGTCGCGGCTCGGCATGCCTACGTCGCACAAGACGGCATCTATTATCGCGTCGCAAGCTTTGCAGAAATACGGCCGGCTCGCAAACCGCAACATCGAGGAGCTGGAAGCCGGCGCGCGCATCGAGGTGGACGAGCAGAAAGAAGATCCGCTCGATTTTGCGCTTTGGAAGTTCGCGAAGCCGGAGGAGCCGCGCTGGCCCTTCGAGCCGTACGGCGAAGGGCGTCCGGGCTGGCACATCGAGTGCTCCGCGATGGCGCGCGCGCTGCTCGACCCCGATGGGACCGGCTTCGACATCCACGGCGGGGGCGCCGATTTGATCTTTCCGCATCACGAGAACGAGATCGCACAGAGCGAACCGCTCATGGTGCGCCCGCCGATGGCGAATTTTTGGGTGCACGGCGGGCTGCTGCTCTTCGACAATCGCAAGATGGCAAAGTCGCTCGGAAACTTCGAACCGCTCTCGGAGTTGCTCGAGCGCCACGATCCGCAGGCGATCCGCTGGCTCTTCCTGCAAACCGGTTATCGCAAGGTGATGAACTTCACCGAGGAATCGATTGCCGCCGCCGCGCTCGGGCTCGCGCGCATCAAGGCGGCCTACCGAACGTTGGCGCAAGCAACCGACGGGCAGGCGCGACAAGTCCGGAGCTCGACGCGCGGATGGAAGCGGCGCTCGACGACGACATGAATACCGCCGCCGCGCTGGCCGTTCTCTACGATTCGCCGGGCGCATCGGACGACCGAGCCGCGAAGCGTCTGGGCTACTGGCTCGGCGTGCTGGCGATACGCGCCGGACGAATCGTGGCTCGAAGAGACCGCGGTCCAACTTGCTCCCGATTTCATCGACCAGCTGCAGCGCGCGCTGCAGTCGCTCGGCAAGCTCAGGGCGACAGCATCGATGCGGCGACAAACGCGATCGATGGCGTGACGCCGCAAGAGGCGATCGAGCGAATCGTCGTACTGCGCAACGATGCGCGCCGCGCCAAAGATTGGGCGGCCTCCGATAGGCTGCGCGACGCGCTGCGGCCTGCGGCATCGAGGTCAAAGATTCCAAAGAAGGCACGACGTGGAGCGTCGGCGCTCAGCGCTCTAGACTTCGACGATTTCATCTACGGCATCCACGCGGTCGATGAAGCGCTGCATCGCCGGCGAACGTCTGCGCGCGATTCACGTCGCGGCCGATCGTGCCAAGGACCGTGTCCTCCGATCTGCTTCTGCGCAAAAGCGCGAGAGGCAACGTTCCGGTACGCTTCGAGCCGCGCACGTTCTTCGAAAGCGTGCCCTTTCAAGCGCATCAAGGCGTCGTCGGCGATCGCGCCGCCGTTTCCGTACGCATCGCTTGCACGATATTCTGGCGCAGGCCGTCGCGAGACGCCGTCGCTCGCCTCATCGTCGTGCTCGACCATCTGACCGATCCGCATAACGTCGGCGCCGATCATACGTACCGCCGAGGCTGCCGGCGGCCGACGGCATCGTCTTGCCGGCGCGCCGCTCGGCAGGCGTGAACGCGACGGTTCGAAAAGCGGCGGCCGGCGCCGCGGCCCACCTGCCGATCGCGCGCGTCGCCAATATCGCCGCGGCGATGCGGGCAATGAAGAAGGCCGGCATCTGGGTCGCCGGCGCCGATCTTCGCCGACGACGCGGTCGAGCTGCGCCGCGCCGATCTCAACCGAGATCTCGCGCTCGTCATCGGCGCGCGAGGGAGGAGGGCTCTCAACCCTGGTCAAGCGAGAGTGCGATTACTTGGTCAGGTTGCCGATGCGAGGGCGGGTCGCCTCGCTCAATGCCTCGGTTGCCGCCGCTATTCTCATTTACGAGGCCTTAAGGCAACGCGAGTGCTCGCTCCGTCCTTGACGAGGGAGGGGGAACCTCCTATATACTTAGCGACGACGTGCCGCGCCGACGGGCTGCGGCCTGCGCATGCGGCTCGTCTTACCACGAGGCATAAAGAGACATTATGGCAATGACCCATCCAGTCGTCGGATGGAGTGGAGTACCAGCAAAGGGTTGACGAGGACCTCGTCGCCATCGCCAAGACCGGCGATAACCTCGCGATGGAATATCTCCTTAACAAGTATAAAAATTTCGTTCGCATCAAGGCAAAGAGCTACTTCCTGATCGGAGCGGATCGCGAAGACATCATCCAAGAAGGCATGATCGGCCTCTATAAGGCCGTGCGCGATTTTAAGGCCGACAAGCTCTCGAGCTTCCGCGCCTTCGCCGAGCTCTGCATCACGCGGCAAATCATCACCGCGATCAAGACGGCGACGCGTCAGAAGCACATTCCCCTCAATCAGTACATCTCGCTCAACAAGCCGATCTACGACGAAGACAGCGAGCGCACGCTGCTCGACGTCATGGCGTCGCAGAAGACGTCGGATCCCGAAGAGCTCGTAGTCACGCAGGAAGTCTCCGACGACATCCGCCAGCGAATCCGGCAGAATCTCTCCGAGCTCGAGTCGCAAGTGCTCGAGTCGTACCTGGAAGGAAAGAGCTACCAAGAGATGGCGCGGGACCTCGGCCGCCACGTGAAGTCGATCGACAACGCGCTTCAGCGCGTGAAGCGCAAGATCGAAAAGAACCTCGCCGAGTTCGAGTTCCAATAATCCCCCGGACTTTGACAACACTCATCGCCGCGCTGGCGCTCGTTGCTGCGGCGCGGTTTCCGGGACGTGGAGTAGCGGGCCGTCGCTGCCGCGTAGCGCGCAGCGAGGTCGCGGTCGCAGCGCTCGGCACCGCATATATGTGATCGGCGGCTACGCTAACGGCAACGTCGACCAGACATCTCGTCGAAGTTTTCGAACCCGTCGCGACGGGCGATACGTGGCCGGGAAATGGCGCGATCTGCGCCGTTGCCACGCGGTCTCAATCACGTCGGGGCGGTCGGGTTACCGCGGCCGAAGCTCTATACATTCGGTGGCTTCTCGGCGCAAAACAACTCCGCCGTCGCCGACGCGAACGTTTACGATCCATCGACGAATCGGTGGTCGCCGATCGCGCCGTTGCCGCGAGCCCTCGGATCCGTTTCTGTCGCCGTACTCGACGACGAGATCCACCTCGTCGGCGGTCGCGACGCGCACAGCGTTCGCACGCATTACGAGTACGATCCGGCGGCAAACCGCTACATCGAGCGCGCGCCGCTGCCGGTTGGCCGCGACCACATGGGGCTGGCGGCATTCGACGGTCATCTCTACGCGATCGCAGGACGCATTGACACGCCGGCGCACAATACGAGCTACGTCGACATCTACGATCCTGGTACCGGCACCTGGAGGTCAGGCGCAGCGATGCCGAGCGCGCGCAGCGGCATGGCGGTGGCGGTCGATGGTGGCATAATCTTCGCACTCGGCGGCGAGGCGCGGGGCATGGCCCACGCATTCACCACCAACGAAGGGTACAGTCCGTCAACGAATAGCTGGAGCGAATACGCGGCGCTGCCCGATGGCCGGCACGGTACCGGCGCTGCCGTCATCGGCGGGCGCGCTGTACGTTCCGGCCGGAGCTCCCGTTCCCGGCGGTGGCCGCCAAAGCAACACGCTTGCTGATCTTCACGCCTTGACGTCGCGCACGCCCAGGCGCTCGACGATTGCCCGGTAGAGCGCTTCTCGGTCGGCGACGGGGTCGACGACCATTACGGTTGTTTCGCCACGCTCCGGCTCGATGCAGACGGTAACACGCCCGCGCGCGCAAACGTCCATGCAGCTCGTGCTGAGCGCACGAATCGCTCCCCAGCGGCCGTCCTCTTTCAGCCGGTCTTTGAGCCAATTACGTAGATGAAAATCGCCGATCTGCGCGGCGATCTGCGGGATCCTCGTCAGGGATCCGCTCCTTAAAGCACCGCTCGCAGACGAGCACGAGTCCGGACTGAAGCCACTTTGGATTAACGCTTTGCATTGTTTCTCAAAACTGCGGAGCCGACGGCCGGATTCGAACCGGCGGCATCCACTTTACAAGAGTGGCGCTCTGACCTACTGAGCTACGTCGGCGGCAACAACTGCAGTTGCATCCACCCAAGGCGCAAAACCTGCAGCTCGGGCTTCGGTTTGGGGTGCGCCGATCATTTGGACCGGATGTGAGCGGGCGGTGGTCTTTCAAGACACGAGGCGATCTAGGGCGCTTTGCGCTCCCATAACACGCGCGTGTAAAGCGTGACGAAACCGCAGCGGTGAAAGTTGCGCTCCGACGGACCGGCCGGACGCGCCGTCGCTCGCATAAAGCGTGCTCCTGCATCGCGCGCACGGGCGATGCGGTCGCGGATCATGACGAGATGCAAGCCGCGACCGCGAAACGCCGGCATCGTGGAACCCGCAAACAAAGCCGCGCACTCGCCGCGTACGTCGAGCGCCGCGGTGGCCGTAATCGCACCGTCTTCCCGGGCTTCGAGTGGTGTAACGCCGTCGGAAGAACCGAGTACCATAGCGATGCGGTCGTCGCCCGGCTTGAGCGCATCGAGGTCCATGAAAGCCTTTGCCGAAGCGCGCGCCCACGCGGTCAGATCGGAAGCACTCTCGATGCGAGCGTCGCGCGCTGCATACGCGTGGAACGAATCGGATGCAAGCATATTTTCATCTTCGGTTGGCGCATAGCCCGCTGCGGCCAACGCAGGTCCGAGCGTTCGATCGGATAGGGGCGTCACAAATACACGCGGCGTTGCGTTACGCGATTCGTAGAAGTCGGTAATCCGGGCGATTTCCGCATCGCTCACTGGCGAAAGAGCCCCAACGCCGTACGCTTGCGACAGCGGCGATTCAACGCCGGTAAAGGCGATAAGTCCGCCGGCTACCTCGATGCTCTCTGCCTTCGCCTCGGGGTAAAGCCGCTGAACGGTGGCTATTCCGCAAAGGACGCCGACAATTTCCGCTTCGCCGGATCTTCTCATCGAGCTCTCGCGTCAGCAGCACCGGCGTGACTTCGCAGTCGAACGGCAGGGCCCTAGGGTAAAACCCGCAAACCGCACCGGTCGTATGAAAATCGATATCAAGCCGTTCGCCCTTATAGCGCTCTTCGCTGCGCTGGGCGCTGCGGGCTCCGTTTCGGGTGTTACCGTTGCGCCGTCGAGCATCGGCTTCAAACAAGCGTTGGCGGCATGTCCCCCGGGGACACTCGGCGCGATCTCGCTAACTCTTGGCCATCTGCGCATCGCCGAAGAGCCCGGCGTCGATTCGGACATCGACGATGCGAACCCAAACGCGCAAACGGTAACGCTCACAAATGGAGGCAGAAGCGCAACCGCGTCGGTAAACGCTTCGAAGAATACGGTCACGGCAAAACACGTAAGCTTGGCCTCCGGCAAGCGCGTTGCGTGCGTGGCGCCTGACTAGTGTCGACGCGACACTAGATACTCCTTGCGTTCGCCACCGCGCGCTTGTGGCGTGCAGCGGAGTTCGCGTGCACTCTGGGAACCTAAGCCTGCCGACGGAAAGCGAAAACGCTGTGGTTAAAACTAGGTCCCGACGACGACCCAATCGGCGATGACGTATTGCGCGCCGGTGCTCGTAATCGTCAGCGTGCCATTGCCCGTGGCATCGGTTCGGAAGCTGGCAATGCGGATGCGCTCGTTGCTTATGAGACCGTCAACTACGAGGGGTTGTCCGTTTGCGGTCATCACTTGAAGGCTGTCGCCGTCTGCAAACCTTCCATTGGAGACGCTCAGACTGAATAGCTGGCCGCGATGGAACTTCATTGCAATCGGAATCTCAAAAGCGTTCGCAGAGAAGCCGCCCTTTAATACGAAGGCCGGCGCGTCTATCGGACAGATTCATGCGAGCTCGAGAGCGTGCAATCGAGAGTGCGCCGATAGCTCCCTGCACGACGGCGCCACTTGCATGCGCCGACCATATCGCCGATCCGCGTCCGCCGGCCGCTCGGGTACCGCCGCTGAAGGCGCCGCTCTCCCAGCCGAACGTTTCGTCGAGAGACGGAATTCCGCTCAGGCTGTAACCGGCCGAGCTTTGGCAATAGTCCGTACCCGTCAGACCGCGCGGCATAAGCAGCTCGGAACCGGTGAGAATCCGCTTGCCGTTCTTCTCTATAATGTACTGCCGCACGAAACGCACGGCTTGGTGCGCCGAAGAATGCGGCGGCGCCAGAGCCAGCGCGCGCTGATATGCGCTAACATCGCGAACGAAGGATCCGAGCGCGTCGGTTACCACGATCGCCGCCTTGGCATTCTCGGACGCCAACGTGCGGTGGGCATCGAGGGCGTCGGCGGCATCGCTCACGGTTTGAACGCCGTCAGCCGCGGTCGGCAGCGAGAGTCCGGCCTGCCCGAAGTTCCCACCGCTGCAACCAGCAAGCAGGAGACCTGTCAGGGCGGCAACCACGAGGGTCGCTAGGCGAACCATCTCGAGCACACTCCAAAGGTCGTTAGCGAGTTTGCTATGGCTCCCATGGTAAGGTACCCACCGGGGTCGCACATGAGAAGTCCATGAGGAGGGCGTTTAGAGTTAACCACTATCACCAACCCGAGGAGCTCGTAGCTCTATCATCGTACCCTGGTGAGCCCGATATCGCAATGGGCCTGTGGGTAGGTGGCCGAGTGGTTAATGGCACCAGACTGTAAATCTGGCGCGCGAAAGCGCTACGCTGGTTCAAATCCAGCCCTGCCCAAATCGAATCCTCATTTTAACAGTCGCTCCATGGCTACGACGTCAACGTACTTGCCGTCGAGCAATCCGTGCTCTCTAAAGACTCCGACCTCAGCGAATCCGGATTTACGATAGAGTCGCTTACCGGCTTCGTTGCTGTCGAGCGCGTGAAGCACGATCTTGTGGAAGCCCTTGCGTCTGGCTTCTGTTGCCAAGCTCGCGAGCAAGGAAGATCCGACGCCGCGGCCGCGGTGCGCACGCGCCACATAGACGGATAGATCCGCAGTAGCTGCGTGAGCGCAACGATGCGAAAATCGATTGAGCGAAGCCCAGCCGACGACCTCGTGCGATTCGGTGGCAACCAGAACGACGTAGCGCTCGTCGTGCGCAGACCACCACGCCGCCATCTCGTCGGGCGTCTTTCTATCGCCGTCCAACGTCGCAACGTGGTCCTTGATGCCTTGATTGTAAATTCGGCGCATGGCTTCGACATCGTCGTTCGTCGCCCGCCTGACAGCGAGCGATTTATGCGCGTGTGGCATCATTCCCATAGGTATTCATAGTCCGACCGCGTAGAATGTGGCCAGCGCCGCGGGCGTTGCATAGTGGTAATGCCCTTGCCTTCCAAGCAAGAGTCGCGGGTTCGATTCCCGCCGCCCGCTCCAAGCCGATCGTACGAGCCCTGACGGCTAAGTCAATTTACCGGCTGATCACGACCGCGTTGTCAAAGGTTTTGCGCGGGCCCTTGAACGTAAGGTGAAACGTGCCGGTAACGGTCGCCGTCGCGCCGTTGCTATGCGATTGGTTCGTTTTGTCGATGACCACGACGCACTTGGAATCGCAGAGTTGAAACCCAGCAACTTGACCCATCGGCGTGCTCGACGTTTGGTAGTTCGAGACCTTGCCCGTGACAGTCACGCTCTTCCCGTCGTACGTCGACGCATTGGCGAGAATCGCGGATGGAGCGAGCGCCCCAGCCGCGCCGGCAATCGCCGGCGTCATGGCAAACAGCGCAATCAACATCAAGCGGCGCACTACATTCCTCCCGGCATCATGTCGCAGTCGATCATTTTGTTGAGCAATGGACCGCCGACGATATTGACGAACTCCGAGCGCGCCTGAGCATTAGCCTTCAGTTTCGACGCCATCCCGCTCGAGCTCGAACCTGATTTACCTTTCATCTGCGCCATCGTCGCGGCGAACTGACTGCAGCTCTCGCCGTCGATCTTGCTCACGAAAGAATTTCCGGCCGCGGTAGCGGTCTTATCCGCCATTTGCTGGCGCATCTGCGCCTGACTTGGAAGCGCGATCGCACCCAGCGCGAGGCTGGCGGCGGCTGCGAAGCCGACCCGGCGTAATGTAATCGAAGAAAAAAACATTGAAAACGCCCTCCTAGTTAAACAACATTTCCGCCTCGAAACCCAGAACCCTTGGTGATTTGCAAGCATAAATCAAATACTTCCGGGGCTCTATCACATCGCGTCGTTTTGGACATAGTCGTCGGTACGACTTGATCAATTGACGGTGGAAACGTGTTATCGACGAGCGCACCGGTATCAGGTCTCGACTGTTCATCACCACGTCACGTGATAGGAACAGAAGCCTTTAACGGAGTAACGCGCTCAAATTCGCCATCGCCGTCGTAGCTTAGTGGTAAAGCACCTCATTGGTAATGAGGAGAGCACGGGTTCAATCCCCGTCGACGGCTCCATTCAAACAGTGGTTCAGGGGCATTCTAGCATCGGCGAGCCGCGGCCGCCACTCGGTTGGCGTGTCCGCTTCAAATCCGCTGCTACGAGCCATACTACGTGCCGGCAAGGCGATCGATGATCGAAGTCCGCCCCAGCCGTGATTCGCCGCGGCGCCGAGAAGCGCTATACAACCGTGGCCAATGTAAGGCGACGCACACGAAGGCCGCGAGTTTGGCAACCTCGAAGCATGGAGTCCCTCCGCAAGATCGCGACCAAGAGTCTAGGGTGCCATGGCACCCTGTTTGTCATGCATCTGCTTCTTGGAGTTATGATGTTGCGAAGATTCCGCGCTCCGAAGGCTCGCTTTGCGATCGACGGTTGTAAGATTGTCGGCTGGACCCTTCGCGTTGTGCCTATCGTCGCTTTGGCGGCCTGCAGCGGACTGAGCAACTTTTCTACCGTCACATCCCAGCTGCAAGCATTGCCTGCGACGAGCAAGTACGTTTCAACCTCGCAATCCCGCGGGGGGAAAAGCGGTGGTTTAGCGACTACGGATTGGGACTCATTCGGTTTCGACTTGCAGCGCACCGGTTACAATCCCTACGAGGCTGCGGTTGGCGTGAAAAACGTAGGCTCCTTACTGGAGGTCTGGAGCTTCAAGGTAGGCGGCGTGATGGTTCACGAGCCGGTTTACGCCTACGATGTCCAGGTCGCCAAAACGTCGACCAACATCCTGTATGCAGGGTCGAACCTCGGGTCCGCGATGTACGCCCTTAACGCGCAGACAGGCGCAGTCGTCTGGAAATTTCATGTTTCGCAACGTTCCTCCAGTTGCCCAGGCGGTGAAAAGGTTGCGATTGGCGAAACGCCGGCAATCGACCGGGGAAAGAATTTGATTTATTTTTCCGGCGGATACGACCAAGTGCATGCCGTCGATTTAGCGACGGGCATCGAGGCGAAAGGTTGGCCCCTGCTGACCTCGTGGTGGCCGCACGATTTCATGCACGGTGGTTTCACCTACAATCCGGCCAACGGCTTGCTGTATGCGGTGACGAGCTCGCACTGCGACACTTCGCCTTGGTATGGACGCATCATGGCCATCGATACCAACAAACCGGATATTGCGAACACTTTCTATACGATGAGCGGCACTAACAAGCAAGGGCCGAGCGGCGGCGGCATATGGGGACCCGGTGGCGCATCGATCGACCCAGCGACCAACGACGTGTTCATCGCTACTGGCAATGCCGACACTCATGCGACTCCGAAGGCGCCGCAAAACGCTTCTTACGCAGAGGAAGTGGTCGAGTTATCCCCGCGGCTGACGACCATTCTCGCAAATAACCACCCAGTGAATATTCCAAACGACGGCTTGAACGATTTCGATTTTGGCACGACGCCGTTGCTCTTCCAACCAGTGGGCTGCCCACCGCTGCTCGCGGCGATTAATAAGTCGGGCATGTTCGAGCTCTACGACCGCGAATCGATCAGCAGCGGCCCCATTCAATATATTGCGATGTCGGTCCCATCGAACGAAGGAAACTTTATCGGCGTACCGGCGTACGATCGGCAGACGGGATTGGTGTACGTGGGGTTGCCAACGGCCGAAGGGATTTACCAGCCGGGGATTGCGGCTTTTAGCATGGCGTTGAACTGCACGTTGAATACCACTCCGGTTTGGAGCGCGCAGTTTGGACCGGCCGGCACCGCACAGACGGCTGCGCCGCGTTCGCCAATCTCCATCGCGAACGGCGTCGTGTACATCAGCAACTACACGGGCGATACGGAGTACGCATTCAACGCGGCAACCGGCGCCCAGTTGTGGAGATTGCAACTGCCGTATTACGGAAGGCAGGGTACCGTGATCGCCAACGGCATGGTTTACGTTAGCTCGTCGGACGGCACGATCACCGCCTGGGCTCCGATCTCCTCAGCTCGAAAGTTACGTAAGAAAGCCGGCAAGAGACTCCCGACTATCCGAGTACGCGACTTGTCCGTACTCGACGGCACGGGAGGCACGATTGATTTGAGAAGCTCGCCTAATGCGCTGGCAAACTTTGGCCAACCGGACCGTTAGCAGTACGCAACCGACACGCGCCGGATCCAACACCGTTGCGCTGCGGACTGCGGCCGACGCTTGGTCGATACAGCGAGCGAGCGTGTTTTTGCGCGGATTCTAACCACGCTGCGACCCAGGTCGCGATATAATATGGCTTGACATGCGCTTATCAAACTTTTCGGTCCCAGTCAGCCTCGCTGCGACGCTGAGCGCGGCTTTCTGCCTTGCGCTCCCTGCTACCGTTTCGGCACAAGGATCGCCTTACGGGCAACAGCCGTCCTACGCACAGCCCGCTCCGGCCTACGCACGTCAGAATGGAATAAGCGGTACCATCACGGGCTTCGATGGGCAGTGGATCGTCTACATGCACGACGATAAGGGCTACACCGATCACATCACTCTCCATCAGGGCACGATCATCAATCCGACCGGCATCAAACTGCTCGAGGGAATGCGCGTGACGGTTTACGGCTACGCCGACGGCCCAACGTTCCAGGCCAACGCGATTAACGTCGCTTCATCGCCGTACTCGCCTTACTACGGAGCTAACGGCGAACCGGCGTACGGCAACGATTATAGCGCGTATGGTTATGGTGGCGCGTACGGTTACGGCGGGTATCCATACTACGGCGGCGGCTGGCCATATTTCGGCCTCGGCATCAATTGGGGCTGGGGATGGGGCTGGGGCTGGCCCGGCTGGGGAGGTTATTGGGGATGGCCGGGAGGTTGTTGCTACGGGGGCGGCTACTATTACCCCGGACGCGGCTACTATTACCCCGGACGCGGCTATTACCCGGGTCGCGGCTACTACCCGGGCCGTGGCTACTATCACGGAACCGTTAGCGCACCCGCGCGCGGTGGAACCGTCAACGGCGGAGGACACGCACCCGTCAGCAGCGGCACCGTGCATGGCGGTGGAGGCGGAGGACGGCCACCGCACCGCTGACCGGCCAATCCGATATAGAATCCAGAGGGCTCGCTACCACAGCGAGCCTTCTGCCACGAGGATGTAAAGAATCGGTCCGAGTCCCCACACGATACTGACGACGAACCAGATGACCTTTTTCAACGTCGTCATATCCCCACGCGCAATGAGATTAATCCACATCAGGATCATTGCGACCGGGTGTAATAAAACCGAGAGCACGATTTCAAAAAATAGCTTCATCCCCGGCTATTATGCTCTGCATCGCTTTAGCGCCTTTGACCGTTATGGGAAGCGAGGAACTTGAGATGAAGCATGACGTAACCCCGGAAGTTCGTAAGAGCGAACAGGAGTGGAAGGACCAGCTTGGTCCGCAGCGTTACCACATTCTGCGCGAGGCCGGCACCGAAGCGCCCTTCTCCGGCTCGCTTCTGAAAATCAAAGACGACGGCACCTACGTCTGTGGAGCCTGCGGTCAACCGCTCTTTACTGCGCAAGCGCAAATTCGAATCCCACTGCGGCTGGCCAAGCTTCACGCATCCCGACCAACGGCAGAACGTGAGGCTCCTGGACGACAACAGTCACGGCATGCATCGCATCGAGGTGCGATGCATGCGCTGCGACTCGCACCTAGGCCACGTTTTCGACGATGGCCCGGGGCCAGAAGGGACACGCTATTGCATCAATTCATCCTCGCTCGATTTTCAGCCATCCCAGTAAGCATAAGCCTCCCCGGCTTCGCCGTCCGCGCGTATAACGGGTATCCAATCCCCATGGTCACCAAATCGCAATTTCCCGACGAACAAACGAGCGACGGCAGCTTCAACCGTCAAGAAGACGCCTTTCGAGCTTGGGTGCGGGCCGACGGCAGCTCAGCGTATCCCCCTGCAGAAGGACGCTATCATCTCTACGTTTCCCTCGCCTGTCCGTGGGCCAGCCGCATCGTCATCGTGCATAAGCTCAAAGGTCTCGAGGAGGCGATCGGCATGACGGTCGTCGACCCGATTCGCGACGAACGCGGCTGGCGCTTCATGCCGAGCGAACCCGACCCGATCAACGGCTGGGCTTTTTTGAGCGAGGCATATTTTGCCAGCGATCCCGCCTACCGCGGGCGCGTCACCGTGCCGGTGCTCTGGGACAAGCACGATAAACGCATCGTCACCAATTCCGACGACGATATGATGCGCATGCTTGGAACCGAGTTCGATGCATTCGCCGCCAATCCGCAGCTCGATCTCTACCCCCGCGCGTTGCGCGCTCAGATAGACGAGCTCAACGATTTTCTCTACGAAACGTTCAACAACGGTGTCTACCGGGCGGGTTTTGCGACGTCGCAGGCGGCTTACGAAGAAGCGGCATTCGGGGTCTTCACGACGCTCGATGCGATGGAAGAGCGCTTAGCCTACCAACGCTATCTCTTCGGAACGCGTCCGGTCGAAACCGATTGGCGCTTCTTCGTGACGCTCGTACGCTTCGACTCAGTCTACTACGGACATTTCAAGTGCAATCTCCGCCGGATCGTCGATTATCCGAACATCTTCGGCTATCTGCGCGATCTTTACCAAATCGACGGCATTGCCGAAACGGTCAACTTCGACCACATCAAGCGCCATTATTACTACACACACGCCGAAATCAACCCGACTCAGATCGTGCCGATTGGGCCGCTCCTGGACCTTACCGCGCCCCACAATCGTGAATACCTGACGCCGTCTTAAAAAGAACCCCCAGGCGCCGAGGCGTCTTGACATCGAACATATGTTCGATTAGGATAAATCTCCCATGGCGGCGCCGGCAGCAGTTCACTCGAAGGACGAAGGGTTCGGGCTTCTCAAGATCCGCCTGAGCGCGAATTTTCCCAGTCTCCCTGCCGAGCGTCTTATCTCCACCGCCATTCCGGAGCTCGATCGCCTCCTCTCGGGTGGTTTTCCCGCCGGGATCGTCGCAACGCTCGAAGGAAGGACCGGAGGCTGGAGCCTCGCGGCAAGCCTCGTGGCGCGTATGACGCGCCGGAATTTAGTCGCGATCCTCGACGACGGCGCCCTTTATCCGCCGGCACTCGCCGAAGCGGGAGCCTGCCTCGAGCGCGTCTTGGTGGTGCCGGCGCGCAAGGCGCTCGCGATCGCTCGCGCGGCCGACATACTCCTGCGTTCCCACATCTGCCGGCTGGTGCTCATGCCGGGGGTCGCTCTGCGCGATACGGTTTGGGCGCGGCTTGCCAAGCTCGCTCATCGCAGCGGCGTGCTTTTGATCGTCGTAGCGGAGTGCGCCGGCGCCGCACTGAGCGCCGCGGCGGGATTGCGGTTACACTGCACGCTCGACCGGATTCTCATGAACGGCCAGCGTGGACTTTGGGGAACCGTCGCAGGCTTTGAGCTCTGCATCGACGTGCGCAAGCATAAACATATGGTGGTGGGACACACCGCTTTAGTGCGAGTTAAGCATGAGGATATGCGCAGTGAAGCGTGAGGACATGCGCGATGCTGCTCTGCGTTAGCATTCCCCGCGATTTGCCGGGCATGCTCTGGGAGGAGATGCTCGATGCCCTCGACGCCGTCTCGCCGCTCATCGACGACGTTCGCCCAGGCCTCGTCTTTCTCGATATGCACGGCATTGCCGGCAGCACGCAAGCTCACATCGCGCAAGTGCATGCCGTGCTGGCGCCCTTTGAGTGTTCGATGCGAGTGGGAGCGGGGACGAATAAGATAGCCGCGCAAGCGGCGGCGCACGTCGCCGACGCTAGCATCTGGGAACCGGGTACGGAGTGCGAGCTGCTCTCGCCGTTGCCGCTAACTCTTCTCGAAATTGATCCGGCAACAATCGAGCGACTAAGGTTGCTCGGCATCGAGCGGCTCGGTGATCTCGCGCGCTTGCCGCACGGGCCTTTCGTGCGTCGCTTCGGTGCGTCGGCTGCGAGCTGGCACGACCTCGCGCGAGGCATCGATCGGCGCCCTTTCCTGCCGCGCGGTCACGCCGTCGTCATTGAATCCTCGATCTTCGGTGAGGGTCGCGCCGCCGATGAAACGCAGGTCTTTTTCGCCTTGCGCATGCTGCTCGCGCGCGTTTGCACCGATCTCGAGCGCTGCGGTAAGCGCGCCGGCTCGCTTCGTTTGACGATCGAGCTGGAAGACGCCGACGCTTGCGATTTCGACGTGCCTCTTGCGACGCCGACCGCTCACGAGCGTACGATATTCGAGATGGTGCGCGCAAAGCTCGACGGCACAACGTTCCCATCCGCAATCGTAGGACTACGCCTCCAGGCGCTACAGCTTGAGGAAGGAGGAGAAGAGCAAACGCTCTTTTCCGCCGACGATCTCGATCCGCAACGCATCGCCGTGGCGATCGCACGCCTCGAAACGGCGCTGGGCACACGGATCGCTCGCGCCAAAACGCGCGAGGCGCATCTGCTCGAAGACCGTTTTACATACGAGCCCTTCAAGCTGCCTGCGCGAGCATTGAAAGAGTGTCACCCTGAGCGCGAGCACACCGAACCCGTTCCGCAGTTGCGATTACTCGAAGTGCGCGAGGTTCCGGTGCAGTTAAGCGGCGGCGAACCCGCCGTCGTCGATCGTCAAGCGGTGCAGCAATGTGCCGGTCCCTGGCGCATCGCCGAGCGGCCTCATGCGCCCTCCGCGGTAACGCGCGACGAGTACGACGTCGTATTGGAAAATGGAATCTTCGCACGCATCTACCACCAAGGTTCGCACTGGTACCTACGAGGGGTCTACGAATAAAATTTAAAAATTGCGCGCATATCTTTCGTTGGAGGCTGAGGCATGGCCGATAAGAAGCGTCCAACTTTTTTGGGCCAGCCATGGAGGGCTGCTTCAAAGCTTACTCTCCCAAAAAAGTGGTCGAGCAGGAGCGAAGCCGGATGCGGAGCGACAGCGTCTTCGAGTCGGCCATGCCTCAGCCAAAAATAGAAGGATATGCCGAGCTCCACTGCTGGTCTAACTTTAGCTTTTTGCAGGGAGGCTCGCATCCCGAAGAATTGATCGAGCGCGCGGCCGATCTCGGATTAACGGCAGTCGCGCTGACCGATCGCGACGGACTTTATGGAGCGGTGCGTTTCTCGACCTACGCGCGACAACGCGGAGTCGCCGCGATTTTGGGCAGCGAGCTTACCTTCGAAGACGGCTCGCGCGTCGTGCTCTTGGTTGAAGACGAGGCGGGCTACTCGCATCTGTGCGAGCTCATTTCGCTGGCGCAGATGCGCGGCAGCAAAGGCGACGCGCGCTTACGATTGGAAGATCTCGAGGGTCGCAGCGCAGGATTGATCGCGCTCTCCGGCGGTCCGTTCGGCCGCGTCGAGCGTGCACTCGCCCGAAACGGCGCGCGCGCCGCGGAGCGCGAAGCGCGCAACTTAAACGTGCTCTTCCCGCAGCGCTTCTACCTCGAGCTCCAGCAGCATCTTACATCTCAAGAGACGCAAAGGAACGTGCAGATCGTGCGGCTTGCGCACGAGTGCGGCGTACCGTACGTTGCGACCAATGCGGTCGTTTACGCCGTAAAAGACGATGCGCTGATCGCCGACGTGCTCGCCTGCGTTCGCGATGGTACCACATTGCAGGCCGCGCGCGCCGCCAACGCAATGCGCCCAAATGCCGAGTTCCATTTGAAATCGCCGGGCGCGATGCGGCGACTCTTCGCGCAGTATCCCGAAGCGATCGCTGCCGGCATCGCGATTGCGCGGCGTTGCCGTTTCCGGCTGGAACGCTTGACCGGACAGTTCCCGCTCTTTCCGGTGCCGGAGGGCAGCTCGCCGCAGCGCTATCTCCGTCGGCTCGTCTATGAAGGCGCCGCGAAACGATATCCGATCCCCCTCGAGACCAAAGTGGAGCGACAGCTCGAATACGAGCTCGGTCTCATCGCAAAGATGGATCTGGCCGGATATTTTTTGATCGTCTGGGACATCGTGCGCGAGGCCTGCAAGCTCGGCGTGCTCTGCCAAGGGCGCGGTTCCGCGGCGAACTCGGCGGTCTGCTACGCGCTGGGGATTACCGCGGTCGATCCGATCGCCATGAACCTGCTCTTCGAGAGATTCATGTCCGAAGAACGGCGCGAAATCCCCGATATCGATATAGATTTTGCACATCAAGACCGCGAGCGCGTCATTCAGTACGTCTACGAGCGATACGGTCGCGCAAATGCGGCGATGGTCGCCGAGGTAATTACTTACCGGACGCGGTCGGCGATCCGAGATATCGGCAAGGCACTGGGATTGACGCTCGAAGAAGTGGACGTAATCGCGCGCGAGTTCGATTCACGCGAATCGCTTCCGGACGACGTCGGCCCGCAGATGCTTTTTGCGCTCTGCCGCCGGATCGCGAACTTCCCGCGCCATTTAGGGATTCATTCCGGCGGCATGCTCATCACGCGCGATCCGCTCCTACGGGTCGCGCCGGTCGAATGGGCGACGATGCGCGATCGCACCGTCGTGCAGTGGGACAAGGACGACCTCCAAGATCTGGGTTTGATCAAAATCGATTTACTCGGCTTGGGCATGCTCTCGCTCTTGCGAGAGGCTTTTACGCTCTACCGTCGGTGCGTCGCGCGCGACGATCCTTGGCTGCCGGGTGCGGTCGCGCGCGATCTCGAGCTGCATACGATTCCTGCCGGCGATGATAAAACCTATACGATGATGCAGCGTGCCGATACGATCGGCGTGTTTCAGATCGAATCTCGCGCGCAGCAATCGATGCTGCCGCGCTTGAAACCAGCCTGCTTTTACGACATCGTGATGCAAGTTGCGATCATACGCCCGGGCCCCATTCAGGGCGAAATGATCCATCCGTTTCTGCGGCGGCGCTCGGGGCTCGAACCGGTTTCCTATCCGCATCCGAAGCTCAAATCCGTGTTGGAACGCACGCTAGGAGTACCGCTCTTTCAAGAGCAGGGAATGCGATTGGCTATCGAGGCGGCCGGCTTCTCGCCCGGCGAAGCGGATCAGCTCCGCCGGGCAATGGGACATAAGCGGTCGCGCGAGCGCATGGAAGCGATGCACGACAAGCTCGTCAACGGCATGGTCGCCAACGACATCGATCGAGATGCTGCCGAGCAGCTTTTTCATATGCTCCAAGGCTTCGCCGATTATGGCTTCCCCGAGTCGCACGCCGCCAGCTTCGCACTCTTGGCCTACGCCTCGGCCTATCTCAAGTGCCGGCTTCCGGCGATCTTCTCCGCCGCGATTCTCAACGTGCAGCCGATGGGCTTTTACTCGACTGAAGTGCTGGTGAACGACGCGCGTCGACACGGGGTGACGATCAAACCAATCGAAGTCAATGCGAGCGAATATTGGTCGCACGTCGAAGGCGACGGCGCTCTGCGTTTAGGATTCCATCTCGTACGTGGTCTGGGCGAGGCGCAGCGGCAACGCTTGCAAGAAGCAATCGCGCAAGGGCCCTTCGACGACGTGCTGACTTTTGCACAGCGCACGCATCTCAAGCGCGAAACCCTCGAGAATCTCGCGATTGCGGGCGCCTTTGCGCCCTGGTACCCGTCTCGCCGCGAGGCCATGTGGGCGTTGCGCGGTCTCGGCGAACGCGAGGCGCGCGGCGAGCTCGGTGCGCTCATGGATATGGAAGAGCCGGCGGTCGAGTTCGAATCTCCGGCGCCCAAAAAACTCGTCGCCTTCGATCTTTGGTCGACCGGCGTCACACCGTCGGGTCAGGTGATGGAGCATTTTCGTGAGCTGCTTGCCGCGCAGAATGTCGTTGCGGCCGCTCAGCTGCGCAAGCTCGCCCGCAATAGCTCCTGTCGCGTGGGCGGCCTGGTTATCACCAGGCAGCGACCCGGCACCGCTAAGGGCTTCGTCTTTTTGACCCTCGAAGACGAAACCGGGCTTGTCAACGTCATCGTGCGTCCCGATGTGTACGAAACTTATCGTCGTCCGATTCGCACCTCCTCGACGCTCATCGTCGAAGGAACTCTCCAAAAAGAAGGCGGCTGCATCGATGTCCTCGCAAAAAAAATCTGGAGCTTCAGCGACGAAGGCATCACCCGCACGATCGCCGTGCACAATTTTCAGTGAGCGCGCCAGATACCCCTAATGAGCGGCGCTTTGCAATCCTTGTCGATGCAAGCCACCCCTAAGATTTTCTCGATCGTGTGCAGCACCGAGTAGTGATCTAGGTTCTGCATGTCGCCGGACGCCGCTTCGGATCATCGGCCCCACGAGTACGGTGGGAATGTGATTCTTACTGCTATCGTCGGGGTCGGCTTCGTCCCACGTCACGATCAACAACCCGTCGTGCACCTTGTCCCACGCGATGATCGGAGGAAGATTTTTGGAGAGCCACTTATCGCCGACTTTTACGGTGCAGTTATGCGTGTCGTGGCACAGATTTGGCACGATCCAGACCAGCGCGGCGACCTTCGAAGGAAAGCCGTCATAGACTAAGTTATCCGACTGCGGAACGTTCTTGAACTCTACCCATGGATTGTGATTGCGGTCGTAAAGCCCGTGATAACATCCCTTGTAGCCGTTGCGAGGCATCGACTCGGAGTAGCCGGCAAATGTCTTACCTGCGGCAATGAGCTCGGAGGCGACGTTTGCAACCGCGAAGTAGGCCGGGCATGGATCGCCGTGGATACGCTGCGTCGAGCCCGAAAAAAGCGCCAGATAGTTTGGCTCACTGGGGTGTCCGATCGCGTGGCTATTTCGCAGCAAGACGCCCTGCGGCACGAGCGTGTCGTTAAAATACCGCGCTTGCGGATTGCCGACGACGCGGTCGTACTCCTTGTTTTCCATCACGATGACCGTCACTTGAGAACCGTGCGGTTCCGCCGCCGCAGTGGCGGTGGGCGCACCGGCGGCGACCGAGGGGACTTGCAAGTTGCCGCCGGAGGCACACGCGAGAAGCAATGGAAGCAGTGCGGACGTGCCGAGAACGAATGTCATTATGCCTTCCTTAAGAGCGAAACGAGAGAAATATGATGCCGAAAGTCAATAGGAACGATTTAGCGCCGCCAACATTCTCTTCGCAACGGTGTCTCACGCAACGTGCGCCCCTCTACTCTTAGGATGGCGAAGAGTAACGAAAGAAAATCGGGCGGTCCGCGCTCGTGTCGTACGCGAACGGGTGCGCCTAAAGCCGCGTTTCGAACAAAAAAAGCCGCCGAGCGCGCGATTGCACTTACCACGCGCGGCCTGCATCCCTATCGATGTCCAACGCACGGTTGGCACTTGGGCCATTGAATCGCTCGAAAAAGTGATGGACGTCATTGTCGCGGCGATGGGAGTTTGTTGTGTTCCATCAAACTTAACGTAGCACCCCGCTAGCATAAGGAGACACGAGTGCATCGCCGCCCGATTTCGAGTCGTCCCTTAGCAATTTCGTCGTTTGCGCTCGTGCTGGCGGCTTGCAATGGCGGTGGCGGCCCTCACGCCAGTGCGGTTGACCCGCCGCTTTCGGCTCACTCGCTTGCGCAACCACAAACCGCGCTCGATCCTACGCATCACCACCGCAATCATCACCGATCGCGCGGCAAAATCCGGCACGTCGTGATCATCGTTCAAGAAAACCGCTCTTTCAACAACCTGTTCTATGGGTTTCCGGGGGCAATGACCGTTACCTACGGTTACAATACCTCCGGCCAGAAGATTACGCTGCAGCCGGTTGTGCTCGAAACGGACTGGGATCTTGGCCATGCAGCAAATCATTTCTTCGCGGCATGCAACGGTAGCGGGAGCATTCCGGGGACGAATTGCCGGATGAACGGTTTCGACAATGAGCCTTGGCAATGCGGCAAACCGGGCTATTCGCCTTGTCCCAATAGCAATCCGCCGTACAGCTACGTCCCGCACTCCGAGACGAAGCCGTATTTTGCCATGGGCGAGCAATACGTCGTCGCCGATCAAATGTACGCCTCGAACTTCGACGCGAGCAGCTTTATCTCGCACCAATACATCATCGCGGCTCAGGCGGAGGGGTCCGTGAACTATCCATACGGCAATTATTGGGGCTGCGAAGGGGGAGCCGGCGACAACATTCCGATCCTTGGTCCGCAGCGCCAAGTTCCCAATGTTTCAGGGCCTTCCGAGCGAGTCTGTTTTAAGGACAAGTCGCTCGGTGAGGAGGCTGATAAGGCCGGCGTCTCTTGGGCTTACTATACCTCACCGATCGGAAAAAGCGGCGGCCTTTGGAGCGCCTATCAAGCTAACCATCACGTCTACTATGGCGCGGACTGGACAACTAATGTCATCACACCGCAAACGCAGTTCTTCAACGACGTCTCGAATGGAAATCTGCCGCAGATAAGCTGGATCACGCCAACCTGCCCGAATTCAGATCATGCGAGCTGCAGATCGAATACCGGGCCGCAATGGGTAGCGTCCCTCGTCAACGCGATCGGTCAATCGAAATATTGGAAGAATACGGCGATTTTTATCTTTTGGGACGACTACGGCGGCTGGTACGACCCCGAGCCGCCTGCTTACGCGGATAACTATGGCTTGGGTATGCGACTGCCCTTGATCATCGTTTCAGCCTATGCAAAGAAGGGGTACGTGTCGCACGTCCACTACGAGCATGGAAGCATCCTCAAGTTCGTGGAGGATCAGTTTCGTCTTGAGCGGCTCTCGGCCAGCGATACGCGGGCCACCTCACCCGAGGACGATTGCTTCGACTTCAAAAAGCCGCCTCGAGAGTTCAAAGTAATTCCGACGGTCCTCGGTAAGGATTACTTCATGCACCAGCCGCCTGATCTTCGGCCGCCCGACACCCAGTAGTAACCGCTAGGGAACTAAGGAGAATGCATATGCGTTGTAATTTAGGTGCGTTGTAACTCAGATGGGTCGTAGTCCATGTTCGATCCGGCCGCTCGCAATCGCGGTCTTTGCGCTCATCCTCTCAGGATGCAGCGGGCTTCCGCCTCAGCGGCTCGCGCAAGCGCAGGGGCCGTTCGAGCAGTTTCACCGCCATAGATCGAGCGGCAAAATCCAACACGTCGTGATCATCATTCAAGAGAACCGTACCCTGAACAATTTGTTCTTGGGGTTTCGCGGCGCGAGGACGCAAAAGTACGGCTATAACTCCCTCGGCCAAAAAATCATGCTCCAGCCGGTCGGACTCGCAACGGGTTGGGATCTCGACCATAGCTCGGATGCGTTCTTCCAGGCGTGCAACGGCACGGGCAACGTTCGCGGCACCAACTGCCGCATGAACGGCTTTGACAAAGAGTATTGGGAATGCGGCGAACCCGGCTTCAGCGCTTGTCCCAATAGCAATCCACCGTATAGTTACGTTCCGCACACCGAGACCAAGCCGTATTTCGCGATGGCCAAGCGGTACGTTTTGGCCGACCAAATGTATGCGTCGAACTTCGACGGAAGCAGCTTTGTCTCGCACCTATATATCATCGCTGCTCAGGCCAACGCAGCCGTGGATTATCCAAACGGCCACTGGGGCTGCGTGGGCGGCCCGGGCGACATCATCTCGAAGATTGGTTTGGATCGTCAGATACCCCACGGCCACGAAAGGCCGTGTTTCAACGACACCTCGCTCGGCGAAGAAGCGGATAATGCCGGAATTTCATGGGCGTACTATGCCGTTGCCGTACGTTCCGGAGGCATAGGGGACTGGAGCGCCTACCAGGCCAACAAATACGTCTATTACGGTCCGGATTGGAACACAGATGTCATAACTCCACCGAGCGCCTTTCTGAACGACGTCTCGAACGCGAAGCTGCGCCAAATAAGCTGGGTCACTCCGACCTGCGCGAATTCCGACCATGCGGGCTGCAACTCAGATACCGGCCCGCAATGGGTCGCATCGCTCGTCAACGCGATCGGCGAATCTAAGTATTGGAAGAACACAGCGATTTTTATCTTTTGGGACGATTACGGTGGCTGGTACGATCCGAAGCCGCCTGAGTATCTGGATTACGATGGCCTTGGGATACGGGTCCCCTTGATCGTTATCTCCGCCTACGCCAAAAAAGGATACGTGTCGCACGTCCATTATGAACACGGCAGCATCCTCAAGTTCGTAGAGGATCAGTTCGGCCTAGGGCGGCTCTCCGCCAGCGACTCGCGTGCCACGTCACCCGAGAAGGATTGCTTCGACTTCAAAAAGCCGCCGAGGAAGTTCAAAGTGATTCCGACCGTCCTCGGCAAGGAATACTTCATGCACGAGCCGCCTGATCTACGGCCGCCTGATACCCAGTGAAACCCACCTCCAATGAAACAATCCGCTCCGGTGCCGGCCGCTCGCAGTCGCCGCATTTGCGCTTGGGATCTGCGCTTGCAACGGCAATGGCGGCCTTACCGGCACCCCGCCCGGCATGCTGTCGCCAACGCCTTTCCATCGAACTCATCATCACGGCTCGAGCGGCAAGATACAGCACGTCGTGATCATCATTCAAGAGAATCGATCCTTCAACAACCTCTTCTACGGCTTTCCCGGCGCGACAACGTCGACGTACGGCTACAATAGCTCCGGTAAGAAGATAACGTTGCAGCCCGTTGGGCTCGCAACGACCTGGGATATCTACCACACCGCCAGCGGGTTCATCGCGGCGTGCAACGGAACGGGCAGCATTCCCGGCACGAAGTGCCGGATGAACGGCTTCAACAAGGAGTACTGGCAATGCGGCAAAGCCGCGTACCCTCGTGCCCTAATAGCGATCCGCCTTACAGCTACGTGCCGCATTCTGAGACGAAGCCCTATTTCGATATGGGAAAACGATATGTCGTTGGGGACCAAATGTACTCGTCGAACTTCGACGGCAGCAGTTTTGTCTCGCACCAATACATCATCGCGGCGCAAGCCGAGTCGTCCGTAGATTACCCGGTAATTCGACCATTTGGGGCTGCGAAGGAGGCCCCGGCGATTATATTCAGATCCTGGGTCCGAATCGCCGATTTCCCGACGGCCGGGAGCGGGTCTGTTTTAACGATACTTCACTCGGCCAAGAAGCCGACGATGCCGGCGTCTCGTGGGCCTACTACACGGGAGGGGTCTACGGTAACGGACGCGACTTCATTTGGGACGCCTACCAAGCTAATAGGTACGTCTTCTACGGCTCGGACTGGAAGAACGACGTCACCACTCCTCAGACGCAGTTCTTCAACGACGTCTCAAACGGAAAACTTCGCCAGATAAGCTGGATAACGCCAACGTGCAAGAATTCCGACCACGCGGCATGCGATTCGGATACCGGTCCGCAATGGGTCGCGTCGCTCGTCAATGCGGTCGGCCAATCTAAATATTGGAATAACACCGCGATCTTCATCTTTTGGGATGACTACGGCGGCTGGTACGATCCCGAGCCGCCTGCCTACATGGATAACGATGGCTTGGGCATACGACTACCGCTGCTCGTCGTTTCGGCTTATGCCAAGAAGGGGTATGTGTCGCACGTCCACTACGAGCACGGCAGCATTTTGAAGTTCGTGGAGGATCAGTTCGGGCTGGGAAGACTCTCGGCCAGCGACGCGCGCGCCACATCACCCGAGAAGGATTGCTTCGACTTCAAAAAGCCGCCGCGGAAGTTCCAAACGATTCCGACTGTCCTCAGCAAGGATTACTTCATGCATCAGCCGCCCGATCTTCGGGCACCCGATACTCAGTAAACCCCGCTTTACAACATAGGAGGACCGATATGCGTTGTAACCGACTTTCGAGCCGGACGCTGGCGCTCGCGGTTTTTGCACTCATCCTTTCCGGGTGCAATGGTAATAGCGGCATCACGAGCAGCGCGCCTGGGCTGCCGCTTTCCTCTCAGTCGCTCGCGCAGGCGCAAACTCAGGCGCCGTTCAAGCGAGGGCATCGCCACGGGTCGAAAGGCAAAATCCAGCATGTCGTGATCATCATTCAAGAGAACCGCTCCTTCAACAACCTATTCTACCGCTTCCGCGGGGCGACGACCCAAAAGTACGGCTTTAATACGGCAGGCGAAAAGATCGAGCTCAAACCGATCGGCCTCGCAACGAACTGGGATATCGACCATAGCTCCGCTGCATTCTTTGCGGCGTGCAATGGTACGGGGAGCATTCCGGGCACGAATTGTCGGATGAACGGCTTCGACAAGGAGAGCTGGGGATGCTATAGATACTGTCCGAATCCGAACCCGCCCTATAGTTACGTGCCGCATTCAGAAACCAAACCGTATTTTGCTCTGGCCAAGCAATACGTATTGGCCGATCAGATGTACGCGTCGAACTTCGACGGGAGCAGCTTTGTCTCGCACCAGTACATCATCGCGGCGCAGTCCGAGGCCGCCGTAAACTATCCGCCCATCTGGGGCTGTGAGGGCGGCTACGGAGACTTCGTCCAAAAAGTAGGTCCGAATCGCCAAATTCCCGACGGCCGCGAGGAGCCGTGTTTTGACGACACATCGCTTGGCCAAGAAGCAGACAACGCCGGCATTTCATGGGCATACTACGCCGTTGCAATACGCCCCGGAGGGTTCGGGCTCTGGAGCGCCTACCAGGCCAACCAATACGTCTACAACGGCCCGGATTGGAGCAAAAACGTCATCAGCCCGCCGAGCGCCTTTCTCAACGACGTCTCGAACGGAAATCTGCGCCAGATAAGCTGGGTCACCCCGACCTGCGCCAACTCCGACCATGCAGGCTGCAACTCGGCCACCGGCCCGCAATGGGTCGCGTCGCTTGTCAATGCGATCGGCCAATCGAAATACTGGAATAACACCGCGATCTTCATCTTTTGGGATGACTATGGCGGCTGGTACGATCCCGCGCCGCCCGCCTACGTAGATTACGACGGCCTCGGCATACGAGTCCCTATGATCATCGTTTCCGCCTACGCCAAGAAGGGGTACGTGTCGCACGTCCACTACGAGCACGGCAGCATATTGAAGTTCGTGGAGAACCAGTTCGGGTTAGGCCGGCTCTCGGCCAGCGACACCAGGGCCAAGTCGCCGGGGAGGGATTGCTTCGATTTCAGCAAGCCGCCGCGGAAGTTCAAAGTGATCCCGACGGTACTCGGCAAACAGTACTTCACGCATCAGGCGCTCGATCTTCGTGCGCCCGATACCCAATAGGGACCTACGCCTAGAACAAGGAGAACGCATATGCGTTGCAAGCCGTTATCGAGCCGGACACTGGCAATCTCGGTTTTTGCGCTCGTACTGTCGGCGTGCAACGGTACGTCTCAAATGCTTACACCTGCTCAGTCGCTCGCGCAAGTCGAGGCACCGCAGAGACGAGTACATCGGCAAGCGTCGAGCGGCAAAATCCAGCATGTCGTGATCATCGTTCAAGAGAACCGCTCGTTCAACAACCTCTTTTACGGGTTTCCCGGCGCGACCACAACGAAGTACGGCTATGACAGCGCCGGCAACAAGATCACACTGCAGCCGATCGGGCTCGCAACGACTTGGGATATCCACCACACCGCTATGGAATTCGTCGCGGCTTGCAACGGCACCGGCAGCATTCCCGGCACCAAATGCAAGATGAATGGCTTCGACAAGGAGTACTGGGACTGCGGCAAACCCGGCTACTCCTCGTGTCCCAACCCTAATCCGCCGTACAGCTACGTGCCGCATTCCCAGACGAAGCCCTACTTCAATATCGGCGAGCAATATGTCGTCGGCGATCAAATGTACGCGTCGAACTTCGACGGGAGCAGCTTTATCTCGCACCAATACATTATCGCGGCGCAGGCCGAGTCGTCCGTGAACTATCCATCGGCTTCCAGCATTTGGGGCTGCGAAGGAGGCCCAGCGGATCGTATTCCGATCCTGGGCCCGAATCGCCGATTTCCTGATGGCGAGCAACGAGTCTGTTTCAGCGATAATTCGCTCGGACAAGAAGCCGACAAAGCCGGTATCTCGTGGGCCTACTACACGGGAGGCGTCCACGGGCCCGACAGCATTTGGGACGCCTACCAAGCCAACCGTTATGTGTTCTACGGGTCGGACTGGAAAAAGAACGTCATCAGCCCGCAGACGCAGTTTTTCAACGACATTTCGAACGGAAACCTGCGTCAGATAAGCTGGGTCACGCCGACCTGTGCTAACTCGGACCATGCCGGCTGCAACGGGGCCACCGGCCCGCAGTGGGTCGCGTCGCTCGTCAACGCGATCGGCCAATCTAAGTATTGGAATAACACCGCTATTTTCGTCTTTTGGGATGACTACGGCGGCTGGTACGATCCCGAGCCGCCTGCTTACATGGATAACGATGGCTTGGGCATCCGACTGCCCTTGGTCGTCGTTTCCCCCTATGCAAAGCAGGCGTACGTCTCGCACGTCCACTACGAGCACGGGAGCATCCTGAAGTTTGTGGAAGATCAGTTCAATCTCGGACGGCTCGGGCTCAGCGATACGAGGGCCACGTCGCCCGAGAAGGATTGCTTCGACTTCAAAAAGCCGCCGCGAAAGTTCAAAGTGATTCCGACGGTCCTTGGCAAGGATTACTTCATGCACGAGCCGCCTGATCTACGCCCGGCCGACACTCAATAGAATTCCACTCTTAACTAGGAGGCCTCACATTCATTACAACCGACTTTCCAGCCTGACGCCGGCAATCGCGATTGCACTGATCGTCTCAGGGTGCAACGGGCTCAATCCTGCGCCGCTTACGCAAGCGCAAGAGCAGGCGCCGTTCGAACAGTTGCATCGCCATGGATCCGGCGGCAAAATTCAACACGTCGTGATCATCATTCAAGAGAACCGCTCCTTCAACAATCTTTTCTACGGATTTCCCGGCGCGACCACAACGAAGTACGGCTATGACAGCGCCGGCAACAAGATCACACTGCAGCCGATCGGCCTTGCAACGACCTGGGATATCTACCACGAATCGTCCCAGTTCTTTAAGGCCTGCAACGGCACGGGTCGCATTCGCGGTATGAACTGCCGGATGAACGGCTTTGACAAGGAGTACTGGCAATGCGACAAACCCGGGTACTCCTCGTGCCCGAATAGCGATCCGCCTTACAGCTACGTGCCGCATTCTGAGACGAAGCCGTATTTTGATATCGGCAAACGATATGTCGTTGGCGATCAAATGTACTCGTCGAACTTCGACGGCAGCAGCTTTATCTCGCACCAATACATCATAGCGGCGCAAGCCGAGTCGTCCGTGAACTATCCGGTAAGTTCGAACATTTGGGGCTGCTCGGGCGGCTCGGGTGATACGATAAACAGTAATTGGCCCCGGCCGCAGAATCCCCGATGGCCATCAGCGAGTGTGCTTTGGCAACACGTCGCTGGGCCAAGAGGCGGACGAGGCTGGTGTTTCGTGGGCCTACTACACGGGAACCGTCACGGGACCCAACGGCATTTGGAGCGCCTACCAAGCTAATAAGTACGTCTTCTACGGCTCGGACTGGAAGAACGACGTCATCACCCCTCAGACGAAGTTCTTCAACGACGTCTCAAACGGAAAACTTCGCCAGATAAGCTGGATAACGCCAACGTGCAAGAATTCCGACCACGCGGCCTGCAACTCGGCGACCGGCCCGCAATGGGTTGCGTCGCTCGTCAATGCGGTCGGCCAATCTAAATATTGGAATAACACCGCGATCTTCATCTTTTGGGATGACTACGGCGGCTGGTACGATCCCGCGCCGCCTGCCTACATGGATAACGATGGCTTGGGCATACGACTACCGCTGCTCGTCGTTTCGGCTTATGCCAAGAAGGGGTATGTGTCGCACGTCCACTACGAGCACGGCAGCATTTTGAAGTTCGTGGAGGATCAGTTCGGGCTGGGAAGACTCTCGGCCAGCGACGCACGCGCCACATCACCCGAGAAGGATTGCTTCGACTTCAAAAAGCCGCCGCGGAAGTTCCAAACGATTCCGACTGTCCTCAGCAAGGATTACTTCATGCATCAGCCGCCCGATCTTCGGGCACCCGATACTCAGTAAACCTCGCATTACAACATAGGAGGACCGATATGCGTTGTAACCGACTTTCGAGCCGGACGCTGGCGCTCGCGGTTTTTGCACTCATCCTTTCCGGGTGCAATGGTAATAGCGGCATCACGAGCAGCGCGCCTGGGCTGCCGCTTTCCTCTCAGTCGCTTGCGGCAATCGAGGCACCACAGAAGCGAGTGCATCGGCGCGCGTCGAGCGGCAAAATCCAACACGTGGTCATCATCGTTCAAGAGAACCGCTCGCTCAACAACCTCTTTTACGGGTTTCCCGGGGCGACGACGCAAACGTACGGCTACAATACCTCGGGCCAGAAGATTACGCTGCAGCCGATCGGACTCGCAACGAACTGGGATATCGACCATAGTTCGACGTCGTTCTTCCAGGCGTGCAACGGCACCGGCAGCATTCCCGGCACCAAATGCAAGATGAATGGCTTCGACAAGGAGTACTGGGAATGCGGCAAACCCGGCTACTCCTCGTGTCCCAACGCGAATCCGCCATATAGCTACGTGCCACATTGGGAGACGCAGCCATACTTTGCAATGGGCGAGCAATATGTGTTGGCCGATCAAATGTACGCGTCGAACTTCGACGGGAGCAGCTTTGTCTCGCACCAATACATCATCGCGGCGCAGTCCGAGGCGGCCGTAAACTATCCGCCGGTGTGGGGCTGCGAGGGCGGCTCCGGGGACTTCATCCAAAAAGTTGGTCCCGAACGCCAAATTCCCGACGGCCGCGAGGAGCCGTGCTTCAACGACACGTCGCTCGGCCAAGAAGCGGATAACGCCGGAGTTTCATGGGCATACTACGCCGTTGCAGTACGCCCCGGAGGGTTCGGGCTCTGGAGCGCCTACCAGGCCAACCACTATGTCTACAACGGCCCGGATTGGAACAAAGACGTCATCAGCCCGCCGAGCGCCTTTCTCAACGACGTCTCGAACGGAAATCTGCGCCAGATAAGCTGGGTCACGCCGACCTGCCCGAATTCCGACCATGCGGCCTGCAACTCGGCGACCGGCCCACAATGGGTCGCGTCGCTCGTCAATGCGATCGGCCAATCAAAATACTGGAATAACACCGCGATCTTCATCTTTTGGGATGACTACGGCGGCTGGTACGATCCCGAACCGCCTGCGTACGTGAATTACGACGGCCTCGGCATACGAGTCCCGATGATCATCGTTTCCGCCTACGCCAAACAGGGGCATGTTTCGCACGTCCACTACGAGCACGGCAGCATTTTGAAGTTCGTGGAGGATCAGTTCGGCCTAGGCCGGCTCTCGGCCAGCGATACGCGGGCCACATCGCCCGCTAGCGATTGCTTCAACTTCAACGCTGCGCCGCGCAAGTTTAAAGTGATCCCGACGGTCCTCGGCAAGGATTACTTCATGCACCAGCCGCCCGATCCGCGCCCGGCCGACACCGAGTAAATTACCGCTATACAGAGGAGAACGCATATGCGTTGTAACTCATTTTCGAGCCGGCGGCTCGCATTTGGAACCCTTGTACTTGTCCTCTCGGCATGCAACGGCAACGGCGGGCTTACGAGCAGCCGGTCCGGTCTGCCGCCTGCCTCTCAGTCGCTCGCGCAAGTCGAGGCACCGCAGAAACGAGTACATCACCAGGCGTCGAGCGGCAAAATCCAACACGTCGTGATCATCGTTCAAGAGAACCGCTCTCTCAACAACCTCTTTTACGGGTTTCCCGGGGCGACGACGCAAACGTACGGCTACAATACCTCGGGCCAGAAGATTACGCTGCAGCCGATCGGACTCGCAACGAACTGGGATATCGACCATAGTTCGACGTCGTTCTTCCAGGCGTGCAACGGCACCGGCAGCATTCCCGGCACCAAATGCAAGATGAATGGCTTCGACAAGGAGTACTGGGAATGCGGCAAACCCGGCTACTCCTCGTGTCCCAACGCGAATCCGCCATATAGCTACGTGCCACATTGGGAGACGCAGCCATACTTTGCAATGGGCGAGCAATACGTGTTGGCCGATCAAATGTACGCGTCGAACTTTGACGGGAGCAGCTTTGTCTCGCACCAGTACATCATCGCGGCGCAGTCCGAGAGGGCGGTTAACTATTCCGCCGATTGGGGCTGCAAGAACGGCGGAGACACGATCTATGAAGTTGGTCCCCAGCGCCAAATTCCCGACGGCCACGAGCTCACGTGTTTCAACGACACCTCGCTCGGCCAAGAAGCGGACAAGGCGGGTGTCTCTTGGGCCTACTACACATCGCCCCTGGGCAAAAGTGGCGGCCTCTGGAGCGCCTACCAGGCCAACCACTATGTCTACTATGGCTCCGACTGGACAAGCGATGTCATCACGCCCCAGACGCAGTTTTTCAACGACGTCTCGAACGGAAAGCTGCGCCAGATAAACTGGGTCACTCCAACGTGCCCGAATTCCGACCATGCGAGCTGCAATTCGGCTACCGGCCCGCAATGGGTCGCGTCGCTCGTCAATGCGATCGGCCAATCGAAATACTGGAATAACACCGCGATCTTCATCTTTTGGGATGACTACGGCGGCTGGTACGATCCCGAGCCGCCCGCCTACGTAGATTACGACGGCCTCGGCATACGAGTCCCGATGATCATCGTTTCCGCCTACGCCAAACAGGGACATGTTTCGCACGTCCACTACGAGCACGGCAGCATTTTGAAGTTCGTGGAGGATCAGTTCGGCCTCGGCCGGCTCTCGGCCAGCGACGCGCGGGCCACATCGCCCGCTAGCGATTGCTTCAACTTCAACGCTGCGCCGCGCAAGTTCAAAGTGATCCCGACGGTCCTTGGCAAGGATTACTTCATGCACCAGCCGCTCGATCTGCGGCCGCCCGATACAGAATAGAAGCCCGATTATAGGAGGGGGAGAGCGTATGCGGTGCAAGCCATTATCCAGCCGGCCGCTCGCAATCGCGGCTTGCGCGCTCGCATTTTGCGCATGCAACGGCAATGGCGCAATCACCGCGACCGGTCCGGCACTCCCCGTTTCCTACGGTCCTCTGGTAACGGCGCCGTCCGGGATCCGCCCGTTCGTCACTTGTCGGCGCGAGCGAAAATTAAGCACGTCGTCATCATCGTTCAAGAGAATCGCTCCTTCAACGATCTGTTCTATGGTTTTCCGGGGGCGACGACTGCTGCGTACGGCTACAACACGCACAAACAAAAAATTACACTCCAACCCGTGGGGCTAGAAACGGCCTGGGATATCGAACATGATTCTCACGGATTCATCGCAGCCTGCAACGGCACCGGAAGCATTCCTGGCACCAATTGCCGGATGAACGGCTTCGATAAAGAGACCTGGAGCTGCTACGATAACTGCCCGAATCCCAATCCTCCGTACAGCTACGTTCCGCACTCTGAGACGAAGCCGTACTTTGACTTGGCCAAGCGATATGTTTTGGCGGATCAGATGTATGCATCGAACTTCGATGCGAGCAGCTTTATCTCGCATCAGTACATCATCGCGGCTCAGGCCGAATCGTCCGTGAATTTTCCCAACGGCGGAGCGTGGGGTTGCCCGGGCAACGATTATGGCGAGACCGTCGCGATCGTTGGCCCCCAGCGTCAAGTGCCCTACGGGTACCAGGCACCGTGTTACGACGATACGTCGCTCGGTCAAGCAGCCGACGAAGCCGGGATTTCGTGGGCATACTATGCCGTTTCGTACTCGGCGAGCTCGCCGGGAATTTGGAGCGCCTATCAGGCTAACCAATACGTCTACTTCGGCACCGATTGGCACCAAGACGTCATAAGCCCCCCGAGCACCTTTCTCAAGGATGTCGCGCACGGACAGCTTCGCCAAATAAGCTGGATTACGCCGACGTGGACAAACTCGGACCACGCGGGCTCCGGCTCAAATACCGGTCCCCAATGGGTGGCCTCGCTCGTCAATGCGATCGGGAAATCGCAGTATTGGAAGGACACCGCCATCTTCATCTTTTGGGACGACTACGGCGGCTGGTACGATCCCGAGCCGCCGGCCTACGTGGACTACGACGGCCTCGGGATGCGAATTCCGATGTTGGTCGTCTCGGCGTATGCGAGGGAAGGGCGCGTTTCGCACGTGCATTACGAGCACGGCAGCATTCTGAAGTTCGTCGAGGATCAGTTCGGCTTGGGACGGCTCGCTGCCAGCGATGCCCGAGCCACGTCCCCCGAGAAAGATTGCTTTGACTTCGGAAGGCCCCCGCGTGCATTTAAAGCGATCCCGACGCGGCTCGGTAGAGATTACTTCTTGCACCAGCCGATCGATCATCATTTGCCCGATACGCAGTAGAAAGCGCGTTTAGCGATTTCTCCTCCTGGGTAGGCTGGCCGCGTCAGGTAAAGGAGATGTCATGAGTAAAGACCCCCTGGATCGCGCGGCCGACGCCATCAAAGGAGGCGTCGACGATGTACGCGATCGAGTTCACGAAAATGAACACCGCTCGGAAGCCGACGCGGAGCGAGCACGCCGCGATCTGTCAGCCGACGAGATGAGCCCGGGTGAAAAAGCCGGTTCGATCGCGGATGAGGCGAAGCATCGCGCCGAGGCCGAGGTCGACGCGATGAAACGGGAGCTAAGAGACAAGACGTAGTTTTAAGTTTCCGCTCTCGTACTATTTGCGAGGCATCGCAAGAAAGCCGTTGGTCTTGCCGCGGCCGTCGAGATACCAGCCGACCATGTCGCCGTGGTTTTCGACGCTCGTCACCGTCGTGACGCCAACGGCGTCCGGGTCATCAACCACCGTCCATTCCTTGCCGCCTAGCGGATTGGTTAACAGGAAGCCGTGCGTGTGACCGTGCCCGTCGACGAAACTGCCGCCGATCTGATCCTGCCAGTTCAATGACGTCGCTTCGGTGACCGAAGACCCGGGATGGGAAAACACCGTGTAGAAGCCTCCCTTGAGAAGGAAGCTCCTGGTCGATCCGCCGGACGTCGTCATGTATCCGACGATATCTCCCTTGCCGTTGATCCCCGTCGCCTCGACGCTGACGCCGTCGGGCGGCAGAATATGCTGGAATTGAGCCGTTGGTACGTTGAGCTCGAAAGCATGATTGACGCCCGCCTCCGTATAGAAGCCGACGGCCAGGTTCGCATCGCTAAGCCCGAGTAGCTCCGTCACCGGCGAGTCGCCGTGAAGCTGTGGGTTCTTATAGCTCGTCCAGATGCCGTTTGACAGCGTGAAACCAAAAATACCGCCATGTAGGCTGTAGTAATATCCGGCGATCACCTTCGTGTTGTTCAGCGACGTAACGAACGTGTCGCTCGCATTTGGATAGTTGTCGGTCCGGAAGTTGGAATTCCCATATTTAGAGACGCAATATCCCCCGGCTGGATCGTTTCGCGATCCTTTCCCATGGAATCCGCAAATTTTGCCGAGGTTGTTGATCGCGAGCAGTTTGTTAAAGTGGGGATCGGCCGGATCGCCCAGAGTCATGAATTTCCATGGCGATCGTCGTTCCTCGGGGATGCGACTCGCGGCTTGGGAGCCGGTCGGCATGAGGGAAGGTGCAAGCGGTGAAGAGCCGCCGCAGCTTGCGAGGACGGAGACGAGAACGCCGAACGCAGAGGCGCTCAAAAAACGCGCGTCCGGGCTACGAAGCGCGTACGCATAAAGGGTACCCTTTCTCCTGAGGAGGAGACGGACCGAGGAACCCGTCACGATGTCCCCGAACCGCTAGGTGTACAAAATAGATGCTAGGTTTGCCAAGCGACTCTATCCTTGGAGACGGTTTGGTACTAGTATGTTCGTACTACCATCTACGCTTCCTCGCCCTGCGGGGCGGAAAGGCAAAAGAAGAAATGCGTAAGACCATCTCTGTCCTCGTCCTTGTTTTAGCGGGTGCCTTACTCGGCGGGTGTGCAGGCGGCGGGATTACCAGCGGCTCTCTGCTTCCCAGCACGGCAGGCGCTCACCATCTCGACTCCGTTGGCGGCGGCCCGCCCTTAGTGAACCCCAAATCGCATCCGCTTGATTCCGTCGGCGGCGGTCCCCCGTTGCCCAAGCTGAACGGGCTCCGTCGGCGGCGGGCCGCCCTTAGTGAGTCCCAAATCAGTGAACCGCAAATCGCATCCGCTTGATTCCGTCGGCGGCGGCCCCCCGTTGCCCAAGCTGAACGGTTCCGTTGGTGGCGGCCCGCCCTTGAGCAGCTCGAGATAAATCGAGGCGAGAGCCAAGAACGCTAGGAAAGGAAAGCCAAGAGGGCGAGGAATAGAAAGGTAGCACCAAAAGATCGGTGGTAGTGATCAGGGCCGTTTTGTCCGCTGATTAGAACCACCGGTCTTTTGGATATGACTTACTTACTCTGTGAGGGGACGTTGAAAAGCGCTCTAGTTAGTCGGCAGGGCTTCGACAAGCAAGAGTTCGAGCGATCGTTCGCGGCTGCGGATTTCGATCGCTGTCGCCAGCTCGTTGCGTCAGACCGCAGTCTCGACGCGGTTTTTGCGGCGGCGCGTCTGGCACTTCGCGAACACCGATTCGTCGATATTATCGGCTCGCTTTCGGACGTTTCACAAACGTCGGGAGAAGCGAGCACTGCTCGTGACGTCCTGCTCGGCGTAGCCTTGGGCTTAACGAGAGATTACGTTGCGGGACGAAAGCTCATCGAGCGTGCATTGCACGATTTGTTACCGGGAGATCCTTGGCGCGACGAAGCGCTCTATTATAAAGCCGTCATCGCGTGGATGAGGCAGGAAAATCGGGAGGCAGAAGAGGCCATCGCCGCCCAGCTTGTATCCCCGTACCCGAACAATCGCGCTCGGGCCCGCATTCTGCTCTCATGGGTAGCGCTTAGCCGCGGCGAAATTATGCGCCAAGTCGACGAGCTTCAGAAAGCGCTTGATGAACTCGATACTGCGCAAGTAGCAGATCAATACTATAAAGGCAACGCCCTCTTCACGCTCGCGTTGCTCTGCCGCGAGCTGCCGCTGCACGAGGTCGCGGAGCGAGTTCGAAGCCTCCACCAGTCACTTCCGTGGACGTCAGGTTTACGGCTCGAGCGTTTCCAGGTAACCCGATTCCTCGCGGCGATCGACGAGCTCGACGGAAATGAGCTTGCGGCCTTTTCGGGCTTTAGGAAGGCGGCTCGACTCGCACCCTCCGAGCATTGGAGCGTCCTCTGCTATCTCGATCGAGCGCTTCTCGCAAAGAACACCGGCGAGATGGCTTTTGCGACCGAGCAGCTCCAGGAAGCTCACGAAATCGCACAGCGGCTTTCTTGGAATGTGGCCGGCGAAGAACGCTCGGCGCTGCTCGTCCTGGCCGAGCTCTTTGCGTACGACGATCCTGCCATCGCAGAACAGTATCTTGCGCGATTCCGCACGCTGACGACATCCGTGATACCGATTCTCGCCTACGGCACGGACCCGCGCGTCAAAGGGTTCGAGGCCTATTCGCAGGGTGTCGCGTGGATGCGTCTCGGCGACCTCGGCGAGGCCAAGACGGCGCTCAGCGAGGCCTGGTCAATCTTCGAAGGGTTCAATTATGCCTGGCGCGCTGCGCTTTGCGCATCTGCGCTCTACGAAGTGACAAACGACCGGCGCTGGATGCAGCGCGCCGTTCAAAAGATAGAGCCGTGGCCCCGTAGCTGGATTGCGCGTCGCGTGGCCGATGGAACCAATGCGGCGGCTCTGCGCCTGCATCGGGTTCCTCCGGCGAAACGGCAGGTGCTCGAGCTCGTGCGCGCCGGCAAGCGCAACTCGGAAATAGCCGGCGCCCTTGGCCGCAGCCCGCACACCGTCCGCAATCAGCTTTCGGAGCTCTTTACGACGTTCAACGTCAAGAGCCGCGCGGAGTTGGTCGCTGCGCTCTCCAAGCCCGTCGCTGCCGTGACGGCGCTCCACGAAAGACGCCGCCAGAGCTAAGTTCACGCGGGTTTAGTATAGCGCTCCCGAATTTCCGCCAACAAACGTTGGCGGCTTTCGTTTGGTTCGCTTTGTGCGCGATTGGCTGCATCGACCAACTCATCGTCGCCGATGGCCTGCGCGAACCACTTCGCATAATCGCCCCGGCGAAGATGATAGGTCCACGTCTCGTCGTCAATACCTTCGGCAATCTGAGCAAAAATCGTCAGATTATGTGCGCGTAGATTGAGCTTGCCGTCGGGCCCGCGAAAGAAGAAGCTCTTTTCCGGGGCGAGCGTTCCGGCGGCGTACTTGCGCCGATGGCGCTGCTTCTTCGATTGCGGTGCAAGCATTTCAACGACCGTTACGTCGTGTGGCGCCTCGTATTTCCACAATAGCGCTTGCGACTCGCGGCGTTGCGGAATCTTTTGCCGTATCTCGACACCTGTGGCATCCTCGATCGTGCGAGCAGCGTCGTCACCGACGGCAACGACGGCGCGCACCGACTCGAGAAGCGGCCTGGCGAGATGCGAGGGTTCGGTTGCGATCGCCAGCATCCCGTAAAGATTGCGTGGAAGAATTGCATCTGGAATTCTCCCGCGGGAAAAGACGTGGTGTGCTTCGTCGAGGACGATCCAATGTGGCCGCCCGTACTGCGCGCGACAGGAAAAAAGCCGCGGAAACAGCGCATCGACAAATGCGGGTCGATCGTGCATCGGTACGCCGAGAAGGCTGACGATCGCACTGCGACTCGGCTGATCGAGTACGTCCGAGACCTCGTCGAGCGTCGGTATGGTTGTCGAGTCGCCGAGCACGATTGCGCCGCCGAAGGATTCGTAGTCGCCCTCCGGATCGATAATGCAGACTTGGTAACCCCGCTGCATGAGCCGCTCGACGAGGCCCAGGGCTGCCGTCGACTTGCCGCCGCCCGAGGCGCCGGCAAAGAGCAGTGTTCCGTGCAGGAACGGATCGAAGACGACTTCACGTCCGCCGGGCGCCGTTCCCAACGGTACCTGACGATGAGTTAGTGCAACGTCGACGAGATCGCATTCAAGGATGCGTCGCGTGAGTTCGGCGACGCCGTCGCCATCGGCGCTTTCGAGCACGATATCGGTTTGCGCCTTAACCGATTGGAGCGCGTTGGCGGTAGAAGCAGAGCATTCGCAGAGAGTAAGAAATGCGTGGTCGTTCTCCGCATCACCGACTCCGACAGCATTATGTGCCGAAAGCTTCAGCCGGCTCAGCGCCGCGCTCAGACCGCTGGCTTTATTGATCCCCGAAGGCAGTATCATGACCGCGCCTTTGTTGAAGATGAGCTGCATTTCGAGTCCGAGCTCGCGGATCGTATCGAGTACTTCTTTCTCGTGCGGTTCGCGAGTAGCCAGAATCACGTGACCTACCTCGAGCGCGACGCCGCGCGCTTGGAGCAACCGTCGGAGCTCCGATGGCGGCGCTGCCGTCAGGATGACTTCTTCCTGTTTCGCCGGATCGTACAAAACGGCGCCGTTTTCTGCGACGATTGCATCGAAGAGCTCGACCTGCGGGAAGACCCTTCGCAGATCCTCGAGAAGCCGGCCGGTCACCATGATCAGGAAGCGTCCGCTCTCGCGCAGTGCTTTAAGCGCCTCAATCGTGGAGTCGCGGGCAACGCCCGCATAGGCCAGAGTTCCGTCGTAGTCGGTAACAAGTGCGAGATATCGCATCTGTAAAGATTCCCCAGGACCGCCGGCCGGACCACTTGTTTGCGCGCAACGGAGCCGGGGAATTACATCGGTATGGCCCATCCTCACCCGCTCCACGGTGTCCGCGTTGCGGTTTTGGTCGATGACCGCTTTGAAGAGGTCGAGCTGACTCGGCCGCGCGAGGCGTTACACGCCGCGGGGGCAACGACCGCAATCATTTCGCCCCGCACGCCCCTCGTAAGCGGCTGGAACCACGACGAAAGGGGAGGCGCGTTCAAGGTCGAGCTGGGCATCGCCGACGCCAAGCCGCTGGACTTCGACGCGCTGCTGCTGCCTGGCGGCGTGCAAAGTGCGGACTCGCTGCGCACCGACAATAAGGCGGTGCTCTTCGTACATGCGATGCAGATCGCTCGCAAGCCCATCGCCGCAATTTGTCATGCGGCGTGGATCTTGATCGAAACCGATTATGTCCGCGGCCGAAAGCTTACGTCATGGCCATCCTTGCGCACCGACATCGTCAATGCCGGCGGCGAGTGGGTAGACCAGGCCGTGGTGACCGACGATTTTCTCGTCAGCAGTCGCAAGCCCGAAGACATTCCACAGTTTAACGATGCAATGATCGCGCTCTTCACGCCGCGCGAACAGGGCATCGCGGCTGCATCGTGAGGTGGCGCAGAAGTCGAGCGGGGTAAACAAACCGTCGCTACCTCAAAAAGTCGGCGCAGAATTCATCGGGACTTTTTTCGTCACGCTCGTAGCCACGGTCGTCGACGTCTTGTATTACACGGGGAGCGGCCACGTCGATTACGTTTCGCGGTGGCTGGCTCGCGGCTTTATCACCACCGCGATGATTTACGCCTTCAGCGCCATCTCGGGCGCACATGTCGATCCCGCGGTTTCCTTGGCGTTCGCAGTACGGCGCGCCATGCCGCCTTTGCAAATGCTCCTGTACTGGATCGGGCAGTTCGCCGGCGGCTTTGGCGCCGCGCTATTGGTCTTTCTGGTATGGGGACATGCGGTTGTGCTCGGCGCAAGCCATCCCGGCCCGCAGTTCACGCACGTCGAGGCGGGGATTGCCGAAACCATGTTGACCTTTTTGCTTACGATCGTCGTTTTATTGACTGCGCAAGAAGAAGCGACGATCGGGAAGGGCTCGGCACTCGCAGTCGGATTAACCGTCGCCGCCTGCGGATTCTTCGCCGGGCCGGTAAGCGGCGCTTCGATGAATCCTGCACGATCGATACCGCCGCAACTCGTCGGCGGTGCTTACGATCTCGTCTGGATTTACGCCGTTGGTCCGTGCGTCGGCGCTCTCTTGGCCGCGCTGGTGACGTCCCTTTTTTTTACACGACCCAATGAGGGCGAGCGGAAAGCGGCAGTCGGAGGATGATCCAGGCACGGGCTCGCGTCGACATGAGACTAGGACAGGCTCAGAACAACGCGCCGGGAAGAAGCAGAGGTGCCGACACGCCTTCGAAAGCTTCCAACAGGAACCGTCGCGTTTTTGTTCTCGGATGTCGAGGCCAGCACGCGCCGATGGGAGCGTTACGGCGAAGCGATGCGCGATGCGATGCGTCGCCACGACGCCATTCTCCGTGAGGAAATCGACCGCCGACGCGGATACATTTTCAAGACGGTCGGCGATGCATTTTGCGCGGCCTTTTGGACGGCCGGCGAGGCGGTGGACGCCGCGGTCGGAATTCAGCGGCGACTAGCGAGCGCGGATTTCAGCAACGTCGACAGTCTCGCGGTCCGCATGGCGATCCATGCCGGCGAAACCGACGAGCGTGACGGCGATTATTTCGGCACTGCGGTCAACCGCGCGGCTCGGCTAGTCTCTGCCGGTCACGGCGGCCAAATTCTGCTCTCGGGGGACGCAGCCGACCTTTCGCTGGCGAGCCTGCCCGACGGCATCACGTTGCGCCATCTGGGATCGCTTCCGCTGCGCGACCTTAAAGAGCCCGAGCGCGTCTACCAGCCGGTCGGAAGCGGACTGCGCTCCGACTTCAAACCGCTGCGAGCGTTGGAGACACCGCCAAACAATCTTCCGCAACAGACCACGAGCTTCGTTGGCCGCCAGGGCGATCTTGCCCGCATCGAAGCCTTGCTCGACGAGGGCCCGCTGCTAACGGTCGTCGGTGCGGGCGGAATCGGCAAAACGCGTCTGGCGCTCGAGGTTGCCGGGCAACGTCTCAACGACGAACGCGACGGTGCGTGGTTCGTTGACTTATCTTCGCTCGGCGATGCCTCGCTGATCGCCGGGACGATACTCTTCGCTCTTGGCGCCGAGCGTTCGACGGAGGTCGATACGCTCGCCGATCTTCTCAACTATCTCGAAAAGCGCGAGCTGCTGATAGTGTTGGACAACAGCGAGCATCTCGTCTTCCAGGTCGCCGCCATTACGGCGCAGATCATTGCGCGCTGCTCCCACGTCACGGTGCTTGCAACGAGCCGATCTCCGCTGGACATCGCGGGCGAACGAGTCTACCGATTATCCTCCCTCGACGCGGCCTCGGCGGTGCAGCTCTTCGCGGACCGTGCGCGTGCCGCGAATCCATCTTTTCGCGTCGAACTCAAGGCAGGCACGGTCGAAAATATTTGCAATCGCTTAGATGGAATCGCTTTGGCGATCGAGCTTGCGGCCGCGCGCGTGCGGACGATGTCGCTCGAGAGCCTGGCTTCCCATCTCGAGCTGCGGCTTCTTGCCGGCGGTCGGGATCGCCGGCCGCGGCAGCAGACAATGCGGGCGCTGATCGATTGGAGCTACGACTTGCTCTTGGAAGACGAGCGCAACGCGCTCCGTCGTGCCTCGGTCTTCGCGCGCGGTTTCACCCTCGATGCGGCAACCGGCGTGTGCAGCATTGACAACGATGAGTGGGGCGTTCTGGAGTTGCTGACTTCCCTCGTCGACAAATCGCTCGTCGTTGCTGAGGTTGACGGGGACGATCAACGCTATCGTTTGCTGGAGCCGATCCGAGATTACGCACACGAAAAGCTCATCGAAGGCGGCGAGCTTTTCGAGAGCAGCGCGCGGCATGCGGCAGTATACGCGACGTTCGCGCATCGCGCGTACGACGAATGGGACCGCGGTCCCGATGAAAATTGGCTCCCGCGGTTCGAGGCCGAGCTTTCAAACCTTCGCGTTGCCCTGCGCTGGGCTTTCGACGAGGGGAACGATCGCGAGCTTGGAGCGCGGATAGTGGCCGACACGACCGTGCTCTTTCTGCGCCTCGCCCTCCTCGATGAGGGCATCGAGTACTGCAAACGCGTGCTGGAAACTGGTTGCACGCTCTCTCCGGAGGTCGAAGCGCGAGTGCGGTATGGTCTGTCGATGCTCTACAGCAACATCGGCGCGAACAGCAAGTGCTTCGACGAAGCACTCGTCGCCGTTTCGCGCTACCGCGAGGCGGGCGATTCGCGAGGCCTCGCTCGCGCCCTTTCGCAAGTCTCCTCGCGTTACGCTCACCAATCGCTCTACGACGAGGCGAAAGCGGTCGCGCAAGAAGCCTTGCAGCTCTCGCGCGAGCTTGGCGACCCGCGGCTTCTTGCCGACGTACTGCGGCGTTGCGCCGAGTCGTTTTGCGGCGAGAGCATTGAAACCGTGCGCGCCCTTTACGATGAAAGCGTGGGTCTCTTCCAATCGCTGGGCCGCGACGATGACACGGCGCGTGCGCTCAACTGGTGGGGACAGTGGGAGCTTCAATGCGGACAATACGGTAGGGCGACCGAACTGCTGCTGGAGGCAACCGGTATCGCACGCTCTGACGCTTTGTTGATGTTTTTGACGAACGACATCTCCAGTTGCTATCTGGCAATGGGCGATCGAGTGCGTGCCGAGGCGTTTGCTCGCCAGTCGCTCGCGCTTGCGGCGAAAGCCAGGCACGAGATTCTAACGTTTCTTGCGATTTCGTACCTAGCGATGACTGCATGCCCGACGGACGCTCGCAAAGCGGCCCGCCTCATGGGCTACGCTCAAGACAAGCTCCGAGCCGCGGGCTGGGAACTGGTGGCGCCGGACACGGCGTTAATGGCCGACCTCCAAAGCTCCCTCAGGGCGGCGCTTGCAGACTCCGAGCTCGACCGACTGCTGAGTGAGGGGTCGACTTGGAGCAACGATCGAGCTGTGAGCGAAGCGCTATCCGCTTAGCAGTTTTTTAGTCCCGTCTCAGGGCGAACGTCTTCGGCACCGGCGCCTTTGTATAGGCACTGATGTTTGAGCGTGTACGTCCCCTTTTCGCCCGCGCAGCGGTAGACGGCTTTGTAGGCTCCGCTCAACGAATGCGTTTTCGCATTATACGTGGCGGTTGTCGAAAACGAACAGACCGCGTTCTTTGAAGATGCAACGGTGCTTCCAGTAAGTGCCGTTCCGCTAAGAGCTAACGCGAGCGAATCGGTAATGCTGCCTATGCCAAAGACGAGCGTTTGCGAGCCTCCGAGGGCGCTCTTGTATTGTGCCAGCGATGCGGTGGCTCTGCCTGATCCGTAAACGCTATCTTTCACTTTTCCAGCATACTGGCCGCTGAGGTCGCGAGCGGCTGCATCGCCCACGATGCGAACCGACGAGGTCTCTAACGCCGAGCTCGCGCTTGGTACGCCGCTATTGCCGCTGCAGGCCGTCGACGCGAGTAAGACGAGGACGATGGCGAGAGCGGCGCGTGCACGTAAGTCTGTCATTGGTACACTCCCCAAAGAAGCGCAAGTTGAAGGAACATACCGCCCGACCTCCCTAAGAGCCTTTCCCCAAGCGGAGTTGGTTGCTACGGAGGGTGCATGAGGAGCGGGTTTAGCTATTGGCTGCGATGCGCGGCGGTCGTATTCGTCTCAGTCTTTGGTTGTCGGCAGGGCGCGTTCGCCGGCACCACCGGCACGATCACCGGAACGGTGGTGGACTCGGCCACCAAAGCGCCGATCGCCGGAGCAGCGGTCAGCGCCGTCAGTCCATCGCAGGTCGCGCACGTAACGACCGATGCGTCCGGCCGTTTTACGTTTCTCTCCTTGTCTCCCGAGACGTACACGGTTTCCGCACAGCGCGCCGGATACGACGACGTTTCGATCTCGGGCATCTCGGTCTTCGCCGATCAAAGCCAAACGCTCTCGATCGTGCTGCAAAAGAGTCTCAAACAGATCGCGCGCGTGACGTCGCGGTCGTCGCTCAGCCCGGTGCGGCCGGGCACGGGCACCGACGTCTATTCCGTCAATCCGGGATTGACGGCCGCGGCCGCAACGTTAGGCGGCGGCGGTGGCTTGAACAACGCCTACTCGGCAATTGCCTCGATGCCGGGAGCGTACGTTCCACCCAATCAGGTCGGGGTCAATCAAACCGTCTACATTCGCGGCGGCTACTACGACCAGATCGGTTATGAGTACGACGGCGTGCCCATCAATCGATCCTTCGACAACTATCCCGGAAACGCCGAGACGACGCTCGGCCAGCAAGAGCTCCAGATCTATACCGGCGGCGGCGAAGCCGATGCCAATGCAACGGGTCTCGCCGGCTTCATCAATCAGGTCATCAAGACCGGAACTTTTCCCGGGTATGCCACCGGCGGCTTGGCGGTCGGCACGCCAACGTTCTATCACGACGCGCGAATCGAAGCCGGCGGTTCAACCCCGGATCGAATGTTTTCCTATTACCTTGGCATCAGCGGAACGAATCAAGATTTTCGCTACTTCGATCAGTATAACGGCGCCAGCCTGACCGATACGATTCCGTATGGCTACTGGCCGGCGCATATCACGACGTTCTTGCCGGCCTTCTGGCCCGGCGTCTATCCCGACGTGCAACAACGACGGAAGCTACACAAATCCCGCGTACCATCAAACACAGTATCGGTCTGAGCACCGATCCAGGCTGTTTCGGATCGTATCCTTCGAACTACGGGCAGCCCTCGAATCTCGCGGATCGCGAGGTCGTGGGCAACTTCCATATCGGTATTCCTCACCGGGGCGACGCGGGCCGCGACGACGTTCAGCTGCTCTACATGTCGTCGGCCAACTTCCTGCAGGATTACTCGAGCGTCGACGATGCCGGCGCCCTGGGTCATCGGCCTCGGTAAACGCGGGAAACACGAATCAGTGGCCGGACTACTTCACCTATCCCGGCTCGGCGCACTGGCTCGCTCCGGCCTCCACTCACCGCATCGCCTATATTATCCCGGATCGCCGACAAAACCGCTGCGCGAACGTCCGGCGTGTGCCCAACGCGTGCCCCTTCGTAGACGGCAACCAGCTGCAGGTGCAGATACCCAACAATTATCGCGATGGGCGCTGGGACACGGCGAGCATCGGCAAGCTGCAATATCAAAAGAATTTCGGTTCTACCGCCTACGTCAGGCTTTTCGGCTACACGTTCTATTCGAACACCAACCGGGCCACCGCGAACGGCTGGGGAAATAACGTCTCGCTGGGCATTACGAACTATCAGTACGAAGTCGATTCGCACACCGGCGGGCTCGAGCTTCAGTTCGCCGATCAACTATCGAGCCAACACCTGCTCCAGGGCATGGTTTCATATATTACCTCGAACACGCTGCGCTACTACAACCACAACTACGACAACACCAGCGGCCAGCAGGTCAGCAACTTCACGAACGGCTCCCAGTGCTTCGCCGATCTCGAAGAACTCACAATATAAGATCGGCAACCTGCGCCCTGCAACGCGCAGATCTCGCAAGGGACGTTCGGCAGCCCGTACGGACCGCGGTTCAACAGCCAAGATCCGTGCTCCGACGGCGAGCTTTCGTCGAGTGCGCCGGCCTGCGTTGCGGGCGCGTCGATGCTCTTGACCTATCTTGGAAACAATGCGGACATCAACGCCGTCGTTCCGAAACTCACCAACGCCTCGATCAGCGATCAATGGCGTCCGAGCGACGCCTGGAACGTCAACGCAAGCGTCCGCTTCGAAAACGATGCCTACGACCTTGCGAACACGAATAACCCCGCAACAAACTTTTGGTTTGCCGCCGCGCAGAAGGAGTTTTGCGTCAACCCGGTGACGCGCCAGCCGATTTTCATTCCGCAGCCGCCGCAGTACATCTATTTTTTCCAGCCGTACGTGACGTTCAACTGTCCGATCGACCGATCGACCGGAACGCCCGTGCAGACGGTTCACCCTAACGGCACCGACGGCATCCTGCTCACGAACGTCTATCCGCCGATCGTACTCGCAGTCGTATGTCGAGCCGCGCCTTTCGGCAACCTACACGGTGAACGCCGATACGGTGCTGCGGGCATCGGCAGGCCGGTACGCGCAACAGCCGCAAAACTATGAGATCCAATACAATACGTGCAGCCCAATCTCGCGGCGACCCTGCTCGGATTCATTCCCTTTGGCTACAGCTCGCCGCTGCACGAAGCGCAGGCGCAGTTCTCCGACAACTACGACTTCTCGTACGAGCACCATTTCAAAGGTACCGACGTCGCGATGAAGCTGACGCCGTACTTCCGCTGGGCGACCGATCAGCTATACGAAACGGTTAATCTTCCCAGCTTGGGCGTATCGCCGTCGTTCAATGCCGGCACCGAGCGCGTCGACGGTATCGAGCTGCTGCTGACGAAGGGCGATTTCACGAAGAACGGTTTCTCGGGGACGTTTTCGTATACGTACACGAACGCGGCCGAGAAATGGAACAACTATCCGAACAGCACCGTCGGGCCGGTCGATCAGTACAACCAGGACATCGAGGAGTTCAACGCATTGACGAAAGCCGGCGGCGGCGCTCCTTGTTATACGAACGACCGCACCGGTACGCCCGCGCCGTGCAGAACAACCGCGATTCGTAATCCGTATTACGAATGCTGCCTCAGCCGACGCTGGACCCGCACGGCTGGTACGCGCCCGGCCTGGATTTTCCCTACGTCTCGCCAAACACGCTCGCGGTCGTGCTCAATTATCGTCACGGCAAATTCGCGTTTACGCCGGCCATGTCGCTCTACGAGGGCACGACCTACGGAACGCCGGCCGACGTCATAGGCATCGATCCTCGCGCGTGTGAGGCAAACCAAGGATCCCGTCACATTCCAACGAGCATCCCGCTCAATGCCGATTATACCTCGTGTCACAACGCGCTGACGAGCGACGGGACCAGCCCCGGTACTCTCTACATACCGAATCCTCAGACCGGAACGTTCGACACGTTCGGCGAGTTCCGCCAGCCCTGGCAGTTCAATCTCGGGATGCAGATGTCGTACGATTTCACGCCACGGATCTCCGGGCGCGTCATCGTCACCAACTTAATCAACCAGTGCTTCGGCGGCTCGAGCGAGCCGTGGAGCCGGGCGTATCCGCCAAACAGCGCCATCTGCGGCTACACCTCAAACACCTTCTATAACGGCAGCAACTTCTTCAACGGATCGAGCCCGTACGACGTCGCGGCCAACGGGGTTCGCGAGAACCCATACTTCGCGCAGTCGTTCGCGCCCGCATACGGTGACGCGTCCTCTGGCAATTATCCGCTCGCGCTCAACTTCTATTTTTCGCTGCAGGTCAAGCTTTAGAGGGCGCACGCGCCCGGCGCCGCCTCGAACTCGTAGAGCCGGCCACCATAGTTGGCCGTTCCGGTTATCGTGCCGTCCTGGCTCATCGTGCCTTGCAGTGAGAGTGCGCCGCCGATAAACAACTGAAGGTGGCCGTCATCGTCGCTGACGGTGCCGGAGACCGGCACGATGCGGTTATCGAGGTAATCGGGCGCGACTGAGGTGCCGGTGTACGTTCCTCTGATCGTGCCGTCATGCACGACAAGCTGCATGGTTCCGCTGTGGGGCATTCCGGAGATTCCGAAGACCGGAGCGAAAGCGGCAACGTACGAAGTGGGTAGCTCGCCCGCACTAGTTCGTTACGGCGAGCGCTGGAAGTGCAGACCGCCGAGCAAAAAGAGGGCTGTTGCCAGCGTGGTAGCATATGGTCTCGTGTACTTCATGCACGTAGTATGAAGTGCGGCGCTCCACGATTGCTGAGTTTTCTATGAGCGCGGCATTAAAGGAGGACGCAATGGAGCCGAGCTGTACGACTGCGCGCGCCGCGCCAAAGGATCTGGCTGCGTTGGTCCCGCTCTTCGACGCGTACCGCCAATTTTTCGTCGGGCGGTCCGATCATCGCACAGTCGCGCGAATTCATCGAGGAACGACTTGCGATTGGTTGATTCGGTGATCTTCCTGGCCCGGCTCGATGCGCGGGTCGAAGGCTTTATCCAGCTTTATCCCTTGTGGTCATCGTGGTACTGCAAGCGAATGTGGTTCTTGAGCGATCTCTACGTGCGCGAGCCGAGCCGCCGCCTCGGCCTGGGAAAGCTTCTTGTCGAGCGAGTGATTGCTTACGCGAAGGAAACTCATGCGGTAAGCGTCATGGTGGAGTTACCGCATCGCGAACCGCGGCTCGAGCATTTTTACGCGAAGTTAGGGTTTCAAAAAGACGAGGTGTTCGACCTCGCGCGGCACTCGTTATCATGCAGCCCGGTGGCCTACGCCGCGTGCCGCTGCGTCGCTAGGATACGCCGCTTCATGCTAAAGAAAACGCTTCACGCCTACCTTCCCGTTGATAAAGGAGCACGAACATGCGCATACAGGTCGTTTCAATCGCCGCGCTTACGCTAGCGGCTCTAGCAAGTGCCGGCACGGCGCGCGCGGCCGACAACGCTTTGACCGGGAAAGATGGCGCCTTTTAGCTATCTGCTTGGCGCCCCTTGGAACTGCTCGACAACGTCCCCGCGATGGGCAGCCAACCGGCGCACACCGATCAAGGCACGGCGACTTTTGATGTCGTGCCCGGAAATGCCGTGCACAACCACGTTTCTACGCCGAACATACTCCGGAGATTTTTATTTTGGCTTTAGCGATCGCTTGAACTCGTACTGGCAGGCCAACGCCGACAACATGGGCGGACATGCTTTTCTCACCTCAAGCGACGGCGAGACCTACAGCGGAACTGCGTCGATGGGCGCGATGTCGATGCAAGACACCGTCACATATACCAAGATGGCGCCGAATAAAGTAACCGTCCACGAGGTATATCCGGCGCGGCTCCCCAAGCTACTTTCGATACCGTCTGCACGCATTAGCATCGTGGACTTCGGTTGGACGAAGCGATACTGGCAGACCGCTGCAGCCAGTTCTCGGAGCGCTCGGTTTTCTGAGTTTCGCCAGCGCGATACGGCGGATGCGCGACGGCCGACCGGCGAGAATGATAGTCACCACGCTCGGAGGTCGTGGAGTCGCGCTCTCAAGCCGTTTCTGACACGGTCTGTACCCGATAGCATTGATGGAGCCGCTCGATCGTCGTACTTTTATCGTGACTACCGGCGCCGCGACCGGCGGGCTTGCAGCCGGAACGCCAAAGCCAGTCGGGGGCGAGCCGAGCCGTCCGGTCTTTTTGTCGACATGGGAGTGGGGCATCGAAGCGAACGCACGTGCCGCGGAAGTTCTCGGCGCCGGCGGTTCGTTGCTCGACGCCGTCGAGAAGGGCATCAACGTCGCGGAGGACGATCCCAACGTTGACAGCGTTGGTTATGGCGGCTTGCCGAACGCGCAAGGCGAAGTCGAGCTCGACGCCGGCATCATGGACGGAACGAGGCACCGCGCGGGAGCGGTCTGTAACCTTCACAAGATCAAGAATCCGATCTCGGTCGCGCGGCTGGTGATGGAGAAGACGCGCCATACGACGATGGCCGGGGAGGGAGCGCTGCAGTTCGCAATCGCAATGGGTTTCCAGCCGATGCAGCTCCTCACGCCGAAAAGCCTCGAAACCTGGCTGAAATGGAAGAACACGCCAAATCACCGAGACGTTCTGGATCGACCGCAACCATCACGATACGATTGGGATGGTTGGAATTGACGGAAAGGGTCACGTCGTGGCCGGCTGCTCGACGAGCGGTTTAGCTTGGAAGATTCCCGGCCGCGTGGCCGACTCACCGCTCGTCGGCTGCGGCTATTACGCAGACGATGCCGCCGGCGCGGCTTCGGCAACCGGCAACGGCGACGTAATGGCGAACTACTGCACCTCGATGTTCATCGTGCAACGCATGGCACAGGGCGCTCACCCGCAAGAGGCCTGCGACGATCTGCTGCGCTTCATGGCAAAGAGCGGCGCCGAACCTCCGTGAGGATATGTATTGTGTCATCGCAATCAATACCAGGCGGCGAGATCGGCGCCGCATCGATGAACTCAAAACAATCGCTCACCTACGCTCTTTGGCGCAACGGCAGCGGGGCGCTGCACAACGCGCCGGCGTTGTTGCGATAAGCGCAGAGCGTGCAACTTCCAGGGATCCAAGTGCGACGGCGTCGAAGCGAAACTACGGATGAGTCGCTCTTTCGGCGTTGCATTCGTCGCTTTGGCGCTCGCCGCTTGCTCTGCCACTAGAGACGGCGTCGTTCCGCTAGGAACAGCCAACGCCGGGCGCGCAGCCCATGCCGTCGACCGATTCGTTCCATTTACCGCGGGAAACGTTTACGTCGCAAACTGGTACGACAGCACCGTTTCTATCTACTCGCCTGACGGCAGGTCGAAGATCCGCACGATAACCAGCGGCGTATCGTATCCGAACGCCTTGGCGTTCGAGAAGACCGGTAGTATTTACGTCGGCAATTACAACAGTCCGAGCGGGAGCTTAACCAGCAACGTTTCGGTCTACGGCCGGGGAAGTGGCCAACCGACGCGAACGATCACGCAAGGCATACGTGGTCCGTATGCGATCGCGTTCGGTCCCTCCGGCAAACTGTACGTCGCCAATTATGGCGGTAGCACCGTCACCGTCTACGCGCGCGGTTCGGACACGGTGCTTCAAACGATCTCCAGCGATGTGCGATCGCCCGAGGCGCTCGCTTTCAACAGCGCGGGCGATCTCTACGTCGCGAACTGGTCAAACAGCACCGTCACCGTCTACCGTCCGGGAAAGGCCTCTACTGCCGGCACGATATCGGTCGGCGTCTCGTATCCCGATGCTTTAACCTTCGACTCGAAGGGGAATCTGTACGTAGCGAATCACGCCGGAAACTCGGTTAGCGTCTATGCTCCGGGCCATAAGAAAACGCCGCGCAGGATTACCAAGGGCGTGCGTGGGCCGCTGACCGTGATCTCGACGCCGACGAAGCAACTCTACGTGTTGAATTACGCGAACAACACCGTTTCCGTTCTATTCTGAGGATACGCTCGCTCTCGAGCATGTGATCGCGGCCGGCATCGCATGTCCGACGACGATGGCACGAAGTAAAGCCGGATTACTCTACGTCGCAAACACCTGTCCCAGCTCGATTTCCGTCTACTCGTCCTCGGGAAAGCCATTACGCTCGATCCGAAAAGGGTTGGACGGCCCGGTGGCCATCGGAATAGCGCCCTAGTTGCCCGCGGCTCTGTCTTCCAAGGACCGTCTTCGAATTGAAACCCTAGCCTTTCGGATTAGGCAAGGAGGCATTCGGCGTTCGACGAACGCCCGCATACCCTGCTGTAAACTTTTCGAAAGGTAGTGAATATGAAACACCCGGCTTTGTTGATGCTGAGCGGCGTGGCGTTGGTACTGGGGCTCGTGGCCGCCCCGGTCGTTTCGACGGCCCAGCCCGCCCCGGCGCCGACCATGGTTCCCATAATGAAGCCCGACTTCTCTTCGATGATGTTTTTGACCGGTACGTGGAACTGCACGCAGATGCTGCGCGGCAAGACGCGCCCTGACACCAGCACGACGACGGTAAGCATGGATGGGATGTGGATGGTAACACAAGATACGGCTCCACCGTTCGATCAGTATCGCACCGCCACGATCAACGGGACGGTTACATGAGCTACGATCCTACGATCAAACAGTGGGTACAGCTCGGGGTCGATACCGGCGGCGGCTATGGGATGGGCACGTCACCCGGCTGGCAAGGCAACACTATTACATGGAGTGCTAAAGGCCTGGACGGCAGCAGCAGCACCGACGTCATTACAAAGGACAGCGACACGAAGACAACGGATGCCTCGACCGTAACCGACGCGCAGGGACATACGACGAAGACGACGATCACCTGCACGAAGGCGAGCTAAAGCAGCTACCGTTTCGGGAGCCGGGTTGCAACGCCATGCCTAACGTGCGGCGGCATAACCGGCTCCCGAGAATCAAAGTCGCGTCGCGAGTGCCTCGTAGATTGCGCCGACCCCGACGATGAGCGCCATGACCAGGAGCGTTACCCAGCCGTAATTGAAGATTGCTCTGCCGCTCGACAAAGAGCTCGGCCAGACGATGTCGAGCAGCATGAGCAACAAATACAGAGCTGCGCCGATCGTGATTGGGGTTCCACACTTGCCCAGTGTGAAGCTTCCACTTGGTCTCCAGCCGCGGCTCCGGGCGACGAGCGCGCCGAACACCGCAAGGAAAAAGGCGAGATAAATCCCTGACGTTGCGAACGAGACCAGCGCGTAAAGCGCGTTGACATGCGCCGGGTAATCGAACCACAGCACGCGCACCGGTCGCGTGGGATTTATCAGCACGAGCAACAGAAAGAGGAACGGAACCACGGTTCCGACGAGGATCGCGTTGGCCGGCGTGTGGTAACGCGGTGATATGGCTCGAATCTTTTGACTGAAAGGCAGCGTGCCGTCGCGAGCGAGAGCGAACGCAACGCGCGCGCCTGCACCTTGAACCGCGGTGCCGCAACTAAAGAACGCGACGATAACCATGACGAGGAAGAAGTCCGCAAGCCAGTTCGGCAGTGTCGCCAAAACGCTGTTGATACCACCGCTAACGACCGCGCCGATGCCGGCCTTGGGCGTAGCCAGCAGGAGTCCCAGCACCAAGACGAACGATGCGATGCCGCCGTAGAGCAGCGCGTTGCGCATGGCCTTGGGAACTTGGCGCTGTGCTGCGATCGTCTCTTCGGAGATGTCACCCGCGGACTCGAACCCGTAGAAAATGTACACGTTGGCGAGAACCGCGACGAGGGCGGCTCCCGTCCACCACTTGCCGCCAAAGTTCAGCCCAAGGGGATTGCTCTTGACGTACTCCACGCTTGCCGATGAGACGATGAAACCGAGTTTTTGGTGAAATCCGTAACACGCCAGCGCGATAAAAACGCCGAAAGTGCCGATGCTTTCCACATAGACGCCGAAGCGTGCCACTCGCCCCATGATCTTCGCGCCGATCCCGTTCAAAATCGCGGTCAAAACGATGATGGCGCCCGCGATAACGAAGATCGTCAAATGATCGGCGGGATTCCAGTGCGTCCCAAACAACGCATTTGAGAGCGACGTGACATAGCCGACGGCGCCTGAGTCGACCGAAGCAACGGTTGCGAGAAGCGCAAAACCGTAAATCCAGCCGATGAACCATCCGTAACGCGGTCCGACATTGTACTTTCCGTACTGATAAAGCGCGCCGGATAACGGATACTCACTGGCAAGCTCGCCGAAAACCAATGCGACGAGCATCATGAGACCGACAACGATTGGAATAGTCCAGATGTAGCGGGGGCCGCCGGTCCCTAGGCCCAACGTATAGAGCGAGTAGATTCCGACCATGGGGCTGAGGTAGCTGAAGGCGACGGAAAAATTGTCGAAGAGCGAAAGTACTCGCGAAAGCTCTTGACGGTATCCGAGCGCGGCGACGCGATCGCTCTCCGTTGTGCCGACGGCTTCGTCCGCCATGCCATCCCCTTTGGCGTTGAGTCGTTGCTGCCTCCATGACCGACGCGGAAGGAACGGCGTCGGGCGAAGATAACACTTTCCGCCTTCTCACTGTCAACGGAAGGGTGGGCTGCACATGCGTACGATGCTCAAGGTTCAAATGTCCGTCGAGGCCGCCAATGCCGCAGTCAAAGATGGCCGGCTAGGTAAAATCATGTCGTCGACGCTCGAACGACTGAAACCGGAGGCCGCGTATTTCACTGCGGTGAACGGCGACAGAGGTGGCTTTATCGTCTTCGATCTGAAACATCCCAGCGACATCCCCTCGATTTGCGAACCGTTCTTCACCGAGCTGGGGGCAAAAATCGAATTGACGCCCGTCATGACGCCCGAGGACGTGCAAGCCGGGCTTGCAAAAGCGTTTCCCTAGCGTCGTGCCGAGGCTCTTGGGCTCTACGCCCGAGCAGCCTGCGCCCAGGCCGCCGCAACCCGGAGCACCCTACCCGGCTCCCGGCACGCCTACCGACGACGACGACGAAGAGAGTCCGCCGCGGTCGTCGTTACTTCAACTGCTAACCGCGTTCTACGACGAACTGCCGGGCGAAGGGGCTTTCACGTTATCTGGCGTCATACGGCGATGAGTGATTCGTCGAACCGTTGCAGCAAATCCGCTGGATCGTCGTAAATCGCTTCAGCTTGCGCGAGCGCCGCGTCATCCCAGCCGCCCGACCGTAATGCGATAGTGCGCACGCCGGCGCGATGAGCTGCTTCGATGTCGTAAGGGGTATCCCCGAGATAGATTGCATCGTCTCGTCCCACACCGGCTTTACGTAGCGCGCTCTCGACAATGTCCACGTCAGGTTTTGATCTGTCGGCGTCGTCCGAGGTCGTAGCCAAATCGATTTCACTTGCGAGTTGGGCCGCATCGAGCAGCGCTTCGAGCTCCTCCTTGTTGGCGGACGTCGCGACCACGCGCAGTATAGACGCTCGGCCCACTTTGCGCAGGAAGTCGCGTGCTCCATTTGTCGGCTCCAATCGCTTTGCGTATTCGTTCAGGAAAAGCTGCTGGCGCATCCGCACGATGGAGGCCCCCGGCTCGGTATCTTCGTTGAGATCGGGGCGAACGCGCGGGAGGATCTTGTCGCCGCCCATACCGATCCATCTCACCACCGTGGCCGGCTCTACAGTGAAGCCGAACGCACTAAGCGCGCGCACCCACGCCTCTGCATGAGCCTGGTTGCTGCGGACCAGAGTTCCGTCGACGTCCACGAGTAGAGCTTTTGATCATGCCGGCGCTGCTTTCAACGGCGCGGGAACCGCATCCTTACCGGAGGGAAGGCGTTCCGCCGGCGGGTATTAGCGTTTATCCGCACTGCTTTTCTGGAGGGCTTCATGAAACTCGAACGCTCACTCCTCGTTCCAGCGTTAGCATTGATTTTTTCATCGCGGCTTTGGCTGCGACGAATACCATGAACCACGTTAATAACGCCGATGTCATCCCATTCGATGACGATCAATATGGGCGCGCAAAACGGTTCCAAACAAGCCGGCCAAGCTTTCTTGAACGATACCTCGGCGGGTTTGAAAGTGAAGGTGCAACTCAAAAACGAGCCGGCCGCGGCTTCGGAGCCGGCTCACATTCATCAGGGAACCTGCGCGAAGTTGAATCCAGCGCCTTGGAAGCCGCTCTCGAACGTCGTCAACGGCGTTTCCACCACGACGATCAAAGGCCTCACGATCGCCGACCTCAAGAAAGCCAAGTATGCGATCAACGTACACGAGAGCGCGGCGAACCTAACGCACTACGTATCCTGCGGCGATATTTAAAAAAGATGGCGGCTACGTTAAGTAGCCGCCATCGACTCGCCGCACAATTTGAAAAGACGGATCGCTAATCAGACTTGGCTCCTAGCGAGCGGCCGGGCTACCACCAACCCTAACGTTCACGGGCGTTGACGCTATGCCGTTCGCGACGATCTCGAGCGTGGCTTTACCCGGGGCGATGTTAGCGGGAACGTCGAAGTATGTCAAAAGCAACAGCGGACCGGTGGCGACGCCCATGTCGTCGCAATCGTGCGTTCTGGCGTAGTAAACCTTACCGCTAGCCTTGTTCGTGATGCGCACCAGCGGATAGTTAGTCGCGTTTTGGTATTCATCGCCGAACGACATCGCCTGACTTAAACCGTTGAATTGCGTCCCGGTGATCTTGTAGATGCTCGCCCCGTAAATCACTTTCGGGTAGCTCGCAATCGTCGGCGCCCAATTCGGGTGCGGCGATCCGGTAGGGGTGTAGAGAACGACGGTTGAGGCGGCCGTCATCATGATCTGGCCGGTTGGAAGCAAGATCGGCGGACCTGTTCCCCATGCGCCTTTCACTTGGGCGAACGTACTCCCATTCCACTCGTAGAGCGCGCCGCTGACGCCAAAGACCAACACGTTGCCGCTCGGCTCCAGGACCGCATAGGAATCGCCCGCGCTATCGCCGTTAGGGAAGTCAGGTCCCGCTGCCCACGTTCCAGCCTTGCTTCCGAAGGCGTAATAAATCGCCGTGTGAGCCGGTCCCGAGCCTTGCGCCGCTCCGGTGTAAAAGACCGTGCCGTTGGGGCGCAGAATCGCCGGGCCGATCTCGCCCGGCGGCAAATAGCAATCCTTCGGTCTGGGTCCGTACTTGACGCAATGTTTGGTCGGGCTCGGCGAACGAAGATTGACGATGGTCGAGCCGGCGCTCGTCCACACGCCAGTCTTTGGGGTGAAAATTTCCGAGTTCGGCGCGTCTTTGACGTCAGCGGTGAGAATCGTTCCGTTGGGCAGGAGCGTCCAACCCTCCTCGGCGTTGAAGTCGGCTTTCCCGGTGTCGCTTATGCGCGTCCACTGCAGCGTGCCTGGGTCGAGGCGTGCGTCCCATTTGTGAAGCTTGTCGCCAAGCAAGAGGCGCTCATCGGGCAGCACGGTCGAAGGAGAATCGCCGATCCATCTCCAGCCTTTTGGATGGCCGAGCGGCGTCCACTTCATCTTTATGGGATCATAGATCGCGCCAAGGTTGACGAGCTGAAGAGCGTGCTTTCCGCCCACATTGTACTCACCGCCGATGATAAGCAGCCTCCCGTCGGCGAGCAGGTCCGAGGCGAACGCCGTAGGCGCATAACCGGCCTGAAGGGAGCCGACTTTGCTCCACGCGCCCTTTGAGTAATCGCCCTTGTTATCGGGGACGTAACGGTAAAAGTTTTGCGGCTGATTCGCGCTCTGCGTCAGGACGGAGCCATCCATCATCAGCCAGGCCATCTGCATCACGACCGGCGGCTGTGCCGCAAGCCGCGTAAACCGGCCCGCCGGCGCCGTCCGTAGGCCGGGGGCCGCTTGAGAGACGATGCCGGGCAGCGGCGATCGGCTTGCCGAACAGCCGGCGACTCCCAAGGCGGCAACGGCGCAGCTCGCAACGAGTGTCGAATTCATGCTAAAGCGAAACACACGAACCTCCAACTAAGAGCTAGTTTATTTAGTGCTGACCGCCGCGCCATAGGGATAAATAACGATACCCTCGTTATACTTGCGGGGCGTGCCGCCGGCCGGGTATCCCCAAACGTCGACGGTGCTCGTCGAAGAGGAGCCGCACAAGTATTCGTTGTCCCCCCCGATCACCATCGGGTGCTTGCCGACAGTCACAATCGCTGCCTGAATCAGATTGCAGAGTACGCCGCCGCTAAAGCTCTGATACGTCGTCGGCGTACCGAGAACGCCTTGCGGAGAGACCGGATAGCTGCATGTGGTTGGCGTGTAGTGGCAGTAACCGTCGAAAACGACCCACGTGCCGCTCCGTTTTCGCCAAGCGACGGCTCCAGGGGAAAAGATGCTTCCGCCACTCAGCGCGATCGTGCCGCAAGTCGAAGTGCCGCACTGCGAGATGATCGTCGTCCCGAGAGCGGAGATGCCGTCGACCCAAAGATTGCCCTGCCGGTCGTAGTCACCAAAAAGATAGTAATACTGTTGGGGGTTGCGCAAGATGATTGGAGTAGCCGACGGGCTTGAGTAGACCAAGACTGCTCCGGGTTTGAGATCCGGAAAGATAGTTGATGACCGCGATATCACCGTTGACGGGATTGACGGCGCAACTGGATGGCTCAAGCCCCGCACGGTGGATTTTGTTCAGCAACGTTCCCTTGTGCGAATACTCGAGGAGCTCATGCTTCAAAAAGTTCGCAATCCAGACGTTGCCCTTGCGGTCCGAGCACTCACCCAAGGGCTGTTTGAAGCCGGTGAGCGTTCCTTTGTGCGTCATATCGGGCAGCGAAAACATGTCGACGTCATCGGTACCGGGATCGGACTCGAAGAGCAACTGCTTGGCACGAGCCGCGTCGGGCGAGACCCACGACCTGCGACGATCGGGGCGTACCATCGGTGGTAGCGTCATGCTCGGGAACAAATTCGCCGTTCGGGAGTTTGCCGCACTCCTGGCATCCATGGCCGGGTTCGGAACAGTCGGCGATTGAGATCCGGTGCTGCTGCAGCCGGCGAGGAATGCGCCAGCGATCAATGCCCACGTGGCCGTCCTTGCGATTTTCATTGGAGCTCTTTTCCTTTTCGCTTAAGCGTAGCGACCACGACTTTAGTCGTCAAAACGCGTCGTTAGACGTTAGGCGATGTGACTCTTTTCCGAATCCATCGCGTGATCGCGTGATTACTGAGACTATGGCCAGATCGCGATGCGATCGGGGACGCCCTGAATGCCGGCGTTGGGAGCGGAGGCTGCTCGCTCGAGAGTGTCAGGCAGCAGCTTGCTTGTTTTTTATGCCTACTTCCTGGCGTGACGATGGTCGGGGGTGGGTATGGTGCGTGCGGAGGAGTCGAACTGCATGAATGTTGATATGGTAAAGGGGCAAGCACGTGGCCTCGTCATTAATCAAATCGATCGCCGCACCACGGATCTCGGCAACGTCGTGAGCGAGCACGTCAGCAATCTGCGCGAGATGAGTCGCAGCCTGCGCGATCAGGGACAACAGGGGACGGCCAATCTCGTCGAAGGCGCTGCCGATCGACTCGACGGTGTATCGTCTTATCTCACCAACACGGATGGCAATCGCATCGTCCACGATGTAGAGAGCCTCGCTCGCAGACAGCCGATCCTAACGGCAATGATCGGCCTTGCGGCGGGCGTTGTCGCCGCGCGCGTGCTGAAGGCTAGCGCTACGCAACGTTATCAGGCGTACCAACAACCCGACCGCGAGACCTACGCCGCCGAGACATACGAGAAGTCATATCGGGAGACGACGCGTGCGAATGATGTCTAGTCCGAGCGACGACCTTCAGAATGCGTCTCTTGGCGAGCTGTTTAAGCGCCTGAGCTCCGATATGACGCTGTTGGTTCGTCAGGAGCTGGACCTTTTTCGCCACGAGATGACGGAGAAGACAAAAGAAACCGGCAAACGCGCCGGCCAGGGTGCCGCCATGTTGAGCGGTGCGGCCGTTATCATTCTGCTCGGGCTTGGAGCGTTGACCGCGGCAATGATTTTAGCGCTGGCGTTGGTGCTTCCCGCCTGGAGCGGGGCGCTTATCGTCGCGATACTCTGGGCCGTGGCTGCTGCCGTGATGGCGATGCGCGGAAAGCAAGGGTTGCAACGCGCCACGGCGCCGGTTCCTACACAAACGATTGAGACACTTAAGGAGGACGTGGAATGGGCGAAGAGTCAGACATCCGCGAGGACATAGAAGAGACGCGCGACCGCATGGGAGACACGATCGACGCGATAGCATACAAAACGAACGTTCCGGATCGCATGCGTGATGCGGTTAGCGACCGGTTTGAATCGGTCAAATCGACGGTCGGTGCGGCGCGCGATCGTGCGACCGGCGCGCTACCGGACCCCGACGATGTTCGCAACGTAGGGACCAACGCGATGGGAGCGGTTCGGGAAAATCCATTGGGACTGTTTTTCGGCGCGTTAGCCATTGGGTTCTTGTGCGGCTGGCTGGTCCCAGCCAGCGATATCGAGAACGAGCGGTTGGGTCCCATCGGCGATCAGCTCAAGCAAACCGCACAGGCGGCCAGCGATCAAATCTTGGAACAAGGCAAGGCCGTCGTTCGCGATACGGTCGATGCGGCGAAACACTCTGCAATCGAACACGGCAGCCAAGTGGCGCAGTCGACGATGAAAAGCGCCAAGGACTCAGCGTCCTAACGCAAAGGGCGACGATTCGTCATCGTCGCCCTTTCCAGTTCTGCTCCTAAGACCGATAGGTGGCCGCGTGGAACGAGACGCCGCCGCTGCGCCATCGAACGGCTGATGGCAAAGCCAAGGCAAAGCCGCGATTATTGCGTCCGACCATCGCAGAATGAGAAAAGTGGATGTAGCCCCAGCGGGAGTCGAACCCGCGTTACCGCCGTGAGAGGGCGGCGTCCTAGGCCTCTAGACGATAGGGCCATGGCTCCGGGGCAGAGACTCGAACTCCGATAGCATACTCCAGAGGCATGCGTCCTACCGTTAGACGACCCCGGACCGGCGGCGCCACCTAATACTACACGACTTTAGACTCGTCCTTGCAATCGAAGCAACCTAGCGTCGCGGCCGCATTGGCCGACGTAGGGAAGACGCTCGCGTAAGCATGCGCAGGTTTTAAAGCGGAGAACGTCCTTTCGGAATCGATATAGTTCATACGAGCTATTCGTGACTGATTGCCGTATCCTGTTGGTCCGCGTTCCTTAACGACAAGGCGACGAAGTCGGGCACGCTATCACACGGTTGGCCAAGCGGTTGGTAGTTTGGACGCTTACAGCCGCCAAGAGGAAAATAACGTAAGGAGGGTCCGTGCAGGCTATCGTTCTGGTCGGGGGAGAGGGAACGCGTCTTCGGCCGCTGACGTACGGCACGCCCAAGCCGATGGTGCCGATCATGAACGTGCCGTTCTTGGCTCGTACGCTCGAGCGTCTCTACGCGGCCGACATCCGCGAGGTAATTCTGCCGCCGGTTACATGCCGCAAGCGATCGTCGAGTACTTCGGCGACGGGCGCTCAGCTCGGACATGAAGGTCACGTACGCGATCGAGGAGACGCCGCTCGGCACGGCCGGGGCTCTCAAGAACGTCGAAGCTGCAGATCACGGGCCCGTTTTTCGTCCTCAACGGCGACGTGTTCACCAGCCTCGATCTGCGTGCGATGCGCGAGTATCACCAAGAGAAAGGCGGCCTCGGTACGCTGCATCTCATTCGAGTCAAGGATCCGTCGCCGTTTGGATGCGTCGTGCATGCGGAAGATGGCCGGATCACTGCGTTCGTCGAAAAACCGCCAAAAGGGCAAGAACCAACCAACGAAATCAACGCCGGCACCTATCTGCTCGAACGAGAGATCCTCGATTTCATTCCGCCAGGCGGTAACGTCTCGATAGAACGCGCAACTTTTCCCGAAGTCATCGCGGCAGGCCGAGCTCTCTACGCGTATACCACTGCCGATTACTGGCTCGATCTCGGCCGGCCGGAACAGTATCTCGCCGCGCATCGCGACGTTCTGAGCGGGCGATGCCGCTCGCGGTCGAGCCGGGAGTCAACGGCGAGGGCAACCGCGTTGCGCGGGCATCCCGGGGTTATCCCGCCGGTCCATGTAGCGGCCGACGTCGTCGTCGATGTGAGCGCGAAAGTGGGTCCAAACGTCGTGCTCGGGCAGGGGTTGCAGCATCGGAGCCGGCGCAGCGGTTAGGGAATCGGTGCTTTGGGAGCGCGTTAGCGTCGGTACAGGAGCGGTGATAGAAGAAGCGATCGTTGCAAGCGGAGTCACCATCGGCCCGAAAGCTCACGTCGCGAAGGGAAGTGTAATCGGCCACGAGTAACCGTCGAGCCCGGTGCGACGCTAGAGCCGGGCGCCCGCTTGGGTGCGCGGCAGCGAAGGGGTGGCAGGCTAGCGGGGGAACGTTCGGTTTACTGCGCATCCGCCCAGGGTAAATTCGATCCTAAGAGGGAGGAGTCCATCGCCTACATGCTGCCGCCGCGTGCCTTATTTTTGGGTTCGTATCCCCCGCGTGAATGCGGCATCGCCACGTTCACGAAGGACATCGTCGACGCTTACGATCGGGCTTTTCATTTTTCAAGTCCGGTGATTGCGGTCGACGAGCCCGGTGGCGATGTCCGCCGTTATCCCAGCGAGGTGGTCGGTCGCATCGCAGAAGAAGACCGGGATAGCTACAGAGCGGCCGCAAAGTTCGTCAACGCCTAGCCGCGTGAACTCGTCAACATACAGCACGAGTTTGGACTTTTCGGCGGCGAGCGCGGGGAGTGGCTCGTCGACTTCATCCGCCTCGTCGAAAAACCGGTGGTCTTGACGCTGCACACCATTTTGCCCGAGCCGGACGAAACGTATTTGCGCGTGACGCGCGCGCTCTGCGAACAGGCGACGAAAGTCGTGGCGCTCTCGGAGACCGGACGAGGCCTGCTCGAAGGGATCTATGGGATCGATCCCGAGCGGCTGCGAAGTGATCCACCACGGCGTTCCCGACGTTCCGTTCCAAGATACGCACGCCGCGAAAGCTTCGTTCGGCATCGGGCAACGCACGGTGATCTCCACCTTTGGATTGATCAGCCGTGGCAAAGGGCTCGAGTACGCCATCGAGGCGATGCGCGGCGTCGTCAAACGTCATCCCGAAACGCTCTATCTCATTCTTGGCGAAACGCATCCGGTCGTACGCCGCCAGGAAGGCGAATCGTACCGGGAATCGCTGCACGCGATGGTGCGAGAATACGGACTGCACTACAACGTTCAACTCGTCGACAAATATCTGGATTTCGACGAGGTCGTCAGTTATCTGGCAGCGACAGACATCTATCTGACCCCCTATCTCAACCCGGCTCAGATCGTGAGCGGCACGCTCGCCTATGCCGTCGGCTGCGGCAAGGCAATCGTTTCGACTCCTTACTTTACGCCCAAGAACTGCTCGCGCACTATCGCGGATTTTTGTGTGATTTCCGGGACTCGGCGCTCGATCACGATGTGGCTGAACATGCTGCTCGACGATCCCTCTCTTCGCCGTGCAACCGAACGGCGCGCCTATCGCTTCGGTCGGCAGATGACCTGGCCGCACGTCGCGGCGCAATACGGGGCGCTCTTTAGCGAGCTTTGCCCCGGCAGGCCGCTCGAACTGGTGCCGTCTGCCTAAGGCGCGCGCCGCCGCGGCGCGCCTCCGCTCGATTATTTGGCCGTCCTTTCCGATGACGTTGGCATCATTCAACACGCGCTCGAAAACGTACCAAATCGAAAGACCGGATATTGCACCGACGACGTCTCCCGCGGCTTCATGGTTGCGCTCGCGCAATTGCGCCTCGCGCCTTCGGACAAGCTGTGCCGGCGGTTAGCTTCGACATATCTCTCTTTCTTACAGCACGCGCAGCTCGACGACGGGCGCTTCCACAACTTCATGGATTACGACCGCCGCTGGCTCGACGAGATCGGCACGCACGACAGTTGCGGCCGGGCAATCTGGGCGCTCGGCTACGGGGTGGCCAACGCGCCGACGCAGATGTGGCGCAGCGTCTGCGCCAGACTCCTCAATCGCACGCTGCCATCGCTCGAATCGCTCGAATACATTCGTTCGCGTGCGTATGCGGCACTTGGCTTTGCGCACGCGCACGCCGCGCTGAAAGACTCAAAGTATCGCGCCGCCTTGCGGTTACCTCGCCGACGAGATTCTGGCATCGTACGAAGAGACGGCAACCGTCGACTGGAGATGGTTCGAAGACCGAATGACGTACGACAACGCGCGCCTACCCGAAGCGTTGATTCGCGCCGGCCATACCCTCGAAGAACCGAGCTACGGTGAAGCGGGCCTCGCCGCCCTCACGTTCTACGAGAGCGTGAGCATGGAAAACGAAATCTACGTGCCGATTGGAAATGACGGCTGGTACTGCCGCGGCGGCCGGCGCGCGCGCTACGCGCAGCAGCCGCTGGAGGCGTGCGCAATGGTCGACGCCGAACTTGCCGCCTTCGACCTTACCGGTGACATCGGACGTTTTCAGACGGCGGAAGTTGCACTTGAGTGGTACTACGGCAGGAACTCGCGCGGCGTGACGATGGCAAACGCGGGCGGATGCTACGACGGGTTAGACGAAGACGCATTCAACACTAACATGGGCGCCGAATCGACGCTCGCGCTGCTTTCAGCCGCCTATACGATGGCAGCTCGACGGGCTCTGGTGTTTCGAGCGGTTCGCTAAAGGCTTGCGTCAAGTATCGCAAGCCGGCCGCAAAACAGGCAACGACCTGCTCCTCGGCGAAACGCCATAAATGCTCCTGGAAACGGAAATCCTCAACGACGCGCAGTCTGCCGCCGTTGCGCAGACTGATGGTCCGGTGCTGATCTTTGCGGGGGCCGGGAGCGGCAAAACGCGAGTCCTGACCCACCGAATCGCCTACTTGCTGGGCGAGCTGCGCGTCGCCCCGGAGCGCATTCTGGCCGTGACCTTTACGAATAAAGCGGCCGCTGAGATGAAGTCGCGTTTGCATGCGATGGTGGGCGCCCCGGCGCGCGACGTTTGGGTTGGAACGTTCCACGCGATGTGCGTGCGCATTTTGCGTCGCGACGGAACTCGCATCGGCATCGGGCGGAGTTTTGCGGTCATCGACGACTACGACCAGCGTCAGCTCGTCAAAGAAATTCTCGACGATCTCGATTACGACGAGCGGCATCTTTCGGCAAGCGCGTGCCTCGCAGAGATCGACAAAGCGAAGAACGCGTTGATTTGGCCCGAACAATATTCGCAAAGCCAATCATCTTTCGCCGGCGAGCGCATTGCCAACGTCTACAGCGAATACCAGCGTCGCCTGGCCGAGTCGAACTCGCTGGATTTCGACGACCTCATCGTTCGAACGATCGACCTGCTCGAGCGCGACAAAGAGACGCGGGAAAAATACCAGCATCGGTTCGAATACGTTTTGGTCGATGAGTATCAGGACGTCAACAGCGCTCAATATCGCCTTATCGCCTTGTTAGCGGGCTACCATGGAAACGTAACGGTCGTCGGCGACGACGATCAGTCGATCTACTCTTGGCGGGGAAGCGATTATCGCATGATCCTGCGCTTCGAAGAAGATTTTCCCGGCGCGAAGACGTTTAAGCTGGAAGAGAACTATCGGAGCACCGCGCGCATTCTCGAGGCCGCCAACAACCTCGTCGCCAACAACCGCTCCCGCGCGCCGAAGCGACTTTTCACGGTCCGCCAAGACGGTGAAGCGATCACGCTCTATCCCGCCGCAACCGAGCGCGACGAGGCGCGATATGTTGTCGAAAAGATCAAAAACATGGTGCGCGACGGTGCCGCGTACCGCGACTTCGTCGTGCTTTACCGAACCAATGCGCAGTCTCGCGTTTTTGAGGAGGCGTTGCTCGCTGAGGGCATTCCTTATCGGGTCGTCGGCGGCGTCGGATTTTACGCTCGGACTGAGATAAAAGACGTCGTTGCTTATCTGCGGTACATCGTCAACGCATCGGACGCGCTGGCCTTTAAACGAATCGTCAACGTGCCTCGCCGCGGCATCGGGCAGCAGACTCTTGCCGCGCTCGTTTCAGCGGCCAATGTCGCACGGATGTCCGTAGGCGAAGCGATTTTTAGCAATGAGCTATTGCGTGCCGCAGTGCCGAAGAAACTCAAGGAGCTCGAACGCTTCGCGGAGCTCGTTGCGGACCTTCGCACGTTCGCAAGTGACGGTGGGATTGCCGATCTTCTGGTCGCCATCATGGAGCGGTCGGGTTACGTTCGCGAGCTTCAAAGCGAGGACTCACACGATGCGCGAGCGCGCCTGGAGAATCTTTCCGAACTCATCGGCGTCGCGCGCGAATACGAGGCTCGTGATGAAGAGCCTTCGTTGGCGGGATTTCTCGCTAACATCGCGCTCGTCAGCGATCTCGACACGCTGGAGGAAGATGCCTCGTACGTGACGTTGATGACGCTGCACAGCGCCAAAGGGTTGGAATTTTCGAGCGTCTTCCTGACGGGGTTGGAAGAAGGCGTTTTTCCGCATAGCCGCACGCTTACCGAACCCGCGGAATTGGAAGAAGAGCGGCGACTCGCCTATGTGGGAATCACTCGCGCGATCGACCGTCTCTTCTTAACGTACGCGGCGCGGCGCGCGCTCTTCGGCAACACGTATGCTTATCCGAAATCGCGATTCCTGGACGAGATACCCGCGCTCGACATCCTCGAGAGCGACAGCGTGCCTTTGCCGCGTCCGGCCGGAGGCCGCTGGCGCGAGGTTGCCATCCACGAATCCGCGGGAGCAGGCGTGCATTTGGGGCTCAAGGACGGCGATCGCGTGCGCCATCCGAAGTGGGGCGAAGGGCGGATCGAAAGCATCGTCGGTGCTGGGGGCGACGGTCTGGTAACGATCGACTTTCCCAACGTCGGCCAGAAGATGCTCATGTTAAAATACGCGCCCCTCGAAAAGATTTAAGAGCTTGTCGGGCTTGGGCCTTTTTCTTACCCTCGGCTGAGGTGAAGGATGGCTCAAAAATTGCGGGTTGCAGTCGCCGGCGCGTTCGGGCGCATGGGCACGGTTGCGCGTGAAGCATTGCAAAGAACCGGAGAATTTTGCTGCGGCCTTGCACGCACCGCCGATCGGCACGGCGAGGTCTTTGATTCGCTCGACGCCGTGCTCGCACGCAATCCCGACGTCCTGCTGGATCTGACGACCCAGCCTGCGAGTTACGAAATTACGCTGGCCGCCGTGGAACGCGGTCTCTGCACCGTTGTGGGCGCGAGCGGCTGGAGCGACGACCAGCGCGCGGCCTTGGAAGCATTGGCGAACCAGCGTCGAATCGGCGCGCTCATCGTTCCGAACTTCTCGCTGGGCGCGAACCTCATGATGCGCTTTGCGCAAGAGGCTGCGCGTTTCTTCTCCGAGGTAGAGATCGTCGAGCTCCATCACACCGGCAAGAAAGACATGCCGTCGGGGACCGCGCGTGAAACGGTCGCTCGCATCGAGCGCGTGACCGGCAGAGCGCCCGGAGTTCACAGTCTTCGCTTAACCGGATTGCTGGCACATCAAGAGGTGCTCTTCGGCGCGCCCGGCGAGCTACTCACGATACGTCATGACTCTTTCACGCGCGAATCTTTCGTAGCCGGAATGCTCATGGCGGTTCGCGCCGTCGTGCATCGGCCGGGCCTTTCGATCGGGCTCGATTCTATATTTGACGACTTCATGCCACTCGGCTCGGGCGGTCAGCCTGAGCCGAGCCGCGAAGCGGGCAAGTCGAAGGCACGAGAATGAATGTCGCGGTCGTCGGCGCCACGGGTGCCGTCGGCGAAACAATTCTGCGCCTACTCGAGGAACGCGATATTCCGATCGCCGAGTTGGGCCCGTTTGCTACACGCGCGTGCGCCGCCGCCGTGTTGTTTCGCGGCAAGCCGGTCGACGTGCGTGCGGCATCGAACGATGCGTTGAGCGAATTCGACGTGATCTTCTTCGCCGGTGGCGAGGACGCGAGCGAAAGGTTCGCGCCGGCTCTGCTAGCTCGCGGTTCGGTGGTCATCGACAATAGCGCCACCTTCCGAATGCGGGACGGCGTACCGCTGATCGTCCCGGAGATCAATGCGCAAGCGTTGCGGGCCGAACAACGTCTCTTCCCAATCGCGAACTGCACGGCAATCATTCTCAGCACGGCATTGCGACCGGTGCGCGACGTCGCAGGGCTGCGATCCGTCCGCGTTGCCACGTATCAGGCCGCCAGCGGCGCCGGCCGAGCGGGGCTCGACGAGTTTCTGCGAGACGAACGCGCGGTTGTCTGCGGCGATCCCGAGCCGAAACCGGTCGGTCTTCCCTCGTCCGCTCGCCCGCAACGTCGTGCCGCAGGTCGGCTCGTTCGAAGCGTCGGGATGGACCGAAGAAGAGCGCAAAATATGCGACGAAACCCGCAAGCTGCTCGATTTGCCCGAGCTGCTCGTCAGTGCTACCGCGGTTCGCGTTCCCGTGCGTACGGCGCATAGTGGAGCGGTCTTTTTCGAGACGCAGCGCCCGACGAGCACGCAGGAGATAGCGGCCGCGTTCGAAACCGCGCCGGGCATCGTTTTTCACGGCGACGGAATCGTGACGCCCCGCGAGGTGGAGGGAACGGACGACGTGCACGTCGCGCGTCTGCGAGCCGAGGACCTCACGCACTTTGCATTATGGTGCGTTGGCGACCAGCTGCGCGCAGGCGCGGCGACGAATGCGGTGCAAATTCTCGAGCTGCTTCTCGCTAAAGGATACGTCGCGGCATGAACGCAGCACTCCGCGGAAGCGCGCGGGTTGCCGTGTTGAAATTCGGCGGGACTTCGGTTGCGACGCGCGAGGACCGGACGGTCGCCTATCGTCGCGTGCGCGACGCGCTCGAAGCAGGCTTCGCAACGGTCGCGGTGGTCTCCGCAATGGGTCGAGCTCCCCAAGCCTACGCCACCGACACGCTCCTTCGACTCATCGATGGACGAGGCGCGAGCCCGAATGCGGACCTGCTTCTTGCCGCAGGCGAACTGATTTCGGCATCCGTCTTTGCCGAAGAGCTCTGCGCCGAGGGGGTCGAGGCGATTGCGCTCTCGGGCGCGCAGGCCGGCATAGTTACCAACGCTCGTCACGGCGATGCGACGATTTTGCGCGTCGAGCCGCGCTCCATAATTGAACTGCTCGACCGCAACGCCGTTCCCGTAATCGCCGGCTTCCAAGGCGCGACGGAAGATGGCAGGATCACGACCTTGGGTCGAGGGGGCACCGACCTTTCCGCCATTGCGATCGGACATGCTCTCGACGCTGAGCGCGTCGATCTTTATACCGACGTCAGCGGCGCGATGACGGCGGATCCTCGCCGCGTTTCCGGCGCTCGCACAATCGAGCGCGCTTCTCTGTCGGAGATGACCGAGCTGGCTAGCCACGGCGCGAAGGTGATGCACGATAAGGCGGCTGAGTACGCGAATCGTACCGGCACCCGATACGCGGTGAAAGGTCTGCACTCCGACCGCGGCACCCTCGTCGATGAACGTGCCGATGCGGATCGTCCGGTCACCGGTGTAACGGCCACCGGACGCGTAACCTGGGTGCGCATCATCCGCGGCGACATAGAATCGCCGAAGCGCCGAATGGAGACCGAGCTCGAGATGTTTCGCCGCTTCGCGGTGGAAAAGATTTCGATCGATCAGGTCACGATCAATCAAGCCGGCGTCGCGTTTGTGGTCGAAGGCGATCGAGGGACCCCAATCCGTACCCTGCTCGGAGACTTGAATCTCGCCGTTCGTGTGCGGGAAGGCTGTTCCAAGCTCTCGATCGTCGGCAGCGGCATGCGGGGCGCGCCCGGCGTCGTCCATCGCGTCGTCCAGGCGCTCTCGCGCGCCGACGTCGAAATCATTCATTGTACCGACAGCAACGTCACCATTTCGATCCTCGTGCCGGCCGACCACGTGACGCGTGCAGAGAGCGCGGTTCATGAGGAGTTCGAGCTCGACAAAGGAGATCCGGTTCCATGAATAGGCGCCTTGGAGCAATCCTTACAGCGATGGTGACGCCGTTCGACGAACGCGGCGAGCTCGATCTTCGAGAGGCGCAGCGCCTTGCGTGCTGGCTGATCGAACGCGGAAACGAGGGGCTTGTCGTTGCAGGTTCGACCGGCGAAGGTCAAACGCTCGACGCTCGAGAGCGCGGCGAATTATTCAGAGCCGTCAAAAATGCCGTCGGTAGCGAGGCGGTTGTCGTCGCCAATGCAGGAACGAACTCCACTCGCGAGTCCGTCGCGGCGGTCGAAGACGCTACGTCGGCGGGTGCCGATGCGGTTCTCGCGGTCGTTCCCTACTATAACAAGCCGACGCAGAGCGGGATGCTGGCGCACTTTGGGGCGATCGCGCAGGCCACGCCACTGCCAGTCGTGATCTACAACATACCCGGTCGCACCGCCGCCAACATGCTGCCGGAAACGCTCCTCGAGCTGGCGCGGCGGCATTCCAATATTGTCGGCGTTAAGGAATCAAGTGGCGATCTCAAGCAAATCGGTTTGATTCTCCGCGGCAAGTCGAACGAGTTCACGCTATGGGCCGGAGACGATCACCTTTTTTTGCCCTGCTTGGCCTTAGGCGCTCACGGCGTCGTAGGCGTCGCCTCACATCTCTGTTCCCGCGAGTACGCGCAAATGCTCGACGCATATCGTTGCGGCCGCGTCGAAGAGGCGGAGCAGATACACGCCTCGCTGCTCCCGCTGATCGATGCCTTGTTTGCGACGACGAGCCCCATCGCGATCAAGTGGGCGATGCGTCAGTTAGGCTTCCGCGTCGGTGAGTGCCGTCTGCCGCTCGACGCCATGCCGCCTTCCGTTGCCGACAAGCTGCGGCCCTTAATCGCTCCATATGTGTCGCAAGCCGCTTCGTCCTTCGACTCGGCTCAGGATGAGGCGCTCCGGACAGGCTCCGAGACCCGGTGACCTCATTGCGCGTTCTCGGATGCCGACTCGACTTAATCGAAGCCGATGACGCCGTGGCTCGCATCCTCGTGTTTGCGCGCGAAAACCGCGGTTCGCAGGTCGTTACGCTCGGCACCGAGATGGTCGTCTACGCCCAACAACATTCGCGATTCCGCGCGATCGTCAATGAGTGCGCGCTCTCGCTTTGCGATACGGTCGGATTGCTCGCGGTCGCTCGACGTCGCGGTGCGCTGCTGCGCGAGCGGGTGACCGGCGTCGAGTTGGTCGAACGTCTTTGCTCGGGCGCGGCGGCGGAAGGACTGCCGGTCTACTTTTTAGGCGGCGGCGAGAGCGTGGCTGGCGATGCTGCGGCCACGCTAAAATCGGCGCTTTCCCGGACTCATCGTTGCAGGAATCGGCAGCGGCTATTTTCGCGACGATGAAAGCTCGGCGGTCGTGCGAGCGATCGCGGCGACCGGCGCGAAGTTGCTGTTCGCCGGTATGGGATCGCCGCGCCAAGAGTACTGGTTAGCGCAACATTTGCACGAGACCGGATGTGGCGCAGGCATCGGCGTAGGGGGCTCCTTCGACGTCATTTCCGGTCGGATCGAAAGAGCGCCGCGCCTCATTCGAAGGCTCGGCCTGGAATGGCTCTACCGACTGATCAAAGAGCCTCGGCGGTGGCGGCGCCAGCTTGCGCTGCCGCGCTTCGTCTGGCTCGTCGCCCTCGACGAACTCGGCCTAACGCCGGCGTGCAAAGAGACGGCCGGCTCGTGAAGGCCATGATTCTTGCGGGGGGTCTATCCACGCGTCTTTACCCGTTGACGAAACTCGTGCCCAAGCCGCTCGTACCCATCGCCGGCGTTCCGAACGCGGCGCATTTGATTCATTATCTCAAGGCGTACGGATTTGATAACATTGCGATCAACGTGCACTATTTGGCCGAAAGAATCGTCGCGGCGCTCGGCGACGGTTCGCAGTTTGGGGTTAAGCTTCACTACTCTTACGAACCCACGCTGCTCGGCAGCGCCGGCGGCGTAAAGAAGCTCGAAGGATTTTTCGGAAAAGAAACGTTCGTCGTGATCGGATGCGACGAAGTGACCGATATTCGGCTCGATCGGCTGCTCGAGTTTCACCGCGACCGCGGCGCGCTTGCGACCATCGGCCTCGTCGAGCGTGAAGAAGTCGATCAATACGGCGTCGTCGTCGTCGACCCGCTGGGCAAGATCGTCGGCTTTCAAGAAAAGCCTGCGAAAGGCGCCGAACGAAGTAAGCTGGCCAACACCGGCGTGTACGTTTTTTCACCACGCATCTTCGAGCATATACCAGCCGAGCAATTCTACGATTTCGGAAAGCAGGTGTTTCCCGCGCTGCAGGCCGCGGGCGAGCCTTTTTATGGCTTCGACGCGCGCGGCGCATATTGGGCCGACATTGGTACGCCGAGCGAGTATCGGCGCGCGAGCTACGACGTGGTGCGCGGCGTTGTGCGGATTCCGCACACCATGCCCAACGGCATCGATCCCACCGCGACGCTCGCAAAAGGAGTGCGCATCGAAGGGCCGGTGCGCATCGGTGCCGCCGTGCGCGTCGGCGAGGGAACGTCGATCGTGGGCCCGAGCGTGCTCGACGATCGCGTGCGAGTGGAAGCCGGCGCGCGGCTCGAGCGCGCGATCTGTTGGGAAAGCGCAACGATCGGGGAACGGGCCGAGCTGTGCGACACGATCGTCGGGATAAACCACGTCGTTGAACCGGAGACCATTCTCGCCAATGCGCTCGTCGCGCGCAACGATGAGGCGGAGGTCTCTAGCTAGCAGCGACGGTCGTCGTGAAAGGGCGGCGTGGTCCTGCGACCGTTGCTCGACTTTTTCTTTCCGCCGCAATGCGCCGGCTGCAACGCGCTGGGCAGCGGCCTCTGCGATGCGTGCACGCCGGGCGGTGAACCGATTCGCTGCAACTTTTCGCACCTTCGAGTCACCGCGTTTGGAGCGTACGAAGGTACGCTGCGATCGGCGGTGCTTGCCCTCAAAGACGGCCGACGGGACGTCGCCGAGACGCTCGGGCGCATCGTGGCGCCGTGCGTCCGGGCCGGCTCGCTGCTCGTTCCAATACCAACAACCGCAAAACGCCGGCGCCTCCGCGGTTTCGACGGTGTTGTGCTCCTTGCCCAATGCACCGCCGAAATCGCCGGCGCGCGCGTCGTCGCGGCCTTGGAACAGCGTTCGGGCGACGCTCAACGGGGGCGCTCGAGGCTGCAGCGTCTCGCCGCGCATGGCCGATTTGCCTGCAATCCAGCTGGCGTTGCGATGCGACGCATAACGTTATTCGATGACGTTTGTACGACCGGCTCGACGTTGCGCGACTGTTCTCGAGCCGTACGTGAGGCTGGCGGCCTCGTTGAGGATGCCGTCGTCGTCGCCGTGACGAAGAGCGACCAACCGTGGAGAGCTCCATCGCCAACTGACGCCGCTCGACGTGCTCTACTTGCAGCGCGCGTACGAGCTCGCCGCGCGTGGAATCGGCAACACCTCGCCGAATCCGCCGGCCGGAGCGGTCATCGTGCGCGATGGCCGCGTCGTCGGCGAAGGCTACCATCACCGCGCCGGAGAGGCGCACGCTGAGCCCCAAGCGCTCGAGCAAGCCGGTGCCAACGCGCGCGGGGCGACCGTATATGTATCGCTTGAGCCGTGCCTGCACGTCGGACGGACACCGCCGTGCACGGGGGTGTTGATCGAAGCGGGCATCGCGCGCGTCGTGGCCGGAGCGCTCGACCCAACGGACCATGGCGGCGCTGAGCAGCTGCGGGAACGCGGCATTGAAGTAGCGGTGGCAGACGATGCGGCGGCTCGGGATTTGATCGAGATGTTCACGCGCACAACCTTTAGCAGGCGTCCCTACGTTGCATTGAAGATGGCAATGTCGCTCGACGGCGCTGTGGCGAGCCGGCCGGGCGTGCAAGAGCAGCTTGGCTCGCAAGCCGAGCAGCAGTACGTGCGCGAGCTTCGCGCAGCTTACGACGCTGCGATGGTTGGCGCGGGGACCGTCCGCATCGACAATCCCCGATTGACGGTACGACCCCCGCACGACCGCGTACGCTCATACGTGCGCGTCGTCGCCTGCGGGACGAATACGGTCTCAGCGCGCAGCCGCGTCTTCGCGCCGCAGCAGGACTATGCGAGAACGATCGTTCTGGCGCCGGCCGGCCTGCGCGGGAAGTTTCACGAACTTCGTGAGGTCGCCGACGTCATCGACGTGGGCGCCGACGATGCCGAAGCGCTCGATCTCTCACTCGCGCTAGAAGCCTTGCGCGAGCGTGGTCTTTTCAGCATACTCTGCGAAGGCGGCCCCAAACTCGGCGCGAGCCTTCTGGCCGCTGACCTCGTCGATCGCATCTATTGGGCCATTGCGCCTCGGTTTTTGAACGGCAGCGCCGCGGTGTCGGTTCTTTCCGGCGCCGACCTCGATATTGCCCTGCCCCGCTTCGATCGCGTCGAACGAGTTGGCGCCGACGTGATTCTTTCGGGAACGCCGTGTTCAGCGGGCTGATCGCGTACCGGGGAAGTGTGAATGCGATCGATTCTTTGCCCGGCGGCGGGATGACGTTGAGGGTCCGCTGTGAAGGCGTCGAACGCGAGCGTCCCGAGGCCAAAGATTCGATTGCAATCGACGGCGTCTGCCTTACAGCCACCGCGATCGACGGCGACATCGTCTCGTTCGACGTTGTACCGGAGTCTATTGCCTGTACCACTCTTGGCGAGCGTTCAAAAGGCGACTGCGTCAACGTCGAGTACGCATTGCGTCTGGGAGACCGCCTGGGCGGCCATCTCGTTTACGGTCACGTCGATGCGGCCACGCGCGTACTCGATCGAGGCAGCGAAGGCCAAGGCGAGCGCATGCGAATTGAAGCACCGGCGTCACTGGCGGCGATGATTCCAGCCAAGGGATTCGTCGCCGTCAACGGCGTGAGCCTTACCGTAGCTGCCGTAGAGAAAGGCTGGTTTGAGGTCGCGCTAATTCCTGAGACGCTCGCGCGCACGACGCTAGGATCCTGCATGCCAGGCAGCCGCGTCAACCTGGAAGTCGACCCTCTCGCCCGCTATGCCTGTCGAGGGACGAAGGACGACGCTTGACACGTTTTCGCGAAAACGCTCCATCGGGCGTACGCATCTTCGAATCGCGGCTTCAAGTGCAATGGGCCGACGTCGACGTCGCCGGTATCATGTATTTTGCGGCGTACTCGCGCTTCGCCGAGTATGCGGAGATGCGACTTTTTGCGCAGCTTGGCTTCCCGTACGAGAGCGTCTTTAACGATCATGGCTTTTGGCTGCCGCGCGTGCGCGTCGAAGCCGAATATTACGCCCCATCGATGATGAGCGATTGGCTTCGCATGCGCACGCACATCGAGCATGTCGGCAGGTCGAGCGTTCGGTGGCAAACCGTGTTCTTCAACGAGCGCACGCGGCGATGCCGGCGCAGCGATGACGTTCATCGTCGCGGCGATCGACGCGACGACGAAGAAGAGCCGTCCGTTACCGGCGGCGATTCGCACGGCGCTGCTCGCATGCGTGTAGCGATGCTCGTCGAGCCGCGCCGGATCGAGTTACGGGAAGAGCCGGCGCCCGTTGCGCCCCCCGGAGGCATCTTGGTGCGCATCCGCGCGGCGCTCACGGACGGTACCGACCTCAAGGCCTACCGCCGTGGGCATCCCAAGATGCCGATGCCCACGCGCTTCGGTCACGAGTTCTCGGGCGACATTGTCGCGATCGGCGACGGCGTCACCGCGTTTTCGCCGAGCGATGGGGTTATGTGCGTTCACACGGCGCCGTGCGGAAGCTGTTTTTGGTGCCTGCATTCGCAAGAAGAACTCTGCGAGAGCCTGATGCCGACCATGCTGTTAGGCGCCTATTCGGATCTCATCGCTGTGCCCAAGCGCATCGTCGATAGAAACTGTTTTCGCAAGCCCGACGACGTGAGCTACGCGCACGCTGCGTTTTTAGAGCCGCTCGCATGCGTCGTCCATTCAATCGCGACGCTCGCACCGGCTCGCGGCTCGACGGTAGCGATTCTCGGCAACGGCGGCTTCGGAATACTCCACGCGCTTTTGCTCGAACGCGCGGGAATCAAGCCAATTCTCTTTGGCAGGCGGCGCGAGCGCCTGGAGCTCGCGAGCGCCTTAGGGTTGCAGAGCGTGGACACCCGGACGGTCGCGATACGGGAATTCCTCTGCGACCGCACGCAAGGACGCGGCGCCGATGCGGCCATCGAATGTACGGGCAGTACGGAGATGTGGGAAAGCGCGCCTTCGTTCGTACGGCGCGGTGGACGCGTCTCGTTCTTTGCGGGGTTGCCGGCGGAAGCTCGAGTCTCGTTTCAGCGCGGCGCGGCTGCATTACGACGAAATCCAGCTTCTGGCACCGTTTCACTTTACGACCGCCGACGTTCGCGCGGCCTTTGAGCTGATCGCCGCGGACGCGCTTGCGCTCTCCCGGTTGATCTCGGACGTTTATCCGCTCGGTGACATTGCGGCCGCGTTCCAAAAGCTCGATGCCGGCGAGGGACTCAAGGTCTTGATCGAGCCATGAGCGCTCGAACGATGCGCGCCGCCGTATTGTACGACGTCGACGACGTTCGCATCGAGAACCGCGCCGTCCCCGAGCTTGGGGACGGCGAGCTGCTCATCCGCACGATGGCGAGCGGCATCTGCAGCGGCGACGTCATGCAGTGGTATATCCGGCGTAAGGCGCCTCTCGTGCTCGGACATGAGCCCGCAGGCGTGGTTGTCGAAGCCCGCGGCGATATGGGATTTTCCATTGGCGACCGTGTTTTCGTGCACCATCACGCGCCGTGCCTAGCCTGCCGGGCTTGCACGCACGGCGAGTACGTTCAGTGCGCGACATGGCGCGCAACGAAGATCGATCCCGGCGGCATCGCCGAATACTTTCGCGTGCCGCAGGCGAATCTCCATGACACGCTGCTCTTGCCGGCGCACGTGAGCTTTGCCGACGCATCGTTGGTGGAACCGCTCGCCTGCGTCGTGAAGTCGCTTCGTCGCAGCGGCCTGCGCGCCGGAGATCGTCTCTACGTCATTGGGCTGGGCGTCATGGGACAGCTTCACGTACTGGCTGGGCGATCGCTCGGCGCCCGAGTCTTCGCCAGCGATTACATTGAGGAGAGACGCAACGTCGGCCTGCGCAACGGCGCGGCCGCCTTCCACCCTGACGATGCACGGCGCACGCTTGGCGACGGTGCGGACGTCGTGATCTGCGGACCCGGTACGGCAGAGGCGATGCGGCGCGCGGTCGAGGCTGTAGCGCCCGCCGGTACCGTTGTGATGTTCACGCCGTTTCCGCCCGACGTTTCGGTGTCGATCGACCCCGAGCGATTGTACTTCAATGACCTGCGCGTCGTCGCCAGCTACTCGTGCGGACCCAACGACACGCGCGCGGCGCTGGACTTGATCGCCAAGAAAATCGTCACGGCGGAGAAAGTCGACGCTACTTTGGTTGCAATCGACGAAGTCCCGCGCGCCTATCGGCAGTTCGCGCAGGCGCTCATGATCAAGCCGATCGTCGCCTTCTCTTAACTCTCGGCATAGAGCGGCGCCGCAGGGTCAGGGACGGGCAGTACGACGTCATCGCGGCGCGATGTGACGCGCCAAGCAAGGAGGAGCGAGGCGGCATAAAGCAGAGCTGCCAACAGCCATGGCGCGCCGATCAGACCCAGCGACCGCCATGGACCGGCGAACTGCGCGAAGGTGAGCGTGAAGAGCGACGGTCCGATCAGCATCGAGATGCCGCGCACCGATCCAAGGGCACCCTGGAGCTCACCCTGTTCGGCGGCGCCAACGCGCCTGGTCATCAACGCTTGGGACGACGCTTGATACATCGGCAGCGATATCACGACCGCGGCGAGCAAGAAGACGATGCCGTTGTTAGCTCCCATCAAAACAAGGCCTATGACGGCAAGGACGAGACTTCCCAGGAGCGTGCGTCGCTCGCCAAGCCGCTTGACGACCGGGCCGATCATCGTCGCCTGATTGATTGCCGCAATCGTACCGACGAGCGCAAGCGTCAAGCCGATGCTTCCGGTGCCCCAGCCGAACGCCGCTATGCAATAAATGACCCAAATGTTTGGAAAGACTTCGTGCGCGAGGTAGGTGATGAAATTCACGCACGTCAGCCCCCACAGCTCGTGGTGCGACCGCAGGAGCTTCAGCGAGCCGACGGGATTCGCTCGCTTCCAAATTAATCGAGGCGTACGAAGTTCGCGCGGAAGCGATTCTGGCAAAACGAAGAGTCCGTAGATCGTGTTCAGCAATGCGAAGCCGGCTGCCGCCCAAAACGTCAAGCGAGGATTGAAATTACCAACGATTCCACCGATCGCGGGACCGAGCACGAAACCGAGTCCGAAGGCGCTGCCGAGTACGCCGAACGCGGCCGCGCGTTTTTCAGGCGGAGTGACGTCCGCAATATAGGCGCTTGCCGCTGTCATGTTCGACGTCGCGATTCCGGAGAGCACGCGCCCCGCGAAGAGCCACCAAAGGTTCGGCGCCAGTGCCATGATTGCAAAGTCGACGACCGTCACGGCGTTGGATAGGAGGATGACGGGACGCCGGCCGATGCGATCCGAGAGCATTCCGAATAACGGCGAGCAGAAAAACTGCATCAGCGCCCATGCCGTCGCAAAGATTCCGATGATCTCGGCGGCCGAACCATAGTTGTTGCCGACGAAGCTTGCAATGAGCTTCGGAAGCACCGGTCCAATCATGCCGAAAGTCAGCATATCGATCAGCACGGTGACGAAGATGAAGGCGGTCGCTGCGCGACGCGTGGTGCTACGCATCGTAGATCATTGAAAGCCAAAGATCGACCGCCCGTTGTATCCGAGCTCGGTCGCTGGTCCCGACGAGATCGAGAAGAAAGCCGCGGAAACCTGCGATTAAGAGCGTACCGAGGGCCCGGGCTTGAGCGCGCGTTCTTCCCGGCAGGTTCGTGCAGGCTTCGAGCGTCTGGAGCCAGTCGTGCACCGCGCCTTCGAGAAAACCGTGAAATCGAGAGCGATCGCTCAACGCGAGCACGTAAACTTCAAAGAAGAGCCGAGTGAGCGGCTCCCATTCGGGCTTGCTCCACTCGAGCCAAAGCGTGCGCGCCACTTGACGGGGCGAGAGGTCGGTGAGTTCGAGCTGATTCATCATCGCACGCTGGCGGCCGCGCCCATGCCGGACGATCTCGATAACCAGCGCCTCCTTCGATCCGAAGTAATAGAGCAGAACTCGTGGACTTGAGCCGATGGCCTTGGCCAGTGGGCGCAGCGAGAGCCCGGCTAGGCCCTGGCGACAGACGTACTCGACGGCTCTCTCGAGAAGTTGCGCACGCCTCGCCGCGTCTGGGGTTCTCGGCACGACCAATACTAGCATAATTGAAACGATCGTTTCAAGTATTGACTGTCTTGACATCTGTGGGGGTGATATACATTCCTCACTAGATGCCCAGACAGTTGGCACCCTCCTATTCTAAAGTTTGAGCATGAAAACGCCGACCACGCTGCAGGAAGCCGTCATCTATTTCGCCGACCCGGACCGCGCTCATGAATATGCTGTTTGGCTGCGCTGGCCTAATGGCGTTGCCTGCCCCAAGCAGGGCTGCGGTTCCGCCTCCGTTCAGCCGATTAAGACGCGACGAACCTGGCGCTGCAAAGAGTGCAAGTGGGAGTTTTCGGCCAAGGTCGGGACGATTTACGAGTCCTCGAACATCCCATTTACGAAGTGGTTCCCGGCGATCTGGTTCCTTGCCAATACCAAGAACGGAACGTCCTCGCATGAGTTGGCCCGCGCCCTCGGCGTGACGCAGAAAACGGCCTGGTTCATGCTTCACCGCATCCGCGAAGCGATGGCCCCGACCAATAACCGAATGTTCGACGGCGAGATTGAGGCGGACGAAACGTTCGTCGGCGGCAAGAAGCGGGCCACTATGGTCACGGGGCTCGGATTCCGCAAAATGAAACACGGGCCGACCGAAGGCAAGACGATGGTGTTCGGTATGGCTGAGCGCAACGGACGAGGCAAGAGCCGAGTCAAAGCGATGGTCGTTCACGGACGCAAGCGGTCGGAGCTTTTGCCGCATATCCGCGCTAACGTGTTCCCAGACTCCGCGATTTACACGGATGCGTTGCTTTCCTATCGTGGGATGCCTGACTACGCGCACCGCTTCATTGACCACGCTGTGACCTACTGCGAAGGTCGCATCCATACCAACACGATTGAAAACTTCTGGTCATGCTTCAAGAGAACGCTGCATGGAACGTACATCGCTCCGCGACCCTTCCACCTGGACGCCTACGTTGACGAGCAGGTGTTCCGCTTCAACGCTCGCGAGGGGAACGACGCAGAACGATTCGTCGCAACCGTGAAGAACACAGAAGGAAAGCGCCTCTCCTATCGGCAGTTGATCTGCACGAATCCGTCGTTCCGACAAGGACAACTTGGCCCTATTCATCGGGTTCAAGGCGCTCCTTCGGCTCTAAAGCCTCCTCGACAGCTTCCTCTACCTCCTGAACGTCCTTCTTAGCGATGGAGAACAACTTCCGAGCAAGGTCTTCAAATCGCTCCATTGGAGATTTATCGTTTTCCATTACGTCAACGCCTAGACGGATTCGGGATTGTAAATTTCATTGGTCTGCGACAGATTACCATTCCGGATTTAAATGCCGGGTTAGCGTACGCGAAGCCAAAGTGGCTACAATCTACGGTTTGCGAAGGCGGGTTCGTAAAAATTGGGAACGGAGTCGCATCTCCAGCCTTTATCGCCTCATACCGCGAGGCTAAGTAATCTGTTCCCCTTAACGTTGCATCCGCACCGTGGTTTCTAAAGCCCGCTACTATGTCGTCCTCCTCTAAAGGGCCAAGCAGGTCTTCGTGATAAATAAAAACCTGACCGTTAAAAACCGTTTTTCTCGTTTCGCGAGGCTCGGACCGCCCAAATTTTAGCCTACCACTTCCCCAGCGGTCGCTAGCCTTCAAAATGTTCCGATATTCCAGAGCGATAGTCTTAATCGCGGTTACGGCGTGGTCTGAATGGGGAACGTAGAAAGCGACGAATCTTGTGTTGTTTCTTAGATCGTAGGACACCATGAACCATACAAGGAGGTCAATCTCCGTCTTCGGTCTAGGTCCCGGCGCGATTTTTACCGGAATCGCCCCTCCCACAATGAAGCCATCTAAGGGCTTAGATTCGGATGCGAACAACATTGCCAGTGTAGGCACTTGAGGTTGATGTTTCGGCCAAAACATTAGCAAGCTCAGCCCTGACGCTGCGATCACCAACACCGCGCTAGAATAGACTGCTGCGAGCCTACCTTGGCGAAGGTGCCAAAAAAGCCAGGCTCCGGTTGCCAAGCAACCCGCAAGCGAAACGATAAAAAGAATCTTGGTGGCGGTTAGGCCCCAAATATAAGATGCCAAGCCAGCCGCGATGGCTATAAGGGCCAAGAGGGCCGTAACGGCAGCCTTCTGCTGCTCGTCACTTTGCTTATACCAAGGCGTTCCGTCGCGCATGAAACACCTATTCTTCCCGGCCCGGGGCCCCGCCCAGGCCCCAGAATGTCAAGGTGAGTAAGGTATATCATCTTGACATCTGTAAAGCACGTATTAACCTAGGCGTATGGGGCGTTTTGCGGAGCTTTTGAACTCGGCCATCGAGGAAGCGAAGCTGACGGCCGCCGAGGTGGCCGAGAGCGCTGGGTTGACGGAGTCGGCGATCTCACTGCTGCGCGCCGGAAGACGTGAGCCGTCGTACCGCACGCTTCAGCGGTTGGCACAGCTCTTTCCCGCGCTTGGGGAGCAGTTCGCCGAGCAAGAAGGGCCCTTCGATTCAATCGAGGACGCAATCGTCGACGTCCGCGCCGGTAAGATGGTCGTCGTGCTCGACGATGAGGACCGCGAAAACGAGGGCGACCTCGTGATGGCGGCCCAGATGGTAACGCCTGAGTCCATTAATTTCATGCGTAAGCATGGCGGTGGACTTATTTGCGTACCGATGGTCGGCGCCCGGCTCGACGAGCTTCATATCCCGCAGATGGTCCGAGAAAACACGGCCGTTCATGAAACGGCCTTTACCGTGTCGGTTGAGGCGCGCGGCGTGACGACGACCGGCATCTCCGCTCACGACCGCGCGGCCACGATCAAAAAGCTGCTCGATCCCGAAGCGCGATCGACTGACTTCTTGCGGCCCGGCCATACTTTTCCGCTGCGCGCGCGCGAAGGCGGCGTGCTGGTCCGTGCCGGGCAGACGGAAGCAGCGGTCGACTTGGCGCGACTTGCGGGCCTTTATCCGGCTGGAGTGATCTGCGAGATCATGGCCGACGACGGCACGATGGAGCGTCTCGAAGGGTTGCGCAGCTACTCAGACCATCACGCCCTCAAACTCGTCACCGTTAAGGATTTGATCGCTTACCGGATGCGCACCGAAAAGCTCGTGAAGAAGATTGCCGAGTTCGAGCTTCCGACGACTTTGGGGACCTGGACCGGCGTCGCGTACGCTACGACGATCGACGAAAACACCCACGTTGCGTTGGTGATGGGCGAGATCGGCAGCGGCAGAGAGATACTCGTCCGCGTCCACTCCGAATGCATGACCGGCGACGCCTTGCACTCAATCCGCTGCGACTGCGCGGCGCAGCGCGACGGGGCGATGGACCTCATCGCCCGTGAAGGGCGGGGCGTCTTTCTCTATCTGCGTCAGGAGGGTCGAGGCATCGGGCTTGCCGACAAGCTGCGCGCCTACGAGCTTCAAGATCGCGGCGCTGACACCGTCGAGGCAAACGTTGCGCTGGGGCTTCCCATCGACAAGCGCGATTACGGCATTGGCTCGCAGATTCTCGCCGATCTCGGCGTGCGCGAGATGCGGCTGGTGACGAACAATCCCAAGAAGATTTTCGGTCTCGAAGGCTACGGACTGAAGATCGTCGGACGCGTGGCGCTGCAGACGACGCCCACGGCGCATAACAAGCATTACATCGATACCAAGCGCTCGAAGCTCGGTCATATCTTAGACGAAGTGGTCGCTTCTTGAAGCGCAACGGCGCCGCAGCGGCGAGAACTAGCCGATTGCTCGGGGCGGCGCTTTGCGATCGTATCGGCGCGCTTTCACAGCGACCTCGCCGACTGGCTCGTCGACGGAGCCAAGCGCGCGCTTCGCGACTGCAAGGTCGCCGAAGCTGACGTCAGCCTGTTCGACGTTCCGGGATGCTTCGAGCTGCCGCTCGCGTGCCAAAATCTCATCGAGAGCGACCGTTTCGACGCGCTCGTAGCCCTGGGCGCCGTCATTCGAGGCGAGACCCCGCACTTCGATTTCGTCGCCGGAGAATGCGCCCGAGGGATCATGGACGTGCAGCTCGCGACAAGCACGCCGATCGGGTTCGGCGTGCTCACGACGGAGAATCTCTCCCAAGCGCGGGAGCGAGCCGATCCGAAAGGCGGCGACAAAGGATACGCGGCGGCGCTCGCCGCCGCAACGATGGTGCGCATGACCGGCGGAGTGGCGCGCGCCGGCTTTCGCAGGAGCTAAGCGAGTTGACTCGTTTTAAGCCGGTCGAGTGGGACGGCGATGCCGTTCGCTATCTCGATCAGCGGCTGCTTCCGCGAGAGGTGCGCTACGAGCGCGCGCGAACGGCCGACGAAATCGTCGACGCGATCAAGAGCCTAGGCGTTCGCGGGGCGCCCTGCATCGGTGTCTTTGGCGCCTACGGCGTAGCGTTGCTTCGAAGGACGCATCGCGGCCGACGCAGAGATTTAAGGAGGCTGCACAGCGGGTTCGCGCGGCGCGCCCCACTGCGGTAAACTTAGCGTGGGCCGTCGACCGCGTTCTTGCCGCACGCGATGCGTTGGAAGAAGCCCGCGCGATCCACAGCGAGCAGGTCCGGATCGACGCAGCCTTGTGCAATAATGGGCTCGAGCTGATCCCCAAGGGCGCGCGCGTTCTCACCCATTGCAACACCGGCCCGCTCGCCACGGCGGGCGAGGGAACTGCGCTCGGGGTGATTATCGCCGCTCAACGCGCCGGAAAGAAACCGCGAGCCTTTGCGAGCGAGACGCGTCCCCTGCTGCAAGGCTCGCGACTGAACTATCTGGAACTGCGCAACGCCGGCGTGGACGCCGTGCTGATCGTCGATTCGGCCGCGGCGATGGCGATCAAGGAACAGCGGATCGATCTGGCCATCGTCGGCGCCGATCGCATCGCGCTCAACGGCGACGTGGCAAACAAGGTCGGCACCTATGCGCTTGCGATTTTGGCGGCGCACCACGGCATACCGTTTTACGTCGCCGCGCCGCGCTCGACGTTCGATGCGAGCACCCCCAGCGGCGCGGCAATTCCAATTGAGGAGCGCGGCGCGGAGGAAGTAACGTCCTTTGCCGGCGCGCGCGCCGCGCCCGATGGCGCGGTCGCGTACAACCCGGCGTTCGACGTAACGCCCGGTCATCTCGTTACCGCGTTCGTAACCGAGTACGGGATCCTACGTCCGCCCTATGCGGAGTCGATATCCTCACTTGAATTTCGACCGAGCGCGGAATTCCTCACCGTTTCATCCTGACCGTGAAGTTCTACAATTTTCTCGATAACGCGCCAGCGATAGGAAAGCTCGTCGTCATCGAAGGGACGCAACGAGCCTTGGCGGATCGCGCGTTGGAATGCTTGCTCGATCGTCTGTTGCCGCTCGACGTGCGCGAGTTGAATCTCGCGCGGTTCTCGGCTGAGGATGCCGGCGATGCGGCGCGGATCGTGGAGGCGCTTCAAGCGATGCCGTTTCTGGCCGATCGTCGCGTCGTCGTCGTTTCCGATACGCACACTATGCGCGCAGCGGCGCGTCGCGATCTGTGGGTCGTCGCTCAAAGCGTGCCCGAGGGAAGCACCTTGGTCTTGCTCGATCTTCTCTCGGCGCGCGCGAAAGGCCCCGTGGCGTTCGGCGTCTTGGCCGGGCGCGCGGCCCTGCGCATCGACACGACCGCGGACGTGCAAACCCGCGAGCGGTTCGTCGATGAAACGCTGCGACGTTTGAAAGTAAAGGCCGAGCCGCGCGCGATCGACGCGCTTGCTCGCAGTGAAGCCGATCTCGCGGCCGTCCGCAACGACCTCGAAAAGCTCGCCCTTGCCGGCAAAAAGATTACGCTGCGCGACCTCGAGCGGGAAGCGCTTTCGATTGAGGACCCGAAAGCGTATAAGTACGCAAGCGCGCTCGCCGAAGGTAAGATCGCGGAAGCGCTCGCGGTCGCCCACGAAACCTTCGCCAACGATCCGCGTGGCGCGGCCATGCCGCTGCTCTCGGCGCTTGCCGCAGAATGCATGTACCTCTGGGAGCTCGCGCGTGGGGCAGACCTTCCGGCACGCGCCCGCTGGCGCGAGCATGTGCTGCGGCCGATCGCGCGACGAGTCGGCAAACGGCGCGCCCGGCGTGCCTACGAGCACGCCGTACACGGGATCGAAGCGATCGTCACCGGCCGGGCCGGCAACGATCCGGATGACCATCGCGTGCTCGTCGACCGGATCAGTGCCGAGCTCTCGCACCTTTCGCGCTAAAGAAAGCCTGGACGCTGCGCTGGAACTGCCCGTGAGGACGCCGCCTAAATCTTCCACTGCCAAGCATTCCAAGATTCGATGACTGGGTTGGACGCGAAGCCGTGGAAGTCGACGCTGATCGCTTCTTGTTGACGCTGCCACCAGAAGAAGACCATTGGGTTATCTTTTGCAAGTAGGCTTTCGACTGCGGCGTAGGCTTGTTTGCGCCGCGAGCGATCGTAATGCGTCAGTGCGGTCGCCTGGGCGGCGTCCATGGCGCGGCTGCAATATCGTGGATCGTTATAGCCGTGCGGCGGAAAGTTGTTGCAGGTGAACTGTGAGGAGTCGTCGGGATCGATTCCGGCGTACCAGCGGTACATGAGAAGATCGAACTTTCCGCCGTGCTGTATTCCGCCCATGCCTTGCGGCGCGAAGAGAATATCTTGCGGATAGACTTTGACGTTGACCGCGATGCCGATTTCCCGCAGCGCGGCTTGAACCAGCAGGCTTGCGGATCGATCCGCGGCCGATTCCGCGGAGGTTGCGAGGAGCAGCTCCAGCGGTCGGCCATTCTTGCGCATTAGTCCGGTGGCGTCGGGCATCCAGCCGGCGGTTGCGAGCAGTGCCTTTGCCTCGGCCGGATCGAAGCGCACCGATCTCACCAACGGATCGAATGCCCACATCCAGTTGGGAAGGTCTTCGGTCGCCGTCGTCTCCTGGCCGTATGTGAGCTGGCGTGCTAGTGCAGCTTTGTCGATCGCGGCTGCGATCGCTCGACGCACCCGCACGTCGGCGAGCGCGGGGCGCGACAGGTTCATCTCAATCCCATTGAAACCGTTCATATTGACCCAAACGATCCGCGCGTCGGGCAACGCGCGGAGCGACGGATACGTTTGGATCGTCGGCTGATAGAAATAATCGACGGCGTGGGTGCGCAGAAGATTGATTTCCGAGTTCTCGTCGGGTACGAACTCGATCTGCACTCGTCGCAAGCCGGGAACGCCTTCAAAGAAATTTTTATTTGCGTCGAGCAGGATTCGGTCACCGCGCTCCCATCGTACGAAGCGGAAAGGGCCGTCCGAAACGATCGGTTGTGCGTCGAAGGGAATGTGATTGATATCCGGATACTTCGCGAGCACGTGCGCCGGAACGATGTCGTAAGGCTGGTCGCTTTCGGCAAAGAAGGTGTCGACGAAAGGCGAGAAGCGCCGCTTGAGGTGCACCACCACGGTGTATGGGTCGGGCGTATCGATCGACCGCACGTCGTCGTAGCCGTGGCGCGAGACGGCATCGTTATTCGGATTTTCGATGGCTTCGAAGGACCAGACGACGTCGCGCGCGGTGACCGCGACGCCGTCGCTCCAACGGGCGTCGCGCCGCAAACGGTAGCGAATCGTCAGCCCGTCGCGGCTGATGCCGCCGTTGGCCTGCGTTGGCACCGTTTTGGCAAGCATCGGCACCGCATTGCCGTTCGGATCGGCGGAGAGCAGCGGCTCAAACATCAACCGGTCGATGAAACCCTCAATAGTCGTACCGGCAAGCAACGGATTGAGGTTCTTCGGTTCCTCGGAGACGGCGATGCGAAGTAGGCCCGCGTGGGTCCATGAGTGGCGTTGTCCCGCGGTGCCTCCGTTTTTCGTGCAGCCCGCAAGAGGCAACGCCAGAGCGAGCAATGCGGCCGCCGCTGCTCTCATTTCGATCCCAGTACGCTCACGAGGCGGCGCCTTCCCGTGAGGCGAAAGACGCGTCTTTCATGGATCATGAAACTTACGCCTCGCCGTTCTCGTGGAGATATGGGAGCGCGGCGCTGCGCTCGCTCTTTGCCGAAAAGGTGCGGCGCCGGCTTTGGCGCGCCGTATGGGTTGCGCTAGCCGAGGCGCAATCCGCGCAAGGATTGATCGATGAAGCCGAGGTCGCCGATCTTCGCGCGCACGCCGGCGAGATCGATATCGAGGCCGCCGTCGAGATCGAGCGTGAGATACATCACGACCTGATGGCCGAAATCCGGGTCTTCTCACAACAGGCGCAGCGCGGCGGAGGCAAACTCCACCTCGGCGCCACCTCGATGGACGTCGAGGACACCGTCGAGACGTATCGGCTTCGGCTAGCGCTCTCGCACGTCGGCGAGAATCTCTACGCGCTGCTTGGGGTCTTCTGCCCCAAGATACGAAGCTACGCCGATCTCGTCTGCATGGCGTACACTCACCTGCAGCCCGCCGAGCCGACGACGCTCGGCTATCGGCTGGCCGCCTACGCGCAAGATTTGCTCCTTGACGACGAAAATCTGCGCTTCGTCTTCGAAAATCTCACGACGAAGGGCTTGCGCGGCGCCGTCGGCACGGCTGCGTCATACGAGCGTCTCGTGCAGCATAGCGGGCAGCTCCAGCGAAATCGAAGCGTACGTGCTGGAGCGTTTCGGCCTTCTTGCGCGAGAGATCAGCACGCAAACCTATCCGCGTAAGCTCGACTATCTCTTGCTTGGCGCACTGGCCGGCCTTGGCGCCTCTCTCTCGAAGTTTGCAGCCGATGTGCGCATGCTGGGCAGCCCCGGGTTTGGCGAGGTCGCCGAACCCTTCGCTCGAGAGCAGGTCGGGAGTTCGGCAATGCCTTTTAAGCAAAATCCCGATCCTGTGCGAGCGAATTGGATCGCTCGCGCGCTTACTTCCCGGTTACGCCGACGTTACGTGGCAAAATGCGGCGACGAACTTTCTCGAGCGCACCCTCGACGACAGCGCGAATCGTCGTGTCGTGCTACCAGAAGCGCTGCTCTGCGCGGACGAAATCGTCACGCTCGCGCGCACCGTGATCGAGGGGCTAAGGGTAGACGAGCGGCGCATTGCGACGAATCTGCGCGCGTATGCACCGTTCGCCGGGACGCAGGCAGTGATGCTGGAAGCGGCACGCGCCGGCGGAGACCGCCAACGCTTGCACGAAATATTGCGACGTGCATCGATGGAAGCGTGGGCGGCAGTAGGCCGTGGTGAGGACAATCCGCTTTCGCGCCTACTCACCGAAGAGCCAGATTTGACCGCACTCCTCGATCCTGCGGAGATTCGGCGTCTGCTCGACGCCGGCGCGCACGTCGGCACTGCGCCGCAGCGCGCGCGACTGCTGGCCGATCGAATTGAAAGCCTTGCGCCATTCCCGCGTCAAGTCGAGGTAGCGCTGACGTGAACAAGGGCATCGAGATCGCCCGCGGTAAAACGAAAGTACTTTACGAGAACCCGGGTCAGCCGCATCAGCTCATCGTCGCGCAGAGCGATCGCATTTCCGCGGGCGACGGCGCGCGGCGCCACGAAATCGCCGGCAAGGGCCGGCTGGCGGCCCAAACGACCGCCAGGGTTTTCCGCTTGCTCAATCTTTGCGGCGTGCCGACGCATTATCTCAACGGTGGTGAGGACGACGACGGCAACGAGATGGTCGTACGCCGCTGCAACATGATTCCGCTCGAGGTCGTCACGCGCGGCGTAGCGGCCGGCTCGTTCACCAAGCGCAATCCGAGCCTCCCGCGCGGAACTCTGCTCGTACCTCGCGTGATCGAGTTCTTCTTCAAGGACGACGCCGCACACGACCCTTTGATTACCCCCGATCAGATCGTCGCTCGCAATATCGCGACGCCGCAGGAGGTCGGCATCATGACCGAGCTGGCGCGCTTGATCTTCGATATCCTTTCCCACGCTTGGCGCAAGCGCGACATTTTGCTCGTCGACCTCAAAATTGAGTTTGGACGCTTGGCCGGAGGTGAGAATCAAGGCCAGCTCGTGATCGCCGACGTAATCGACAATGATTCCTGGCGGCTGTGGCCGCAGGGCCGTGAAGAGCTCATGCTCGACAAACAGGTCTATCGCAACTTGGAAGCGGTCGATGAGCAAGCGCTCGAGCGGGTCAGGCAGGCGTACGAACGGGTCGCCGAGTTTGTTGGAACATTTCCCGTGATGCGTCCCGGCATGGCCGCCGTGATCGCAGATTCGCCCGCGCAGATCGAGCGCGCGAACGAGATCGTGAAAACCCTGGGGCAGCTCGGCTTACCGACGATTCGTCACGTCGCAAGCCCATCGGCGACGCCCGGATTCGTGTTACAGCTTACCGCGCAGCTGGAGGCTAGCTTTGCCCGTTTGATTCTTGTCGCCGTCGGCGAAAACGAGCTGCTGCGTTCGATGCTCGAGGCAACGTCGTCAGCACCCGTGCTGGACGGCGCGCTCGAACCTCAAAGGCTGGCGATGGACTGCGCCAAGCTTCTGGGCCTCGAGGACACGGTGCTCTTCGGGCGCACGCTTTTGATGCAGGCCAATGCGCGCTCTAGCGTGCTTCACGCGGACGCGTCGTTGCAGCAACAGGTGCCCATGCCGCAGGGAGCTGCGCTTGGTTAGTGAGCTCACCGGAGTTCCGAACGTCGCACTGCGCGACGACGAGCTGCAACGAATCGCGCAGCACCTCGGACGGCAGCCGTCGCCGGTCGAGCTGCAGGCGTTCAACGCGCAATGGAGCGAGCATTGCAGCTATAAATCGAGCCGCCATCACTTAAAGCGGCTGCCGACCAGCGGAGCCGGCGTCGTTCTGGGACCAGGTGAAGACGCCGGGGCACTTCACCTCGGCGTGCACGGAGGCGATCGCTTTTCGGTCGTCGTCGCGCACGAATCGCACAATCATCCGTCGCAGATCGTTCCCTTCGAGGGTGCCGCCACCGGCGTCGGCGGCATCGTTCGCGACGTGCTTTGCATGGGCGCCGAAGTGATCGCCGTTGCCGACTCGTTACGCTTCGGACGCGTCGATAAAGCCAGTGCGCACGCGCGTCACGTGGCGCAAGGCGTCGTCGACGGAATCGGAGCGTACGGGAACGCCATTGGCGTGCCGAACATTGCCGGTGACGTGTACTTCGACGAAGGCTTCGACGAGAATTGCCTCGTCAACGTCGTCGCGCTGGGACTCGTCAAAGAAGCCGATCTCATTCACTCCTACGCACCAAAAGGCGCGCAGGACTGGGCGATCGTTCTCGTCGGCAAGGCGACCGATCTTAGCGGATTCGGCGGCGCTTCGTTCTCTTCGCTGACGCTCGACGCGACGGAGACGCAAGCCGGCAAAGGGGCAGTCCAAGTGCCGGATCCGTTTCTAAAGAACGTTCTCATGCGCGCGAGCTATCGGGTCTTCGCGCTGCTGCGCGCGCGCAAGACTGCCGCCGCGTTCAAAGACCTCGGTGCCGGCGGCATAGTGGGTTGCTCGGCCGAGATCACCTCCCAGGGCGGATACGGGGCCGAAATCGATCTCGACAAAGTCAACGTTGCTATCGAAGGCATGCCGCCTGAAGTGCATCGCGGTTGGCGAAACTCAAGAACGATTGCTCTGGATTTTGCCGCCCGACATCGCGCCCGAAGTCGTGCGCATTTATAACGAGGAGTTTACGCTTCCCGAAGTCGCGCATAACGCCCGGGCGACGGTCATCGGACGCGTGACCGCCCGACGGCAGTACGTATTGCGCTACCGCGGGGAAATCGTAATGGACGTGCGAGAGCGATTTTCTTACCAGCTCGATTCGCGACGACCTTGCCGTACACTGAGGTAATTCGCCATGCAGGCCCGAGTCGACGAACTCTTGGCCGTCGATGTCGAGGCCGTTTTACCTCGTGTCTTGGCGCACCGCGACGTCGCGTCGCGAGAGCCGCTCTATCGGCACTACGATGCAGTCGTGCGAGGCTGTACCGTGTTGCCGCGTGGTGCCGCGGACGCGGGTGTCCTCGCTCCGCTTCCCGGCTCGCGGCTAGGCGTCGCCCTGGCGATCGCCGGCAATCCGCGGCTTGGGAAAATCGATGCGAGGTACGCCGCCGAGCACGCGGTGCTCGAAGCGATGCGTCGAGTAGTGGCGGTCGGCGGCGCGGCCGATCGGTCTAACGGACTGCTTGAACTTCGGCAATCCGCGCAAACCCGACCAATATGGCGAATTCGTTGCCGCTGTGGACGGACTCACCCGCGCCGCGACGGAACTCGACCTTCCGTTCGTCTCAGGCAACGTCAGTCTGTACAACGAATCCGTCGGCGGCAAGGCCGATCCCCGCGTCGGCGATCGTAGCGTGCATCGGCGCTCTCGACGACGTCGGAGACGTCGTCACGCCCGGCTTGAAGAAGGCAGGATCGACGCTGCTTTGGATCGGCAGCCGCGAGCTCGTCGTCGGGGGGTCGGTTGCTAGGCGAGCTGCTCGGGATAGAAGGCACGTTGCCGGCGATTTCATACGGTGGCGAACGCGCCGCAGTAGGAATTCTGCACGACGCGATCGCGCTGCGCGTCCTGCGCTCTTGCCGCGCAATCGGCGACGGCGGAATGCTGACGGCGCTGGCGCGCCTCGCTTTCGACGCGATGCTGCGCGGGCGTGCAATCGGCGCCGAGATCGACTTCGGCAATCCGCTTGTGCGAAGCGGGCGGATTCATCTGCGAGGTAACCGACGCAAGCGAGATCGACCTTACCGGAGCCTGCGAATCGGCGAGACGATAGCCGGCTCGCGAGCTGATCGTCAATGGCGCGCATTTGGAAATTCCGCGATTATATGAGATCTGGTCGCAGCCGCTCGCCGAGATCTATCCATGAGCGCCCGCATCGCGGTTCCGGTTTTTCCCGGCACGAACTCCGAAGACGAAACGGTGCGCCTGTTGCGCGACTGCGGGGGCGATGCCGAGCTCGTCCACTGGTCGCAACCGGAGAAGCTAGCATGCCTATGACGCCTACGTTCTTTCCGGCGGCTTTGCATACGAAGATCGAATTCGCGCGGGCGCCATCGCCGCGCATCACCGCATCATGGATTTCGTCATCGACGGTGCAAGCCGCGGAAAACTCGTCTTCGGAATCTGCAACGGCGCACAGATCTTGCTCGAGGCGGGACTCGTTCCGGGCACGAACGGCGTGCGCAGGCCAACCGCGGCATTTGCGAAGAACGCGCCCGAGCCGCACTTTGTGTGCCGGCACGTCCATCTGAAACTCGCCGTCGAGCCATCCCGGTGCGCGATCACCGCGACGTTGGAGAAGGACGCGATCATTCCCGCATGGGCGGCGCACGACGAGGGACGCCTCGCCGCAACGCCCGGAGCGTCTTGATGAAATCGAGGCTGGTCGCCATGTCGCGTTCGTCTATGCGCACGCCGACGGCAGGGTTAATCGGGCGGCGATTCCCAACGGATCGGCACTCGGGTGTGCCGGCTTGGTGAATCGCGCCGGCAACGTGCTCGCGATCATGCCGCATCCCGAGCGAGACGGCTGGAACTTCAATCACCTCGACCGACGGGAGGGTGAGGATGTGCTCGCGCCCTCCGGCGGCGCCGTGCTCTTCCGCAGCTTCGTTGCAGCCGTGTCCTTCGCGTCATCCTGAGCTTAGCGAAGGAGATGTCATCATGAGCGCAGCGAGCGGAGTCGAAGGTCGCCGAGCAGTTTCCATCAGTCTGAAAATACCGGACAATACAGCGTACACGGCGCTCGTTGCTTTGCGGCGGCTTGGCGTGGAGGTCGATCGTGTCGAGCGCAGCGAGATCTGGCTCATCGACGAGGAGGCCGACGCTGAAACGCTCACGCACCGCGTGATGGCCGACGAGACGATGTTCAATCCCAACAAACACCGCGTTGCGGTGCTCGAAGACTCGCTTCCCCGAGAAGGTGAAGTTTGGATCGAGCCGCTCACCCCGTTACGTCGCGGCGCGGCCGCCACTGCGTGGCGGCTCTTCGACGCGCGCGGCACGCCCGTTCAGCGCGCCGTGCTCGAGGCTGCGATCGAACGCCTCTTATGTAATCCGGCGATCGAACGCGCGATTAGCCGCGAGCGCGCTGGATGACGCGCTCGTTAGCAAACAGTAAAAAGTCCTCGACGCTAGAGAAGGCCCGGCGAACCCTCGGCAAGTAGAGAAATCCAAAGCATGGACCGTCCGTACACCGTCGCGACACTGGGCTCGCACTCGGCGCTGCAGATTCTAAAAGGAGCTCGCGACGAGGGATTCCGTACGCTGGCCATATCGAATCGCGATACCGAACGTCTCTACCGATCCTTTGCCTTCGTCGATGAAGTGATCGCGCTCAACGACTATTCGGAGTTCATGTCGCTGATTGGTGAGCTCGAAAAGCGCAAGGTGATCATCGTGCCGCACGGCTCATTCGTTGCCTACCTCTCGCTCGACGAGCATAAGAAAATGACGATACCGTACTTTGGAAACAAGGCGGTGCTCGATTGGGAAGCGAGTCGAGAGCTGCAGCGCGAGTGGCTTTCACGCGCGGGCCTCAAACTGCCGCGCCAGTTCCGCAGCGGCGCCGAAATTGACCGGCCGGTCATCGTTAAGCTCTACGGCGCGGCGGGCGGCAAGGGTTACATGTTCATTAGGGACGCACACGACTTCGAGGCTCGCGCCGCTCATCTCAAGGAAGCCTACACGATTCAGGAATACATCATCGGGGTGCCGCTCTACATTCATTATTTTTACTCGCCGCTTCAACGCAAGCTCGAGATCATGTCGATGGATCGCCGCTACGAAACCAACGTCGATTCGCTGGGCCGAATCCCGGCGGCCGCGCAAGAAGGCATGGACGTAAGCCCTTCATACGTCGTCGTCGGCAACCAACCGGTTTCCCTACGTGAGTCGATGCTTGCAGAAGCGTTGCGCATGGGCGACGACGTCGTTCGGGTCAGCAAGGAGATCTGCGGTCCGAAGGGGCTCTTCGGCGCCTTTTGCATCGAAACGATCATCACGCCCGACATCCACTTCTACGTTATGGAGATCTCGGCACGTATTGTCGCCGGGACGAACCTCTTTATCGACGGTTCGCCGTACTCGTATCTCAACTATTCCGAGCCCATGTCGACGGGACGCCGCATTGCCCGCGAGCTCAAGAACGCGTTGCTGACGAACAATCTGCATCTGGTGCTGGATGACTCGAGCGTTCTCTAGAGCCGTCGCGATCGTCGTCGCACTCGTTTTGCCCGTCGCCGTTCCGACTGCCGCGCGGGCAACGCTGGAGGTCGATCCGACCGTACTCTACGCGCAGATGAAGGGCGCCTACGCCAAAGGCGCAGCGGCGGGCTGGGATTTTCGGTCGGAGGAAATTTATCTGTCCACAATCTTCAATGCCGGTCGAGCATACTCGCTGCAATATCCTAACGATCCGGCGTACGGCGAGCTTGCGACGCTCACCGTAAGCATCGGTACCGGCCTGCACTACAACCCGCTCACGAATCACGACGGCGCCGTCTGGTGGGTACGCGAGGCCGCCGACTGGGTGATGAAGCACTCCGAGGACCCGCAGCTCATCGGTCAAGCGCAAGCGTTGCTGCAGCGCGTAAACTCCGAAGACGACCCCGCGGAACTGGCTCGGCTTGCCGATGCCGATGCGACGGCGAACGTGCGAGCATATCCCGGCGACATCGATGCCTTGCTCATTCAGGTGGAGGCCGATTGGCGCGCCTGGCTGCTCACTCGCGACCCGTCCTGGCGTTCGCTAGCGCTCACGCGCGCCTCTGCTCGCAACTTTCCGGTCGCGCACCTTCCCACGAACTGGGGCAACGAGTTGGTGAACGCGGCCAACGCTGCTTCAACCGATCGCGGATTTAGCGGCGCGGACGTTGCGAACGCGCAGAGCTTTCTGGCGCGCCTGAAAGCCGTCGACCCGATCCGCGTCATCGCGACGGTCCACGCGTTACCCCACGACGTCTACCTTACGACGCTTGCACCGGCTGACGAATACTTCGGTCCCATGGGTATGTCGATTCTCGAGATAGAAAACCGCCTCAAGCATATCAACTTCATGCTCGATTACGCTTACGGAAACCGAGAGAGCGATCCGGCAACCGATGTCGCGAAGGCGATCGTTGATATGCAGAAAGTCTATCCACGGGATCGCGACCTGCCGATGCTGATGTATTGGTGCTACACTACCCTGGAACGAATGACCGACGCACAGGCTCGGCAGGTCGCGCGCCGGCTCAAAGCGATCCTCACCATCGAATATCAGGACAGCCCGCAAGCCCGAAAGCTTCTCGGCAGTTAGCGCGAAGGCTGCAACGTGGACCCGGGTTTGGCCGACCGCCTGCAGTTCGCCTTCACCGTTCTGTTCCACTACCTCTTTCCGATCGGAACTATGGGGCTGGCACCGTTTGTCGCGGCGTATACCTGGAAGGCGGCGCGCGACGTCGATGAAGAATCCGGACGCATCGCCGGTTTTTGGACGAAGATTTTTGCAATCAATTTCGCCGCAGGAGTCGTTACCGGCATTCCGATGGAATTCCAATTCGGGACGAACTGGGCCGCCTTTTCGCGCCGCAGCGGTGCCGTGGTCGGTCAGCCGCTTGCGATGGAGAGCATGTTCGCGTTCTTTCTCGAGTCGATCTTTCTTGGAGTGCTGCTCTATCGTCGTGGACGCGTACCCACGATGTTTACCGCATGGGCGGCGGTCGCGGTGTGCGCGGGCTCCTGGCTCTCGGGATTTTTCATTGTGGCGACCGATGCGTGGATGCAGCATCCCGTCGGCTATGCTCTCAGTCGCGACGGAACGATTCGGCTACAAAGCATCTGGGACGTGCTCTCTTCGCCATTCTTGCGCTGGCAGATTGCACACGTCCTGACTGGCTCGTTACTGGCCGGGGGATTCATCGTGGCGGGCATCGGCGCGTACTATTTGCTTTCGAATCGCGAGAAGGCGATCGGGCAGCGATTCGTTCGCGCGGGCACAATAGTCGGCCTCGTCTTCGCGTGCGTCGCCGTTTTTCCAACAGGTGACCGCAACAGCAGCAGCGTTACGGCTTTCAACCAATCAAGCTCGCTGCAATGGAAGGCCTCTTCGCAACGTCACGCGGCGCCCCGCTTGCGATCATCGGCATGCCCGATCCGGCGAGCGGCCATCTCATCGATCCGGTTTTCGCGCCCGATTTTTTGAGTTTTCTCGCTTACGGAAACTTCCATGCCAACGTCAAGGGGCTCGATGCCTATGCGCGCGACGTTTGGCCGCCCGTCGAACTGACCTATTATGCTTACCACGTCATGGTGGGCCTTGGCACGATCTTTTTGGCGACGTCGGCGCTCGCAGTAATCTTCCTGGCCCTCGGGCGTCTTTTCCACGCGCGCTGGATGCTCTGGATCCTGATGCTCTTGATGCCCTTCCCGTACATCGCCAACGAAGCCGGCTGGACCGTCACCGAAGTAGGTCGGCAGCCCTGGATCATCTACGGCCTTATGCGAACCGCTCAAGGCAGTTCCCCAACGGTCGGAAGCGGTGAGACGATTTTTACGCTGATCGGTTTTGCCGGAATGTATTTCTTGCTCGGCGTGTTGTTTTTGTATCTCGTCTTGCGCGAGATCGGGCTCGGTCCATCTCGGCTAGCCGCCGCGCATTCCCAGGCTGACGCAGTATGAGCGTTGCGGGGTTTATCGCGATCGCTTTTTTACTGACGATGTACGTCGTGCTTGACGGCTATGATTTGGGGGTGGCGCAATTGCGCCCCTCATCGCTCGCGACGACCGGGAGCGAGCTACCGCGATGGCGAGCATCGGACCATTTTGGAACGGCAACGAGGTCTGGCTCATCGCCGCGGGAGCGGCGCTCTTTGCGCTTTTTCCAACGGCATATGCGTCCTCGTTTTCGGGATTTTACCTGCCCTTCATCGTCGTACTGTGGCTGCTTATGTTTCGCGGCATCGCGTTGGAGCTGCGAGAACATTTTCCGTCGGAGCTTTGGCACCAATTTTGGGATGCGGCGTTTTCGTTTTCGAGCGCGATATTGATTTTCGTCTTTGGCGTTGCACTTGGGAAATCTATTGCGCGGGGTACCTCTCGATTCGGAGGCTACTTTCAAGGCACTTTCGCATTTCTGCTCAATCCATACGCGCTACTCGTCGGAGTCTTCGCGCTGGCGACCCTCGGAGTGCACGGGGGCGCTTTTGCCGCAATCCGCATCGATGGCGCGCCGGGAGCAAGAGCGATGCGCTTGGCGCGGCGCGGCTCGTGGCCCGTGCTGGCGCTCTATCTGGCCGTGACCGGCCTGACCGTTGCGACGCATCCACCGATTGGTGCCTCGGGACTCCTCGCGATGCCGGTGCTGTCGCTGGTGGCGCTTTTGGCGTTCTGGTGGAATGCGCGGAAAGGGGGCGCGTCTGCGGCTTTCGTTATGTCGTCCTCGTTCATCGTCACGCTCCTGGCCGCGGCGGCGGCAACGCTCTTCCCATATCTTTTGCTCACATATCCGCCGGGGAGCGGCGGTATTTCGATCTTTGCCGCGGCGCCGTCGCCGACTGCGCTCGGCTGCGCGTTGAGCGTTACGGTGGCCGGCATTGTTGGCGTCGCGACTACGCCCCGATCGTCTGGCGGCGGATGGCCGGAAAAGTTCGCGTCGAATGACCCGCCGGGGAAGTAGCCGAGCACGTCGCTCGCGCGATCGCCCGTTACGATCGTTCGCGCCTGACGCTCTGCTCCATTGGAAGTCATTCGGCTCTCGACGTCGCCTATGGGGCGCGCGCCCAGGGGCTGCGCAATCTGATCGTTACCGCAAAGGGCCGAGAGCGTACCTACGCGCGCCATTTTGCGGTGCGCGAGACCCCTGTGCGCCGTGGATGCGTCGACGCCGTCTTAGAGCTCGATTCGTTTGCGCAGATAATAAGCGAGGACGTTCAGGGCCGGCTTCTCGATGAGAACGTCATCTTCGTTCCCAACCGCTCATTTGAAGTCTATTTGCGTCAGCACTACGGCTACGACGAGATCGAGCGCCGCATGCTCGTTCCGTTCTTCGGCAACCGGCATCTGCTGCGGGCCGAGGATCGTAACGGCGAAGCCGTAGATCAGTATGCGCTGTTGAAGCGGGCGGCCATCCGTCATCCGCAGCAGTTTGCTTCGCCTGAGGAGATCGACCGGCTGGTCATGGTGAAGGCGCCGCACGCCCGCGTCACGTTCGAGCGCGCGTTTTTTCTCGCATCGACGCCGCACGAATATCACGAGACTAGCCGCCGTTTGATCGGAGAGCACGTGCTCGCCCCCGAAGGCCTCGCCGCGGCGGTCATCGAGGAGTACGCGCTCGGCCCATCGGTCAATTTGAACTTCTTTTTTTCGCCGATGCTCGGAGAACTCGAGCTGAGCGGCACGGATACGCGCCGGCAGACGAATCTGGAGGGCTTTCGCAACCTGCCGCCGGCGGCGTTTGAGGCGGTGCGAGGCGTGGCGATGCGCTTGGAAGAAGCCGGACACATCGCGGCCACGGTTCTGGAATCGATGCTCGAACCGGCCTTTGAAATGGCGGAGCGTTTCGTCGCGGCCGCGCGCGAGTTGCAGGAGCCGGGAGTTATCGGCCCGTTCGCGCTTCAATGTGTCGTGGCCGCCGGTCCGCCGAAGGAACTCGTCTGCTACGACGTCTCGCTACGCATACCGGGCTCGCCAGGAACGCGCTATACGCCGTACTCAGCCTATCGCTGGGGGCGAGACGTCTCGGTCGGCGAGCGAATCGCGATGGAAGTCGTGATGGCGCGCGACACCGATCGTCTCGAAGATGTGTTGACATAGAGACTTCGGAACTCGCTAAGGGGAGGTTTCATGACCGTCGACCATGTCCAAGAACGCCGCGGAGTCGTTACCTTTAAAGGAAAGCCGATGACGCTGCTCGGGCCAGACCTGCAGGCCGGCGCCCCGGCACCCGCCTTTTCATTGACTGCGAGCGACCTTTCGACCGTCAATCTCGACATTTTATTGGATGAGGGCAAACGGGCGGCGCTTCTCATCGTCGTGCCGTCGCTCGACACGAGCGTCTGCTCGACCGAGTCGCAAAAGTTCAACGCGCGATTGGGAGAACTTCCGGCGGACGTGCGGGCCGCCGTCGTCAGCATGGACTTGCCGTTCGCGCAGGCCCGCTGGTGCGGCGCGCAAGACGACGTCAAGCTCGAAATGCTTTCCGATTATCGGGATCGCAGATTCGGATCGAATTACGGGCTTTTGATCGAGGAGCTCGGGCTGTTGGCCCGTGCAGTCGTAGTAATCGGCAAGGACGCAACGATCGAGTACGTTCAGATCGTACCCGAGGTCGCGAGCGAGCCCGATTACGACGCTGCTCTCGAGGCGGCCGCCGCCGCGGTGTAATGCGCCGATGCCCGAGACCGTCTTCGTTCTCGATTTCGGGGCCCAATACGGACAGCTAATCGCTCGGCGTACGCGGGAGCTCGGGGTCTACTGCGAGATCGTTCCCCACGATACGCCATGGAGCGCGCTCTCGTTGCGCCGGCCGGCCGCATTGATTCTGTCCGGCGGCCCCGAGAGCACTCTTGTTGAGGGCGCGCCCAAAATGGACGACGAGATCCCTCGCTCGGGCGTACCGATCTTGGGCATTTGCTATGGCATGCAGCTTTTGGCGCGTGACATCGGCGCCAAGCTGATCAAGCTCGACCATGCGGAGTACGGGCCGGCCAACCTCGCGATCTTGAATCGCGAGACGCCGCTCTTTGACGCAGTGCCGCGAAGAGTCAAGAGTTTGGATGTCACATGGGGATACGGTCGTTTCCCTACCGCACGGCTATCGCGCGCTTGCTTCGACCACGCGTTGTCACGTCGCGGCGATGGGCAATTCAAAGAAAAACATCTACGGCGTTCAGTTCCACCCCGAGGTCGTGCACACGCAGCACGGACGCAGGATACTCGAGAATTTTCTTACGCAAATCGCCGGCCTTGGGCGCGAGTGGAAAATGGAATCGTTCCTCGAGCGCTCGCTCGACGAAATTCGCTCGCGCGTCGGGAGCGACAAGGCGATCTGCGCACTCTCGGGCGGCGTCGATTCGGCGGTTGCCGCGACGCTAGTCGCGCGCGCCATTGAGCGGCAGCTCACCTGCATTTTCGTCGATCACGGCTTGCTGCGTGAAGGAGAGGTGGAAGAAGTGCTTGCGGCTTTTCGCGAGTTGCTTCATCTCGACGTCATCGCCGTCGATGCCCGCGAACGCTTTCTGCGCAGACTCAAAGGCGTGGATGATCCCGAGCGCAAGCGGGTCATTATCGGGCACGAGTTCATCGAGGTCTTCGAGCAGGAGGCGGTAAAAATACCGGGCGTAAAGCATTTGGTGCAAGGCACGCTTTATCCTGACGTGATCGAGTCAAAGACTCCCGGGAGCAAAGCCGCTGAAAAGATTAAATCGCATCACAATGTCGGCGGTTTGCCCGACAAGATGGGGCTATCGCTGATCGAGCCGCTCCGCACGCTCTTCAAGGATGAAGTGCGTGAGCTCGGGCGAGCGTTAGGCTTGCCCGAGACCATCGTCCGCCGCCAGCCCTTCCCGGGACCGGGGCTGGCCGTGCGCATCATCGGCGACGTCACGCCCGAGCGGCTGGAGATGGTGCGCGGTGCCGATGCGATCGTGCGCGAAGAGGTCGATGCCGCCGGACTGCAACCGCACCCATGGCAGTATTTTGCCGTCCTTACTCCGGTCAAGAGTGTCGGCGTGATGGGCGACGGCCGAACCTATGCGAACCTCGTCGCCATTCGCGCGATCACCAGCGAAGACGGTATGACGGCCGACTGGGCGAGGCTGCCGCACGAGCTCCTCGAACGCGTCTCCACGCGAATCGTCAACGAAGTGCCCGGCGTCAATCGCATTGCGTACGACATCACGACGAAGCCGCCGGCGACCGTCGAGTGGGAATAGCGGATGCGGGTACTCGTCGTCGGTAACGGCGCGCGTGAAGATGCGCTCTCGTGGCTGCTCACTGAATCGCCGTCGTGCGAGGCGGTTTTTGCTGCGCCGGGCAACGCCGGCACTGCATCACGCGGGGAAAATTGGGCGCTGGCAGCGACCGACGGAAAAGCGCTTGCGCAGCGTTGTAAGACCGAAAGCATCGATCTCGTCGTTCTTGGTCCGGAGACCGCAATCGCCGCCGGCGTCGCCGATCGGCTGCGCGATGCCGGCATAGCGGTTCTGGGTCCCAATCGTTCGGGAGGGCGTCTCGAATCCAGCAAGCTTTTCGCCAAGCGATTTATGGAACGCCACGGGATACCCACGGCTCGGGCCGCTATCGTGCATTCGCTCGAAGCGGCACACAAGGCGCTCGAACAATGGGAGGGCCCGGTCGTCGTGAAAGCCGATGGCCTCGCTTCCGGAAAGGGCGTCGTCATGACGCCGGGGGTGGAAGCGGCACGCGCGGTTCTCATCGATTGGTATGGAGCCGGTCGAATTCCGGGCGGCGGCTCTGATGTCGTTCTCGAGGAGCGGCTCGAGGGCCGCGAAGTAAGCGTCTTTGCGCTTTGCGACGGTCGCGCGATCGTGCCGATTGGCGCGGCCTGCGATTATAAGCGCGCCGGCAATGGCGACACTGGACCGAACACGGGCGGTATGGGCGCGTACTCCCCTCCTGCCGGCTTTCCCGACGATCTTTACGATTGCGTCCGCGCTCGAATTCTCGCTCCGCTTCTGCGAGGTCTTCTTGCGGAAGGCGAAGAGTACGTCGGCGTGCTGTATTGCGGACTGATGTGGACCTCGCAGGGCCCCTACGTCATCGAATTCAATGCGCGTTTCGGCGATCCCGAGACGCAAGCGCTTCTTCCGCGCATCGGCGGCGATTTTGCGGGATTGCTCGACTCGGTCGCGCATGGCGCGATGGATCTTTCGCTCTTGACCGTTTCGGCGGACGACTGTGTTGCCGTGGTCTTGGCGACCGACGATTATCCGCGGACGGCTACGCCTTTGCAGGGATTAAATGCCGACGTTTCACTCGATAGCGGCTGCCGCGCGTTTTGGGGTGCTTCTCAACGGCTTGACGGCCGCGTCAATTCAATCGGGGGGACGCGTGCTGACCGTCACCGCGCTTGGAGCCGGTCTCCCAGAGACGCGAGCGCGAGCCTACGACGCGGTCAAGCGGCTTGCTGGGCGCCTAGGAACCGCAGCACTGACCTACCGCACGGACATCGCCAAGCTGACCTAAGCGGCGGCTAGCGCCGAAAGGAATGGGTATGAGGTCAAGCATGTGGCGTCTGCCGCGAGCCTTGCTCCCCATTTACGGCACGACGCTTGTCGACACACTCGGCTACACGATGATGATCCCGCTGCTTCCGGCGGTCATTGGGGAGTATCATGCTTCCGACGTTATGGTCGGTGCGCTCCTGAGCGTTCCGGCGCTTTGCTCGATGGTGGCCGCCCCTATCTGGGGAAAGTTCAGCGACCGCCTGGGACGCAAACCGATCATCATCACTGCGCAAGTCCTGACCTTAGCCGGCTATCTCGCTCAAGCGATGTCGCATTCGCTGGTTTGGATTTTCGTCGCCCGCATCGTTTCCGGATGCGGCGGCGGCAGTCTTGGAGCGGTTCAATCGTATATCGCCGACGTTACGAAAGACGATCAGCGCGATCTGGCTTACTCACTCTACGGCGCCGTCTTCGGGATGTCGTTCATTGTCGGCCCAGCGACGGCGGGCTTTTTGATGAAACACGGCCTGGCGTTTCCGTTCTTCATCGCGGCCGGCCTCGAAGCGTTCAACATCATCTTTACTGCGACGCTGCTTCCGTCGCGCATGCAGGGGAAGCGAAGCAAGACGAGCATCGGCGAATCGCTCAAGGCGGCCAACGTGCCGGGCGTGCGCCGAGTCCTCATCCGGCAGTTTTTAGCGATCTTTGCGATCGTTTTCTTTTTGGCGAACTTTTCGCTTTATCTTCACCACGTGCTTCATTCCGCGGTCACTCAAGTGGGGTGGTTGCTCTCGGTCGCGGGCGCCGTCGGCGGCGCAGCCCTGATTCTCGTGGTGTCGCCACTGGCCGCACGCATGGGCGATCGCGCAGTGGCGCAGGTCGGCCTTCTCCTGAGCTTCATCGCTTATGGAATCCTCGCGTTCGTCAACGCGCTCGCGGTCTTTTTTGTCTCCCTGGTTCTTTGGGCCGTCGGCTCATCGATGGTCGAGCCGACGTTGACCTCCCTTCTCTCGGTTCGGGCGAAGAAGACCGAGCGCGGAGCAATTATGGGTGTGAGCGATTCGATCAACAGCCTCGCGATGATTCTTGGACCGGCAACCGGCTCGGCAATCGTGGGCTACAACGCACGGCTGCTCGGCGTGCTGCCCGCCTGCGCGGCATTAGCGGCCTTCATCATCGGACGCTTACCCATCGCCGGGGCGGGCGTCGAGAAAAAACCGTCGGCCAGCCGGAAGGCCGGCTAGTCCGGTGTAACTCCGGGGCCGGACGGAGGTTAGTAGAGAGTACCATGGCATATCGTTTTCCCCAACAAAATCAATACGGACCGGCGCTTGCGCCGGCGATTGCAACCCATTCACTGCTCGCGCAAGTGCTCGGAATAACCGCGCTAGGGCTGTGTGTCACCGCGCTCGCGGCTTGGCTCTCGCAAGGCATCGCGACGCCCGGCATCGGCCTGATTGCGATGATCGCCGGACTCATTTTGCTCTTCTCGATCTACGCAACCCGACGCAACGAAGGGCTCTCACTCCTGCTGTTTTATGCCTTCGCCTTCTGCGAGGGAATCGGAATCGCGCCGGTGATCGGGCAATACGTCCGCGCCTTCGGGCCCGATGTGGTCGTCAACGCGGCTCTTACGACCGGTCTAGGTATGTTTGCGCTTGCCGCAATCGTCTATGCGACTGGCCTCGATTTGCGCCGATTCCAGGGCATCTTTATGATCGCGTTGCTCGGCTTAATCGTCGTCGGCATCATTTCCATTTTCGTGCGTTTCATTCACCCGGAAACCTACGCGTGGCTGACGCTTGCGATCTTTTCGGGCTTGGTCTTGATCGACTTCGCGCGATTGCGCGCTGGCGGGGATGGGCTGACGCCGGTCTTGATGGCGACGAGCATCTACCTCGATGCGATCAATATCTTCCTTGCCTTGCTGCAGATATTCGGCGGAAGGCGCTCCCAGGACTAAGAAAGCAGTGTCCCACCCGGCGCATCTGCTATAATGGAGTAGGATGTGCGGGATAACGGGGGTCTTCGCGCCCGGACGCGACGCGGCCCGGCTCGCGTTCTTTGCGCTTTACGCGCTGCAGCACCGCGGACAGGAGTCCGCGGGCATCGCCGCAGCCGACGGCGGAACGATCCGCTCGCACAAGGAGATGGGTCTCCTGGGCGCCATCTTCGACGAGGACATTCTCGGCGAACTCGCCGGGCACATCGCGATCGGTCATACGCGTTATTCGACGACGGGTTCGTCGATCGTGGTCAACGCGCAGCCGCTGCTCGAGCGTTCCGACCTCGGCGACTTTGCTTTCGCGCACAACGGAAATCTGACCAACACCGACGAGCTGCGCGAGTCGCTGGCGCCCACGACGGTGCTGCAGGCGACTTCAGATTCAGAAGTCATGGCCAAGCTAATCGTCGAGTCGAAAGGCACGATACTCGATCGAATCAAATCGGTGCTCGCCTCGGCGCGCGGTGCGTATTCCATCGTGCTCTGCACCGAGAACGAACTCTATGCCTTCCGCGATCCGTGGGGCGTGCGGCCGCTCTGCTTGGGACAACTGGCCGAGGGCGGCTACGTCGTCGCATCGGAATCATGCGCGTTAGGACCAATCGGCGCGCAGTATGTACGCGAAATCGAGCGCGGCGAAGTGATTCGCATTACTGCAGGCGGGGTGGAGTCGTTTAAAACGCAGATCGAGCACGCCCACCCGGCGCTCTGCATGTTCGAGTACATCTACTTTGCGCGCCCGGATTCCAAGCTCAACGATCGCTCGGTGTACATGGCACGCTACGCCATGGGGCGGCAGCTCGCGAAGGAGCATCCGGTCGACGCCGACGTCGTGATGGCCGTGCCGGACTCCGCCGTAGCCGGCGGCATTGGGTACGCCACCGAGAGCGGGCTGCCCTATATTGAAGGGCTCATCAAGAACCGTTACATTGGACGCACCTTCATCAGCCCCGATCAACGGATGCGTGCCCGCGGCGTGCATCTAAAGTTCAACCCGGTCGTCGAAAACCTGCACGACCAACGAGTGATCGTCGTCGACGACTCCATCATACGCTTAACGACGACGCCGCGAATCGTCGCGTTGCTGCGCGAAGCAGGAGCTCGCGAGGTGCATTTGCGGATCACTTCGCCGCCCATCAAGCATCCCTGTTATCTCGGCGTGGATATGGCGACGTACGACGAGCTCATTGCGGCGAACTATTCGATCGAAGAAATCCGTCGAAAGACTGGGGCCGATTCACTCGGCTACCTGAGTCTCGACGGGCTCATCGCATCGGTCGGGCGCAAGCGGGACGAGATGTGCCTTGGCTGCCTCATCGGCGAGTACCCGAACGTGCCTGCAGCTCACGAGACTCACGCCGCTCCGGCGTAAGACCCCACTAAAACTCAAAGTTTTTATCTAGGCGTTCCGACTGTCAAGACCAGCTGGTTCAAGGGCCTTCTATGCCGGCTGCTACAGTCCAGATGCGTGACGCTGGGAAAGAGGATCGCTGCACGCCGTCGCGCCTTGGGCTGGTCGCAAAACGAGCTGGCGCGTCGTGCTGAAGTGAATCATCCGACGCTCTATAAGATCGAAGCCGATCAGCGCCTTAATCCTTCCGTCAGCGTCGTCGTGCGCATTGCGCGGGCGCTCGGGACGAGCGCAGAGGCGCTCTACGGTCTTGAGGGAGATGAGACGCGCCTCTTGGTTGAAGCAAACAAGGCCGCGATGGTCGTCGAAGTCCGTACGCTCGGCCGAAAGTTGGGCGAGGCCGCGCGCTCGCGAGCGCACGCCTTCGTGACCCTCGCGCTCGAGCGCGCTGGCGCGACCGTGCGCGACGCAGCCTCTAACGCGGCGGCTGAGCTCGCAGAGGAATCACGTCTGCGCCCCGAAGCCGGCTACTTGGCCACCGGCGGTCTTGCGTTGATCGATGAACTGCAGGCAATTCGGGGGCGCCTCGATGCGCTGGAGGCATGGCGTCACATGCAAGAAGGACGCGTTCGAAAGCGCGCATCGCGATAAGCAAAGGATCGGACCAATCGTCGGAATGTAACATAGCCGGATAGTGGCATCGCAAGGTGCCAACTGCCCGGCACCCAGCTTACGCCGGAAAGATTCGGTCGCGTACCTCCCGGGCGTAGGTTTGGAGCGCTTCGGTCGCGATGCTTCCCACCTCCGCGTAGCGCTTGGCGAAGCTTGGCGAATGGGGATACATCCCGAGAATGTCGTGGAGCACGAGTACTTGCGCGTCGCAGTTCGGTCCGGATCCTATTCCGATCGTTGGAATCGAGAGCATCTCGGTAATCTCGCGCGAGATTTCGTAGTCGACCACCTCGAGAACGATCGCGTAAGCGCCTGCTGTTTCCACCGATCGAGCGTCGTCGATCAAGCGGTCGCGGTGCGTTCGCATCTTGAAGCCGGGTCCCAATCCGGCGGTCTGAGGAGTTACGCCGATGTGTCCGACGACTGGGATTCCAGCGCCGGTGATCGCACGAATACGATCCGCTTGATCGCGCCCGCCCTCGAGCTTCACCGAACACGCTCCGCCCTCTTTGATGAATCGAATCGCCGCGCGCAGCGCTTCTTCGTTACTTACTTGGTAGGAGCCGAACGGCATATCCGATATGACATGCGCGCGAGCCGTTGCCCGAACGACGGCTTGCGTGTGATAGATGATGTTGTCGACCGTTACCGGCGTCGTCTCGTCGAAGCCGAGCACGACGTTGCCGACGCTATCGCCGATGAGGATGACGTCGATTCCGGCGGCTTCGACGAACTGACCGAACGGCGCATCGTAGGCCGTTGCAATCGGAAAGAGCATCTTGCTCTTGCGCCGTTTGATTGCCCCCGCGGTGAGGCGGCGAATCGCGGGATTTTTGTGCGGCTCGTATGGCCTTGCGCTTTCGGTGCCGTTGCGCGACTTCACACCTTGAGCTCTGTCGTCCGCGCGCCGTTGCAATGAGCCGCGTCGTCCTCAATGTTGCCATTCTGAGCTTGGCGAAGGCCCAAGGGGCGCTCGGCAAGCGATTCCACCAGCGCAAGGAAGGCGCGAACCGGCGTTCCGGTCGGGCCCTTCGCCTGCCAAGCAGATTCGTTTTCGAGATAGGCTGTGCCCGCGATATCGAGATGGATCCACGGCGTCGTTGCAACGAACTCGCGCAGGAATGCCGCGGCGGTCAGCGTCCCGGCGGGACGCCCGCCGCTGTTCTTGAGATCCGCGATATCGCTCTTCATTAGGTTCGTGTAATCTTCGTAGTACGGCATTTGCCAATAGCGCTCGCCCGTCGGCTTCGCGGCCGCCAAAAATTCGGTGCTAAAAGCGTCGTCGTTCGTTAGGAGCGCAGACGACGTGTGACCCAGCGCGATAACGCACGCGCCCGTAAGCGTCGCAGCATCGACGATCTTCGTCGCGCCCAGCTTGTTGGCATAACAGAGCGCATCGGCAAGAATGAGACGGCCCTCGGCGTCAGTGTTGATCACCTCGATAGTCTTGCCGTTCATCGCCTTGACGATGTCGCCGGGCTTCGTCGCTTTACCGCCCGGCATGTTTTCGGTTGCGGGAACGATCCCAACGACATTGAGCTTCGGCTTCAACGTGCCGAGCGCGCTCATCGCCGCGATAACGGCCGCCCCGCCCGACATGTCGTATTTCATGTCTTCCATCTTGTCAGCCGGCTTGATCGATATACCGCCGGTGTCGAAAGTAATGCCTTTGCCGACCAGCGCGAGCAGTTCTTTGTTCGACGGATCGCCGGTATAGCGCAAGACGATGAACTTGGGAGGCTGCACGCTGCCCTGCGCGACAGAGAGGAAAGATCCCATTCCCTCACGGCCCGCGCGCTCTTCGTCGAGGACGTCGATTTCGAGTCCAGCTGCTCGTGCAACTTTTGCGGCCTCGTCGGCCATGCGACTCGGCGTCATGTCGTTCGCCGGCGTGATCGCCAATCGTCGTGCCAAGTTCACGGCCTCGCCGACCGCAGCGCCGCGCGCGATGCCGCGCTCGATCTCCGCGGTATCAAAGCCCTTGCTCAAAACGACGATCTCGCTCGTAGCGAGACGGCGCTCTGGTCGTTCCTGATAGAGGGTCGTGTCGAAGCTTGCCGTAATCGCGCCTTCCGCGACGAACGACGCGCAAGCGGTTTGATCGGTGCAGTGCGAGGGCAACGCGATGGCGATCTTCTCGACGTTGCGGCGTCCGAGGTAACGAACCGCACTGCCCGCGTAGCGCGCGAGCAGATATGGCTGGAAGGTCGAGCGATCGCCGAGCGAAACGGCGAACACTCGCCGATAGGGCTGACCTTTGGCGTAAACGATTACGTGATCGCCGGGCTTTCCGCGCACTTCGCCGGATGCCAACGCGTCGGCGATGACGCCGCCGAGCGCCGCATCGATCTCCTGCGAGACACCTTCGAGTGCACCTTCAGAAAAGAAGGGAACGACGAGCGCACCGGCAGTAACGCCAATGGGCTCATCAGCTGAGATATGAACTTGCATGGTGAACCTTTCGGGCGATGAAGTAATACCAGCGTATGGCGGAAAGCTGGAAGAATCCTCGTTCGGGCCAAAAAGCCGCCGCCCCGGATCGCTATGCGGAAGCCGGTGTTGACGTTGCGTCCGGCAATGAGGCCGTTGCGCGCTACCGCCGCATCCTTGCGCGGTGGCGTCACCCGGATCAGTTCGACGCGATCGGCGGCTTCGCGGGACTCTTTCGTCTTCCGGGTGACCGTGAGCGTGCGCTCGTCGCCTCGACCGACGGCGTCGGAACGAAGGTGATCGTCGCGGCCAAACTCGAGCGTTACGGCGGCGTGGGCCGCGACCTCGTCAATCATTGCGTCAACGACATTCTGGTCTGCAATGCCACGGCGCTCTTCTTTCTGGATTATCTGGCGGTTGGTAAGCTGCGGCCCTCGGTTGCTGCGGAGATCGTCGGCGGTTGTGCCGATGCTTGCCGAGCGCACGACTGCGCCTTGCTTGGTGGAGAGACTGCGGAGATGCCTGGGATCTACGCCGCCGATCACTTCGATCTTGCTGGAACGATCGTCGGCGTCGTTCCCGTCGGCGACATTCCTGAGTCTGGGAGCGTTGTGGCGGGCGACGCGATCGTCGGGTTGCCGGCTATAGGCCTGCACACCAACGGCTACACGCTCGCGCGTTCCTTACTGCCCGCCCGGGAATGGGGCACGAGTTTCGGCGACGGCACTTATGGCGACGCGCTGCTCGCCGAACATCCGTCGTATTATCGCAGCGTACGCGCTATCGAAGCGCTCGTGAAGGTCAAGGCGATGGCGCACATCACCGGGGGCGGACTGCTTGAAAACGTCCCGCGCACCTTGCCGGAGAACGTCAAAGCGGTCTTCGAACAACAGCGTTGGCGCGTGCCGGCAATCATAGAAGAGTTGGTACGCCGCGGCAACCTTGGAAGGGAAGAGCGTTATCGCGTCTTCAACATGGGAATCGGTTTCACGCTCGTGGTTCCATTCACCGATGCGCCGGCCGCAATAGCCGCAGTCCCGAGCGCTAAAGTGGTCGGTTGGATCGAGGAGCGAACGCCGCACGAGCCGCGCGTCGTCATCCATCCCACGCGCGACGATCCATGATCGGGCCGCTCAGCCGCTCACTCGCGCTCGCCGTCGACTCGGAATCACCGCGCGAGCAACGCGCCCGCGCCGCCGCCGAGATCGTCCGGGACGCGCGCGGTTACCGTTGGGTCGGCATATACGATGTCAACGACGAGGAAATCGTCCTCGTCGGCCATACCGGCTCGTCGCTGCCCGAGCATCCACGCTTTGGCATCGGGCAGGGTCTAAGCGGTGAAGCGGTGCGCTCGCGGGCAACGGTGGTTAGCAATGACGTCGCTAGGAATCCGCACTATCTCGAGACGTTTCAAGGCACGGGCTCGGAGATCGTCGTTCCGATACTCGGCGCCGAGAGCGGCATCGTCATAGGGACGCTCGACGTCGAGAGCGATCGCATTGGCGCATTTGTGCAGGATGACGTTGCGTTCGTGGAGGAATGCGCGGCGGTCCTTCGACCGCTCTACGACTGACGTGCCCACGTTTTGCAATCTCGTCGTCGAGCTCCATCGCCATTTCGTAGTCGAGTCGCTACCGGGAATAGAAATCGGACCCGCTGCAGCTGCCGACGAGCTCACGCTGGCATGGATCGACGATACGTTCGGCGGAAGCTGGAGCACCGAAGCGTCCGCCGGTTTGAATCTCGTCGCGCGCTGCGCGGGAGTACCCGTGGGTTTCGCGACGATAAAACCGATGGGCTTGAAGTACGTGTGGCTGCAGGGCATCGCGAGCCAGCCCGGCGTCGGCGTCTTCGGCCCGTTTGGCGTCGCACCGGAACGACGCTCGAGTGGCCTCGGCGTGTGTTTGCTGCGGCTTGCGCTTAATGCGCTGCGCCAACACGGGTACGCTCGCGCGCTCATTGCGGCGGTCGCCGACGAGCGGCTGATCCACTACTACGCCGACGCCGTCGGGGCGCGACTGGCAGAGCGCTTCGAGGAAGCGGCGCTCTATCGGCCAGGACGGCGAACCCTGGTTTTGGCGTCAGGCAATGGAAGCAACTTTCAAGCGGTGCTCGATGCATCGCGCAGCGGCGCTCTGCCGATAGAAGTCGCCGCGCTCCTCAGCAACAATCCGCGGGCCTATGCGCTCGAGCGAGCACGCAGCGCCGCAATGAGCTCGGTTTACGTCGCGGCCTGGAATCGCACGCAAGAGACTCGGAAAGCCTACGACGCGCGCCTGCTCGACGCCGCGAGATCGGCGCAGGCGGATCTCGTGTTGTTGCTCGGCTGGATGCACGTGCTTTCGCATTCCTTCGTGCGCGCGTTTCCGCAGATGCTCAATCTTCACCCTGCGTATCTGCCGATCGATCCGCAGCGCGACGACGTCGTGATGCCCGACGCGACCAGAATGCCCGCTTATCGCGGCCCTCACGCGGTGCGCGATGCGCTGGCAGCAGCGAGCAGTTGGGTTGGGGCGACGATCCATCGCGTGACGAGTGCGACCGATCGCGGGCCCGTGCTCGTTCGCAGACCGATACGCGTGGGACCGAAGGAAAACGAAGCTCACCTCATGGAACGAGTGCACGAGGTAGAACGGGACGTCGTTCGAACGGGCATTACACGCTGGCTCTACGAAAGATGAGAGTTGCGCTAAAGCTGTAACCGCCGATTCACAGAATATTCGAAGTTTCTTGCGCTACTTCCCTACAGATGAAACAGGCTGCGGCACGGTAAAATGATGCGAGGGATCATCGCCGGCGTCGTCGGGACGTTCATCGTGGTCGGCGCGCTGCTTTACATCGCACTCAAAACCGGCAGCATACCTGCCAATGCCGACGCAAAACCCTCCAAATTCGAACGCTGGGCGGCCTCCACGTCGCTGCACGCGACGCTAGCCCGCCAAGCGCCGCGAACCGCCAACCCCGTGCGGCTGACCGACGCTCATCTCATTGCGGGCGTCAAACTCTACGCGAAAAATTGCGCCGTCTGCCACGGCGTCTCCGACGGAATGCCGTCGACGATCGCGCGGGGCCTCTATCAAAACGCTCCGCAATTTGCCAAGGACGGTGTCGAAGACGATCCTGAGGGCGTCACCTACTGGAAGATCGATCACGGCATCCGTCTCACGGGTATGCCGGCCTTCGGCGCTTCGCTCGATCGGACGCAGCTTTGGCAGCTCGCGCTCTTTCTCAAACACATGGACAGGCTGCCTCCCTCGCCGGAGCGCGAGTGGAAAGTTATCAAGAATCCCGCGCCGCCGGCAAAGAAGCAGAAGGGCATCAAAACCTACGAATAATTGCGCAGGCTGCGCTAGAACGCTCCAATGCCTTTGGGTGATCCCCAGCCTGTCGGACCCGAGTATTGACCGAACTGATTCGTGCCGGCTTTGCAGAGATACGTGTTCGAGAGTTTCGCCGGGCAGTTGGTCACGTCGCCGGTGGTGATTGCGTGCAGATCGTTCTGAAGTTGAGTCTTGCTCAGGGTCCAAAAAGTCTTTCCGCCGTGTTGGCTCTTGGAATTTCCGGCAAGTCCGAAGACGCCGGCCATCAGCGGCGATGAAATGCTGGTGCCGGCTACCGTTATCCAGCCGCTCTCCCCGTACGAGTCGTATTCGGCGGCGTCGTAGGCGACGGCCGAGATGTCGTTGCCGATTCGATACGCGCAGTCTTTCTTAATCGTTTGCCACGACGGCTTGGGTTCGTTGAGGCTCGAGCAGCCGCCGCCGCTTTCGGCCCAGACTGTTTCCGAGTAGGTCGAGTTGTTGAGGGTGAGGACGGTTCCACCCACCGCAACGACGTCGTCGAACGTCGCAGGCTGATAGAGCCCGTAGCCATCGTCGCCGGCACTCGCCAGATAGGTGATGCCGGGCGTGTCGTAATACGATTCGCTCAATCCCGTCCCGCTGTAGCTGTTGCTAACGATCGTCGCACCAAGCTTCACCGCTTCCGCCTCGGCGGCTTCGAGGTCTGGTGCTACGTTGGTGTTGGCTTCGATCAGATAGATCGTGCAGAGCGGACAAGCCGCCGAAACCATTTGAACGTCAAGATCGATCTCGACGCCCCAGCCGGTGTCGCCGCTGGGGTAGTTAGACCGTTGTCCTTTCTGGTTGTATTTATAAAACTTCGCGGCCGGAAGCCCGAAGTACGAGCGGTACGTGGCGAGATCCGATGCGACGTTCGGATTATCGAACGCGTCGACGATCGCGACGACTTGTCCCGAACCTTTCGTTCCTGAAGGCAGCTTGTACGCCGCTTCCAGATTCGCCGGCTCCCATCCGTACACGATGTCCGGCCGAACGCCGGTACTCTCGATCAGAACGTCGCAGCGCGCTCGGCCAATGCGGCTGCCGAGAACACGCCGGCGTAAGCTTGTGTGCGATGGTGGCCGCCGGAAGCTGGTTGGTATGCGCTCCAAACTGACTCGACGCTGCTGGGACGCTGGAAGATCCGCCCGCATTACACGCTGCAAGCCCGAGCACGGCAGCGAGCGGCACGGCAAGTTTGAAAAAGCTACTCATGAGACGCTCCTTGTGTGGTAGAGTTGACGGGGCCCTCTCTTGAGGACCCCGTCGAGGGTTGAGACGTACGTCGTGACCGTCGACAGTAAGGTCTAATATTGTTTGTCCGACGGCGTGAAGGCGAACCCTTCGCAGCCGAACCCGCAAGACGTGGTTGCGACGTCTCTCAACTGATTCAATGCGTGAGTCCTGCCGACGTCGATCCAGCCATAGGCGTCGCCGAGGCCGAATCTTAAGCCGGATGGATTGAAGCCGCCCGAAACCGGGTCCCCAAGTCCAAAGAAGTTCGGTGCCGTCGGACCGAGCGTGCGGAACGGAGTAGAGCTCGGCGAAATCGGCAGGTGGTACCGGCTGGTCGTGCGGAGCAGCTGATCCGTGACGTTGAGCGTATAGCCGCCATTGCTGACATAAACGCCGCCCGGGAACTGAATCGATCCGGGAGCCAGCAGCGGAATCACGGTATAGGACGGCGAGGTTGGCTTCCGAACCTCGGCGAGTCCGTAACCGCAGCTGTACGGCGACGTATTCTCGCACCCGTAGTAGTCGAAGTAGATGTTGCCCCTGGCATTTACGTCCATGTAATAGACTGTCTCGTAATTGATCGGACCGGTGGTAGACGGCAGCGTTATAAACGTTGGGGTACTGGACGGGCCGCCCGTCCAGTAGACGAACCCGGCTGTCGTCGTCATCGGTACAAGTCGGAGGACGCGGCAGTAGCACTGGTACGTGTTCGCGGCACCGAATACGGCGGTTGACGTTTCGGCGCTGTCGAATCCGTAGCCGCCGTAAAAATAGCAGCCCGACGGATTCGTGCACGAAGCATTCCATATGTAGCTCGCAACCGCAGCTCCGGTCTTGTTAAACTCTTGCACCTGCGCCGCCCGTGCCAGAGAGATTCGAATCGCAAGCGGTCCAGATGTTCCGAGCCCGATCGACCTTGACGGTGATTGGTTCGAAGCAATAAGTATTGACGTCGATGTCGGCGACGGTCTTCGCAAGGCTGCCGTTTTGACCGACAAGATAGCCGAAAGCCGGTGACGCTTGCCCAGGCTGCAACGCATTTCCAATCAGGGGAGATATGGTACGCCGGACGCGCGTGCGCCTTGATTTGCCGGTATTGCCATTTGAGGACCTTTTGCGGAACGGGACCGGGAAGTTTGCCCTTCGCCTGAAGCTTGAGCAGCTTCATGAGGGTCATGTGCCCGGAGGCGTCATGTCCAAAGGAACCTGCCGGTTGTTGGTTTACGCCAGGGGAACCGGGCAGAGAAGAAGCTCCCTGCGGCGACGAGGAGCATCCCGCGAGCAATGCGACTGAGATGGCAAGACTCACGGTTGCCGGTGATACGCGCATATGTGGGTCTCCTTGACAGCGTGTGGGAAGGCGGGTTTCCTTGCTTAGCTTCGCTATTTCCACCTGCACGCGAGACGCTGTTCTATGCCAATGCGACCTGGTGGAGACCTTGCATACCTCCTCACCTTGATCAACGGGCGCCTGGCGGGTTGATGCTTTGCGTTTTTGTCGTGAAACGATGTCGATTTTACAATTGCGCGACAACGCGCAATGCAAGCACAAGACAAATAGCTCGTGCGGAACTGCGTTCAACGAGCGTGTCGTGTCCAACCCTGGCTTGGCGCTCGGATCGCCCGCATGTGGCGACCAAAGCTTTCGTGGGGATCGCCAGAGACGACTACAAGGAGTTCCGACCGCACTCTTCGCTCGGCAAGCTGACGCCGAGGAAGTTCGCGGATCGAACGCTCCGCGTTTAAACATTTTCCGCGCTGAACGCTTGGCGTGTAGCCGAAGCGTCATTGTAAAACGACGACATCGGGTCGGCTTCGTTTGCAGCGACCAGTAGCGATCGGGCGCGAACGCGATAGGGCTTACCAAGGAAAGAATCTTGCAATTCATGTCCGACGCCTCGACGGCATTCCACTTGCGAACGAACTTGCGGCCGCTCGCGTGAAGGCACCATGTCAGATCGCTCAGCGGCTCGGACAGTGCTTCCGCTTATTGACTGGCGTTCTCGTCAACGAACTTAACGCCGGCCCCCCGGGACAGTTTGCCACCGTTGCCGCTTTGAGGGCAGACTGTCGTTTCGAAGGCCTTTTCAGCCTTGTGCTTCAGCAGCTCCTTATCGGAGTCAGACAACATGTTCCACGAGTCGGCGTTCGTTGAAACGGCACCTTAGCGGGACTAGGTCGGGCTTATTCCGTGAGCAAACGGTGAGCAAAATCCGATTTGCTCACGGGCCGTCAGCTCCGATCAACCGTAGCACGAGCTTCGAGAACAGCGCGGCTACCGTGAGAGCCGAGCCTGCGTCCTCGTTGCCCGCCCGCGATCCACGTCGCCGTAGCGCATCCGCCGGTCGGGCCCACTTGGGCGGCTGGAAAACCGCAAGGAGCAACGGACTCGTCGTCCTCAGTTGGAGGTGAGCCAATGGTACCGAAGAGTTACGTTTTTCACACCGTCGTGGTCTTCGCATTGCTCGCGGGGTGCGGCACACCATCGCTGATGACGGCGATACCGCAAGGCAATGGCTGGCAAAGAGCTCGGCGACGCGCCAGGATTTGCTCTACATCACGGAGCTCGACGGCAACGTCGAGATCATAACGTATCCGGAAGGAACGGCGGTAGGGTCGATATTCCACGGACCGTACTCGCACCTTAGCGGTGAATGCACGGATCGATCCGGAAACGTTTGGATCACGAATTACCCCAATATCGACGAGTATCCGCACGGTCGCACGAAGCCGATCGCGAGGAAATATAATAAGCGAGCAGCGCCACCGTGGTGAATACGATCAGCTTTACCGGCCTGCGCAGCCCCGTGACAGCCTCATGGATCCAGGGAACGACGGTGCTCGTACCCTACCGGCCGCGATACGGAAGGTTTCCCAACGGGCTCGGCCTTTTTCGACTATTCTGCCGGCGGCGGCCCCACTGCAATTCTGAAAAGAAAGGCGTACCGCGTCGCCAGCGCGGTGGCGGTCAGCCGGTAGCCGTCGCGTACCGTAAGGGCAACGCCGTGACGGCTACTCCGAGTCGACGGGCTCCATTCGAGGGTCGCTCGTGGAGAAAATGCTGCAACGGATACTTCGATCGAAACGGCGTGAACGATCGAGGCTTTTGGGAGAAGTTGAAACTGTTTGAGAGACTATTGGCCCGCGAATCGGTATATCCCGAAGACGTCGGGCCGATGGGCGGCAGGCCGAAAACGTCGCGGATGAATCGCAGGACGCTGCCGAACTCGTAAGTTGTGTGTATCACGGCACCCTGCTTGGCGTACGGTGAAATGATCAAGCACGGGACGCGGATGCCCAATCCCCGGAAGTCGAGTTGCGGCGGCGCTGCGTTATCGAAAAAGCCGCCCCAATCGTCCCAGAGGATGATAACGACCGACGATTTCCAGTACTTGCTCTCGCCGAGCGCATCTACCACCGCGGTCACCCACGATGGTCCCGTGTCGCTGTGCGCGCCGGGATGATCGGAGTCTTCCTTGCTTGGGGTCACCCAGCTTACCGGTGCCAGGGTGCCCCCCGCGATGTCGTCGAGGACTTGCGTCTGCGGAACGATGATATTCTTGTCCCAGTCGGGCCCGCGATAGACGTACTTGATTCCGGAAAACGGCGACCATATGAACGCCTTGAGTTTATGAGCGACGTAGTACTTCCACTGAATGCCCGCTCCGTCCAGCACCTGCGCGATCGTATTGAATTGATCGAGGCACGGGTAGGGTCCCGAAGCACGCCGGATCACGCGGTTCTCGTCGACCGTCGTCGTCTTCGCACCCCCGGGAGCGTTACAGTTGCTTCGGCCGTCCGCAAAGTCCGCAAGCGCCAGGTTATCGCTAAGGTTATCGGTGCCCGCGACGAGCGTCAGGTGAGCCGTCCAGCTCGGCCCGAATTCCGTTGGGAACATCTTGTCGGCCAGGACGTATTGCCCAGCCATATCCCAGTACGGCTGCACCTGCGATCGCTTGATGTACGCATATGCGGCAGTGCCCGCATGGCTTCCAAGACCCGAATGGCTGAAACCGTCCATTTTACCGTTGTGCCAATCGATGAGTGCGGATTCGAACTCGTGCGAGAGATTGGGTTCTTTCTCGAACTTAACTTCATGCAAATCGACCCGGTGGTCGCCCGACGGGCATCCATCATCGGTTAGCTGGTGATCGCCACGGTCACCAATACCGCAACCGTACGTCGGTGCGTTCGCTCCGGGATATCCCGCAAAAAAGTTTTCGAAGCTGCGGTTTTCCTGAATCATCACGATGACGTGACTGATGCGCCCATGGGCGCCCGAGTTCAACGGTGCACCGGCTGAAGGAAGCGGCGGTTGGGCCCCCGGCTGACTTGAAAGCATAGAACAGTCGGCGCACGACGTGATCGCGAGCGCAAACACGAACCCCCAAACGTCTCTCAACGTCATCTCGTCCCCCCGCGGCACCTTTGACTCACCACCGGCCGCACTCCTGCCTTGCGTTGCGCACCAGTCCGATACGCGCTCAAGGATGTACCGCGGGCGCATCAACTCACCAGGCTGGAGCGAGCTCGCGTTTGTACGCAAGGAGGGTACTCGTGTTCCGAGCCCCATCGAAGGGCCGTTTTGCCTGCGCTGGCGCTCCCATTGCTCGCCGGTTGCTCGCAGCAGGCCGCGTTCACGCCGCTACCCGGCGGAGCCTCGACCGCAGCGTCGCATTCCGCGACGTCCGCCTTTCAGTTGATCGACACTTTCAAAGGAAACCCGACGCGGCGCGGGATGGCTCTGGCCCGATTGCCGGACTGACTCTATACAACGGTGTACTATATTGAACCGCGCCACGCGCCGGAGCCAAAACCACGGAACGGTCTTTGAGCTCAAATCCGATGGCACGTTTGGCGTACTTCACACGTTTGGGATTCGCGATGGAAGAGAGCCGAAAGCGGGTCTCGTCGTCCACAACGGCAGAGTCTACGGTACCACGTGGGGCGGCGCGAAAAAATTGTCGAAACTACAATGGATATAATACGTTGCGCACGTTGATGGACGGCGCCGGCGTAACCTGGAAATACTATACTCCGTGTTTTAGCGCGGCGTTGCAGCCGGGCTGCTTTCCGAGTGCCGATTGCTCCGGCAGCAAGCCGAACTGCAACGGCAGCCTTCTGAATGCGTTCGACGTGACCTATCCCGTGCGCAACGGACCCGAATGGGGAACGAACGTCTCCTGGCCTGAGACCAATATATTCACCGCCATTTCGAACGGGACGCTCCCCGCAGTTTCATGGGTCATTCCGGAGGACGCCAACTCCGATCATCCCAAACAGCCGTGTCAATGCGACGACGGCCCTCGTGGGTTGCCAGTGTGGTGAATGCGGTCGGCGAAAGCGAATACTGGAACTCGACCGTCGTCGTATGGGACGATTGGGGCGGATTTTACGATAACGCACCGCCGCCGTTGCAGGACCAGTTCGGCGGTCTCGGCTTTCGCGGTTCGATGCTCGTTATATCACCGATGACATTGCGGGCCCGGAAGCGGCGGCTGCATCTCGCACACACAGTACGAGTTCGGTAGCATCCTCGCGTACATCGAACAGAACTGGAATCTCGGATCGCTCGGGAACGTCGGATTCCCGTGCAAGCAGCATCGGCGACATTTTTTAATTATGGCCAATCGCCGCGCCCGTTTACCGCGATACCCTCAAGGCACTCGGCCGAGTAATCCGCGACAGCCTCACACCGTCCAGCGCGGTGACGCCAAGGCATTTCTTCCGGACGTCGCACGCTTCCAAATCAAACGCGCGAGCTTCGTCGATGCGATCACCCAGGCGGACGCGACGCTCTGGGATTAAAACCTAACTACGCTAGCGGCGAGGGATACGAAACTTGTCGCGCAATCGGAGCGCGACTCTACGTCGCTAATGAGTCGGGGATCGCAACACGCGCTGCGGTCACGACGCAGAGCGAAGAACTCGTCGTGTTCGATAGCGCTTGGGGGCGTGCCGCTCACGCGATGGCAACCGAATCGCAGCCGTCGCGTCCATCACACAGAA
>CAVYEN010000005.1:0-599512 GCA_963767725.1 Vulcanimicrobiota bacterium
TTTGAGGCTATGTCGGTTGGCGGTTAGGGCGTTTTGAGCGGTTTAGCGCGTTTTGGAGTTCTCGTCGTTCGTGATGCCACCTCACAGTTCAGTTCAAGCCGACGCCGTGCTCTTGGCCGAAGCCGTTGAGCGGTCGCCCGCCACGGTCGTCTTCTGGGTCCGTGATGTCGACGCCGCTGCTCTCGTCGTCCTCGTCCTGTGCGTCGGGGCCATCGATGTCGACGACCAGCACCGTCTTGGGCTTATCGAAGAAGAGGCGGATGCACGTGTAGCCGTACTCGACCGCATCCGGCTCCGGGAGCCCGTTCCGCGACAGCAGCTCCCGCACCTGCGTCTCGACCTTGATCTTTTCTTCGAGCGTCGCCACGCCAAGAGCATCGGCGAATCCGCTGTAACGGATCAAGACATAGTCGTAAGAAGTCTGCGCCAAGAGTGGGGCGGAAGTGTGTCTCTGCCGGTGGGAGCTAGTAGTGCCTGCAACTTCGCCACGTCTGAGCTACCATTATCGGTCCGCCGCGGGGTGGAGCAGTCTGGTAGCTCGTCGGGCTCATAACCCGAAGGTCGCGGGTTCGAATCCCGCCCCCGCTATCCCGGCCGACAAGGCGCAGAGCCCTCAAAAGCCCTGCAAACCGGCCGACTGAGACCTCAAGGGCCACCGCAAGGTGGCCTTTGTCGTAGGGGCGTATTTCGGTACGGGTCCCCAGTACGTCCCCAAAAATGTCGTGATTGCATTTCTTGGGACTCGCTTTCGACCCGTCGTCGGGACCGCGTGGCGCGCAGAGGCGCCGCGGAAGAGGCTGGCCAAGGCCGCCGAGCCGATCTATGGATCCGGCTCTTCGGCGAGGGCGCGCGGCGGCCCGCCGTCAATCCGCCGTCCGACTGGACACGTCTACCTCTTAGATCGCAAGCGGGGGCGGTCTGGTATGCCAAATACCGACCGCCGGCCGGCAACCAGATCAAAGAAGATGCTCGGTCCCGCCTGGACCGGGCGAGGCCGGCTGCCGGCGGGCTACTTCACCAAGCGGCTGGCCGAGGAATGGCTGCATGACAAGCTCGACGAGCTGCGGTTCGCCGGCGGCTACGCCCTAAACCGGTCCCCCACAGACGGTCGTCCCGGATCCCTGAGCTCTGCCCCCGCGGCGCAACCGGTGCGGACGGGGGCCACCTTCGCCGACGCCGCAGCCGAGTACCTGTGGTACTCCGAGCAGGACCATGGTTGCAAGCCGTCGACGCTTCGCAACTACCGCAACGCGATCAAGATTCACCTTTTGCCGGTGTTCGGCGAGATGGCGCTCGAGGACATCTCCATGCGCGAGATCGACCGCTGGCGCGCCGGGCTGTCGAGCGCTCGCATGCAGCGTGCGTTATCGAACAAGACCAAGAACAACTTGCTCGTACTCATGCACGCGATCTTTAGGCGCGCTGTGAAGCTGTACGGGCTGCCGGCCAACCCGGTGGCGAACGTCGATCGCTTCCGCGTACGGAGTAGCGGCGACATCCAGGTGTTCTCCCCAGAGGAGATCTGGGCCCTGGTCCGCGCCGCAACGTCGGAGGCGGACGGCGCCATATTCCTCACCGCCGCGTTCACCGGTCTGCGCCGGGGCGAGCTGCTGGCGCTGCGCTGGCGCGACATCGACTTCGCTGGCTCGACGATCAGGGTCCGGACCAGCTATGCCGCCGGCCGCCTGTCGACACCAAAGTCAGGCAAGGTGCGAGCGGTGCCAATGGCGCCCGATGTGGCGAGCGCCCTAGGTGTAAGACCCGGGTAGGTTGGTGCCGGTGAGCCGGCTGGTTGGGGGCTTGTGGCCGAGGCTGCCGTGTGGTCTTCGGGTGTTGTAGCGCTCGAGCCAGCCGGCGAGCGCGGCGGTGCGCTCTTGGGAGCTGGCGTAGATGGCTCCGTAGGCCCATTCGCGCAGCATCGTGCGGATGAATCTTTCGGCTTTGCCGTTGGTGCGGGGTCGACGAGGGCGGATGCGGATGTGCCGGATCCCGAGCGCCCGGCAGGCGAGGGCATGTAGCACCGAGATGTAAGCCGAGCCGTTGTCGGTCATCACGGTCTTGACCTTGACGCCATGGGCGGAATAGAAGGCGGTAGCCGAGCGCAGAAAGGCGATCGCGCTCGGGGCCTTCTCATCAGCCAGAACCTGGGCGTGGGCGAGACGACTGTAGTCATCGACGCACACGTGCACGCATTCCCAGCCGACGGTCTTGTGTCTGTCGTGGCCAGGCCCCCGCGTCGGGTTGCCGCGGCGCTTGCCTGTGACGCGATGCCCGGCGCCTTTGGCGCCGATTCGCCCGAGCCTCTTGACGTCAATGTGCAACAGCTCGCCGACATGGCGTCGCTCATAGCGGTTAGGTGGCTCTGGCGGCTCCAGCCGGCTGAGCTTGCCAAGGCCGATCCGCTTGAGGACGCCCGAGACGGTCGAGCAGGCCATTCCCAGCACCTCGGCGATCCCAGGTCCCGTGAACCGCAGCCGCCTGAGCGCCGCGATCGCCTCGGTTCGCTGCTCGCTGGTGCGGTGTGGGATCGACCGCGGAGCCGAGGAGCGATCGAGCAGCCCGAGCTCCCCCTCGGCCCGATAGCGCCCGACCCACTTACGAGCGCCACGGACACTGACTTCGGCAGCCTCGGCCGCCTCACTCACCGTCCATCCCCCCTCAACCACCGGCCGACACACCAGGCGACGGCCCTTCAGACTGAGCGCAGCGTTAGCGTGAAGCTTCATCCGGTGTCCTCCTTGGGACTGAGTTGGCTTGGCAGCTCTCAGCCTCCAAGGGGGCCCGGATGCAACAACCTACCTAGGAACTACACCTGATATGGCGTGACGTTTGTCAAGTGGGTGTGTTGGATCCTCCCCAAGTGCAGGAGTTTGTGGGTGTTCGGGAGGGCGGGGCGTCGAGCTCGTTGACGGCGTCGCCAGTCTGATATTCGGGGGTTGGCACCCCAGGGCCTTGGATGCGCTGCCGGGTGGTGCGCGGGTCTAGGATCGAGCGTGACTGCCGCTGGGGCTGTTGCTCATAGCTGATTCGCGCGTGCCCGGCCGCGTTGACGGCCCGGCGCCCCGCCCTCTCGAACGGCGGGATGTCTGGTCGGGTCAGTCGGCGGTGGCGGCAGCCCAGAGAAAGCAGCTCAGTTCGCGGGCGACTGCGACGGTGAGGACCCCGTGAGGTTTGCCGCGGGCCTTCATGTGCTGATAGACGCGGTGCAGCCGGCGCTGTGCTTTGTTGGAGATGGCCAGGACCTGTTCGGTCTGACCGGCTTGGCGGGTTTGGAGGGCCGGTCCGATATAGGGGTGTGGTCCGTAGTGCCAGGCGGCCTCGATCAGCAGGCGCCTGGCGAGCGTCGAGCCGGTCTTGGTGATCGCCCCGCTGCTCGATGACTGACCGGACTGGGTCAGCGACGGGGTCAGACCGAGCCAGGCCCCGAGGCGATGCGGCTTCTCAAACCGCGTCCAGTCGGCTCCGAGCTCGAGATGGATCGACAGTGCAGTCAATGTGTCGATCGCGCGAAAGGCGCGCAGACGCGCCACGGTCGGCCACCATCGCTCATCGCTGGCCAGCTCAACCACCGCGTCGCGGAGCTGCAGCTTGCGCGCGGTGAGCGTGTCAACCCGAGCGAGCAGGTCGAGGTAGACCAGCTCGCTGGTCGGCTCGGCAAAGCGCTGGCGGGCCAGCCACCTGCGGTGATCCTGCTTCCAGGTGGTCGGCTTGGGATAGACCCGGCCGTGGCGCAACAGCATCTTGGAAACGCGGTGGCGGGCGGTCATCAGATCGCGTCGGCATGCGTCGTGAAGCCGCGTGAGCTCTCGAGCTGCCTCCACCCCCGCCGGCGGAACGGTGACCGCCGTCAGCTGCCCCGCGATCAACAACCGCGCCAAAAGCTCGGCGTCCTTGCGATCGGTCTTGACGCGATCAGACGGCCCGCGCGGTGTCTTGCCCGGCGCGATCACATCCATCCGCAACCCCGCAGCGACCGCTGCTCGGTAGAGCCCGAACCCAGTCGGGCCAGCTTCATAGCACGCGTGCACCGGACCGGGCAGCTCGCCCAACCACGCCACCGTAGCCTCGATCCCAGCACCGAACCGCATCCGCGTCACCTCGCCGGTCAGCAGATTGATCGCCGCCGCATGCGTCGATCGGGCATGGACATCCATGCCCACCCACGTCACAGTGTTCATGGCCGGACCTCCTCAATGTCTTGGGGTCAGCCGGAGCCGCTCTCCGGCCAGACAAACCCCCGCGAGGAGCGTCCGGCCATTCAGCCCGGCAGGTCAACCCTGCAACAAGCGACCCACGCCATATGGTCTAGGCGGGTCAAATTTTGCCATCCACCCCATCTCCCCTAAAGGGTGACGCCTGGCGTCGTGACACTCGCCAAAGGTCTGGTCCTGGAGTCAAGTAGGGCTTCTAACTGCTCGATGACGCGTCTGACCAGCTCCGAACCGCGGCCGCAGACCAATTTGCAAGACGGCTGCGCTCCCAAGCAAGCCCGACGCCTTGCCGCTGCGATCGAGAGCCCTTGAAGCGGTGTACTCAGCACGCGCGAGACACTGAAATGCGTCCACAAAGTAGGGTGATGAGCTGAATGTCCGAAGAGATTTACCCCGGGCCTCCCGGCTCGCACATCGACATCGTTAATGCGCACGGCCTGAATTGGCCGAAGGATGTGGACGTCGCGTTGCTTCTTCGCGCGAGGGGCGAACCCGAGCGCGACCTCGCAAACTGGAAGGCGGTCCATGCCGTGGTCAACTCCCACGGCTGGTCGCTATTCGTTCTGGACTCGGACAAGCTGCGCTTCCCGCCGCCGGAGGCGCAGCAGTGATCGAGTAGGTCGGCTAAGAGCAAAAAAGAGGCCCCGCCGAGTCCGAACACGTCGCTAAGCCAAAGCAGTCGCTGCTCACGCCTCGGCAGCGGACCGGCTTGCAACTGCAGCGACCCGAGCCTTACACAGGAGCCGGTAAGGCACGCTCCTGGACGGACGCAAGCGAGTGATTAACATGATCGCCGTGGCCTAACCGGTGACGATCGGATTCGATTGCGGTCGTCCGGGCTCCGGCCACCCGGGCGCGCGCCTGGTCGCCAATGCGATGGCGCGCAGCCCCGGCAGCGAGACGAGAACAGCAAGCGCGCGCCATGCAGGAGTTGATAACTGCTGTTGGGCGAACCCGATCGCCAGCCGCCACGCCGATCCAGCTCGAGCATGGCGAGAAGTCGAAAGCCACCAACTACGCACCGCCAATGTCAGACCGGTACATGGCGCTGCCGCCAGGCTGCAAAGCTTCGAGTGCGACTTGCGGTTCGCCGAGCCGGGGCCAGTGCAGCCGCGGGGTAGATCTCGCCCACGAGCGACTCCACAGCGTCGGTGGGGCCAAATAACATGACGACGCTCGACGGGGAGTTCGACGACGCGATCACCGGCGTGGACCGGCTGCTCGCCAACAGGCGGTAGGCAGCTTGCTGTGGTCACCCGGGCGAGCGGCCAGTCCGACCTGCTGTCAGGTGATGACGATGGTCACCGCTTCTTTCTTCTTGCTGATCGCCTTACCGCTGATCGTTCCCTTCGCGCCACTGTAGGCACCCGTGCCGCCGGTGACCGTGCCCGAGAAGGTGTTGCTCTTTGTTGAGAGCGGGAACTTGAAGTAGATCATCCCGCGGGAGAGCGACCCTGCCCCGCCACACTTGGCGACTGTGGCGGAGGTGAACTGGCAGGACAGCGTGTAGTAGCCGATCAGCTTCCCATTCTTCGTGGCCGTGCCGACCTCTTCGAACGTGGTCTTCGAGCTGCGGTGCTGCCCAGTCTGGGTCGCTACGAATTTGATCGTGGTCGCGGACGGCGAATGCGCCGACGCGAGCGCCAGCCCGGCGGGCACCAGGCTGAGTGCTGCTGCTGCTGTCGCTCCGATGAGCAGAGACCGTCGTACTCTCATGAGGATTCCCCCTTAGTTGCCGCCACAGGATGGTCCAAATGAAATCCGGCGGGTGAGGAGAAGTCAAGTCGCCTCGGAACTCGACCACCGGCTGCGCCCGCCTTCTCGCACCACGCCTCGGGCAGGACGCGCCTGGCCTGCTCGAGCGCGACGAGCGCCTTGGCGAAGCGTCAGTCGTGCGAGACACGCTTCTCCCAGGGAGCGAATTTGGCCTCCGTCGCCGTCAGCCTCCGCGACGCGCGGCAAGCGAACAGTCACGCAGACGTTCGCTTTAGCCTCAGGACGCCGCTCCGGCGCACGACCGCTATGGCGACGTAGCGGCTGCTAGCGAGACCTGCGTCTGGCGAAGCGCAGAGGTGAGTTTGGGCCGCGGGCTCCTGCTTTCGCGTCCCCGGGTGTCCGGGCACGGTGATGGCGAACCTGTTGCGGGATCAGTTGTCGAGCTTGGTCGCCAGCAGCGTGAAGAGGATCGGGAGGGGCTGTCCGTCGAGGCGGAGCCGGTAGCGGTGGTCGGCTTCACGCGGAACGATTGGCGGACGAGGTGATTTGCTCGTCTCCACGTGTTCGGTGAGGGAGTCGATCCGCAAGCCAGCTTCGATCGCGGCGGTGATGGTCTCGCCGAGACTGTGGGCGAAGTTGACGGTCTCGCTCGAGGGAAGTTCGGCACCGGGATCGGCATATGTGCCTGGCTCGTTGAAGCGGTGCGGTCCGTCGAACGAGTAGGGGAAGTCGAGTGAGAACGGCTCCCGCTCGGCGACCATCGTGAGAAGCGGATGGACCTCAACGAGCACAAGGCGCCCACCGGGCCGCAGGGTCGCCGCGACGGCGTGCATCCATGCGGGGAGGTCTTCGATCCAGGAGATCGCGCCGATCGTCGCGTACGCCAGATCGAAGCGCCCGTGCAGGTCGGCGGGAATGCGGGCAGCGTCGGCTTGCACCCACGTGGCTTCGACGCCTGAGCGTCTCGCCAGATCCTGTGCCTTCGCGAGAGCGGCCGGAGAGAAGTCAAGGCCGGTTACCCGCGCGCCCCGACGCGCCAGCGAGATCGTGTCGAAGCCGATGTGGCATTGCACATGGATCACGTCCAACCCGTCCACACTGCCGACCGACGCGGCGAGCGCCGTCTGCTCCTCTTCGCCCAGCCAGTCGGCGCCGGCAACCAAAGCATCGCTGTCGTAGATCGGATCGGCGCCGTGGATCACAGCGGCCCCGTCCCACCACGCGCGGTTGATCTCCAACGCATCGCGTTCCACGCGCGTATTGTCGTCGAGGATCCGTCCCAGGAGCGAGGCGCCAGCCCCTCGCTCGCTGCGCACGATCCCCGCAGCACTTGACAGCGGGGCCGCGATGTGACCCGACATCGACGGTCTGCGGGCATACGGGCAGCCCCGCTCTCGCGATTCGTCGGGTGCCCCAAGGCATTCCTGCCAAGCCCTGCTAAGCGCGGTGGCTGTCGCGCAAAGGGTGGTCTGTCCGGCCTGGTTAATTCAATTCTGGGATGTCCCAGAACTTCATCGAATGTGATCGTGAGCAGGCGTTTTTGATGCCGCCGTCGTTGCGGGATTGGCTGCCGGAGGATCATCTGGCGTGGTTTGTGATCGACTCGGTTCGCCAGCTGGACCTGTCTGTGTTCTATGCGGCCTATCGGGCGGACGGGCACGGCCGTGCGGCTTACGAGCCGTCGATGATGGGGTGGATTCAAGTGGTTGTCGCAACGCCTGAGGTTGAGGAGTTGTCATGCCGAGGAGAAACCGGGCTTTGGATCGTGCCGCTGCAGCCGGAACGCGTTGGGGTGGACATCCGCCTGCCGGGCGTCGGGAGCATCGGGTCCGGTTCTGGGAGGCGATCGCTGGAGGTGCGTCAAGCGAGAAGGCTGCGGTCGAGGTGGGTGTGTTACCGAGCATTGGTGTCCGGTGGTTTCGCAAGGGTGGCGGTATGCCGCCTCTCACCCTCGCGCCGGTGTCCGGGCGTTATCTGTCCTTCTGCGAGCGAGAGGAGATCGCGGTCCTGCTCGCCGGAGGTTCCGGGGTGCGGGAGGTCGCGCGTCGGCTCGGTCGGGCGCCGTCGACGATCTCCCGAGAGCTGCAACGCAATGCGGCGATCGGACGTGGCCGCGTTGAATATCGAGCCTCGACCGCCCAGAGGCATGCTGAGCGTCGCGCTCGACGTCCCAAGCCGGCGAAGCTGGCGGTGAATGCGGAGCTGCGGGCGTATGTGCAGGACCGGCTTTCTGGGAGGGTGCAGCGGCCTGATGGGAGCGTCGCCGGTCCAGATATCGCGTGGCGTGGGCGGCGTCAGGGACCGCGGAAGGATCGCCGTTGGGGACGGTGTTGGAGCCCGGAGCAGATCTCTGGTCGCCTCCGCCTGGACTTCCCCGATGATGAATCGATGCGCGTCTCCCACGAGGCGATCTATCAGTCGCTCTATATCCAGGGCCGCGGAGCGCTGCGCCGCGAACTGACCGCTTGCCTTCGGACAGGCCGGGCGCTCAGAGCCCCCAGAAACAGGACATCGAGAGGCAACAGCAGCTTCGTGACCGACGAGCTGCTGATCAGCGAGCGCCCTGCTGAGGTTGATGACCGCGCGGTCCCGGGTCACTGGAAGGCGATCTGATCCTCGGCACCGACCGCTCCGCGATCGGGACTCTGGTCGAGCGCTCAAGCCGGTTCACGATGCTTTTGCATCTCCCGCCGATCGAAGGCCACAACAGCCCGAGAGTGAAGGCCGGCCCGCCGATCACGGGTGCCGGCGCCGGCGCCGTTCGTAACGCGATCGCCGACACGATCACGACCCTTCCCGAACAGCTACGGCGGTCCTTGACCTGGGACCAGGGGATCGAGATGGCCCAGCACGTGCAACTCCGGCTCGACACCGGCCTGCAGATCTACTTCTGTGATCCACGAAGCCCGTGGCAGCGCGGCACGAACGAGAACACCAACGGACTGCTGCGCCAGTACTTCCCCAGAGGCACCAACCTAGCTCGGCACAGCGCCGAGGAGCTCATCGCCGTCGCGACCGCGCTCAACGGCCGGCCGCGAAAGACACTCGCATGGAGGACCCCTGCCGAGGTGCTCGCCGAGCACTTCGCCGCGGCCTGACCACCGCCTCGGCCCGACACGGCGACCACTGCGACCAGCCGCATCGATTGGGCCCCGGGGTGTCCAAGGGGTCGCGCGCGGCTATCGCCGTTCCGGCCCGCCCTCCGGGCGAGCCTCCACGACGACAGCCTCACCCACCCGGAACCCAGTCATCACTTCTACCCTTTAGAGTGACAGACACACTGCGTTGCGACGACCGGTTGAGCTCAGGTGGTCGCGCTCGTTCTGTACTCGTACTCGACTAGTGAACGGTCCTCCCGGGGGATCGAGCGGCGCTGCCGCCAGGACATTGCCTACCGAGTGATCACCGGCAATGTGGTGCCTGATCACGCGACGGTCGCGAGGTTCATCCGGCGTCATCAGGAGTCGTTGAATGAGCTGTTCGGCGCGGTGCTCCGGCTCTGCGCGAGGGCCGGGCTGATTGACGCCGGGGTGGTCGCGGTGGATGGCACGAAGCTGACCGCGAGCGCGAGCAGCGACAGCAACGTGGACTATGACCGGATCGCGCGGGAGATCATCGAGCAGGCCATCGGGATCGACGAGGCCGAAGACGCGCAGCACGGCGACTCGCGCGGTGACGAGCTCCCACCCGAGTTGCAGACTGCTGCAGGTCGTCGTGCTTGGCTTGAGCGCGGGTTCGCACGAGAACAAGCCGACCGCGACGAGACCAGCCCGGAGGAGTGTCACATCGAGGATCGAGATGATGAGTTCGATCTGGAACGGATCGGGCCCAACGGAAGGCGGGGCTGGTTGCGGGAAGCGCACCGTCAGCTCGAAGCTCAGCGCTGGCGGTCCGCGCAGCCGATCCCACGCTCGCGGGCTGACCGGCTACGAGCCGGCGCACGGTTCTTGGAGGACGCACTGGACGCGGAATGTCGTGGAAACAAGGCCTACGAGGACCTGCGCGAGCATCGGCGACTGCACGACAAGCGCAAGCTCGGCGGTCCGACCAAGCCCTACACGCCACCAGAGATCCCGGCGGGTGAGGTGAACGTGACTGACCCGGACTCCCGGCGGATGAAGGGCAACCGCCGCTATATCCAGGGTTACAACGCCCAGGCGGTCGTCAACGAGCAGCAGATAGTGCTTGCCGCTGAGATCAGCACGAGCGCCGCGGACTTTGGGCAGCTGCGCCCGATGATCGAGTCAGCGCTACACGAGCTCGAGCAGGCAGGCGCTAACGAGAAACCCGCGGTCGTTGTTGCCGACGCTCAGTACTGGCACGACCGGCAGATGGACCATCTCGTCGCCGAGCACTGCATGCAGGTGCTGATCCCGCCCGATTCCCGCAAACGCGAAGGCGAACGACCTGGCTGGGCTGGCGGCCGCTACTCGTTCATGCGCCGAGTGCTCGCGAGCGACGTCGGCAACGAGACCTACCGCAAGCGACAGCAGTCGATCGAGCCGGTATTCGGTCACACCAAGCACAACCGCAAGATCTACCGGTTCAACTATCGCGGCAGATCGTTAGTCACAACCGAGTGGCGGCTCGCGATGCTGACCCACAATCTCACCAAGCTCCACCGCCACCAGATCGCCACCGCACTGGCCTAGAGACCAGCCGGCGGACCCGTTCCGGGCCCGCCGATCCGGCGAGGTCCAAACGCGATCTAGCCGCGCCGTCCCACCCGCAGCTTTGCGCGACAGCCACCGCGGTTTGCGGGATTGCTGCTCTGAGCGCAACTATCGCCCTCGGGTTGCGCCCGGGAAGGCGGAAGTTGTCCGGCGGACGTACCCTAAGGCCTGTGGTAACCCAGCGGCTGCTGATCGTCGCTGTCAGTTCCCTGATGGTGCTGACCGCGGCCTGCTCGGCCAGCGCGCCCGCCCGGCACGCCGCGAAGACGGCGGCCGACCGGACCAGCCCCGTCGTCAACCACCGCCACCCGTTGGCGGGCTCCGGTGACGTCACGCTGGCCTTCGCTGGAGACGTGCACTTCGCCGGACGCGTCTCCCGGCTTTTGAAGGATCCGGCCACCGCATTCGGTCCCATCACCGCCGTGCTCAAGTCGGCCGAATTCACGGCAGTGAACCTGGAGACCGCGGTCACCAGCCGAGGGCAGCCCCAGCCGAAGGACCCCCACTTTCACACCACGCCGGCCGCTTTTAGCGCGCTTCGCGACGCCGGCGTGGACCTGGTCACGATGGCCAACAACCACATCCTGGACTATGGGCAGATCGGGCTGACGGACACGCTTCACGCGGCGAACGCGGCGCATTTCCCGTACGTGGGTGCGGGAGTCAACGCGGCGGCGGCGTGGGCGCCCTACATCACGACGGTCAACGGGACGAAGATCGCGATCGTCGGCGTGTCCCAGGTGGCGCAGCTGGCCTCGTCCTGGGTGGCCACGGCACACCGGCCGGGCGAGGCCAACGCGATCAACCTGGACCAGACGCTCGCGGCGGTCCGGGCCGCCAAACGGCGCGCTCGCATCGTCATCGTGTTCATGCACTGGGGCACCGAAGGTATGGCCTGCCCGGACCAAAACCAGCTGTCGCTGGCGCCCAAGCTGGCCGCCGCGGGGGCGAGCATCATCATCGGCTCGCACGCGCACATGCTGCAGGGCTCGGGTTGGCTCGGCCACACGTTCGTCGCTTATGGCATGGGTAATTTTCTGTGGTGGGAGAACTCCTACAGCACGGCCACCGGGGTGCTCAAGCTCACGTTGCACCCGCATGCGCCGCTGACCGCGCGGTTCATCCCTGCGGTCGTCTCCGGTACTGGCCAGCCGATCGTGGACCATGGCGCCGCTGCACGCCGCGCCCTGTCGCACTACGCCAGCTTGCGCACCTGCGCCGGACTGTCCGCGAGGCCGCCCTCCGGCGCGATCACGCCGACGTCGGCCGGTTGAGAGCTAGGCACGACCACGTTCATCGCTAAGCAAGCGTCGGCGTTCCTGTGCCTGGCTGAACAAAAGCGAGCATGCCGCTTTCCCGAGGAGGGTGCTCGTCGACGACGGTCGCGGCTTGCCTGTCGGGTGATCAGAGCAGGACTGCGACCTGCGCGCCGGGCTGCCTTGCGAAACTGGGAGGTGCCGGGACCAAGCGGAGGTCTGATTGCAGTCGGGTGCGGACCGTGATGCGTGGTTACGATCGGCTTGTGGATCGGCTGCTGGAGCGTGAGGCGGAAATTGAGACGCTGACAGCGATGGGCCAAAGGGTCAGTGCCGGCCGTGGAGGCGTGGTGCTGGTGCGCGGTGAGCCGGGATCGGGAAGACGTCGCTGCTGCGTGTGTTGCGAGGCCCGGGAGGTCTGCGGTTCTACCTCGGGCGGTGCGAGCCGCTATCAGTTCCGGAGCCGCTCGGCCCGCTTCACGAACTTGCGGCGGCGGCGGGCGCGCCGGACTTGCCCGAATTGGCCGGCGGCGACCGGCGTTCGCTGGCGCGCGCTCTGCAGACGGCGTTGACGTCGCAGGGGCCGGCGATCGCGGCGGTCGAGGACGCGCATTGGGCCGATCCTGCGACGCTCGATGTCGTGCGGATCCTCGCCCGGCGGGCAGAGGAAGTTCCCCTGGGGCTCGTGGTGACGTTCCGTGACGACGAGCTTGCGGCCAACCCACCGCTTGCCGTCCTCGTTGGGGATCTGGCCACTGATCCGGAGATCGCCAGAATCTCGCCGAAGAGGTTATCGGAGGATGGGGTGCGGTCACTAGCGGCGGATGGCGGCGCGGACCCGGCGGCGATCGTCCGAGTGACCGGCGGCAACCCGTTTCTGGTCGTGGAGATGCTTAGCGCGGGAGAGGCCGTGCCCGCGTCCGTGCGAGATGCGACCTTGGCGCGCGTCGCGCGGATGGGCCCGCGGGCCAAGGGTCTGGTCGATGTCGCCGCGGTCGTTGGCCAGCGCGTTCCGCCGGAGCTGCTCGACGACCTGGTTCCCGGTCACGAGGCCGCAGTCGAGGAGGCGATCGCTCGGGGTGTTCTCAGCGACGACGGCGTGACGCTCGGTTTCCGTCACGAGCTCACGCAACAGGCGATCGAGCAGGGTCTGTCGGCCCCGCGGCGGGCTGCTCTTCACCGTCGCGTCGCCACGGCACTGGCCGAGCGGGACGCCGATCACGCCCGGATCGCACACCATGCGGAGGCCGCAGGTATCGCCGACCTTGCGAGCCGCCACGCCGTGCTCGCTGCTACGGAGGCCGAGCGTGTCGGTGCGCTGCTCGAAGCCGGGCTGCAGCTTGAGCGGGCGCTGCGGTTGGGTGCCGGCCTGCCGGTGCGAGCACGGATCGACTTGCTGATCCGCTACGCGCGGAACATCAACTTCGCCGGACGTCAGCTTGACGCGGCCCGCGCGGCGGCGCAGCAGGCCGTCGCGATGGCCGACGTTTCGAACGACCGGATCGCGGGCGGGCGCGCGCGCTCGGTGCTGTCGGCCGCGCTGTGGTCGCTTGACCGGCTCGATGAGGCGCGCGCCGCGGCCGCTGACGCGGTTTCGCTGCTTGAAGGGGCGGGCGATGTTGAAGAGCTCGCGCGCGCGCACGCGGCGCTCGTGCGCATCGAAGCGATCGCGTTCGACCCGGCCCAGGCGATCGTGCACGGGCCGGGGGCTCTTGCGGCGGCCAGGGCGGCCGGGCTCGACGAAGCTCGCATCGACACTTTGATCAGCGTAGCCCTCGCCCACGGGCACCGAGGCGATCCCCGTGCGATCGGGATGCTCGAGGAGGCCCGGAGCGAGGCTCAACAGGCCGGCACGGCGATCCAGGTGATCCGCGCACATGTCAACGCGGTCTCCGTTGCTGGGGACGCGCGCGAAGCGGCGTATGCCGATCGCGTGGTCTGCGATGCGCTGCCGCTGTTCTCCGATTTCGACACCTCGATTCCCAGGCACTACCTGCTCGTCGTCCACGCACGGACGCTGCTCGATCGCGGCCGCTATAGCGAGGCGCTCGCACAGCTCGCGGAGGGGCGGGGTGACTGGCATGGCGGACTCGTAATCGCCGACGCCATCGAGGCACTCGTGCACGCCCGCCGTGGTGAACACGAGCCACGCAAGCAGCTCGAGGCGGCGCTCGCGCAACTCGATCAGCTCCCGCAGGGGTGGCGCCATCTGTTCCTCCGCGCCGCGCTCGCGGAGGTCGCCTGGCTCGAAGGCGACCTTGCCCGCGGCCGCGAGCACGCACGGAAGGGGCTCGCGGCACCGTTCGCGATGCAGCTCTCCCGGCCCGCGGGGGACGCGTTGCTGTGGGGCGCACGCTGCGGCGACTCGCCGGCGCGCGAGGCCGTGACCGTCGCGCTTCCAGAACCCGTCCGCTTGGAGCTGGCGGGGGACTGGGGGGCGGCTCTTAGAACCTGGAGCGCGCTTGATGCTCCCTATGAGGCCGCGCTTGCCGCGCTGGCAGGCGATGACCGCGCGGCGCGCGGCGCGATCGCGACGCTGAAACGACTGGGCGCATCTGCCGCCGCCCGCGCCTTCGCCCGTGAGCGCGAGGCTCGCGGCGGCGTTGCGCTGCGGGGCCCCCCGAAGCTCTACCCTCGCGAACGCAGTCGGACTCACTCGCAGAGAGCAGGAGGTCCTAAGCGTGCTGGCGGGCGGGGCGACGAATCCTGAGATCGCCGCGGCGCTGCATCTCTCTGAGCGCACCGTCGCCCACCACGTCTCGGCGATCCTGTCCAAGCTCGGCACACCTACCCGCACGGCGGCCGTTGCGGCGGCCCGCAACGCAGGTCTCCTAGGTCCGAAAGATGGGCCGGTCGTCGGCCAACTTAGGCATTCTCGCCGATCCCCGCTGGCGGGGCCGCGCCTAGCGTCCGGGCGTCAACAAACGCCGATTGGAGGCACCCCATGAGCACCACGACGGACGTGGGCACGGCCGAGTTGCAGGGCCGGCTGTGGAGCATCAACGCAGCAAACTGGGCGGAGCTCCAAGAGCCGTACCTGGAGCCGGCGTTCCGAGCCGGGCTGGATGCCGTCGAAGTGGGCAAGGGCACCCGGCTGCTCGACGTCGGCTGCGGTGCCGGGCTGGCGCTGCGCCTTGCCGCCGACCGCGGTGCTGACATCAGCGGCCTCGATGCAGCATCGGGACTCCTCGAGTACGCGCGCCGCCGCGTGCCGGGAGCACAGATGATCCAGGGCGAGATCCAGTCGCTGCCTTTCCCCGACGACGCTTTCGACGCGGTGACCGGCTTCAACTCGTTCCAATACGCGGCAGACCCGGTCGCGGCGCTTCGCGAGGCCAAGCGAGTGGCTGCGCCCGGTGGCCGGATCCTGGCGCTCGTCTGGAGCCCAGCGGAGATGTGCGAGCTCGCTTCGCATCTTCAGAGCCTCGGCGCGCTGATGCCGCCACCCCCGCCCGGGGCGCCCGGACCGTTCGCCCTCTGCGGCCGCGACGCGCTCGGCGAGTTCTTCGCCAGCGCCGCACTCGAGGTCGCGCATATCGAGGACGTCATGTGCACGTTCGCCTACCCCGACACGGCGACCGCTCTCGCCGCGCTGAGCAGCGCTGGTCCGGTCGTCCGCGTCGCCGAGCACGCCGGTGAAGAGGCGGTGCGTCTCGACATCGAGGCGTTCCTGGCACAGCATGTGCGGCCGGACGGAACCTACGCGATCCGCAACCCATTCCGCTACGCCGTCAGTAACCCGATCTCCTGACAGCTAAGGAGAGCGACGCAACGTGCGACGAGCCGGGAAAGGGGCAGGGCAAGGTGCAGCCCACCCCTTCCCGGCCGCGCCGAAGCTCGGCAGCGCCCCAATCAGGGACTCGGAGACGGCATGTAACTCGTGCTCTGGCACGACCGGAGGCCTTCGCGTGACGCTCGCCCTGCTAATGCGCTCCCGCCGGTGCGGGTGTCCGCCAGACGTTTCGCCGATGCCCGCTTCTGCCAACAGCAGGGCGCCGCGCCTGTGCGAGCGCTAGCCAGGGGCGCGTCTGACGAGGCGCTGCTTAGGACGACGAGGAGCAGCTACGAACGGTCCATCCGGAGACCCGATGGCTCCCGCTTGACGCCGACAAAGCACCAGCTCGGGGTGGAGCTGCTGGCGCCCGCCCCGCGGTGACGTTGGCCGCGACTGCGTGCGTCGCTAAGCGCAAGTCCGTTACGGAGACACGCGGCTGAGGAAAGCGCAAGTCCCGTTGGCCGTGCCGAGCAAGACGCCTGCCGGTGGGGGCGAGATACTCGTCCTGCGGGGGAACGCGGGAGCGATCGCGGTGGCGGAATTGAGGACCGTCATGGCGGCGATCACGATCGCGGCGAGCTACCTGCTCGTTGGTCTTGCCCGGTCGAGCGGTTCCTGCGCGGGGGTTTTCGCGTGGTGCGACTCGTCCGAGGATGGGCGGCGGTTCGGGGTGGTGATCGTCGCGAGGTCTTCGAGGATCGCCCGCAGCTGGGCGTGTGTGCCGGATCCGAGTTGCCGTTCGATGTCTTGGTCGATCTCGGTGATGATGGCGCTTGCGCTGGCCATCAGGCGCTTTCCGCGGGCGGTGGTGCGGATGCGTTGAGCGCGGTGGTCGTCGCGGTCCGGGAGCCGCTTGAGGTAGCCGCGCTGTTCGAGGTGGTCGAGCAGCGGTTTGACCGCCTGCTTGCTCATCGTTGCGTTGGCAGCGACGTCGATCGCGCGCATCCCGTCCGGACCGGGCCATTGCAAGATGGCCAGGTCGCACGGGCGCACGTCTTTGAAGCCGGCGGCGACCAGTTCGCCGTGGATTCGAGCGCGGATCGCCTGCCACGGCGTGCGCAGCAGAATGCCGAGCATCGGAGGAGGTCGTTCGCTTGACACTAGTTGCTCGCGCGATGCGATAGGTCTCGACTCGGGCGTCGCTGACTCAACCAAGCACGACGCTCCCAGGAGGCGATCGGGATGCCCGTAATCCGCTTCGATGATGCACCCAAGACAGACAACGTTCAGGGTCGCCACGTCCGGCACTGTTCTCGAACGCTCGGCTCGAGTGAGATCCTGATGGGCCGCACAACCAAGGAGCCAGGACCGTGTGCGCCCTACATCCACAAGCACGACCACGAAGACGTGATCGTGATGCTCCGGGGCTCGTTCACGCTCCGCGTCGCCGAGAAGGAGGTCACGATCAACGAGGGAGACACGCTGATCATTCCGCTGGACATCGTCCATACCCCGGTCGCCGCCGGCCCCGAAGGATGCGAGCTGATCGGAATCTCGGTCGCCCACATACGAAGCTTCCAGCCCGACGGAACCGAGATCGGCGTCGGGTTTGAATCCCTTACCAGGTGAGCGGCCGCGGACAACGTCCCGGCGACGTTGTCCGAACACCTTTCCCGGCTGGCACATAAGAATGAAACGCCGGCCGGCAAATGCGCCACGACATTCGCTGCCCGACCGAGCTCCGAACACGACGGCCCCAATCACCAACGACCCAACTCTTGCCCGGAAACGACTGTCGACACCGTCAAAAGGCGCTGGCAGGAGTAGCGCGCTCGCGACACAGCAGATTTCCGAGGAATGAGCCCAAGCACCCTCTACTTGCCAGACGCGTCTTCGCGTCGCACAGCAGTCAGGCGCCGCTGCTCGGACAAAGCGAGCCTCCCACGGACAGTTGCTCAGCAGATTCACAGGACAAGGCCGGTGACGCCGCGGCGCCCTCGTCGCTGCTCTGGACGCAGGACGCGCCCGGTGGACAGTCGGACTTCTCGTATGCCGAAGGGTCGGGCACCCAAACAGGCGTAAGCGAGACTGTCCCTACCTCGGTGGAGGCAACCAGGGTCGCTTCACTCCCGGCCCCCTTTGCGTCTCGGTCCCACCTTATAGTCACGGGCGTGTCAGCGAACGCCGAAGTGCTCATCAACGCTTTCGCGAGCGGCTGGGGAAAAGGTAAGCCTCCCGCGCTGGAAGGTGTACATCCCGAGGCGGAGCTGATCGTCCCGGAGAGCATGCCCTACGGTGGCGGGGTCTATCGGGGACGAGAGCGAATCGCTAAGTGGTTCGTGGAGGATCTTTGGGTGCTCTGGGATGAGTTCTCATCCACTCCGGTGGACTTCATCGACGGGGGCGACAAGATTGTGGTCCCGGTCCACGTCACAGGCAGGACGCGCAACGGGACCGAAGTGGAGGCGGACAATGTCTGGATCTACGGGTTCGAAAGGGGCAAGGTTCGGCGGGCGCGTGTCTACGTGGACACTGCGAAGATCCGGGACGCCGTCGACGCATGACTTCGGGTAGATCGTGGGCTAGGAGCGGCCTGCTCGAGCGCTCGTTGCTTCTGCTTTTGCGGGGAACGACAGTTGCCGCTGGGTTGCACTCGGGACCCGGTGAGGCACCCGACACCCGCGGCCACCGTCGCAACCACTCGGTAAAGCATCAGTGTCGACGCTCGCTGCTGCCGCTACGACCGCGTTTCGTCGCCAAGCGAGCGTGAGATCTGCGGCGGTCGGTGAAATGAAAGGGAGCGTGTCTCGGTTTCCGCGGTGGCCGGGGCTGTGCGTCGCGGGACCACATGGTCTGCGCCGAGCGAGCGGGGACCACGGGCGAAGACCGTCGCTAGCTCACTAACGAACGGCAGTTCTGGCGGGGAGTGCGTGCCATTTGGGGCGTCAACGCTTGGCGTAGTCGGCGAAGCCCTGCCAATCGATGACGACGCATGGCTCATCGCCGACGATCCACGCGTCATGCCCCGGCGCCATCGTGAAGAAGTCACCGGGGCCATACTCCATTTCTTCGCCATCATCCATTACGACCTTCATCCGGCCTGAAACGAAGTAGCCGATGTGCGCCGCCTCGCAGCTCTCGGTACCGGCGATTGGCTTGATGTGCTTCGACCATTGCCAGCCCGGCTGGAAGGTCGCTCGACCGACGACCCCGTCTTCGGTGTTGACGACCTCTAGCTGACCCATGCCGTCTTCAAACGGCCTGGTCTCATCCGGGGTATCGAAGCTCTTCCGAGTCAAGCCTGGCATCGCAGCCTCCTTAAGGTTGGGAAGCGCAGCCTAACCAGGACGGTGCGCTCTTACCGAGATTTCTGTCAGCGGCGACGGTTCGCCAGACCGGTCCTCGCGTCGCGAAGCATGAGCGCGAGTTGCGGAGGCTCGGTTGGTTAAAGCGAGTGTCACGAGGGCGGGTCCGCGCACAGCATCGAGTTGTGGTGAATGGTCGCGGGATGCTCAGACCCCGCTGGACTCAGCCAGCAAGTCCCTCCGTCCGACACCGATGCCGCCCCGCTATCGACGGTCACACATAGGTAGGTGGGGACCTTAGTGCCACTGCCCTGAGGCCTCAACGACGGCTAGGTGCGCGCCGTGATACTTGACGCTCGGCATTGACCGCGGGCGCGACATCGCCGAGGAATCCCCCGCTCATGGTCTCGACCGTCGGTCGTGACGTCGACCGCGCCTCCTCCTCCGTTAACGACGAAGTACGTCTCCGGCGATTCTCCGCCGACGAACACGGCGCGGTGACGGCCCGCACTTGGAATGCCCTATCTCGATGTGCTAAGTCGCCGCGACAGCCGCTGGGAGTGTCAGTGGCGCGTCGACCGTCTCCGCAAACTGGACCGGGGTGCCGTCGCGGAGCGTCCAAGCGTGCGCAGCGGTGTAGCCGGTGTCCTCGCCACTGGCGCGCAGCCGGCCGCGGGCGCTCAACAGGACCACCACTCTGTCACCAGCGCTGATTACGTCCTCCACCTCGACCGCGAGCGTTTCCCAGTGCTGGCCGATCCCTTGAAAGAACCGGCCCACGTTCTCGCGTCCGACGAAGTGCCCGCCGTGTGGCAGGTTCTCTGGAGAACGCCAGTCGACCTGCTCGTCGAGCGTGTTCAGGATCGCGTCGATTTCTGCACGCGCGAAGGCCTCATACATACCGCGGACGACGTGTTCGGGTGATTGAAACATTTCCCCTCCTCAGATTGGTTCGAGTGTGGCCCAGCGGTGATACGCGGGCTTGCGGTATTGGATCACGGTCAGGCGATTGCAAGCGTCGCAAACCGAGCGTGCACGAGACTCAGGTGCGCGCCGGGAAAGCAAGCGTTCGGCGCGCAGGTCGTGCGCTCTGAGAGCGCGTCTTAGTGCTGCGCTGCTATCGCGTGCGCTCGATCAGGGCTCAGGTTGCCGCCCAAGCAAGGCGGCAATGTCTGACCAGTTCGCGGTGGCATGTTGACTTCCGACTGCTGCCGAGGGCCGTGGGTGGCTGTCCGCGGACTAACCGCGGCGGCGGGGGGCGCGCTGAGATGCGACCGCTGTTCGTTTCCGAGCGGCCTGGTGCCCACCTCGGCGCCTCAATCCTCGGTTAGCGTCCTTGTTTCGATGCTGAAGCTGGCGCTCACAGTTGCCGCGATCGCGCTGCCGGACTGCATCAATCCGTCGTTGATCGGTGGCGAGCTGTTTGTCGCTACACGTCCACATCCGCGACGGGGGGTAGCGCAATTCACGCTTGCCGCTGGGATAGTGACCTTCGTATTCGGGTTGGCGTTCGCTCTCGGCTTGGGCGACTTGATCCTCTCATTTGTTCCCAAGCCCGGCGCGACCGTTAAGTACAGCCTGATCACCGCGGCTGGCGTCGTCATGGCCGCGGGCGGAGGGCTTGATCTGGATCAGAAGGAAGGCCCTAACGGCCTCCAAGCCGGGCAATGACCGAAGCGAGGGACACGGTTCGGCGCCGCTGATCGGCGCCGGCCTCGCGGGAATCGAGCTGTTGACCGCGTTTCCCTACTTCGCGGCGATCGCGCTGATCGTCGGGTCCGGCGTCTCAATCGGCGGGAAGCTGACGCTGCTGGTCCTCTACTGCGTGATCTACACACTCCCGCTGATAGCGATCGCTGTGGCTTTCGCAGTGCTCGGGGACCGGGCCGAGCGCACCCTGCGACCCACCGGAAACTGGCTGCTCAGTCACTGGCCGATTATCGTGGCACCCCTTACCGCTACGTTCGGGATCGCCGTTCTAGCATTCGGGATCGTTCAGCTGAGCTCTGCTTAGCCCGAGCATCTGAGCTGCTCACGACTCTTAGGTAAAAATCGGCGAGCCGCATGGAAACGTCGCATTGCGCAAGTCCGGTCCTATGACACGCGCGCAGCGAAAGCGAGCGTGGGCTTCGGTCGCTTGGCCGGTGCCCTGTACTGCTGCACTGTGGGATTCCGACAGCCAAGCGCACCGCCGATCCTGTTAGCCCTTGGCGACAGCGACCCCAGTTCGCGGCCCCTTAGCTCAAAGTGATGGGTCGCCGGGCGTGACTCATCGCCCGCACTCAAGACGTGTGCTGCTCAACCGGCCTTGGCGATCACTCCCCGCATCTCATCGGCGGAAAGTGCGCGCAATGTGGTGGTACGCACACTGCCTTGGGACGCCAGCCGTAGCAGCGCGGCGGCCAGTGTCTCGGTGTCCGGCGCGTCGACGATGCTCACGATGTCGTGGCTTCCAAGCGTCCAGTAAATGTCCCTGAAGCGCACCCCCGTCCCCTCGAACTGACTCCGCGCCGCCTCGTAGCGGTCCACGCTGTCCTCGAAGTTCTCGACTCCGTGCTGAGTCCAGTCGATGAGCAGAACGTATGTCGGCATCTAGCCCTCCTGAGTCGTTCTGGCCGACCCTACACTCATGCGGCTCCGCGACTCAAGCGCCGGTTCACCCGCCATCGAACGCGGCCGAGTCGCGATGCCCCCAGGTCGTGTCCCCCTCTGGGTTTGATCGATTCGCACAAGCCAGCACTGGTCCTGAACCGGGCGATCCCACTGGTGCTCTCCCCGACCGAGCGGTGGTCGCCGCACGCCCATCGGGCTGAGCGTCAGCCGCAGCGTGAGCTTCGCCAGCGACCGGGTTCGTCGCAAACGGAGCGTGGCTTGAGCCCGCTGCGGGCACGGAAAGCAAGCGTCCGAAGGCACGCTGTCCGACTACGACGCACCTCTCTAGGTGGGGATTGCTCACTGTCCCTTACTTGGAGGCGCGAGCGACAGTTTGGGCTTCCGCTTGGTCGGGAGAACGCGGCAATGATTGCCCGATCGCCGCCTCGGGTTCGGGCTGCCAACACGTGAGCGCGGACGCCAGATGCGAAGGGTCAAGCCCGAACATTCGGATTCGAGGATCGCTGCAGCGGATTGTCCTTCTCGATTGGTATCCGGGTGGCGTTGGACAGCCTGGTTACAGCTGCGTTATCAACGCGGCGGCGATCGCAAGCGCGCGATCACGGGTTTGTGCGGTGTCGGCCATGCTCCTCCAACGCCCGAGGGTGGCAGATCGTCAGACGCGCTCAGCCGGTGCTTGACGCGATCACGAACGCTTTGACCGTCTGCCCGGTGGCGACGAACAGCCGCCCGCCGCCGGCGCTGGGCGAGGTGAAGTGGACCATGCTGGGGAGCGAGGCGCGGAAGACGACCCTGCCCGTGGTGCGGTTCAGCCCATAGAGCGTGTTGCTGCTGACGGACACGAGCCAGACCAGGTTGGCGGCGACGATCGGCGGCGAGGTCGCGTCCGATGGCCCGGTCCATCTGACCGTAAAGCTGGGCTTGATCGGGTTGTAGGTCATCGCGACGAGCCCACCGCCACTGCCGCCGCCGGGATGGCCACACGGCGCATAGATCCAGCCGGCGTGGTACGCGGGACCGCCCCAACCACCCGCCCCGCAAATCGAGGCGTGGAACGCCGACGGGTCGGGGTGCCCTGCGACGCCGGTCCCACCCATCTTGCCCGTGACGCTGTTCACCAGGTACCCGGTTCCGTTCTTACCCGATTGGAACAGATAACCACCGGGTAGCAGCACCGGGTTCTCGGAGCCGAGGTCCGCGTCCGCGCCATTGTCCGCGGCCCATGTCGATGGGGCGTAGTGGTCAAGCGCGTGGAGGTTCGAGTCCAGCTTGATGATCGAGTTGCCGTGGTCGTAGGTGGTGGTAGAGAAGCCGTTGCCGGTGGTCGCGTAGATGCCGGCCGCGGAGTCGACGACCGGCCCGCCGCCGCCACCCCAGATCGCGGCGCCCTTGTCGGAGTTAGTGCCCACCTGGTAGTGCAGCAGCGCGCCGGTTCCGGTATCGCTGCTCGCCACCAGCCAGCCGTGATAGTGGCCGCAGTCGCCGTCGTTGCCGCCGAACCCGATCACGATGTTTCGCCTGTCCAGCGCCAAACCGGCACGCTGGAGCTGGTTCTCCGGCACGAACTGCGGGTTGTTGGCGCCGCCGACGTCGACCTTCCTGGGCGCGATCACACTTCTGCCGGTCGCGACGTTGTAGGCGACCAGCATGTGGTGAGCTCGCCCGTTCGCGAACACGTCCGCGACCGCGTAGATCGCATTCGTCGCCGGGTCAATCACCGGCGTCCCCGTGATACCGACGGTCGGTGCGATGTCGCCGCACGGGAGCGCGCTCGAGGGCACCGGCATCCCGGCGTGTCTCTGCCAGATGACCTTCCCCGTGCTCGCGCTCAGCGCGTAGACCGTGTTTTTCTCGGTCGCGACGAACACCGAACTGCCGTAGACCAGCGCCTCGCCGTAGATGTCGCCATCGAGCGTCGGGCTCAACCAGGCTTGGTTGGGCGTCACCGGCGTCAAACTCGTCGGGTCAAACCCGGTGCGGAGGTAATTGCCGTGGTAGGTGGTCCAGTGAGGCGTCGCGAGAGTGCCTCCCGCCGCCGGAGCCGCGATCAGCACGGCGGCGATGGCCCCGAGGAGGACGCGGGCGCGCTTTGACACCGCCTAGGAGCCTAGCCTGGGCGCGGCGCGACCGCCAGTCGATTGGGCGTCACGCATGAGCGGGCACGAGGTCGATCAGGCCGCTCCGGTCCGTCGGGTGGTATTCGCCGTCGGGGCGAAAGCAAGGATCTCATCCGAGCGCGTCCAGCCGCGACGCTGCGACGCGAGGAGCAAGCACGAACGGCCCATTCGGAGACCCGACGACCCCCGTTTGCCGCCGACAACGCACCACGCCAGGATGGAGCTGCCGCGCCCGTCGCAGCGGCGACGTCGGCCGCGACTGGATACGTCGCATAGCGCAAGTCAGCGCGAGGCGAGGACCGGAGTCAAAGCACAAGCCAGACCCGCCTGTGAGCTGACCTGGGTTTGAAGGAGGCTTCCAAACGAGGTTTTCGGTCCTCGAGGAAGGAATTCCGAGTCCATGGCACGTCCGAGTAGGTATCCGAAGGAGTTGTTGGAGCGCGGTGTTCGTCTGGCCTTGGAGGGCGAGCGGCCGATCGCGCATATCGCCCAGGACCTGGGGATCGGTCCTGAGACGTTGCGTAAGCATGTCCGCCGGGCTCAGGTCGATGCCGGCCAGCGGGAGGGGCTGACGACGAACGAGCGGGAGGAGCTCAAGCGGCTGCGGAAGGAGAACTTCGAGCTGCGGCGGGCGAACACGATCTTGAAAGAGGCTTCGGTGTTTTTCGCGCAGGAGCTCGACCCAAACGGGCCGTCGTGAGCGCGTTTATCGATCAGGTGCGCGATCGCGTCGGGGTCGAGTCCGTTTGCCGGACCTTGGGCGTGTCAGCGTCCGCGTATTACCAACGAGCGACCGGCCAGCGATCCGCCCGCGCTGAGCGACATCAGCGGCTGCTGGCGCGGATCCGGGAGGTGCACCGCGACAACTATGGGGCCTATGGGTATCGCAGGGTTCACAAGGCCCTCCAACGCCAGGGCGTGGACGCTGGTCGGGACCAGGTCGCGGCGCTGATGCGCTCAGAGGGCCTGGTGGGCGCCAAGCGCCGTGGGAAGCCGTGGCGGACCACCAAACCCGACCCGTTGGCCTCGCGCCGGCCGGATCTCGTCAACCGCCAGTTCACCGTCGATCGCCCGAACGCTTTGTGGGTGGCGGACGTCACATATCTGCGTTGCTGGGAGGGGACGGTGTTCTTCAGCTTCGTGACAGACGCGTTCGCTCGCCGGGTGGTCGGCTGGCAGCTCGCCTCCCACATGCGCACCGACCTCGTCCTGGACGCGCTCAGGATGGCGCTCGGGACTCGCCAACACGGGGCTGACCTCAAGCTGGTGCACCACTCCGACGCCGGCTCGCAGTACACAAGCTTCGATTACACCCAGGCGCTGGATGATCACTGGGTGCTCGCTTCGATCGGAACCGTCGGCGACGCGTACGACAACGCGCTGGCCGAGAGCTTCGTCGACAGCTTCAAGACAGAGCTGATCTCCGACCGCGTCTGGCGGACCACGGACCAGCTCGAGCTCGCTGTCGTGGCATACCTCGGCTGGTTTAACACCAGCCGACTGCACTCATCGCTCGGCTACCGAACGCCCGCTGAGGTCGAGGCCGACTGGGCCCAACAGCATCCCGCTAAGACCGCGAGAACGGCTACGAAAGGAAGAGAACTAGCGGCTGGTCTACGCGCTCACTAGGGTGAGAACCAAATCGCTGGAACGGAAACAACAAACCAACAAACCCCGTGATCTGCCCCGGGTTCCGTGGTGTCTGGTTTCTAGAGTCCTCGGCCGTGGAGGAGGATTCGGATGCCGCGCAGGTACCCGCCCGAAGTTCGCCGACAGGTGATCGACCTCGCTCGGTCAGGGACGAAGGTCGCCGCGCTGGTCGAGGTGTTCGGCGTCAGCGAAGCGTCGATCTATAACTGGCTCAAGCAGGACCGCATCGATCGCGGCGAGCTCGAGGGGCTGACTACCGATCAGGCGCTCGAGTTGGCGGCCGCGAAGCGGCGGATCAAACAGTTGGAGACTGAGCTGGCGGTGGCCAGGAAGGTCAACGAGGTGTTCCTGAAAGAGGGGCTTCACCCAAAAGGCTCTTCCCGGTGATCGAGTCTCTGACCGGGCAGGGGGTCAACGTGCGGCACGCCTGCCGGACCCTCGGGGTCTCGGAGTCTGGCTATTACGCGTCGAAGGGCCGGCCGGACCCGCCGAGGACGCTTAGACGGATCTGGCTGGCCGGCGAGATCGCGGAGGTGCACAAAGCCTCCGGCGGTACGTACGGGGCGCTGCGTGTCACGGCCGAGCTGCAGTATGGGCGGAACATCATCGTTGGCCACAACGCGGTGGAGTCGATCATGCGCGAGCTCGGGATCAAGGGCCTCCCCACCCGGCGGCGGCCGAAGGGAGCGCGCCTCGCGCAGGTCGTCTCGCTCGATCTCGTCCGCCGCTCCTTCCGGCGCGATCATCCGAACGAGCTGTGGCTGACCGACATCACCGAGCACCCGACGCGGGAGGGGAAGCTGTTCTGCTGTGTGGTCCTGGACGTGTTCTCCCGCCTGGTGGTCGGCTGGTCGATCGACACCACCCACACCACGCTGCTGGTCCTCAATGCGCTCGGGATGGCTACCCAGCGTCGCGAGCACCGCGACGGGCTGATCATCCATTCCGACCGTGGGGTGCAATTCACCTCGTGGGCGTTCAGCCAGCGCGTCCGCGACGCCGGGATCGCACCGTCGATGGGTGCCACCGGCTCGTGCTTCGATAACGCGATGATGGAAGCGTTCTGGGCGCGGATCCAGGTCGAGCTGCTCAACCGCCGTCGGTGGAAGACACGTGTCGAACTCTCGAGTGCGATCCACGACTACATCGAGCACTTCCACAACACCCGCCGTCGGCACTCCGCGCTCGGCATGCGCACCCCCGCCGAGATCGAAACCGGATGGCTCAAGCTCGTGCACGAACGTGATCCCGCTAGGACCGCGGCAACGGCTACGGAAGGTCGAGCGCAGTCAGCTGGTCTCTCCGCCAGGTAGTTCAAGATGGGCTCGCACTCGAGAAAAATCAACAAGAACAACGGCCAAGTCCAGAACCCGGACTCCACCGAAACCAGGGCGGATCACCGTCTCCGCGAAACCCAGGGCAGTCCACGCTCTTACCGCACGGTGTAGTGGCGTGTCTTTGTGGTTGCGTTGCCCGGCCTTGTCGGTTGCGGTGACGGTGAAGCTGTAGGTGCCGGGTGAATATGTGTCGAGCGGCTACCTGTTGGGGACGACGGCGGTGAAGCGACGGTGGTAGTGCCCGAACCGGTCGCCGCGGTCACGCCCATCATTTCGCGCTGCCGTTTGTTAGCGGCTGTGCCGCCGGGCTGGCTCCCTCGTGGGATGGAAAGTCTGGACCCGCGGCTAGGTTGCGCTAATCCGGAGTAGACGCGACGGGTCATTGCGCTGCTCTCATCTTGCGGGCACCGTAGACGATGTCTGTGGGGACGCGGCCTTGGGTGTGGCGGCCGGTGTGCGCCCGGTCGGTGTTGTAGTAGTGAAGGAACTCGTCGAGGTCGCGTCTGAGGGCGGTGAGCTTGGGCACGAGGCTGAGCGGGCGAAGCTGGCTCGCCAGCACTCTTCGAGGATCGTGAGCTGGACGCGCTCGACGCAGCCGTTTGAGGTCGGTCTGCCGGCTTTGATCCGTCGCTGCCGGGCGCCGGCGGCCTCCACGACTTTGCGGAAGTCGCCGGAGGCGAACTCCGATCCGTTGTCGGTGGTCACGGTGCCGAGCTTCCAGCCGGCGAGCGCGAGCTCGTGGCAGAGGCGGTGAAGCAGCGCTTGGCAGTGGCGGGAGCGGGGGTTGCGCTCGGAGGTGTGAAGCTCGGCCCAGGTGTAGCCGGAGGCGACGTCGATCGCGGTGTACTGCTACACCGAGCCTTTGCTGCCCGAGAGGCGGCCGATGAAGAAGCAGTCCATCTGCACGACCGCTCCGGGCGCAGACGCGTCGATGTGACGCTCCGGAGGCGGCGGGAAGGGCATTCGCTCGTAAGGGTCGCGGTGGCGGGCAATCAGCGCCAGGCGCCGCCCACGCGTGTTGAGACCCATCCGGCAGAGCACCCGCCAGACGCCGTGCTCGGAGATCCGGAGCCCGCCCCACTTCTCCCGGGCCGAGCTCGGCGCTGATCCGCCTGGGCCCGAACCCCGGATGAGCCAGGCTGAAGGCGACGATCCGCTGCTCCAGGTGCGGGCCGATCTCGTTCGGCATCCTCGGCTTGCGCCGCTCGCGCACGTTCAGCGCCTCAAGGCCCCACCGGTCGACCTGGCGCTTCCAGCGGTAGTAGGTCGAGCGATGCACCCCCATCATCCGGCAGGCCTCGGTAACGCTGCCCAGCTCATCGGCCAGCGTGAACAGACGCAGGCGATAGCCGACCAATACGTCATGCTCTGTCACGACGACTGCTCCTCTCCTTCTTGTCTTGGCGGATCAGAAGACTGAGCAGACGCACGGACGGCCCCGCCAACTGGCGGGGCCGTCCGTTCACAAAAAGCCCTACTCGAAGATCAACCCAGGTGTCGCAACAACTCCGGGTTGATATGGGAGGTCGTTTGTCAAGTGCGATGGCGGGATTCGCGCTGCTGCGCTTGACCTCCGGCGTGGTGCAATCGTCGATCTACGGGCTGAGGGCATCGTGGATGCCGCCGACGTCGTGCACGCGTGCGTCGAGAACGCGGTCTCGATCGCGCGGACCTCGATGCAGGCCGAGGCGATCGTCGCGCATCGCCGCCTCCCACCGACTCCCAGGCGGCGCTACGGACACCACCACGGGCACGACCACGGCCACTTCGGTGGCCTCGCATCGGGGCATGACCACGGTCAACCTGATGGTGTCATGGCGGGTCACGACCACGATCACCACGGCGCGCCGGCCGAGGCAGCTCGGCGATGAAGCCGGCTCGCCGCAGTCCACTCGCGTTCTCGGCTCCGCTTACTGGCAGCCAGCGGCGAACGCTGATGATGGTGGTGGCGGTCGTGGGTGGGCTGCACGTGGTTGGTTTCCTATTCCTGTTTGCCGGGCCCGGTAAACGACCCCCATACCACCACGCCCCGCTACCCCCTCGATAACGAAGCCATCAAGCTCTGTCCCTGGTCCGATCATGCGCCCCTAGGTATGTGTCACGCAACCGGGGCACCATAGCCCAGGTCGCCGATGGTTCGGACAGCCGCAGCATAGAGCCGCGCAACCGAACGGTCGGGGTATACCGCCTCTTCCGTCTTGGGGCATCACGGGTAGTCAAGTCTCGTCTGCGGCCACACGCCAATGTAAGGCCGATCGTCTCAGTGATCATTGTCGCCGTCAAACTAGGCGTGAGTCTCATCCACGGTCGCATCGGACACGGATGGCAGTGCGGTTCCCATCACAACGCGCCACTCTTCCGTGCGCGCCGAACTCGACCATTACGCATCACCCGCGACGCGGCACCAATCGCATCGCCTCGGCGCGGGATCGGCCCCGCGACCGCCTCGAGATGCTCAGTCCGCCGCGTTCGGCGGCGATACTAAGCGACTTCCCGCCGGGTGTCCGCACTGGAGGCGCTGAAACGAGGCTGTTAGAAAGGGCGGAAGCTAGCGGTGGAGGAGCGACGGACCGCCTGATCCCTTGCGCGGCGTCGCGAGCTACGCCAATAACTCTGATCGGCGTCAAACCGGGTCCCGAAACAGGTACCAAAACAACCAAATTTGACCTCTCGCAACGAGACGAGACTTCACGAAACCCCTGCAAATCAGCGGGTAGCTAAGACACCGGAAGCCCCCATAACCCGAAGGTCGCGGGTTCGAATCCCGCCCCCGCTACTAAGAAAAGCCCCGGTCGGTCGCCATTCGATGCTGGCCCCTCCTGTTACGCAGTCTCGCGCGGCGGCCGAGCCGCGCTCGCCACGTCAGGTAGGGGCTCCAACCCCTGAAACCTCACCGAGATTCTGGCATCCCATATCAGAGGTCTGGACGCAGTAGCTACCTGGATCAGTGGCGATTTTCACGATCATAGCTTCGCTCGGCGCGACGGGCTGGGACTGCCCGTCCGGAAAAATCTTCATGTGCGCCGCGAACAAACCAGCAATTGCGTCCACTTGAATCGCGCGGTTCAATGCAGCGTTGGCCGCGCTCGTGTCAGCGGCGGGATCAGGCCCGTGGATGTAGGTGCCTAGGACCGAGCTCCCGATTCCCACGGCTGCTCCTTCGATCGGACCGAGCGCGAGACCGAGTAGCGACGTTGCGGTTGCGAGACCAAGTCCTGACGATGGCGTTGAGCTGATCGTCTTGGGACTTTATCGTCGCGTCGAGCGCGGTTTCATAGTTAGTCAGTAAAGGATCGATATGGTTATGAACAAGATCATTGATTTGTGTCCATGTGGGCTGATGTCCGAGAGCCGTGGCGTGCTCAGTTATCAAGGTGTTTATCGCTGAGCTTGGGTCATAGGGGAGTACTACCGGATTACCGAGGGATGGGGGTTCATTTGCGCGACGAACGACATCTTTTAGAAAGTTCTGCAAATCGCTTGCGCTCCAACCATTGGCGCCGTCGCCTTGACCAATGGCGTCTAGGTTGGCGGATACAACAACCGCTTCAGCGGCCGCGTCACCGTTCGCAATGGCACTTTGGAAGTATTCGGTGCCTAACTGACCGATGAGCGCCTGACTCGCGGCTGGGTTGGCTGCAACCGTGAGGAAAAAAAGATCTGCTCCAGACTGATAGTAGTCGCCAGGGTCGTCGGGCCACCCAAGGCCTCTCATGAAAGCGGTAGTAAAGCTAGAACTAACTTGCCCCGTGGCTAACGCTGCCGCTACGAGAGTGAATGCCGTCGAGTTCTCTCCGGCCTGAGACACAATCCTGTCCGTGAATGTGGAAATGGCGACCTGGTCCAGGCTATTCAGGAGTTGCGCCAAGAGATACGGATTGGTTACCACCTGGGGGTACTCGCCTGCGCCGAACACGCCCAGTACCCAGGCCAGATCGTCCTGTCCCGTATTGATCTGGTTGGCTACAAAAGCGATCAGCGTGCGATCGTCGTTTTGGCGTTCCAGTTGAGCTACCGAGACCATGCGTGCACTGAGAGTATCGTTGCCGAGCGTGACCAAGCTCGAGTACAGTTGAAGCTCTGCGTTGGACAGAGTCCTCGCGTCTGCGTCTGCAAACCCTTGTCCTATGTTCCAGACCTGTTCGTCGGTGCGCTGGCAAGCGGTGAAGTACGTGTCCACGTTGCTTGCGAGCTCTGTGGCGGCTGGAACAACAGCGGCGCCATATGCACGGCAGCCGGCGGCGAAAGCTGAGATTGCCGGGTAGAGTTGAGGGGAGGCAGCCTCACCCGTTGCTTGGGCGGCTGCCCTACCATATTGCAACAGGTGGCCCGGGATCGCGCTTGAGGGCCCCGTTCCGCTAGTCATGATGGCGCATGTGACAGGCCGACACGCTCAAACTTAAGTGTTCTCCTCCAGCTGGTGAATTACACTTGGCGGCAGTGTCCGCAGAGCCCGCAGCTCGTCAGCTTGGGCTGTAGCGGTAATGTCCGTGATCTGGTTCGCCAAACTGATGAGACAGCTTATGAGCTCGTCAGCGCGGGCGCTTTGCTGCCGGAAGTCGTCCTCGTAGACGCTTCGGTAAGTTCCCTGCCAGCAGTCCGCGAGTAAGCTGGAGCGGAGGTTGGCTCGCGCAGTTACTTGGGTTTGAATGAGGTAAGCTTTTTGCCGAAGGACCGCCGCTAGTTCGTCTGCTGCGGCGACGCTATAGTCGACAAGACGTAAATATGACATACCAGTCCTTCGCGTGAGCCCGGTGACAACCTCTATGGTGGACTCATATCCTGCCTGACACGGTGAAGTTCTTTTACGCTCTCGGTTGGCACTGCGACACGCGCGCCCTGGATGAGGTCGACCTCTCCATTGCTGACTAGGTAACCGCGACCCGCCTGCATAGGCACCCGCTGTCGGCGCGGGAGTGCGACACCGAGCAACTCTCCATCGAGGTCGAGGTTTGGTTTGAGCAGAAGGCCCAGCTTAGACCGGCGGACGGTCTGCGTCCAGTGTCCGAAGAGGGAGCGCAACGCATCCGGACGCCCGGCAATCACTAAGTGAAGATCGGGGCGCTCACGCTCCAGCAGGTCCGAGATGGCGCCATCAGGGTCATCAAGTGCGTCCGCGTCGTCCACAAGGAGAACCACTGGACTCTCGAAGTCCCGTATTGCTGCGATTAGTTCGGCGATCTCGGCACGGGTAATGGCTCGCTGCTCAACGTCCGGTGACTCTCGCAGCGGCGACCGCCTTAGCGCAATTGCTGCAGTGCGCACTTGCAGCGGAGCGTGTCGAAGGACATGGGCGACAAGTGCGAGAGCTGTGCTCTTACCAGAGCGAGCCGGGCCGGCGATGACTGCATGTTCTCGTTCGTAGATCTGGAGCCCGGCGGGGCCGAGCGTGAGGTCCCCGATCCCGAGAGGTAAGAACCAGGGGTACTCATGGGTTTGGACAGCAACCCTGATCTGTTCAGCATCCGCTCGCTCAGGCAGTACCCCGACCGGTGGTGGGCGGTGAGGAGAGGCAGGCCAGGCCGACGCGGTGCGGTCGATCGCAGCGTACAGGTCGACTCCCGGCGAAGCGATTTGGATGATCTGCGCGGACTCAGCGACGACGGCGCGACCGGGGACAACCCGCTCGGGATCGAAGGCGGGAACGTTCTTACGGGCGATCCCGAAGGCACCGTAGTCCTGGATATCCGAGAGTCGCAGCAGCAGCTTCTGCTTGGTCAGAGAGGCGATATTCGTACCGTTGCGCGCGACGATCTCGAATACAGTCCGATCCAAAGTTGGGGTCTGCTCGGCGGCGTCTGGGTGGGCGGGACGTTCCTGTATGCAAAGGCAGCGGCCCCCTTCAATCCGGGCTTTATGGCCTATGCGCTCGGCACGAGCTTTCAGCATTACTCGCGTGACCCCGGCCAGAACAACACCGTTCCGGGACAGTTTTCGGAGTGGCTGCACGGTGAGACGCTCGCCAATCAAGGAATGATGCTCTCGCCTTGGTATCCGCCCCGGTACGTATGGGCGGCGATCGAGGGCGCATGCGGGCTCGAAATCCGCGGGGCGCAGCTCGTCTGCAATCCTCGCCTCGCGCCACAATGGAAGTGGCTCGGAGCGCGTAACGTGCCGATTCAAGGAAAGCGGCTGACGCTGGTTCGTCGCGCGCACTCCCGAACCAAAGCTCTATACCACCTTTACGTGCGCCTCCGATTTGAGTCTTCAGACGCTACGACCGCGACGTGACGCCGATACTGCGGTTGGGCGACGACATCACTGAGATCGCGCTGCAGCGGGGCAGCAATTTCGTCATCTTCATAGGAAATACGGCGACCCGCACGGTGACCACGCCGCTTCGCTTCGCTCGTTCGCTGCGCGGGCGCTACCGCGTCCGCTATTTCACGAGCCTGCTCGGCGAATGGGTCGAGGGCGAGAGCCTGGACCATCGCAAACTCGAAGCGGGTTTCGCGATCGATTTGGATGCGCTGGGCTTCTGCGTGGTCGAGCTTCTGCGGGAGCGTCCTCGGCCTCGCGGCGGGCCCACGCGCCGAGCGTGAGAAGCAAGGCGCCGAAGATCACGAGGCCTCCGAGTATCCACATTACCGCCGCCGCACTACCTTGATCCGCGAGCGCGGCGGCGCGCGAGCCGGCGGCTGTTGCGTAGTGCGAATAGAGCGGCTCGCGCGCGCTTGAAATTACCATGGCCAGAAGTGCGCCTTGCGGAAGCGCGACGAGCAGATAGAGCAATCGTGCCGGATACGCCAGCGGACGCAGCGGGGGCGGACCGACGACGGGAAGCCAAAAGACGACGCCGGCCGCAAGATAAAGCGCGTGCTCCGCGACATGCGCCCACGAGCGGGTCAACGCAAGCTCGTAGAGCGGCGAGAAGTGCGTTGCCCACAGCGTCGCGATGAAGATGACGAAGGCGACGGGCGGTAAGGCGAGCACGTGAAGGGGGCGCGTCGCCTGCACGAACGCCGCGGTCATACGCTTTCCGGCGATTCGCGCAAGGACGTCGAATGGCCGCGCAAGCACCAGCAAAAGCGTCACAATAAAGAACAGCGCGAGATGCTGCAGCATGTGCCATGCGAACGACGTGTCGGCGAGGCGGTCGAGCGGAGATCCGACGGCCGCAATTCCGACGAGCGTCGCCGCCGCGAGACAAAGCGCCGCTCTCGAGATGGCGGTCAAGGCAGCGGCTCCTCTTCGAATCCGCCTTCGACGTTGCGGCGGAGACGAACGCGCGGAGCCTTCTGCACGCCGGCGCGCTCGCGCAACTCGCTCGCCATAAGATAAGCGACGAAGAATCCGAGGATCGGTCCGATCACGCAGAAGACGCGGTAGAAGGTCACGATCGTGGTGATGTCGAGGTGCAAGTAACGCGCCTGCACGTCGTCGCCACCCGCAGCCGTCAAAGCGAATGCGAAGATGAAGATTGCTACCCCAACGCCGGTGCGCCACGGCACGTCGCGCGGATTGTCGAGTAGCTGATGAGACGCTCGATCCTTGCGAATCGCGGCGTCGATCCACGGCCAGACGAGAAAGACCGTGACGAGTACCAACGGGAGCAGCACCGCCGGCCAAAACGGCGAGGGAATCATGTGTCCCCAGATGTGAACGGCAAAGGGCGGTCCGAGACGAAGCGCGCCCTCGAGCCAGCCGATGTACCAGTCGGGCTGAGCCGGGCTGACGGCATTCCACGGTACGTACGGCCCCCACAGCCAAATCGGGTTGATTTGAACGAGCGCGCCGAGCGCGCTCACCGTTGCGATGACGGCCATGAAAAGGCCTATCGACTTGGCGGCATATTTGGGAACCAGCGGCGACCCGACGACATTGCCCTCGGTTCTGCCGGGCCCTCGAAACTGGGAGTGTTTCTGGCGCCAAAGCACGATCAGATGCAGCGTGATCAATCCCGCTAATGCGAACGGCACGAGATAAATGTGCAGTATGAAGAGCCGGCCGAGCAGCTGTTTTGTGGGATAGACTCCTCCGATCAGCAGAAAGGTGAGCCATGTCCCCACGACCGGCACCGATTGCAAGACCGCAACCGCGATCCGTAGGCCGATGCCGCTGAGCAGATCGTCGGGAAGCGAATATCCGGAGAAGCCCTCGAACATCGCGAGCCAAAAGAGAAGAAAGCCGATCACCCAGTTGATCTCGCGCGGCTTACGAAACGCTCCAGTGAAGAAGATGCGCCCCATGTGGACCGCGATTCCGGCAACGAAGAGAAGGGCGGCCCAGTGATGGATCTGTCGAACCAACAGCCCGAGATTTACCTCAAAGCTCAGCGCCATGACCGAGCGGTAGGCGTACGACATGCGGACGCCGTCGAGGAGCTTGTACGGGCCGTCATACACCGTTTTCGACGTATTGGTGTCGAAAAACAACGCCAGAAAAGTTCCGGTGGCGAGCAAGATCACGAACATGTACATGTTGATCTCGCCGAGCATGAACGACCAATGATCGGGAAAGGCTTTGCGCAACGCATGGCGCAAAAAGTGCGCCGTTCCCAACCGGTCGTCGATCCAAAGCAGGAAGCGTTCTATCGTCGTTACGCGGGGCGGTTCGTCGATTCGGCGCGGCCGGATAAGATCGACCGCGTCGAGTAAGCGCTTCATGCGTGTTCCCAAAAACCGGGCCCGACGGGATCGGGAAAATCGCCGGTCGCGCGCAAAACGCCGTCGTCGCCAACTTCGATCGGCAGACGCGGCAGCGCATGATCGGCAGGCCCAGCGATGACCGCGCCGTTCGCCAGCACGTCGAAGACCGACTGATGGCACGGGCATATTAACTCTTTGACGTCGGCTCGATAGAGCGCAACGGGACACCCGGCGTGCGTACAAAGGCGCGAATAGACCAGGAAGCCGTCGGCAGTCCCCGGAGTTCCTTCGGGAACGCGAATCAAGGTCGCCACCGATTGTGCGTCGTCGGTCGCATCTTCGGGAAAGATCGTAAGACTGGAGTCGACATTGACATCGTCGACGTGCACCAGGCTGCCGTCTTCGCGCACGACGCGCTGGCCTTTTCGCCAGCGCGTGTGAAAGAGCAGATTATCGGGCGCGAGCCCCAGCGAGCGGAGCGGCAGAATCAAGGCGAGCCCAAACGACCCGAGCGCGGCGCCCAGCAGTCCTATCAACACTCGCGAACGCGTTACTTCCCGCACATCCTCGGCGACTTCGCTGCTTTGGGACGCGCGCTCGCCCGGTGGCGACGGATAGGTTTCGATTTCGTCGACCACTTGCTCTTCAGGGATGATCCAAAACGCCCAACCGACCGCGGCGGCGCATAATCCGGCGGCGGCTATCGCGAGGCCAAGCCCTTCAAAGAGGCGGTCCGCGGTGATGAAGTAGGCGGCAATGAAGATCGCGCTGCCCAGAATGGCGACGAAGAGAGCCGAAGCGATCGCCGCGTCTTTCTTCACCGGACGAAATAGATCGTGGCGAAGATCCCCACCCAGACGATGAAGACGAAGTGCCAGTAGTACGTCATCGCCTCCGCACCGGCGCGCCGGTTTACCTGCAGCGCGGGGCTGCGCATGCCGACGAGCAGCGCGGTAAGGATGCCGATGCCCGCGATCACGTGCAGTAAATGAAAGCCGGTCATCGTGTAGTAAATCGAGCCGTAGGCGTTGGTGGAAATGCCGAAGGCGTCGTCGGCGTAACTGTGAATCGATTCAAGGACGAAGCCCACCGCGGCAACAATAGCGCTCAACGTCCACCACCGGGCGGCACGCATATTGTTCCGGTCCATCGCTTTGGTCGCCAAGACCATCACGACCGAGGCGACGAAGAGCAAAAACGTGCCGTATCCGGCTTCGTACGGATTGAGCTGCACCATCGGCGGAGGCCACTGCGCGCGGTTAGCGCGCAACTCGAAGTAGCCGGCGAATAGCGCCGCAAAAAACATCAGTTCTGAAGAGAGAAAGAGTACGACGCCGAGGACGAGCGGGTGGGCCCGAATAGGCAACGGCGCAAGCGACTTAGCGCTAGCCTTCGCCGAAGTAGCCATGCCTCGTCCTACCCGCCGGGCGCTCCTCCTACACCACGTTGAGTTTGGGGTACAACCCGCTTGTGAATTGGCTGATGAATCCCGCCTCCACTCACGGCCTTCTCATGCGTACCGATTGGTACGTCTTCATCGCGGCTGGGATTTTCGTCGGGCTGTACGTCTACGCGTGCATCTTCTGGTGCATGATTCGATACCGCCGGCGAGCGAACGACGAGCCCAAGCAGTTCACCGGGAACACGCCGCTCGAACTGCTCTACGTCGCGCTTCCGCTTTTGATGGTCGGCGGACTCTTCGGCGTGACGTACGCAATCGAGATGCCGGTTGACCACGTGGTTGCCGATCCGGGCAACAAGGTCGCCGTCACCGCCTTCCGCTGGTCGTGGCACTTCGAATATCCGGGCGGCATTGCTGCTTTTGGAACTCCGGCGTCGCCCCCAACGCTCTATCTGCCCGAAGGTGAGATTACCGAGATCGATCTGCGTTCGGCCGACGTCACGCACTCATTCTGGGTGCCGGCCTTCCTTTTTAAGCGCGATGCCATTCCCGGGATGACCAACGTCTTCGACCTCACGCCAAACCGCACCGGGAGCTTTCCGAGCCGCTGCGCGCAGTATTGCGGGCTCGACCACGCGCTGATGTCGTTTACGGTTCAGGTCGTTCCCCGCGTTGCGTACGATCGCTTCATCGCCTCGAGAGGAGCGGCAATCCCATGATCGAGTGGCTCACCACGACGAATCACAAGAAGATCGGCATCATGTATATCGTCACGGTGCTGTGTTTTTTCTGCGCCGCGGGCATCCTGTCGCTGCTCATGCGCACGCAACTTGCGGTTCCGGACAATACGTTCTTGTCACGCCACGTCTACAACGAAGTCTTCACGCTCCACGGAACGGCGATGATATTCTTCGTGATCGCGCCTTTCGGAATAGGTCTGGCGAATTTCTTGATTCCGCTCCAAATCGGCGCGCCCGACGTCGCCTTTCCGCGGCTCAACGCGACGGGTCTCTGGCTCTTCGTGCTGGGCGGGATCACGGTCTTTGCCGGCCTGGCGACCTATGGGGGCGCGGGGGCGTCCGGCTGGACCGCCTACGCCCCGCTCAGCGAACTATACGAGGGAACGGGCGCGGGCCAGGATCTGTGGTTCATCGGCCTGTTGATGGCGAGTGTTTCGACGATCATCACGTCGATAAACTTCCTGGTGACGATCTTTCTATTCCGCGCGCCCGGAATGACGATGTGGCGCATACCTATCTTCACTTGGGAGATGGTCGCTACCGCTCTGCTCGTTCTCATGGCCTTTCCGTCGCTTGCAGCCGTTTTTGCAATGGCCCTCATCGAGCGGCACATGGGCGGTCACTTTTTCGATCCGGTCTACGGCGGAAACCCGATTCTCTACCAGCATCTTTTTTGGTTCTTCGGTCATCCTGAAGTTTACGTCATGATTTTGCCGTACTTCGGCATCGTCACCGAGATTATCGCGACGTTCTCGAGAAAACCAGTCTACGGCTACGTCGGAATGGTCATCTCCGCCTTTGCGATCGCGGGCCTTTCGCTGGGCGTTTGGGCCCATCACATGTTTACCACGGGAGCCGTCAGCAACGCATTTTTCGCGGGAATGTCGTTTTTGATTGCGGTGCCGACCGGCGTGAAGTTCGTGAATTGGATCGGCACCATGTGGAAGGGCTCGATCGAGTTTTCCGTGCCGATGCTCTTTGCGATAGGCTTTCTGCTCAATTTCTTAATCGGCGGAATTACCGGCGTGATGATAGCGTCGCCTCCGCTCGACTACCAAGCGCACGACAGTTACTTTATCGTGCAGCACCTTCATTACGTGATCGGCGGCGGCAGCATGTTTGCGCTCTTCGGCGGCGCTCTATTTCTGGTTTCCGAAAATGTTCGGAGTCAAGCTCGACGAGCGCCTTGGCCGCTGGGTATTTGCATTCATGTTCGCTGGTTTCAACGTGACGTTCATTCCGATGGGCTTCATGGGCATGGAGGGCATGGCGCGCCGCGTCTTCACCTATCCGCCGATCGAGCATCTCGCGTTGCTCAACGCGATCGCAACCGCGGGAGCCGGGCTGATCGCGATCGGTGCGCGTTGTTCTTCGTGAATGTCGCGATTTCGGTCTACAAGCGGCTGCCCGTGCGCAGCGAATCCATGGGGCGGCTATAGTTTGGAGTGGCTGACGTCGTCGCCGCCGCCCGAGTTCAACTTTGAAGAGCTGCCGCCGATTCGCAGCCGCCGCCCGGTTTGGGACCTCATGCCGTCACAGGCTCCGCACGGATGAGGACGTTCGTCGGGCTCTTCGGAATTTCGGCGGCTTTCGGGCGCTGCGGTGGCAGTCGCGTATTTCTTCATCGCGCACGAGGAGGGCGCCGGTACGGCGCTCTTGGGAATCATGACCGCTGCACTGAGCTTTGCCGCGCTTTACGCCGTCGTCGCCGAGCGCGATGCCGACCTCGAGGGCGACTATCCCAACAAGCGCAACGAAGAGGTTGCCGGTGAAAACCTCGGCATCTTTACGACCGAGACGCCCTATCCGATATTGATCGCGGTGTCGGCACTGGCCATGATGACCGGCATGTTATGGTCTCCGCTGCTTGGCGATCGCCGGACTCATCGGACTACTGCTCTGCTTTTGGCGATTAGGGGCCGAGAGCGCGCGAACGTAGCGGTGTCAAGCCTGCGGCTATGTTGAGACATCAGGGGAATGGGTACGCTGTCGCAGACAGTCCAGCGAAAGGTGGCGGATCGTGGCTACAAAGGATAGCTCACCCGAGCCGGAAGGCACGGCGGCCTCAATCAAGCAGCTTTCGCAAGACTTGGCGTGCTCGTCCGCAGCGAACTGGAGCTTGCGCGTCAGGAGTTGGCGGAAAAAGCCAAGAGCGCCGGTGTGGGTGCGGGGATGCTCAGCGGCTCGGCGCTGACCGGAGTTATTACTCTTGGCTCACTCACCGCACTGCTCGTTTTGGCCATCTCGCTCGTAGCGGCGCCATGGCTTGCCGCCTTGATCGTAACGATCATGTGGGCGGCAGTTACGGCGATTCTGGCTTTGGCCGGAAAGCGCAAGATTCAGAATGCCGGGCCGTTTCTTCCCGAGCAGACGATAGAGAACGTGAAGGAGGACTTCCAGTGGGCGCGCAGTGGAGCTCAAATCCGCCAAGAAATAGTTCCTTTAGCGAAAGAAACTTTCGCGGGCTTTCAGCGTCACAAAGCGCAATGGCTTGCCGCGGCCATTTCCTATTTCACTATGTTTGCGATCGCGCCGCTGATCATCGTCATCGTTGAGATTGCGGGGGTTGTTTTAGGCCATCACCGCGCGGTGCTGGACGCATTATACGGCTACATGTCACAGACGGCGGGGAAGTCGGCGGCCGGCGGAATTCGTTCGATCGTCACGGCCACTTTCAACCAAAAGCGCTCGGGTCCGCTGGCGCAGATAATCAGTTGGACTGTCTTCGCCGTGGCGGCAATCGGGCTCTTCGCATCGTTGCAAGAAGCGCTCAACACGGTGTGGGAGGTCAAGCCAAAGAAGCGAGGACTGATGGATATGGTCCGCGAGCGAGCGCTCTCCTTCGCCGGCGTCATCTGCATCGCGTTTCTCTTGCTCGTAGCGCTCGGGCGCGAATACCGGTCCTTACCGTTGCCGGACAAGCCCTGGCGCACGTTTTCCCGTTTTTCCGACGCTCATGAAGATCGCCGACTTTCTCTTATCGTTCGCGCTCGTCACGGCCCTTTTTGGATTGTTATTCAAGTTTCTGCCCGAGTGCCGGGTAGCGTGGTCTGACGTTTGGCTCGGCGCCGCCATAACGGCGTTGCTGTTTGTAGTCGGTCAGTTCTTGCTCGGCTGGTATCTCGGACGACGCGGGAATTTCGTCGACGTACGGCGCCTTTGGCGGCCTCGTCGTCTTTCTTGTATGGGTGAATTACTCGGCTCAGATCATGCTCTTAGGAGCTGAGTTCACGCACGTCTATGCTAGTCACTTCGGTTCCCTGGCGTCGAAAGCGACAACCGAGCAAATCAGCATGCGACGGCGCCGCAGCGCCGTAGGAGCTTAATAATGTTCAATGAGGTAGAAGGACTTCTCCAGCGTGTAACCACGGGAGACGTTGACCAGTCGGCCGTTTCACAATCGGCCAGCCATCACGTCTCATCCATGGATGGCCAGCAACTCAAGCAAAACCTGCAAACCGCCGCAGACAACGCAAACCAGAATGGTGAGTCGGGGATCGCTCAACAGATCATTGCCTTGATTTCGCAGCACGGTTCGAATCCTGAAGGCGTTAAAGAGGAAGCGATTTCGCTAATAACCAACAATCCGCAAATTCTCCAGCACTTCGAATCGGACTTTGCGAGGAACGTGCTCAGCCGCCTTTAGTTTCGGGTAAGCTAGGTTACGATTCTTCGCCGGCGGTGCCGATGCTGCGGATGAAGAGAACGAGCGCACCGAGTCCAAAGACCCATGCGATGAAGCCCTCTGCGACGGGCCCAGGTGCGCGAGCGGGAAGCCGCCCGCGTTGGGCCCATTGCGTTCGTCGGCGTGCGTCTCGACGAAGTTGACGTAGTACGCGATATCATCGACGTCTCGATCGCGCAGCACGTCGGGGCCGAAGCGTGGCATGACGCCGGGACCCGAGCGAATCGCCTCGCCGATTTGAAAGACGGTGGCCGTTGCCAGGTCGGGCGCGACGTTATCGGTTCCGACCGAAGCCCCGTCGCCGACCGCTCCGTGGCACTGCGCGCAGTTTTCTGCAAAGAGCGTTCGGCCGCGGTTGACGTTTCCCGACGTCACGAGCGGCAGTGAGGTGTTCACGGGCCGAGGCGAGAGGCCGGCCACGTAGCTGACGATCTGGTCGATCTGCGCGTACGTGAAGCGCGGTACCCGCGGGATCTCGTTGATGCCCGGAGCCGGCGCAGGCATTCGGCCCGTATCGAGCATGAAGTGAACGTAGACTGCCGGTTTGCCGATAAGCGAGGGGGCGACGCCAGTACCCTCTCCGCGCGCTCCGTGACAGGACGAGCAGTAGGTTACATAAAGCCTCGCGCCGTCGTCTGCGGCGCGCGCTCCCAGCGGCGCCAACGCGAACAAGCCGAGAGCGGCCGCCGCCAGCTTCATGTGGTGCTCTTTACCCAGCCGGTCGGGTCGTTTTTGCGCGCTTGGCTTCTTTGCGTGCAAGAACCTGATTGGGCACATTTCACGGTACGAGTCGCGCCATAAATCCCCCTTACCAGAGGGTGGATTATCGCGCCACATTACTTCTTACTGTAGCGGCGGCTTGTGCGGCGCGCCTTTGAGCGCTTTTGACTGAGTAGGGCGCCTGGATTGCGGCCAGGAGGCTGGATGAAACGACCCGCTTTGCGACAGGGCCGCTGGGCATTCTCAGGATCGCGGCGACTTTCGATTCGACTGCGGCACTCAAGGCGAACGGATCGAGCCGGTCGCGCTCGGCTTTCATCGTGGCGACCTGCGCTTGGGTGAGCGCGCCTAAGCCGATGAGTCGCTCAAACGGTGTCTTGGGGGCGTCATACCTTCTGCGTACGCGGCTTCCAATGCGGTGGCGTTCTACGAGCTTGACGCTGGGCTGGAAGTAGTTGAGGAACAGGCGGAGCTCGTTGCGGAAGAGCGCATTCATGACTTCGATGGCGGCGGGCGCATCGATACGCTTCCAACCGAAGATCTTTCGCACGTGCGTCCAGTTCTTTTGCTCGATGTAGGCGTTATCGTTTTTGCGATACGGACGCCCACGTGTGAATTCCAGCTGATGCTCTTTGCACCAGCCGTAGCAATGGTGATTGATGAACTCCGAACCGCTGTCGGAGTCAATCCCACGCAACGCGAAGGGAAGCGTGCAGCGCATCTCCTCGAGCGCATCGACCACGAAACGCTGCCCTTTGCCAAGCACGGCGCGGGTTTCCGTCCAGGTCGAGGCGACGTCAGTCATGTTTACCGAGAAGGCAAACTCGCCATCGCCGATCTCGCCGCAGTGCGCGACCGTATCGGTTTCGCACCAGCCGACCTCAGTCGTGTCCCACCGCTCGGTCCTCACCGGAACGTGGTGCTTGAGCAGCGTTCCCGGTTTCGTTCGGCCGTAGATGCGCCGTTTCAGTTCGGTACGATGCCGCCGCAACAGGCGATCCATCGAGCGGGCGCTCATAGTCAGCAAAAGTCGCTCCACTTCGCCAGAGAGATCCAGGTGAACCCGGGCGTGCGGCATCCAGGTGGGTAACATCGCCACCAAACGGACGGACCAGGGGTAATCGGCAGCGCGCCAGATCTTCAAGAGCGCGTCGCCCACCTCGTCGGTAAAGCGCGTCGGCTTCCCAGAAGGTCGCGATCGCGGCGTTGGTTCGCGGCCGAGCAGTACGATCGCGTACTTGCGGTGATAGCCGGTAACGGCGGTGAACTCGTCGAGGAGCGGGCCGCGCTCGGCTCGCCTCACCTTCCGATAGCGATTGCGCATCTCTTTGGCATACTCGCGGCAGGCTTTCGCTTCCATGAGCGGCGCTTCGCCGGCGCGCTGCGCCTCCGGTAAGGCCGATTTTGGCGCGACAATACCCTCTCCGGTAAGATCTAGCTTGGCGCGATTCGCGGTATTGACAAAATCAGCAGGAAGGCGCACCTTGGCTTCGAGGGGTTGTCCCAGTGCGTCGGCCGAGGCTGCCGCACGGGCGTCCTGGCGGCGCCAATGCCCTGAGTGCCGGCCCTGCGATTCGCCGCTCAGGCTGCGATGACACTGCTTACTTCACAAGATGCGTCGCAGTGCGCATGCAGCTCATTCCGAAGCCTTGGGCGCTTCGTAAAGGTTGGAGCGACAAATGAATGTTTCAGATTTTAGCCGCTATGCATTAGGCATCTGCGCGGCCATTTTTATGCTCGCAGGTTGCGGCGGATCGCAGTCGCCGATCGGGGCGCCGGGCACGATTCCGCAAAGTATGACCACAACCCACGTGATGCCGCAGCGCGTTGAACCCGCGTTCCTGCGGCGGCCGCTTGCGTCAGTTTACAAGGTACTCTACAACTTCGGCAGCTCTAGCGGCGATGGCATAGATCCCAACGCTGCCTTGAAATACGTGAGGGGCGCGTTCTACGGCACGACCTTTTCTGGTGGCGAATACGGCAGCGGAGGAACAGTCTTCAGCATCACGACGAGCGGCACGGAGAAAGTGCTGCACAGTTTCGGCAAAGGAAGCGACGGGGCGCGCCCTAACGCAGGGCTCATCGATGTGAAGGGCACGCTCTACGGTACGACCCCCGAAGGGGGCGCGCACGGCGGCTCATATGGCTGACGGAACCGTCTTCAGCATCACGACGAGCGGCAGCGAGAAAGTGCTGCACAGCTTCGGCAAAGGAAGCGACGGGGCGGTCCCGAGGCACGCCTGATCGATGTGAAGGGTACGCTCTACGGCACGACCTACAACGGTGGCGCTTACAGCGCGACGGAACCGTATTCAGCATGACTACGAGCGGCACCGAGAAAGTGCTGTACAGTTTCGGCAAAGGAAGCGACGGGATGGATCCCGGGGCAGGCCTGATCGATATGAACGGTACGCTGTACGGCACGACCTCGGAGGAGGTGCATACGCCAGCGGATCAAGCGGAGGGTACGGCGGAACCGTCTTCAGCATCACGACGAGCGGCACGGAGAAAGTGTTGCACAGTTTCGGCAAAGGAAGCGACGGGGCGGATCCCCGGGCGAGCCTGATCGACGTGAAGGGCACGCTCTACGGCACGACCTCCGGAGGGGGCGCATACAGCAGCGGCACGTAGGCGGAGGAACGGTCTTCAGCATCACGACGAGCGGCACGGAGAAAGTGCTGCACAGCTTCGGCAAAGGAAGCGATGGCAACGACCCTTAGCGCCGCTTGATCGATGTGAAGGGCACGCTCTACGGCACGACCAGCTGGGGGCGCGCATACGGCAGCGGCACCTCCAGCGGCGGAACCGTCTTCAGCATCACGACGAGCGGCAAGGAGAAAGTGCTGCACAGTTTCGGCAAAGGAAGCGACGGGGCGGATCCCAGGGCGGGCCTGATCCATGTGAACGGCACGCTGTACGGCACGACCGCTGAAGGTGGCGCGCACGGCGATGGAACCGTCTTCGCGTTGACGCCGTAGCGCCTTCGATCAGCTCGCCGCCGACGCGCGAGACGGGGCCTCGTGCTAGGTCGGTGCATCACACATCACTTCGACGCCCCGGCAGCGCTTCGCGATCGCGGGGTACACTGCAAAGTATGCGCTTGACGCTGCCGGCGTCCGCGATGCTCGCATTGGTGCTCGCCGCCTGCACGACGGCGTCGTACGGAGGCAACGCTGTTGCCGTCGGCTCCGGCGCTACGCAGGGCGGCGACAAGAAAGCCGGTGCGAAGCTGTTTTCCGCCTACTGCGCGAGCTGCCATGGCGCGCAGGGCGCCGGCGGCGGCGTTGGTCCGTCGCTTCGAGACGAATCGCGGCGGATGAACTTCGAAACGGCTCGCCTCCTGGATCGAAGACCCCGAGCCGCCGATGCCAAAACTCTATCCTACAGCGCTGAACAGGAAGCAGACTCGCGACATCGCCGCATACGTCCAGACGCTCTAACAATACGCCTTGGGCGCATAGACGTTGAACGTCACCGCTCGTTCGTTCGAGCGATTTGCAAACTGGTGCGGCGCGCCGTTGGGAACGATCGCGCTGTCGCCGGCATGCATCTCAAACGTCGTGCCGTCGAAAAGAGCCTCAACGCTGCCTTCAACCACGAAGAGCACTTGCTCGCTGGAAGGGTGATCGTTTCCGGGTGGGCCGCTCTCTTCGCCGGGCTCGAGCACCATCACGGCGGTCTGCAATTGTCTTCCGTTTTCGAGCACGGAAAACCCGGATTGCCTCTCATCGATGTTGCGCATGCCGGCTTTATACCCTCGTGTCGGGAGATACGACACTAGGACGCGCAGGCGGCGCGCGCGGCCTGGAGATCCTCGACGAATTTGATTCATTTCGCGGCGCCGCGTTTGGTCGTCGGGGGAACGCAAAATCGCGGAAGGATGAATCGTCGCAAGAACTGGGCGCGCCAAGATAGCAGGGATGACCCGACCGCGATTTGCCAACAAGCGAAAGCCGGTGCCTAAGAGTGATTGCGCCGCAGTCGCACCGAGTGCAACGATCAATGCGGGGCGAACGACTTGAATCTCCGCCTCGAGCCATGGCTTGCAGGCGCGAATCTCGATCGCTTTGGGCTTAGCGTGGATTCGCCGCTTACCGCGCTCGATGAATTTGAAGTGCTTGACGGCATTGGTAATGTACACGTCGCTCGGGGAAATTCCGGCGCGTTCAATGGCGCTGTGTAGCAGTTTTCCGGCCGGACCAACGAAGGGATGACCGAGCCGGTCCTCGCTGTCGCCGGGCTGTTCGCCGACGAGCATCATTTGCGCGCGGACCGGGCCTTCGCCGAAGACCGTTTGCGTGGCGTGTCTATAGAGATCGCAGCCGCGGCAACGCGCGGCTGCGCTCCGCAAGCTCGTCAGCGAAAGACGTGCCGGCAGATAGGCAGCAGCAGATTGCTTTTGCGTGCTCAGAGATCGCCGCGTAAGACGATGCCGTAATGGCGTTGCACCGTCCGCAAAAAGCGTTCTTCGTCCACGTCGTTGCTTATCAGGATTGCATTGGGCTCGAACGGCGGTGGATTGCCGCTGAAAAAATCGCGGGTGCGGTCTTCGAAGTTGTCCGCGCCTCGTACGTAGACTTCGGAAGTAAATCCCAACTCCCGCAGGACGGTCGCCGCCGCTGACGCTTGCGGTTCGCTCTCGAAAGCCGCCGTTGGCAAGCGACTACACCCGTACCGGCGTGCGGCGCAGCTGAGCAAGCATCGCGTCGGTAAAGGCGGGGATATCCTTAGGACCGCGGCTCGTAATCAGATTCTCGTCTACCACGACCTCGCGATCGACCCATTGCGCTCCTGCATTTCGCAAGTCGTCGGCAATGGTCGGCCAACTCGTCAACGTTCTGCCTTTTGCGAGACCCGCCGAGACGAGGAGCCACGGCGCGTGGCAAATCACGGCCATCGGTTTGCCGGCCGCGTCGATCTGCCGGACGAACTGTTGGGCTTGGGCGTCGGTTCGCATCTGGTCGGCATTCAAGGCGCCGCCCGGGAGCAGCACCGCATCGTAGCGGTCGGCGGAGGCTTCGTCGAAGGTCTTGTCGACCTCTATCGTAATCGACTTATCGTGGTGTTGAAATGCTTGAATCGGCTGACGCTGCGTAGAAACGATGTCGACGGTGACCCCCGCTTCTCGCAGAGCTTTAACCGGTTCGGTCAACTCGCTTTCTTCGAATCCATCGGTCGCCAAAACGGCAACCCGTCGCTCTTTCAAATGGTTCATATCCTGATATCCCCGTACTGCGACATTCGATAAACGCGCCGGCTAACTGCGAGGTCGTTTCTTGCGTGCGGCCGCGGCCTTGCGGGAAGCGTCCTTGGCAGCTCCTGTGCGTTTGCGGGTAGCCGCTCCTTTACTTGCCGCCGCCTTCGCGACGCCGGTGCGCATGCGCGTCGTTGCCCCTTTCCGAGCGCTTTGCTTGCGCCGCGACTGTGGATGGACGCCGAGCTCCTGCCACGACCCTTCGGATAGCTCGACCCCGTAGTAGCTCGCTGCCTGTTTGAGATTGGCAAATGCCAATTCCCGATCGGCATCCGAAACGTCGATGACTTGGTCGAAGCGGGCCACCGCATTGCGGACGTGGCGTGCGTCCGTTAGCGGTTCTTTACGCTTTTTTGGGAACGCGTAAACACTATCCGGAAGGTCGCTCTGTCGAGTCAACCGGCCGTGTTTCTCGTGAGGCTTCCACGTTGCTTTCATGAGCGTATCCTACCCAAGCTTGGTTTGACTCTTTTCGATGCCGGGCAGTAAACCGTGAGTCCCAAGGCCCCAGTTATATGCCGTAGAGCACTTAGTTCAGTTCGATGGCGCAGACGAGCCGCGTCTTGCGCGCGACGTCGGGCGTTTTCTCCATGATGCGCTGATGGCTGGACGAGCCGGCGTCGTGATAGCAAGCGCTTCTCGGCACCAGGCGATCGTAGCCGGCTTCGCAGCGCCCTGCCGCGCTACGCCGACCGAATCCTAACCTCGGCGTCGCCCCTAGCGGCGCGGATGGGAAGCGTGATACGGACGTGCGTTCCGAGGCCGGGAAGTATTTCGACGTCGAGCCGCCCTCCGCGGCGTGCAATCTCCCGAAGTGCGCTTTCCCGATCGACCTCTTGGCCACGGTCGATAACATGGAGAACCGCGTTGCCGTTTCGCGACTCGAGCGCGACGTCGACGATGCCGCCGACACGGCGGCCGACGTCGGCAACGAGCTCGCGAAAGATGACCTGCGCCGACTTGAGGTCGCTGCTAGGGGCGGCCGTTGCCGCAAGCTCCGTTAGAAACTCCCGGCGCGCCCGGCTCGCCGCGCGACGGTCACGCGAGTCGAACGTCCAACGCAGCGACTGGACGAAGTTTAGCAAAAGTATAGCCACGTCGTCGGGAGGATGAGTGCGCAGGCAAAATCTTTCGACGTAATGCGCGGGACTCTCAACGTAAAAGATGGCGTCGCTAGCGAGCGCCTCACGCAGAAGCCGCTCTCCTGTCGAAATATCCCGCGTCGCTTCGGTCAATCCGTCGGTGTAGAAGGCAAGAAGCAAAGCGTCCTCCAGACGCTCTGTGCGTGGCTCGGCACGTGCGCCTTCCGAACGAAGTCCGATCGGCAGACCATCGGCTTCGAGCTCTTTGAGCGATCCATCCCTGCGGCGCAAGATCGGATAGGGATGACCTGCATTCGCGTAGGTAAGGCTGCGATTGCCGCCGTCGAAAATGGCAACGAAGGCCGTAGCGACCGAACTCGGAAAGCGACGCAAGAGAACGCGCTCGGCTGCGTCTAAAATTCGCACCGGATCGCGTTCGTACATCGCAATCACGTTGATCGCATGCCGCAGCTTGCCCATGACGCTCGACGCTTCAAGGCCATGCCCGGTGACGTCGCCGACAGAGAGCAGCACCCGTTGATCGTCGAGACCGAAGGCGTCGTACCAGTCGCCGCCCACCTGCACCTCCGAAGCGGCAGGACGGTAAATAGCGCTCAGCGAGGCGCCTTCCACGCTCGCTAACCGCACGGGCAGCGTGGCTTGCTGAAGCGTTTCAATGAGCCGCCGCTCCCGTGCCAAGCTTTCGGCATGTTCGAGCGCCAGCGAGGCGCGCCGCCCTATGTCTTGGAGAAGCTCCAGCTCGCCGGTGTCGTAACGATGCGAGTTTGAGCAACAGATAATGGCGCCATAAATGGTGTTGCCGACGAAAACCGGCACCATCATCCAAGAGCACGGCTGAACTTTTTCCGCGAGCGGACCGCCCGAGAGCCGTGCTGCCTGTCTAAGATGCGCCGTGGGGCCGGCCAGGATCGAACGGCGGCCTCGCAGCGCGGCGATCATCGCTGCCTCGACACCATCCCGCAACGGAGCCGTGGTTCCGACCGCGGCGACCGTTCGGAGGTGACGCCCGGATAACGAAGCGATCATCCCATAATCGGCAAATCCGTCGCTGAGCGCTTGGAGCAAAAGTTCGGACATTTTCGTCGGGTCACGTGTAGTGAAGAGACGTTCCGTTACCCGGCCCAAGAACCGAAAGCGCTCGGTGAGGCGCTGCTCGTGCTCGAACATCTTGATGTTTTCAAGTGCCATCGCCAGTTGACGAGCTACGACGAGCGCGACATCGACGTCCCGCTCCTCGAAGCTTTCCGGACGCTCAGCGTCGAGAAAACTTAATTGAACCGATGCAGCTGGTTCCGACCAAAAGCGGCACAACGATCAGCGAGCGCGCCTTTGCAGCTCGAAGCACGTGCTGCATCTTCTCGTCAATCGAATCTCGTAGCGCAGCCGTCAGAAGCAGCGGCTGGCGGATCCTTACCGCTTCTTCGATCGCTTCACCAAGTACGTCGGGCGCGACATCGCGCTCGGGCCAACGGTCGGCAACGCCTTCCACCTGCATCGACCCGTCATCGGCGAACGCGTGAATCGCGCAGACATCGCAAAACCGGTCGACGGAAGCCTGCACCAAGCGATTGACGATTGTTGCACGATTGAGCGACGAAGAGAGGACCGAGGCTGCTTCGCAAATGAGCCGGCTGCCCGCATCGGCTAGGCGATCGACTTGGGCCGCGCTTCCCGACCAGTAGAGAACCTCATCTCGATTGTCGAGCACCGGCAACGCTTGTAGTAAGAAGGTGCGTCGCGACGAGTCGGGGACGCGGACGTGATAGACCGCGCTCAAATGTTCGGAGCAACGAACGCAGCGGCCCCAAAGCTGTTCGATCCGGCGGACTTCGGTGTCGTCGAGCTCCCCTTGCCCGCTCGTAAGCGTTGGCCGGCAGGGCGTGACGGCTGTGACTTCGCCGGCGGCGTCGGCTTGCCACAATACGTCGGTCATTCTTGACATGACGGCCCGAACGGAACGCATCACTGATACGCCCGGTACAGGGGAAAGCTCTCGTTCGCTGAGTCGCTTCATACCTGACAGCAGCGTATTTAGGCTACCAGATGGGCAAACGCCTGTCGGTATGGGGGCGAGCACTTGCCCCCAGTCGAGTCCTTTTTGGTCTCCCGCCAACGGCTTGCGCGTCGCCCGAGCCTGTACAGCTGCAGAGCCATCTCCCCCTCGCCAGGATTTGAGACCTTTTTGATGATGCAGGAACGGCTTTGCATTGTGCGGCTTTGTCAGGGCCGCATGCTTGAAAATCGGTCGCGGTGCGGTTGCGTTGGAGAGAGAAGAAACTGCAATCGTTTGCTTGCGAATGCTGCGCGTTCTGCGCGGAAAGCCTCAATCTGCAGTTTGGCACTCTGCAGTTGCTCATTCGCCGTTTGGTTCAGCAAGCCCTAAATTGGGCAAGAGTGCCTGCAGTAAACGCAAGTCAGGCGGTCGGGGCCGCCGCGCGCCGTCCGTCGCTTAACGTCATGTAGGAGGGGAAATGGCAGGCATTCTTTGGACGATCATTGTCATACTGTTCATACTTTGGCTGGTTGGGTTCGTGGCGTTCCACTTGGGAAGCCTGATCCACATCATCTTGCTCGTGGTTCTGATCCTGATCGTCGTCAACTTGGTTACGGGTCGAGGTTTGCGCGTCTAGCAGTACCCAAGAAAGGAGAACGACCTCATGGCTCCTCGAAAGAAATCGAGCTCTCGGAAAAAGGGCTCGTCACATAAAAAGAGCACGTCGCATAAAAGCGGTACGCGCAAGAAGAGCGGCTCGCGCAAGAAGTCCGGCCGGAAGTACGGTTCGGCAGCGGGCAAAAAGGTCGGACGCGCGATGCACGAGATGAAGCGCGGCAAGCTCAAATCCGGGCGGTCGAGGAAGAAGGTCAAGAGCCGCAAGCAAGCCATTGCAATCGGCTTGAGCGAAGCACGGCGGTCCGGAGCAAAAGTGCCCAAGCAAGGGCGATCCTCGAGTAAAAGGCGCTCCTCGAGCAAAAAATAGAAGCCAAAGCCGCCGAGCGAATCACAGCAAGGAGGCCGCAAGCCGCGATGGCTCGGCCTCCAAATTTTCGAGGCTTGAACGTCCACCCACCGCTGTGATAAACTAACGGTCTGTGCCCTCTGCCAGCGGCGACGGTGGGAGCCCTTACGTGACGACGTGAGCGCGATCTCCCTGCGTAAGCGGCGGCGGCGCGGGCCGGACGGAGTCCCATCCTTTGAACCTTATCGACGTCAATAACTTCGACGCGATGCGCATAGGCCTCGCGTCGCCGGAGCAAATTCGTGCTTGGTCGTTCGGCGAAGTCAAGAAGCCGGAAACGATCAATTACCGCACGCTCAAACCCGAGCGCGACGGGCTTTTCTGCGAGAAGATCTTCGGTCCCACGAAAGACTGGGAATGTCACTGCGGCAAGTATAAGCGGATTCGCTTCAAGGGCATGATCTGCGACCGCTGCGGCGTCGAAATCACGCGCGCAAAGGTCCGCCGCGAGCGCATGGGACACATGGAGCTCGCGACACCGGTCAGCCACATCTGGTACCTCAAGGGCGTGCCGAGCCGCATCGGCATTTTGCTCGATATGTCGCCGCGCCAGCTCGAAAAGGTCATCTACTTCGCCGCCTACGTCGTCATCGATCCCGGAGATACGACGCTTGCAAAGCGCGAAGTGCTTTCGGAGCAAAAGTACCGCGAAGCGCGCGAAAAGTTCGGTAACCGGTTCAAGGCCGGTATGGGCGCGGAAGCGATTCGCGAGCTGCTGCGCGACCTTAACCTGCGAAAGCTCCAAGAAGACCTGCGCAAAGAGTTCAAAGAGACGAGTGGGCAAAAACGGCTCAAGGCGATTAAACGGCTCGAGGTCGTCGAGGCATTCCTTTCTAGCGGCAACCGTCCGGAGTGGATGGTGCTCGCCGCGGTGCCGGTGATCGCACCGGAGCTGCGACCAATGGTGCAACTCGACGGCGGCCGGTTCGCAACCTCCGATCTGAACGATCTCTATCGGCGCGTGATCAATCGAAACAACCGCCTCAAGCGTTTGCTCGAGCTCAACGCGCCGGAAATCATCATCAAGAACGAAAAAAGGATGCTGCAAGAAGCCGTCGACGCATTGATCGACAACGGCCGGCGCGGGCGTCCGGTAACGGGGCCGAATAACCGTCCCCTCAAGTCGCTCTCCGACATTCTCAAAGGCAAGCAGGGACGCTTTCGGCAGAATCTGCTCGGCAAAAGAGTGGATTATTCGGGGCGTTCCGTTATCGTGGTGGGCCCGACGCTCAAGCTGCATCAGTGCGGTTTGCCCAAAGAAATGGCGCTCGAGCTCTTCAAGCCGTTCGTGATGAAGAAGCTCGTCGACCGTGGGTTGGCGCACAACATCAAGAGCGCGAAACGGATGGTCGAACGAGTCCGTCCGGAAGTCTGGGACGTCCTCGAAGAGGTGATCAAAGAGCATCCCGTACTGCTCAATCGGGCGCCGACACTGCATCGTCTGGGCATTCAGGCCTTCGAACCGGTGCTCGTAGAGGGCAAGGCCATACATTTGCATCCGCTCGTCTGCACGCCGTATAACGCCGACTTTGACGGCGACCAGATGGCCGTTCATCTGCCGCTCTCCGCCGGCGCGCAGGCTGAAGCGCGCATCCTCATGCTCTCGTCGAACAACATCCTGTTGCCGGCGTACGGAAATCCGGTTTCGATTCCGACCCAAGATATGGTCCTCGGGCTTTACTACCTCACGTTCCATCGCGACGAGTACATCGGCCCCGCGAAGGCCGCGATTCCCGACGATTACGAACGCTTCGAGCGTGCGAAGAAGAAGAACGCGCCCGCCGCCGACGCGGCCGGAGCGATTCCGACCTTCTTCGACGGCAAAGAAGCGGTGATGGCCTACGAAAACAAACAGATCGGCCTTCAAGAGTGGATCTACGTGCGCTGGAACGGTGCGCTCATCAAGACCACGGTCGGCCGCGTGATCTTCAACTACGCGTTCCCCGAGCCGTGGAATCACGAGTTCCTCAATGCGATCGTCGACAAGGGCAGCCTCAAGAAGACCATCACCGATTGCTATCGGCGGTATGGCAACGCCGAGACCGCGCGGTTCCTCGATGCGATCAAGGACCTTGGTTTCCACTACGCAACACTGTCGGGAACGACCGTCTCGATCAGCGACGTGATCGTGCCCGAGAACAAGTATGAGATCGTCGGCAAGTCGCAAGACGAAGTCGACGAGCTCCACCGGCTCTACGACCAGGGCTTCATCTCGGAAGACGAACGATATAACAAGACGATCGACATCTGGTCGAAGGCGTCAGACGAGGTCACGACCTCGATGCAATCGTCGCAAAATCCGCTCAACCCAGTCTTTATGATGGCGACGTCGGGCGCGCGCGGTTCGATCGCGCAGGTCAAGCAGCTCGGCGGCATGCGTGGGTTGATGTCCGATCCATCGGGGCGAATTCTCGAGATTCCGGTGAAGGCGTCGCTCAAAGAGGGGCTGACGGTGCTCGAGTACTTCATCTCGACGCACGGCGCGCGCAAGGGTCTCGCCGATACGGCGCTGCGCACGGCCGATTCGGGTTACCTCACGCGGCGCCTCGTCGACGTCGCTCAGGACGTGATCATTCGCGAGGAGGATTGCGGCACGAGCAACGGGATCGTCGTGAGCGACATCCGCGTCGGAAAAGAGGTCATCGAGCCGCTCATCGATCGCATCATCGGGCGCCGCGCGGCCGAGGAGATCCGTCTCGATCCGAAGCGACCGACGACGGCGATCGTCACGCGCAACCAAGAGATCGACGAAGAGAAGGCCAAGGCATTGATTGACGCCGGCATCGGCCAGGTAAAGATCCGTTCGGTGCTCGCATGCCAATCGAAGTATGGCGTTTGTTCGCTCTGTTACGGTCGCGATCTCGCCGCCGGAAGCCATGCGGACATCGGCACGGCGGTCGGCATCATCGCCGCACAGTCGATCGGCGAACCGGGCACACAGCTGACGCTGCGGACGTTCCACACGGGCGGCGTCGCGACCGAAGACATCATCACCGGTCTGCCGCGCGTCGAGGAGATCTTCGAGGCGCGCAAACCGAAGGGTCAAGCGACAATCGCCGAAGTCGCGCGGCACGGTCAGGCTCGGCGACGAGAAGAATAAGCGCCTCGTCTACGTGCTTGACTCCAACGGCGAAGAGCACGAGTACGAGATCCCGCCCGGTACGCACATGTTGGCGCAGGACGGGCAGCGCGTCGAGCCGGGCGATCAGCTCAACGAAGGCTCGCTCAACCCGCACGACATCCTGCGCGTCAAGGGCGAGACCGCGCTGCAAAACTACCTCGTTCAGGAAGTGCAGAAGGTCTACCGCTCGCAAGGCGTCGACATCAACGACAAGCACATCGAAGTGATCGTGCGCTCGATGTTGCGTAAGGTGAAGATCGTCGAGGGCGGCGATACGCCGTTGCTTCCCGGCCAGTTGGTCGAAGCGGCCCAGTTCCACGAGGCGAACGAGCGGATGAAGCGCCGCCGGCAAGGAGTTGGCGACCGCGAATCCGGTGCTGCTCGGCGTGACGAAGGCGTCGCTTGCGACCGAATCGTTCCTATCCGCGGCGAGCTTTCAAGAGACGACACGCGTGCTGACCGATGCGGCAATCAAGGGCAAATACGATCCGCTGCTTGGGCTCAAGGAAAACGTCATCATCGGCAAGCTGATTCCGGCCGGTACCGGAATGTCGCGGTACCGCAACGTCGAGATCGTGCCGGAGGGACAGGACGTTGACGATGACGGACGTCCGCGGCACGACTACGACGTGCCGTACGCCACGATGACCGCCGACGAAGCGGCGCTCGCCGAGGTAATGGGTGGGAACGGCGACGGTTTGAGCCGGCTGGTCAGCGCTTACGAACGCAACCGCGAGCCGCTCACCGTGCAGTACGAAGGCGAGTATGAGGACCACGCAAGCCCGCATGCGGGTCCGGCGAAGACGCAGTACGACCGCCTCAAGGGGATCAATCCCGAAGACCTGTAGTCTACCTCTCAGAACCAAAGACACCGAGAAAGGCCCTACATCGTGGGGCCTTTTCACATTGCGCGGCGGCGCAGGGCGTTTCGCCCCGATCGTTGGAGAAGAAGGCAATGAACAAAGGGCGTTTCGAAGCGTTTTCCGACGGCGTCTACGCCTTTGCGATTACGCTGCTGGCGCTCGGCTTCGTCCTGCCGGAGACGCACTACGCGTCGAATCGCGAGCTTACGCTGGCGCTGTTGCGGCTCTGGCCCAACTTGATCGCCTATGCCTTGAGTTTCTCGGTGATCGGGCTCATGTGGCAAAATCACCACGCGCTCTTTCGTCTCGTGCGTCACGTCGATCACAAGACGATCTTCTGGAACCTCTTGCTTCTCGCCGCAACCGTGCTGATTCCGTTCGCAACGACGACGCTCGGCTCGTACCCGACGCTCTCTGCGTCGACGTTTCTGTACGGCGTCGTTCTCTCGACGAGCGCGACGTTCTATAACCTCATGCTGTTGCATCTCGTCCGCTCCAACGCGTTTGAGCCCGAGATCGACCCGGCGGCGATCGCGGCCACCGTACGCGGATATCGAATGGGATGGGTGGTCTACGTGGCGGCGACGCTGATCGCGCTCGTCCTGCCGATCGTTAGTTTCGCGCTGTACCTGTTGATCGTGGTCTATTTCGTCGTGCCGCGCGGCGCCGACTCCGATCATCCCTTGACTGCGCGCCGCTGGTAAGGAACGGACTCGGCGAGACAGCGAGACGATCACGAGCACGGCGACGTTGACAACAAGGCCAACAAAGCCGGCGTTGATGCCCCACGGCGCGACGTTGAGCGCGGCAAGCGGAATTGCCACGGCTAATCCCGCGGCGATACCCGCGCCCACACCCCATGCCGTCGCGCGCGGCCAAAGGAACGTCGCAACAACGCCGGGCGCAAATTGCGCGATGCCGTTGTAATACAGCAAGAGCAGCTCGACGACCGTGCGTTGCGCGACGAGCCACACGCCGAGCGCCATCACGGCGACCACGATGACCAGCACGCGAGTAAGCATCGTGCGCGCCCTGTCGCTCGTTGCGATGCCAAAGGCGTCGCCGGCGACGTTCTTGGTGATAACGCTCGCGCCGGCGAGAAGCAGGGCCGAACCCGGAACAAGCGCCGCCAGCGCGCCGGCCGCGCAGACCAACCCCAGAAGCCACGACGGATAATAGTGCGCAACGACCAGCAGGAAAGATTGATCGACCGCCGTGCCCTTCAATCCCGGACGCGATCAAAGCGGCGGAAAGCCCGGCGAAAAGCATCAAGCTCAGGAAGCATTGGTAGAACGGCAAGAGCATCGCATTGCGGCGCAGCGTATCGCCGCTGCGCGCGCTAAAAATCGCATTGAACGACTGTGGGCCCATGAAGAACCCAATCGCCGACAGGAGCACCGTTGAAACAAACCAGATCGTTCCATGAAAGGCGCTCCCGGAGCCGGAAGCGCCAGCATCTGCGGATGCAGCTGGAACGACCCGGTCGAACATCGCGCTGGGCGAGCCGAAGAAGCGTATAGGAATGGCGATGCCCGCGAAAATCACGGCTGCCAGCACAAAGATGTCTTTGATGACGCTCGCCCAGGCCGTGCCGCGCAGCCCAGCGCTAAAGACAAAAGCGCGAGGATGATGAAGCCGATGCGACCGTCGCGGTAGCGTCGTAGGCTCCGTAGCCCGCAATGCGAAGAAGAATCTGCAGGCCGCTAAGCTGCAGCGAAACGTACGGCACGATCATGAGGAACTGCAGGAGGGCGGTCGCAACACCGAGCGCCCGGCTCTTGTAACGCGTCTCGAAAAAATCGGGCCCGGTGAGCAGGTTATGCTCTTTACCGATTCGCCAGACGGCGGGCGTAAGAAAGTACGCGATCACGTACGCGCACGTGCCGTAAGCCATGATGTAGTATGCCGGCGCGCCTTGCGAATACGACATCCCGGCAATGCCCAAAAACGTGAAGGTAGTGTAGATTTCGCCCGCCATCAGAACCCAAAGAAAGAGCGTTCCGAAAGAGCGGCCGCCGACGATGTACTGCTGCGGATCCATTTTGACGCGTCGCACGCGCAAGCAGTGCAAAAACGATCGTTCCGAGCACGACGATCGCCACGATCGCAAGCGCCGTGGTGGCGGGTGAAATCACCAGTGCCGCTCCAAGCGCCCGATCGTCCAAAGGAACGCCGGCGTGAGCAGAACCCATACCACGATCCAGCACAGAAGAAAGGGCACCCCAAGTATCCGAGGCTCGACGCGATTGACCAGCGGCACCCCGACAGTCAGCGCGGCGAAAGGAATAGCCGCGAGGAGCACACGCAGCGTTCGGACGCTCGAGGGAGGGGCAGGACGCATGGCGGCGCATTACGCCACGCTATGCAACAACGCCCTTCATACGTCGGCCCGGTCGTCGTCATTGGGATCGTGGTCGTCGTCGCGCTTTTCGTCATGGGATCGTATAACTCGCTCGTGACTCTCGGCCAAGCGGTCGACGCGCAGTGGGGTCAGGTGCAGAACGTTTATCAGCGTCGCGCCGACCTGGTCCCGAACCTCGTGGCTACCGTCAAAGGCGCCGCCAACTTCGAATCGAGCGACGTACGAGAACGTCGCAAAAGCGCGCGCCAGCGTCGGGCAGATCTCGCCCGCAAGTCGTGCAAAATGCCGTTAACAATCCCCAGGATTTCGCAAAGTACGCCGCTGCGCAGGATCAGCTTGGGGCCGCGCTCTCCCGTTTGCTGGCGGTCGTGGAAAACTACCCGCAGCTCAAAGCGACTCGAAAACTTCCAAACGCTTCAGGCGCAGCTCGAGGGCACTGAAAATCGCATCGCGTTCGAGCGCCGGAAATATAACGACGCCGCTCGCGCGTTCAACACGAAGCGCGACACGATTCCCACGGTGCTCATTGCCGGAATGTTCGGCAGCCGCTTCACCGAAAAGCCGTACTTTCAATCGCAGCCCGGCGCGGAAAAACCACCGGTTGTGAATTTTAGCCCGTGACGCGCGAGCAGCGGGCCGCGCATGGCGCGTTCCATCGGCGCCGCCGAAGACGGAACGACCGGGCGCATCGCCGTGCGCGTCATACCCGACGCAAGCGTCGACGCGTTCGCTCGGGCAAAACGCGAGTTCGAGCAACTTGGCCTGCATCGGCACGAGCACGCCAACGCCGCGCTGATCTTGGTTGCGCCCAAGGCGCGGCGGTTTGCCGTGCTGGGAGACCGGGCGTTGCACGAGCGCGTCGGCGGAGCGTTTTGGGACGACGTCGTCGAGCAAAGCCGGCCATACTTTGCACGCGGCGAGATTTTCGAAGGCATCCTCCACGCGGTTCGGCTGCTCGGCGAAGCCTTGCACGAGCATTTCGCGCAGCCGTCAGGGGATCTCGCGCCGTGAACATGCGGTTGCTGCCTGTCGTGGCCGCGTTGCTTGCGTACGCGTGGGCGATGCCGGCGATCGCGGCGGATTTCAAGGTGCCGCCGACGCCGGATCATCGCGTTACCGATAATGCCGGCGCTCTTTCAAACAGCACGCGAGCGTCGCTCGAAAACCAGCTTCAGGCCTACGAAACGTCGACCGGGCATCAGATTGTCGTTTGGATCGGCCAGACGACCGGCGACGTTCCCTTAGAGACGTGGACGGGCGAAGCCGCCGACCAGTGGAAGATCGGGCGCCACGGTCACGACGACGGCGCGGTGCTGTTTGTGTTCATGCAAGATCACAAGGTTCGGATCGAGGTCGGTTACGGCTTGGAGAGCGCGCTGACCGATGCCGACTCGTATCGAATCATTCAAGACGTCATTCGTCCGCGCATGCGCGCCAACGACGTCGACGGCGCCGTCACGAGCGGCGTCGCGGCGATGCTGACGACCATCACGCCGTCGTACAAAGGCGCTACGCCGCCGCCCGAGCTTCAGCAGACGTCGATCGGCGTCAATGGCGGCATCGTGATCGCCGTGCTCGCGCTCATCGTTCTGTTCGTAATCTTCGTCGTTGTCATGCAAATCATCGGCGCGATCCGCTATGGATACCTCGTGATGCGCGAAGGCTCGCCGGCCGCGCGACGGGATATGCGGAGCTGGTGGTTCTGGGGCGGGTGCTACGGCGGAGTTGGCTCTTCGTTTCTTGGCGGCGTTGGGGCGGTGGCGGAAGTGGCTTTGGCGGTTTTTCCGCAGGCGGCGGCGGGTTCGGAGGCGGCGGCGCTTCGGGCGGCTGGTGACGCGGTGCTCGGGCTGCTGCTCGGCGTTTCGATTCTGACCTACGACGTGTTGATCTCAGCCGGTCACGAAGGACGGCCGGCAAGCTGCGCGCATTTCCCGCAGCACCATTGCAATCTCGGCGCGGCAGGCGAGCGCGCCTGGACGCCGATCGTCGCCGACGCGGCAACGCAAATTCTTCGAAGTCACGGGGTGACGGTTGCGCGCCTTCCGGCCGATTTTGCCGGAAGGTATCGCGTCGAGGCGGCGGTCTTCATTCACTTCGACGGTTCGGATCCGCCGTGTCGCAGCCGCGCGTCGATCGGTTACGCACGCAAGCGCGACGCGGCGGCCGCAGCGGCATGGCGCGCGCTGTACGGGCGGTATTGGCCGTTCGGATTTCAACCGGATAATTTCTCGATCGGTTTGCGCGAGTATTACGCATACCGCCAGGTTGACGCGCGCGACGCAAGCCTCGTGCTCGAGCTTGGTGAAATCACGTGCCCGGCGCAGCATGCCTGGCTTGCGCCGCGGCTGCGCTGGACGGGTGCGCTACTGGCATACTTCTTAAGCGCGTTGATCGGTAAAGGCAACGTTCCAAATCCTGGAGCATATCGAGAACAGGCGACGACGCAGCTCCCTTAGAACGACGTACGATGGTCCGCGCGCTGCTGAACGATGAGCGCAGCGATGCGTCTGCATCGATCGAGCGCCCGCGACTGCTCGGGCGGTTTGCTGCCGCGGCAAAGTATCCAATCGCGCTCTTGATCGCTCCCGCCGGATACGGCAAATCGGTCATACTTCGTCAATATCTCGGCTCGCTTATGGAGCCAAGTGTTCGGTTCGCGCTGCGCGCAGAGCATGCGAACCTTCTCGGTTTTCTTCGCGGGCTAACGGAGGCGCTACGCGAGGACGCGCCGCACGCGAGTACAGCGCTATCCGGCGCCTACGAGCGCAATGCGGCTTCTCCAAAGCGAGGACGCCGATCTCGCCGGCTGGATGGACGCGCACCTGGAATCGTTCAGCGGGATTGATCGCCATTGACGATCTTCACATAGCCGATGGCGATCCCGAGGTTACGCGGGTTCGTGACTTCTCTGATCGAGCGAACAAAGGCAAGGATCCGCTGGATTCTCGCCTCGCGCTCGACGGCCGGTCTTCCCGTCGGGACGTGGCTCGCCTATCGCGACGCGGATCTTCCTATCGACGAACAAGATTTTCGGTTTACGTTGGACGAAGCGCGCGCAGGCGCTGCGTGCTTAGGCCTTGCAGTACGTGACGAAGAGCTTGCCGATTTGCTGGCGTTGACGGAAGGTTGGCCCGCGGCGATGAGCTTTGCTCTGCGCACCTCAACGCGCTCGTCGGAGCTGCGCAACGTTTCAGCGCTCACGAGAGAGATGATATACCGGCTACTCGCCGAGCAGGTTTATGCTGCGCTGGATGACGACGAACGCAGCTTGCTCGAGGTCGCAGTCGCGCTACCGGTCATTGATGTGAGCGTGCTCGAAAGGGCCGGATTCGATCGTGCGCTCACGATCGTGGAGCGATTGCGAGAGCGGACGGCGTTCATGTATGAGGAATCGCCAGGCATCTATCAGTGCCACGAGCTTTTTCGCGAGTTTCTCCGGCGTGAGGCGGCGCTGGGTGGTAAGCGCGCACAGCAACTCGTGCACCAGCGAGCCGCTCGCGCGCTGGAGGCGAGCCGCGACGTCGAGCACGCGATTGCATCCTACGCTGCGGCGGCGGCGCCGGGGGACGTGCTACGTTTGCTCGAGCGACACGGCTTTGATCTTTTGGAGCGCGCTCACGGCGACGTCGTAGCGCACGCCATCGAAGCGCTCGACGAAAAAACGCGTCGTGAGAATCCTTCCGTCCTTGCGCTGCAAGGCTCGCTCCAGGCAGTAGCGGGGAAATTCGCCAGAGCGGAATCGCTCCTTCGCCGCGCACTGGCTCGATCCGGAAGCGACCGCGATCTGAAGGCAACCGCAAGTCTTCGCCTCGCATCTTTGATGGGAAATCAGGGTCGAAGACGTTCTCCCTATACTCGCACCTATTGCAAGCGACCCGGCACAAAGACCAAAGTACAGGGCTGAAGCCTTATCCTTGATGGCAGCACGGGAAGCGATAGCGGGCGAAACGGCTCCATTTGAAACGGCCATCGCAAATATTGTGACGCTGCTCCCAGAGATCGATTCAGATGCTGCTCTAACGAGGGTCCTACATCACCTGGGAATAGTGAGTCGACACGTCGGAAAAATAAGCACGGCCATCGAGTGGCTAACCCAATCTAGCGAGCTATCCACCGACTTACACTTGTACAGCGTTGCAAGTCGCACATATGCAGTGTTATCAAATCTATCGCTACACGAGAATGACGATGTAGAGACGCAGCGGCATTACGCAGAGCATGCTGCGGCAAGCGGCGACCAAGGCTGGCGACGCATTCGCACTTAAAACTGCTTTGCTACAACTCCTAAGTGCACAAATGCGTACCGGCGATGAAGAAGGCTCTGTCGAAATTAGCGGCGATTGACAAACCTGCATCCGGACGCCTTGGCCAGCAGATATATCACTCTCTTTAGGGCGGTGCGCTTCGCGTGGCTAGGATCCTTTCGACGGGCGCATGAGTTGCTGGCGACCTGTTGGAGCGGAATGCCAGTGAGTGCCGATAAAGCTTGCTCCGGTGCACAGTACGCTCTATTTTTAGCACTCGATGGTCAGCCGGAGGCGTCCATCAAGCAAATTCGGGAGGTCTTTTCATCCTTGCGGTTGCTAAAAGTTTCAGGACGCTTTGATATCCGATCGATAACTATATGCCGGGTGCTTTGCGCAGTAGCCGAGTGTGCGAATGGCCGAGGTACGAACGCGGACCGCATTCTGGGAACGCTGACTGACGGTGATGTGATCGAAAGGTTGGCGGTAAATATTGCAAGATGCATATTACGGGAGCTTCATAACGCTGGGGCGTGCGACTGGGAGGAGATACAGCGACTGATTCAGAGTTTAGCAGAGTCCGGTTATTGCGATATTGCGCGTTTGTTAGTTGCAGTATCTCGCGAGCTACGGAGTCGTAGCGAGTCGATTAAGACTCATGCCGTCCTAACGACATCAGAACGGGAGGTGCTCCGTCTGCTCGCCGACGGTTTGGTACCGAAAGAGATCGCCGCTGAGACTAGACGCAGCGTCCACACGATCCGGGTGCACATTGCAAATGCTATCCAGAAACTAGAATGCCACGGGCAAGCCGCGGCGATTCGATCAGCTCGACGATTGGGCCTAATATGAAATACCGCCTCTTTTTTCACAGGATTGTTCAAGAGGGACTTCGTAGATCTTCCAATCTTTTGCTCGTGTGGGGGCTTGCATGCTTAGTTTGTTTGTCGCGTTTATTATCGCTCTGGCGATTACGCCGCCTGATCCTTTCTAGAGCAATAACCTTTACTGGTGGCGCCAAAGTGTGCGCCACCCAGTTGGCACTCGTCCATGCCAGGATTGCGGCATGGACGAGTACTTCATAGGAGCCGGGGCGCTCCTGACGGCGGGACCAACCGCTTCCATCGCCGGAGCGACTCTCCACGCGCAGACCGAACCCGGCCTCGGTTGCTGCATCAAGGCAGCTTTGGTCGACTTCGAGGCCACGCAAATCGATGAGGTCTCGCGTATCCTTATCGTGGCGGCGGGTTGGAGCGGGCCCCGATTTCGCGCGGAGATCGTCGCCAAGCTCCTGGCTCGAGGCGAATGTACGCTTTCCGATGTCATTGTGATGCTCGCTGAAGCGACGGGAAGCCAGGACGTTCACGTTTTCGCGCACTGGTTGCCCGACGAGGCAACCCGCGCTTTTCTCGCCGAGCGAGGTATTCGTGTCCTCGCGCATCCCCTCGAAGCTATCGGCAGGGCGGCGCTCATTTCGGGCCAGCGGCTTGAGCGGTGGCACTCTGCCGTGCGCGCTGCCTAAGCTTGCTTGCTGAGCCAAGCGAGCAGGGGTTCAGGTAGCTCCAAGGGTGAGAACGGACGATGCAGCGTAGAAATGCATACAATGCCCAACGCCCGCGTTGCGGTCATCGACGACGATCGCATGGTACGGGAGATGTTAGAACTGGGACTCTCCCGCGAAGGCTACGAGGTGCGGACCGCCATGGACGGGCTGGCTGCGCTCGAGCTCGTAAAGATCTTCGATCCGGAACTCATCGTGCTCGATATCATGATGCCGAAGATCGATGGGGTGACGCTGCTTGCCGCGGCTGCGCGAAATCACGCAAGCGCCCATCCTCATGCTTACGGCCAAGGGCGGCACCGACGACAAGGTCCGCTCGTTGAGTTCCGGCGCCGACGACTATCTCGTCAAGCCATTCGTCTTCGAAGAGTTGATCGCGCGCCTTCAGGCCAAGCTGCGGCGGCCTCAGCTCATCGAAGAGAACGTGCTGCGCTGGCGCGACATCTCAATTAACCCGGCCACGCGCGAAGCGTGGCGGGGGAAGGAACCGCTCGAGTTTACGCAGCGTGAATTTGATCTGCTCGAAGTCTTCATGCGGGAACCACGTCGCGTCTTCAGCAAAGATCATCTCTTGGAAATCGTCTGGGGGCACGACTTTGAGGGCGGTCCTAATATCGTCGAGACCTACATTTCGTATCTTCGCGGGAAAGTAGATCGGCCCGGCGAACCCGGCTCGTTCATTCGAACGGTCCGCGGCGTCGGCTACGGCCTCTCACAATAATCAGCGTCCGTAGATGAAGCTCGCAGCGCGCCTGTCCGCTTTGTACGCCGTGCTGCTCGGCGTCACGGTTTTGATCGTGATCCTCGCCTCCTCCATTGCCCTGGTTTTCGAGCTCTCGCAGTTTTCGGGCGACGTTATGGTCGCCAAGCACGAAGAGGCGCGCATTCTTGTCGATCAATACCGGCGCGAAGGCATGACGCTCAAGCAGGCTGCTCCCGAGATCGTCAACGCACTCAGCGGCATCGGCCTGCGTGTGACCGTCTACGACCTCAAGGGCCGGTATCTCGCGGGCGACAAGACGCTGCGGCCCAGAGCGCTTGCGGCCGTCCTCGCCGCCGGCGGCATGCAACACTTTATTCCTCCGTCGCTGCGTGGTCCGCAGGTTAGCACCTACCATTATCCGCACGGCACGTTGCGGGTTTTTGGTTACCACGGGCCGCTTCCGCCAATACAGCCCGATCCCACGCGGCTGGAGCCGCTCTCGCTGACCTACGTCGAAGGCGGCTATGTCGGCTTCGAGCCGTCGTTTCCGCTCCTCCTCATCTCGCTCGTGCCGTACTGGCGGATCATGCTAACGATCGCGTTCGCCGCGATTGTGCTTTCCTGGTTCGTCGGACGCCTCTTCGCGCAGCAGTCGCTGCGGCCGATCAACGAGGTGAGCGATTCTTTGCGCGCATTGGCCGACGGCGATTACACGCAGCGCCGCTTCGTCATGGCCGGCGGCGATGAAGTTGCGTCGCTTACCGGAGCGTTTAACGACGCCGTCGCTAGCGTTGCGACGGCCATGGACCATCGTCGGCAGGCGGAAGAACGCATGCGCCAATTCGCTGCCGACGCCTCGCACGAGCTGCGCACGCCGCTTACGGTGATCGCCGGATATATAGACGTTCTGCGCCGCGGTGCAATCGAGGAACCGCGGATTGCGCGTCAGATCCTGGCGACGATGTCGCTCGAGAAAGAGCACATGCGCGGATTGATCGACCGGCTGATGCGCTTGGCCCGGCTCGATTCGGAGGCTTCGCCCCACATCGAGCCCGTCGATGTCGCCGACCTGTTGCGCACTCAATGTGAAGCCGCACGGCGTCTGGACGATCGCCGGACGATTGATTACAGCGTGGACGGCGTCAAAACGATCGAAGCCGATCGAGGTGAACTGGCTGAGGCAGTGTGGAACGTCATTGAAAACGCGTTGAAGTATGCGCCCGACGCGCCGATTCATTTGAGGGCGGCGCGCAACAACGGTCACGCCACCATCACCGTGCGAGACGAGGGCCCGGGCATGTCGGAGTCCGAGCGCCTTCACGCTTTTGAACGTTTCTATCGGGGCGATCAGCGCGGCGAAATCGTGGGAACGGGACTCGGCTTGGCGATTGCAAAACGCGCAGTCGAGCGCGCCGGGGGAGATATCGCCATCGATAGCGCGCCGGGCCATGGCACCGCGGTTACAATAACAATTTAACGTTTCACAGGGCAGCTTCAGGCGCTCGAAGCGGGCGTTTTCTATAATCGTGTGGACATGCTCAAACGGAGCGCTGCAGCGACAGTTTCGCTGCTTGTGCTATTGGCTGCCCTTATGCCGAGCGCCGCTGCACAATCCGATTCCGGCGAGATCGATATCGTCGTCGTCGACGCAACGACCAAGCAGCCGCTCGAACTGGCTCGCGTGCTTCTCGACGGACCAGTCATTACGTCGGAGCTCACTGGAAAGAACGGTAAAGTCGTTTTCACCGACGTTCCCGACGGCATCTATCGGGCCCGCATCGTGCGGCGCGGCTATACGAACTTGACGTCGGCTTCGTTCGAAGTGCTCGACGGCCGAATCGTTACCGTAAACTTCGCATTGGCATTGGCGACCGGCGGTCTGAAAATCATCGGCGAAGTGACGGCCAAAGCGTCGGCGACGATTTCGTCGACCAGCATCGATCAGAACTCGCCGCAGCGACGGCTCTCGACCGATCTCGCCGACGCGCTCAACAAGCTTTCGGGAGTGACCGTTTCGACGTCGAGCGACGATAGCGACGCAACTCAGACGATCTCGCTGGAAGGGCACGACCCGTCGCAGACGCAGCTCACGCTCGACGGCATTCCGCTCAACGCGCCCGGCTCGACGGGAAACCTCGGCGGCTTTGCGACCGATCTCTTCCAGGGCGCCTCGGTGCACATGGGCCCGACGCTGGGCGGACTCGGCGGTTCGGTAAACTTCAGCACGCTGCAGCCGACGCTCAGTTGGATAACGCAGTTGCAAATGTCTACCGGCAGCTACGGACGTTATAACTACTCGATTGCCGAGACGGGATCGGTCGGAAAGCTGGGGCTGGCCGTACAAACCGTCGATCGTCTTTATCCAAGCCTAGTCGACGGAGATCTTTTCCAAGACGCCAGCGGCCTCGATTACGTCCATGACGGGGACAGCACGATCTCGGGGAACGTCTTCTCGACGCGTTATGAGTTCGGCGACAACAACTCGCTGAGCGGATTGTTCATGAACTCAACCCGCAACACGAGCATCGTCTGCCTGCGCTACAACGGCGAGCCGGCGACGACGCTTCCCTGCGGCTATGGGCCGAACAACACCAACAGCAGCAACGTTCAGCTCTACTCGCTTGCCGACAATGCGCTGATCGGAGCGACGCAGCTTCAGACCTCGGTCTACTCGCTCGATTCGAGCAGCCTCTTGAACGAGCTGGCACGCTATGTGAACGGCCTACCCTCGCCGACCGGCTACTCGAGCGACACGCGATCGACCGGATACGTCGTGAACGCGACGCTGCCCGCGAAAGAGCGCCATACGCTCTCGATTCAGGCGTATGGATCGTCGTCGCAGTTTACGACGACGCCGCTCATTCCGCAAGCTGCGGAGTTTTACAGCGGCGCGCAAACGACGCAGTATGACGTGCTGCAGGCGACCGACACGATCCACTCGAGCGATAAACTAACGCTCGTGGGATCGGCCGGTCTAAGCACCGCCACCGGTAACAGCGGCATCTCGCAGCTTGCGAGCGTCGCTGCGACGTGGCACCCCACCATACACGATACCTACAGCGCGTCGTTCGCGCTCGGGGGCGCCGCCGCGACGCAGGGGAGGCTTCAAATACTCAGCGATCCGGCATCACTGCGTTTCGATTGTGTTGGAAAGGTTGCCTACGGCAACGCGCCCGGTGAGCAGCCGCAGAACAGCTCGTCGAATTCACTGCGCGTCAGCTACACGCATCAGCTGCACGGCGGTAACGTTTCAGTCACGCTTTACCGCCAGCTGCAAAACGGCGTGTTGCTGCCGGTCTACGTTGACGGCTACGTGCTCAATCAGCTTGGCGCGCTGCCGGCGGGTTATCTTCAAGAGGTTGCGCAGATCTACAACTCTCCGGCGGGCTGCAACACGCCGCCCGTTGACGCCATTTTCGGCCCAGCAACTCTACTTTTTGACGCCGGTCTCAGGCGTGCAGCGTCTCTATCAAGGCGCGGAGCTGACGGGATATATCACGCTCGGCAATCTCGTCGTTCAGCCGTACTACAATCTCACCGGCGCCCAGGCAGCCTCGAACAGTTACCTGTTCGACAACCCGTGGTCGATCACGATCCCAAATCAACAGCTTCCCAACGTTCCGTTGCAAAAGTCCGGCATCGTGCTGGATTACAAGGCGCCCAACTCGATGCTCGAGTGGCTCGCCGATGCACAGCACGTCGGCACGAACAATCCGAACAATCTGCCGCCTTACACGACCTTCGACGCGGGCGTCACGGCGCAGCTCACGCGCGGAACGCTAACGTTTGCGGCAACGAACATCACCGACGCCTACGCCGGGATATTTGCGAGCCCGGCGAACGCGGTGCCGTTTACGACCGTAGGCGGATACGATATCGCGAACATCGCGCGCCCGCTGATGCCGCGCACGTATTCATTGACGTATTCGGCGCGCTTCGGTCAGGGCGTACTTTCGTCGCAGACCGCAACCGCTTTCCACGTTCGCGGCGGCGGAGGCGCCCCCGGCGGTGACAACGGCGCTCCGCCCGGCGGTCCGGGCGGCCCGGGCGGTCCCCGTAATGGCCGCGGTTTTCAATCGCTCTTTGCGCCGCTGCCGCAAACGCCGCCGGCCGATCCATTTTTCGTCACCGGCAATCCGGCCACGTGCAGCGCGGCGAATGGCGCAAAGGCGCGCCAGCTTTCCACCGAGCTCAAGGCGTACGTTGCGACGATCGAAGCGGCCCGAACGGCGGCCGGCTATCCGGCGACGATGCCGGCGCCGCTGCTCACCGATGCGACCGTGACCTATCACGGCCTCGGTACGACCTATGCGCTCGCGATCGTTCCCAAAGGCACCGGCATGCTGCGCGCGCTAGCCGGCTGCATGTCGCTGCACATCGCGCGCAGCGACGATGTCTCGCAGCGTAAGCTCTTTACACCCTCGAGCCCGCTCTTCTTCGTGCCGCAGCTCAACTTCATGCCGGCGGTTGGACTCTACTTCGTGGCGCGTCAACCGCAGCCCGGACAGGAAATGTTCCGCTTCTACAAGCTTCCGACGACGCCGATCAAAGATCCGTTTGAAGTTCGGACGTCGGCGTCGTGCACGGGCCAACCGCGCAATCTCGCCACGCAATCGCTTACCGAGCTCCAGAAGCACTTTGTAAACGGTGCGCCGGCGCCGAGCTGGACGATTACCGCGCATGCGGCGAAAGCGGGCACATGGTACGAGCTCGATCCCGGCGATGCGACCGTCATTCCAGCGATAATCGTGTGCGGTCACATCGCCGCCACCACCGCGCAAGAGCTGGCGCAACGGGGATTCGACGGCAAGCCGGTTCCCGAGCTCAACTACGCGCCAAGCCTCGGCCTGTACTTGATTCGACCGACGCCGCGGCCTTCGCCCTCACCCTAACCCTTGCGCTCCGCTCGGGACTCGGGTCCTTCGACCGCTCAGGTCTCGGGCGAGCGACCTTCGCGGCGTGCGCGTCCGACCATTTCTTGCATTCGGGGATGCTCGCCGCGAATGGTTTTCACCCAGGTTTCGAAGCGCGGCACCGGTTCGCCGGTGCGGAAGAGAAAGTACCACACGTTCATGTCGCCCATGAACGCAAAGCGCCGCTTGAAATCCTTTGCAAGCAGCTCATAGCAGTGGAAGGAGCGCAGGTACTTTTGAAATCCGCCGTACTCGCGATCCGCTTCGAGCAGCGTCTTCGCATCGACGATCGTCGCTCGTACTTTACGGCGCATGCGAAGAATGCCGGGCATGGCGAGAACGCGCTCGACGTCGAGATCGTCATACATTGCGACGCAGGCCGGATCGAAGTTCGAAAATGCCTCGCGATAGGCGTCCCACTGCTCGGCGATTTGCATCCAGCGCACGCCCGCTTGGAAGACGGCCCGCGTCATCACTTCGAAGTAGTCGGCTAGCGAGGCTGGGGCGATGACGCCGGGAATCGTTTCCGCCACGATGCTGCGCCGTCGCTACGGCCTCGTTGCGTCGCGCCCCTTCCGGGGGCGGCAGGGACCGATGCGGTCCAGGTCGCAGAACCCCCGACAAAATGCTACTCTCGTCACGCGGTCGGATTCTCGGTTGCCCGTCCAGAAGTCCACACCGTCGGCAGAGTCTCTAAGGAGTTTCGTTCGTGTACGTAGATGAAATGCTTAACTGTGTGGACTGCGGACGTCAGTTCGTCTTCAGTTCGGGCGAGCAACGCTTTTATGAGCAAAAAGGCTTTCAAAACAAGCCGAATCGCTGCCCCGATTGCCGCCAAGCGCGCAAACAAATGCGCACGAGCGGCAGCAGTGGAACCACCAGCGAACGCACGTCGCGCCCTCGCGAGATGTTCACCGCGACGTGTAGCAACTGCGGAGGCGTGGCCGAGGTTCCGTTCAACCCGCGTGGCGATAAACCGGTCTATTGCCGGGATTGCTTTGCCTCGCGGCCGTCTTATCGCTGAACCTACCCCCGCAGTCATCCCCTAAGCGCTCCTACGACGCCGTCGTCGTCGGCGCCGGCCACAATGGCCTAGCCTGTGCGGCGCTATTAGCAAAAGCCGGGCGATCGGTTGCGGTCTTCGAGCAGGGAGATGCCATTGGCGGCGCTGCCGTCAGTGAAACCGGCGTTTGGCAGGGCTATACGCTTTCGACGGCGTCGTATGTGTGCAGCCTGCTCGATCCGTGGCTCGTAGAAGAGCTGAGTTTGCGCGAGCGCGGCCTCGAGTACTATCGAAAAGATCCTTACGCCTTCACGCCGCTGCTCGACGGTCGATCTCTCCTGCTCGGCACCGATCGCGCGAGCAATGCGCGAGAAATTGCCGCATTCGACGGTCGCGACGTTGTTGGTTTCGACGCGTACGTCGAGCGGACGGACGACTTGGGGAAGGCGCTGTTCGACACGTTTTCAGATGCGGAGCCGCGCTTTGAGCGCTTCGATCCGCAGACGCAGCAACTGTTGCGTGGCTCTGCTGCCGAGTTGGTGGAGCGTTACGTCTCGACGCCCGTGTTGCAGGCAGAGCTCGTCAACGATGGATTGATCGGCACGTACCTCGGTCCGCGGGATCCGGGAACCGGATACGTTCTCGCGCACCATCTCGCCGGGCGTCTGTTGGGCTCTCAGGGTTCGTGGGCGTTCGTACGCGGCGGCATGGGATCGGTCTCGCGCGCCTTGGCAGAAGCGGCCGTTGCGTATGGGGCTGAAATTTTCTCGGACGCGGCCGTAACCAAGATTCTGGTCGAAGACGATCGCGCTTGCGGCGTCACGACCTGTCATCCTGAGCGCATCGAGCGTAGTCGAAGAGGCAAAGGCGAAGCATCGACGTCCGCGCAAGCGTCGTCGCATCGAACGCTCACCCACGCATTACCTTTCTCGAATTGGTCGGCGCCTCGGTTTTTGACGAGAGATTCGCGGCGAAGCTAGCGCAATGGAAGAGCATCGGTCCATCGCTGAAGGTCAACCTGGCCTTGGGAGAGCTGCCGAACTTTACATGCAGGCCCGGGAACCGACGCTCAGCCGCATCACCGCGCGACGATTCACGTTGCGCCGTCGATCGATTATCTGCAGAAGGCCTTCACGGATTCGCGTAGACGCGGCGAAAGCGACGAGCCGCTGATCGAAGCTTTTCTTCAGACGCCGACGGACTCGTCGCTCGCGCCGGCCGGTAAACACATCCTCTCGATCTTCGCGCAATACTTTCCGTACGACCGCGCGGACGGCTGGACGAGCGCGAAGCGCGAAGCGGCCGCCGATAAGATCGTCGCAATCATGGCTCGCTACGCGCCCAATCTTCTCAACGCGATCGAACATCGTCAGGTGTTGGCGCCGCCCGAACTAGAAGCGCGATTCGGTCTGGTCGGCGGCCACATCTTTCACGGCGAGCTGCTCCCCGGTCAAATCTTTGAGGATCGCTTCGCGACCCGTACGCCCCTGCGCAACCTCTATCTCTGCGGGTCGGGAGCGCACCCCGGCGGCTGCGTCAGCGGCTTCCCCGGCAAACGTGCTGCGCGCGCCATGCTTGCAGATCTCATGCAAAGCGCGTAACAGATTGCCAACGCCCCGTTCACACGTCCGCGCTAGGGTAGCCAGGTGCAAGTAACGTGGAAACCGGTAGGCGACGGTTCGGACCCTGCTCGCGCGAAGCTGCCCGCTAGCGCTTTCGCCTTCCCGAACGAGCGCAAAGAGCCTCTGACCGACGCGGCGCATGTCCGCAGTGCGATCGCGCGGTTTGGCGAAGTGCGCGGCGTGACGGAAGTTGAGCGTGCGCAAGCCTTCGCCAACATCAAAGCTGCCGCCGGATACTACGGCGTCACCGTTAGGGCGTCGAGCTGGCGCGACCTATCGGCTTAATTCTCTTTTTGCGCCTCAGCTATCTTTCAGCAACCTTTTCGAGCGAAAGCGGTAGAATGGCCCATGAATACAAAGATTCTGGCGCTGGGTTTGGCGCTCAGCATGCTCCGCTGGCGGCGCTCGCACAAGATGCGAACTCGCCGCCCGCCCCGACCGCCGACCAACGGCAGGCGATACACCAGACCTTCGAACGTTCGCTCAACAGGAAAAGCAGCTCCATCAACAGATGCGCTCGCAAATCCTCTCGGCGCTCAGCCCCGTTCATCTCCGCGCGGTCGCCGCGACGATCGGCGAGCTTGCGATCGAGCAAAGCCCGGACATCCAAGCTGCGGCGAAGCGGCTCGACCAGATGCTCTCGCCGCGCCGAGCGGCAGCGAATCATCGCCGCGCACACATCGTTTGCGCCGCAGAGCCGTCAGCTGCACGAGCAGATGCGGACGCGAGCTGCAGAGCGAAATGCCGGCGGGTCACGCCGGCTGGATGGGCCAGGACCGCAGAACGGCGCGATGGCGCAGCGCACTGCAGTCCGATGCCGGAACGGTCTGTGCTGACGGCGCTTACGCCTCCGCCGCTGGGGATGATGGAATGCACGGTCCCGGCATGATGCACATGGAGGGCGCGCCGCCCCGATAAGGGTACAAGCCAGGGCGTGACGCCTCAGCTCATGGCAGCGCACGCTCTGGCTAATGGTGACGGTGCAGGCGTTGATGTCCTTCGCCTTCTCCGTTTCCGGTCCGTTTCTACCGCTCTTCATCATTCAGCTTGGCGTTAAGCCGATCGCTGCGGTTTCGGCTTGGGCGGGAATCATCGCGTCGGTAAACTTTCTGGCGGCCGCAATTTTCTCGCCCGATCTGGGGCGGCGTCGCGGATCGCACGGGCCGAAAAGCGATGGTCGTTCGTTCGTGCGTCGCCGTAGCGATTTTCACGGCGCTGATGGGCGTCGTGCAGAACGTTTGGCAGCTCTTTGCGGCGCGCGCCTGCATGGGGATCTTCAGCGGCTTCTCCGCGGCCGCGATCGCGATGGTCGGCACGCAAGTTCCCGAGGAGAGCCTCGGCTTTTCGCTCGGCTGGATGACGACGGGCCAGCTCGTCGGCGGCACTCTGCGGGCCGCTCTTCGGTGGATTTCTCGCCGATTGGCTCCAGCAGGATTACCGCCAAGTTTTCTATCGTCACGTCGCTGTTCGCGCTCGCGGCGGCTCTGGTCTGCATCGTCTTCGTTCAGGAGCGCTTTCAGCCCGAAAAGACGCGAGCCGACGCGCTTCGTTCTTCGCTAGCCTGCACGAGGTCGCGACGCATCCGCGGCTCGCGCCGATGTTCGTCGTCGTGCTGCTCGCGCAAGTCGTCGCTTTTGGCGTGCAGCCGGTCGTTGCCGCTCTTCGTGCGCTAGCTTGCCGGCGACTCCCCTGGCTTGCGACGGCAGCCGGCCTGGCCTTCGCGGTTACCGGTCTGGCCGATCTAATCGCTTCGCCCTTTTTGGGCAAGCGCAGCGATCGCATCGGCTACCGGCGCGTGCTGCTCATCTCGCTCTGTGGCGTCGCCGCGCTTCACGATTCCACAAGCATTCGTTCACAGCGTCAATTGCGAGTTCATCGCGTTGCGCTTCGGCGTCGGCCTGTTCTTGGGCGGCGTCCTTCCGACGGCAAACGCGCTGATCGGCCGTATCTTCCCAGTCGAGCGGCGCGGACAGGTTTTCGGCGTAACCTCGAGCGCGACGTTCTTAGGGATGTTCGCGGGCCGTTGCTGGGAGGAATGATTGCTGCGCGATTCGGCTTCGAGAGCCGTTTTTCTGACGATCGGACTGCATGGCGCTGGCGAACTTAGTGTGGGTCGCACTTCAGCGTGCGAACGTCGCCGGCGGGCGCACCGATTCGCTGAACGCGCAGACGAGGCGATTCGATCCCGGGGCGGTCGGCGATCGCTAAAACGCGCGTGCATCGGGCTGTCGCAATCGAAGACGCCGACGAAGACGCCGCCAATGTAGAGCGGCACGACAATTTCAGAGCGCGACGCTCGCATCGCACACGATATGGTCGGCAAAGGCATTGACGTCGTCTACTACGAGCGTCTCCCGCCGCGAAGCTGCGGCGCCGCAGACGCCCCGTCCCGGCGGTATTCGCGCACAGGCGGGACGTCCGCAGAAAGGCCCGAGCACGAGCTCTTTCGACGGCTGGCGAGATAAAAACCCGCCCAATTGACGTCGGGCAGCTCGTGAGGCGACGAAGGCTGCGAAGTTTGCCGCATTGGCGATGAAGTCGTTTTCTATCCGGCAAGGAGCACGAACCTGCTGCTCCAGCAACTCGTACGAAACGCGGTGACTCACGGTGAGTAAGGGTCGCGGCTATAGATCGGCGTGCGCGTGCCGTCGACGGTGACCTTGTACCAGGGTTGCGGCCGTGCGTTTGTGAAGCAGATCGAATCGTTCGCCATTGCGAGTCCGATATGCGAGACGCTGACGGTATATCGCAGCGGCTGGCTTGTTGCGAGGTGTGGCAGCGAGTCGGCGCGGACGAGATACGCACCGCGACCTCCGCGACCGTTGAGGACCGTCGCCGTGCCGTCGGGATCGACGACAACCGAGCTCGCCTGATCGATGCCGAGCGCGTAAACCGCTGCGCGCTCCGGGTAGAAGGTGATCGTTAAGAATGCGCGCGAGAAATACGACCATCCGTCCGAACCGATTGCGGGCGACGAAGATGGGTGTCGGTAATCGTGTCGGCGAGCGCGGGCCATGCGAAGAGCCCGGTGGTGAAGCTGATCCGCGGCTCGAGCGGGTTTCTGACGGCGTCGTTGGTGTGGGTCTCTTCGTTTAAGCGATCGGCGGCGACGGAATCATAGACTACCGCGCCTTGAATCGCTAAGTCCGGCGCTCCCGCCGCCGACTACTCCGCCTCGCGCGTAAACGCGCGTGACGGCCTTCATCAGCGCCGTCCCTTTCCACGCGACGTAATGCGCTTGGTCGCCGCCCGCGAAATAAACGGCGTCGGCCTTATCGACGATGCGCGCGACCGAATCGATTTGAGGGCGCGTCGCGCACGGCGGGATCAAAACCGTTTGGACCGATGCAAGATGTGCATAGCGATAGAAGAGCCGGTCGTAGCTGATGCTCGGGTCCGAAGCGCGTAAAACAACGACGTTGCCGCCGCGGGCCGGCGTGTTGCCGACGAGCCGCCGATGCAACCATGCCAGCGATGAAGTTTGGTGCTTCCAATGCACCGCCGCCGTCGAGCAGGAGTCCAGGACCGTGCAGAGGCGCGGTCGGAACGTACGCGCCGTATCGCGCAAAGACGGTGACCGAACATGCAAGCGCAACCGGCGCGATGAGTGCCACGGCGCGAACGCTTCGCTCGCAAGAGGAACGGGTCCGCTCTGCCACGTGCGAGGGGTGACGAGCTCACTTTCGGGTGACAAGGGAGCGCCTTGCACGTTAGCATCCTGCCTGCGCCGGGAATCGGCTTGACTGAGGAGGCTCATCATGTCGACCGACGTCAAGACCGATGTCCACAAAGACGACCTGCGCGTCGATCTGTCCGGGCGCACGGCGATCGTGACCGGCTCGGCAACCGGGATCGGAAGCGCGATCGCGACGCGTTTTGCTCAATCGGGCGCCGACGTCGTCGTCGATTATCCAAACGAGGCGAACCGCGCGCAGGCTCAAGAGGTTTTCGACACGATTCGCGCCGACGGGGGCAGCGTCGAGTTGGTGCGCGCCGACATATCGCAGGAGAAGGACGCCGATGCGCTCGTCAGGGCGGCGGTCGAGCGGTTCGGCGGCCTCGACATTTTGGTGAACAATGCCGGCATCGAAGAGAGCCACCCCGTCGTCGAGATGCCGCTCGATGTTTGGGAGCGCATCATTCGCATCAACCTGACAGGCAGCTTCTTATGTGCGCGCGCCGCGGCTCGTCGGATGATCGAGCAGAAGCGAGGCAGGCCGTATCATCAATATTTCGTCGGTCCACGAGGATTTGGCGATGCCGAAAAACTCGGCTTATTGCGCCTCGAAGGGCGGCATGCGGATGCTTATGCGTACGCTTGCGCTCGAGCTTGCCGAGCACGCCATCACCGTCAACAACATCGGGCCCGGCGCCATCGCAACGCGGATCAACCGCGACGTTCGAACGGACCCGCAACAACGCACGGAACTGCTCGAGGAGATCCCGCTGCGTCGCGTCGGTGATCCCGATGAGGTGGCGGGGCTCGCGTGCTATCTTGCGTCGAACTCGGCTGCCTACGTTACCGGCGCGACGTTCTTTATCGATGGCGGCTTGCTGCAGTATACCAAAGGCTTGTGAGCGGCGTTCGCAAGAGGCGACGGTAATGGCCGCGCTACTTCTGGGGGTCGTTGCCGGATTGCGAACGTTCACGGCTCCGGCGGTCCTGCTTTGTTTGCGGCGTGGTGGACGGCCGCGCATACGGACTCGCTGCGCTTGCGCTCCTCGAGTATGGCGGCGATCTCCATCCCCGCGCACCTGCGCGAACCAGCGCCGGCGGGTTGATCCCGCGCTTGCTCAGTGGCGCGTTTTGCGGGTGGAGCATGGCGGCAGCGGAAACGCCCTCTGCCGCTCTCGATGCGCTGCTCGGTGCGTGCGGTGCTGCGCTCGGCGCGTACGTTGGGCTCGCGGCGCGCACGCGGGCGATCGCGATGATTGGCACCGTCCCCGCAGCGCTGATGGAGGACGCCGCCGCAATCGCGGGAGCGATTCTCATTCTGACGGTATACATAAGGCGGTCGCAGGGGTGCGCTTTCCCCCGCCCCTGAATAGAGTAAGTGACTTCAGCCCTCTGCGTTACCCTCGGTAGCGCCGCTTAGGGACTCAGCATGAAGCTCAAAGTCTTGTAGACGCTACGAGCAACTGCTCCCGAAGGTCCCCATGACCCCACGAGAACCGATGGTCCTTAACTTTGAAGAGAGGGAATGGGACTTATCCAGTCGCGATGATCTAGCAAAACTCCTGAAACCGACGTATACCCACCCGAGCGTTATCCTCGACCTAACTCCGGTAACCTTCATGGATGGGAGTTGTCTCCGGCAGCTTCTGATAATGCGGACGGAACGCGCCGCGCGGGGCTTCTCTCCGGCCCATCTGGTAGTCGCTTGCCCTCACATTCTTCGTGTGTTTAAAATCGTCGAATTCGATAAAATCTGGCCGCTGTACGATACGCTAGAGCGCGCCCTTGCGGCTGCGCGGTTTGCTCTGGGGAACGAATACAGCATCAAAACGGGTTAAAACGGGCGCTTATCGCGATCAGTGAGCCGACACCATGGCGTCCAGAGAGACGCCGGCGTGGGTCTAAGCCAAGGGCAGCCCGGGTCGCAGGAGGCGATGCTAGGCAGGGGCCTGTTACACGGGCGCCGATGCAACGAGATGCGATGGAAGCGATTCAGAAAAGGCCGAGAATCCAACGAGACACAAAAGCCCTTGTTTGAAAGGACTCACCATGCGCGCCCGTAGCTCAAACTGGATAGAGCAGGGGACTCCTAAGCCCAAGGTTGCCAGTTCGATTCTGGCCGGGCGCACGAACGCTTGCTTGCTCTTGTCAGTCGTCCCGAGACGTTGCAGGCGGTAAGCGGGTGTGCTACATTGAAGCCTCGGAACGGACCGCGGGTCCGTTTGTTCATGTTGTGTTAGATTAGTGGCGAAGAAAGAAACGCGCGTGATGGTGGTTCTGGCCTGCACGATATGCAAACGCCGGAACTACAACACGCAAAAAAATAAGCAGAAGACTACTGACAGGCTTGAGCTCAGCAAGTATTGCCGCTTCTGCCGCTCGCATAAATCACATAGGGAGACCCGATAGGGCGGTAGCTCAATTGGTAGAGTCCTGGTCTCCAAAACCAGTTGTTGCAGGTTCGAGTCCTGTCCGCCCTGCCAGTCCTTCGGAAATGAACCTTTGGTGAACGAACAACAAAAGAAAGCAGCCCAGTCGATCGCAGGCGGAGATTTCCTTCGTAGCGTCGTGGCAGAGCTTCGGCGCGTTACATGGCCGACCCGTGACGAGTGGATTTCGGCGACGATCCTCACCATCGCCCTGGTGGTCGGAATCGGCTTGTTCACCTTCCTCGTCGATCAACTCTTCGGGTGGGTCTTCAATGTGATCCATCCCGCAACGCAAGGCATTACGCAGTAACGCATGTACGACATCGAACACCAGGACGCTAGGCGCCGACGAGCCGTTGGCGGAGAAGGCGCTCATTGACGACAGCGAGATGGGCGACCTTGCGACGGCGACCGAAGAACCGCTCGTCGAGGAGGCCGTCGCTGACGCCCAAGAGACTGAGGCACAAGAGGCCGCGGTCGAGACGGCGCCGGTCAAACCAAAGGACAACCGGAATTGGTTCGTCGTCCACACCTATTCGGGATACGAGAACAAGGTAAAGGCAAATCTCGAGCGCCGAATTCACTCGATGGGTATGCAGGATAAGATCTTCCGCGTGCTCGTTCCGATGGAAGACGAAGTCGAGTTCAAGGACGGCAAGCGCAAGATCACGCCGAAGAAGGTCTTCCCCGGATACGTGCTGGTCGAGATGATCATGGACGATCAGTCGTGGTACGTCGTGCGCAATACTCAGGGCGTCACCGGTTTCGTGGGGAGTCCAGGTCCCGGCGAAAAGCCGGTGCCGCTGCAAGACAAAGAAGTCAAGACGATCCTCAAGCAAATGGGTATCGAGGCACCGAAGCTCAAGATAGATTTCAAGAAGGGCGATCGCGTCAAGGTCACCTCCGGACCGTTCTTCGACTTCACCGGTGTCGTCGATGAAATTGCGCCGGAGAAGGAGCGCCTGCGCGCGCTCATCTCGATTTTTGGCCGCGAAACTCCGGTCGAACTCGAATTTTTCCAGGTAGAAAAGGTATAAGTTTTGTAGGATTGCTCAGCGCTTACCCCGGCGTTGGTAGCGCAAAATAAAGTAGTAGGGGAAGAAGCGGGGAGACCGCTTCGAACGAGGACCGTCTGACCGAGCGCCGGAGCAGGATTGCGGGAGGCGCGAGGCAGTCGATAGGAGCGCCACACGAGGTGGCGCGACGAATGTGTCCGAGTTCGAATGCGGGCTGACCGATTCGACACAGAAGGAGACATTCGTGGCTAAGAAAATCGCGGGCAAGATCGGCCTACAGATTCCAGCGGGCAAGGCAACTCCGGCGCCGCCGATTGGTCCGGCTCTGGGACCCTATTCGCTCAACATCATGGATTTTTGTCGGCAGTACAACGAGCGCACGGCGTCGCAAACGGGCATGATCATCCCGGTCGAGATCACGGTCTTCGAAGACCGGACGTTCAGCTTTATCACCAAGACGCCGCCGGCATCGTTCCTCATCAAGCAGGCTCTCAGCATTGAGTCGGGGAGCAAAGAGCCAAACCGCAATAAGGTCGGCAAGCTGACGCAAAAGCAGCTCGAAGAGATCGCCAAGGTAAAGATGCCCGACATCAATGCCAACGACATCGGCGCCGCGAAGAAGATCGTCGCCGGTACGGCGCGCTCGATGGGCGTGGAAGTGGAGGCCTAAGTTGCCGCAGCATCACGGAAAGCGGTTTAAGGCGCTGACCGGCGGCTTCGACGGCAAGAGGCTCTTCTCGACGCCCGAAGCGATTGCGGTCGTCAAAAAGAATGCGAACGCCAAGTTTGACGAAACGGTTGAAGCGCACGTTCGGCTTGGCGTTGATCCCAAAAAGAGCGATCAAAGCGTTCGCGGAACCGTGCTTTTGCCGCACGGCACGGGGCGCACCGTTCGGGTCATTGCGTTTGCGAAGGGTGACAACGCCAAAGCGGCTCAGGAAGCCGGCGCGGATGTCGTCGGCGATCAAGACTTGATCGACAAGGTGAAGGGCGGCTTTGCCGAGTTCGATGTTGCCGTAGCAACGCCGGACATGATGGCGCAGGTTGGTAAAGAGCTCGGGCGCATCCTCGCGCAGAAAATGCCGAACCCCAAAGCCGGAACGGTGACGCCGAACGTCGCGCGCCGCGATTCGCGACATCAAGGCCGGTAAGGTGGAGTTCCGGCTCGATAAAGCCGGCATCATTCACACGATCGTTGGCAAGGCGAGTTTCGACGAAACGCACTTAGTCGAAAACATCACCACGCTGCTCGACGCGATCGTCCGCGCCAAGCCTTCAGCGGCGAAGGGAACTTATTTGCGCAGCGTCACGCTCGCCAGCACGATGGGGCCCGGGGTGAAGGTCGATCCCAATCGTGTGAAGGCAACGGCCTAGCGGCCTGGCATCGCAGTCTACCGCGAACGTACCGGGGCTTAGAGATCCGTTGCCACGTCACCTAACGCGGCAATTGCAGATAGAGCAGCACGACATACGCGACGGTCATTACCATCGCGGCAGCGGTGAGCCATTCTTGTGCTTTTCGAGACCTTAGGAGATATGCGACCACGATAACCGACCTCGAAAGCGACCAAAAACGAAAAGTTGAGCGACGATGCCATACGGCCCGTTCTTGCGACTTCTTCGGCTATGGCGAGTGCCGGTAAGAAAAACAGAAAGACGAGAAACCAGGCGCGATTATGAAAGTACCAAGCTCCGAGATCGAGTTTGCCATTTTCCTCGCGCTCGGGAAGCGCGAGTGCGGAGAGCAAGAAGAGATCCACAGGCGTGAGTAGTTGCAGCCAAAACGTGCCGAAGTTCCATTCGGTCGTGTGGCGCACGCCCCACTCGGCCCACCAGTGCTGCACCGAAATGAAGAAGAGAAATATACTCCAGGCGACCGGCGGCCAATAAAAATCTATGCGCTCGCGTGCCGTAATGACCGTCGCGAGACGCGTGAGCACGTTTGCAATCGCCAGCCCAAGCACGATCGATACGAGGACGGTCAGATAGTCGAAGGCACTCATCTTGACGGTCCAGAGCGGCGGCGAGGCCGTCCGGTCACCTAGCCTCCTTTCATCGCGCAACGCGAACGCGCGCCGCGAGCAGTCGGCTTCTCGGCAAACCCTTGCGTTCCCACGCGATTCTGTGGTAGTCTAACCGACGGCTCCAAAGACCGTAGCCGGCCGCAAGGCCTTAATTCAATGGCTACCGAGGACGTGATTTCGATGAGTTTCCACGGCGCGCTCTAGCGAGTGGACTTTGAATGAGGCGCCCTCACCGGGGCGCTTTCCTTTAGCCGCAGATCGCTTTTGCCGAAAGACTGCAACGCATGCCGACCGCTCGTAAAGAAGCCGCCATCGCAGAGCTCACCGAGAAGCTCGCCGCAGCGAAAAGCCTCTTTTTGACCGATTATACGGGCTTGACCGTCGACGAAATCACCCGGCTGCGCGGCGAGCTTCGCAAAGACGGCAACACCTACTCCGTCGTCAAGAACACGCTGCTTCGCATCGCTGCCGGCGATCTAGCCGCCCGGTTGGAAGACGTTCTCGCCGGTCCGACCGGCATTGTCTTTGCCGGAGCAGATCCGGTGGCGCCGGCGAAAGCCCTCAAAACGTTCAGCGATACCGTCAAGCGCGTCGCCGTCAAGGCGGCCTACATCGACGGGCAAATCGTCGGTGCGTTACAGGTCGACCAGCTCGCGAAGCTCCCGCCGACAAGTCGAGCTGATCGCTATGCTCGTCGGCACGCTCGCGAATCCAATCCGTGGGCTCATCACGGTGCTCTCGGGAAACCACAACGGCCTGGTGCGCGTGCTCGAGCGCATTCGCGAGCAAAGAGCCGGCGCAACTTCAAACGCTTAATAAGGATAACGACGTACGATGGCACTCACCGATCTCATCGAACAAATCGATAAGCTCACCGTCCTCGAGCTGGCGGATCTGGTCAAGCAGCTCGAAGAAAAATACGGCGTGTCCGCAGCCGCGCCGATGGCAATGATGGCCGCAGGTCCCGCCGCTGCACCCGCGCCCGAAGTCGAGAAGACCGAGTTCGACGTCATTCTCACGGACTTCGGCGCGGAGAAGATCAAGGTCATCAAGGCGGTCCGGGAGCTCACCAGCCTTGGTCTCACCGAGGCTAAGGCATTCGTCGAAAGTGCGCCCAAAGCGGTCAAAGAGGGCGTCACTAAAGACGAAGCCGAGCAGGTGAAGAAAAAGCTCGAAGACGCGGGCGCCAAGGCGGAGATTAAGTAACGGCGCACGCCGACCAGAGCGTTCCCGTCTGGGCGCAACTGCTGCCGCTCGTCATCGTGGTAGCGGTACTCGCCTTTCGCATGATACGACCGCAAAAAATCAGCGTGACCCGCATGTGGCTCACGCCGGTTATTTTGTGCGGGTTGACGGCGTGGGTGATCTATGCGAACAACATGCTCAATCCCGCGCCACCTTTCGAGATCGCGCTGGGAGTGCTCGTCGGAGCGCTGGCCGGAATTCCGTTCGGCATTCTGCGCGGCATGCATACCGCCGTGCGTCCGACGGACCGGCGCGGGGTCATGTACCTCGGCTCGTCGTGGGTGACGCTGGCGGTTTTCGCCGTCGCCTTCATCCTGCGCTCGGCCGTTCGCTTCGTGGCGCCTCACCGAGGAAGCCTCTGCGAGCGCCGTCGGCGACGCGCTTCTGGCCTTCGCGATCGCCTTCGTCGCCAGCAGTTACCTCGTCATTTTCCGAAAATACGAGGCGCTGCAGAAAGCGTAGGCGCGCTAACGGCGGACGGCGTTGGGCGTGACGCCGGTGAGACGTTTCATCGAGCGCGCCATGTGGCTTTGGTTCGCAAAACCTGCCTGGAGAGCCACATCGCTTAGGGGCAGCTTTCCACGCGAAATCAGATCGGTCGCATACTCGACGCGGCTTCGAATTACATACTGATGGACGGGCACGCCCATCGATTGCTTGAAAATCACCTTGAAGTGCGACGGGCTCATGTCGACGAGTTTCGCCAGTTCCAAGAGCGAAAGGTCTTGGTTTAGGTGGTCCTGGATGTAATTCACGACTCGTTGCAGGCGACGTCGAGAGAGCCGGACGTCAGTTCGCGAGCTGCTCGCCGGCAGATACGCTCGCAACAAGTGTGCCGCGAGCGCGAGCCCAAGGCTATCGCCGTATAGGCGGCCCAAAGGGTCGCAGGCCTCCAACTCGGCCTTGACCGCCCAGCCGATGTGCTCGATGCGCGGATCTCGAACGTGCAGTTGTGGCGGGATGTCAACGCGGTCGGGGTTGACACCCATTGCGTCGGCGGCAGAGAGCATCAGCACGGTGCTCAGGTACATCGTGAGCTTGATGGTCGCCGATTCCGTTTCCCATACGCGCGGCACGCCCGGGGGAACGATTTTGATGTCGCCGGGTACTTGAAGGCGCCGTAGCGTTTCGCCGTTGCAACGGCTCGTGACCAGCAGAGGTCGCCCAACCTGCATGCTGACGTTATGCCGGACGAACTTTTGCTCGGAGAAGCCCGCAGTCGCTTCATACACGATCGCCTCAAAACCATGCCAATGGCGGTCCGCGCTGCTCGTACGAACGCGGAAGACCATTTCGCGATCTTCGTGCCTGGCTCCACGCGCGCTCTTGCCACATGACGAATTAGGTGTAACGCAGTGAGGCGGCCGACCGTGACGCAGGCGATTCACTACGGCATGAGCAGTCGGCTACGCAGTGACCGCCGCAACAGTTCGGGTAGCTGCGGCCTCCGGAGGGCACGCGCGGGACCGCTGATTGAGAGATCGTCGCCTTTGGTCGGACTCGCCATGTACGCGGGAGCCCGGCTTCCGCACGACCCGCTTACCAACACGCAGGCGCCCCCAGCGATGACGCCCTTGTCGTTGATGTCGTTGGCGTAGAGCAGATAGAGCGAACCCGAGTGGACGAGGGTGTTGAGATCGGTCATCTTGCCGTTCTCCCAAATGAACGCGCGGGAGGTTGCGAAGTTGGCGCCATACGAAGCGCCCACAATCTGCCCCGCTCCGTTGATGCCTAAAGCTTCACTGTACACATCGCCTGGAAGCGTGCCGAGATCGATCATTCCACGCGCCTTCCTCCACAGGAAAGCGTGGAAGTTGGGCGTCCCGTTCTGATCGCCGGCCAAGTCGGAAAAACCGACAACTTCGCCTTTCCAATTGATCGCCATCGGCGTGTTCCATGCGACGCCACCAAGAGTGCCGAGATTCACGATCTTGCCGTGATCCCACATGATCGCGTGATGAGCCGTGAATCGGCCGACGGCCTGATCGCACCTACCGGAGATGCCAACTACTTGGTCGTGGTCGTTAATTTCGGTCGCGGCCCCGTCTTTGTCGCTGCCATACGGCCGCAACTCACGAATCGTTCTTTTCAAAACGTTGTAATCGACTGCTTCGAACCCGAGCACTTGAGGGCTGGTGCACGTGGGATCGTGCTTGCGCGTTTCGGCCCAGCCGACGATCTGTCCACGGTTGTTTGCGCCGGCCGCAAAGCCGTTATTGCCTCCCAACGTCGGCAGCTTCATCATCCGACCGTTTCGCCAAGCAAACCCGCGGCAAATGTGACCGCTCGGCGGTTGAGGGAAGAAGGCCTCCGCACACGACCAGATTTCTCCCAGGCGCTGTTTTGCGCCGGTTTCCGCGATGCCGGAAATCAAACCTCGATTGTTCTTGACCGGCCACTCGACGGCGCTGTTCGGTCCGCCGAGCGTACCCATGTCGATAGTCGAGCCGCCGTTTTTCCAAAGTGCGGCGTGTATGTACGAAGTCGATGCAAGGGTGGAGAATCCGCTCGCCCAGTTGAGGTCGTTGATGCTGTTCGCACCGCTCGCGGCGCCGCCCAACGTTCCCAAGTCGACGACCGTATAGTTCCAAGTCGGATTAGTCGCCGCGGCCGGCGCAGCGGCGCCTTGCGCGCTGGGAAGTGAGCCGCTCCCGCTCGAGGCGCACGAAGCAAGCATCGATGCAAGCAAGGAGCAGGTAACAACGCGGAATATCATGGTGGTACGCCTCCATCTCAAGTGTGAGAGGAGCGTACCAGCCTCGCTACGTGGCGTCGCTCACGTTCGGACGGTCCGGAGCATAATCGGATGAATTTGGGCGACTTCGCTTGAGTGTCGTGTCAGTGAACGAGGAAGGCGACGAGCAAGAGCGCGACGATGTTGAGCACCTTGATCATCGGATTGATCGCTGGTCCCGCGGTGTCTTTGTACGGATCGCCGACGGTGTCGCCCGTAACGGCAGCCTGGTGGGCCAGCGAGCCTTTTCCGCCGTAGTTGCCGTCCTCGATGTACTTCTTAGCATTATCCCAGGCTCCGCCGCCCGACGTGAACGAGATCGCGACGAAGAAACCGGTGACGATCGAGCCGACCAGAATGCCGCCCATCATCTGCGCGCCGGTGTCGCCGCGAAAAACGTTAAAGTAGGTCAGTGCGACGACCAGCACCGGAACGCCGACCGGAATCAGCGCCGGAACAATCATCTCGCGCAGCGCCGCGCGCGTTACGATATCAACGGTCGTCCCATAGTTGGGGCGTGCGGTCCCTTGCATTATTCCGGGAATCTCGCGAAACTGTCGGCGCACTTCCTCGACAACCGCGCCAGCGGCTCGTCCGACCGCCTCCATCGACAGTGAGGCGAAAAGATAGGGCAGCAAACCGCCGAGAAAGAGGCCGGTGATCACGAACGGGTTGCCGATCGCAAAGAGGTTGCGAACGCCGGCGACGCAGCCTGCGATCTCGGTGCCGGGGCATTTGTGTCGCGTAAGCTGCTCGAGGAACGAGGCGAACAGCACGAGGGCCGCGAGTGCGGCCGAACCGATTGCATACCCCTTCGTGACGGCTTTGGTCGTGTTACCTACGGCATCGAGCGGATCGGTCACCTCGCGCACGTCGTGGGGCATATCGGCCATTTCTGCGATGCCGCCCGCGTTGTCGGTGATTGGGCCGAATGAGTCGATTGCGACGACGATCCCGGCCATCGATAGCATTGCCATGACCGCGATGCCGACGCCGTAAACGCCGGCCATAGCGTAGCTGACGAGAATCCCCACCACGATGACGATCGCCGGAAAGACGGTCGCCTGCATGGAGACGGCGAGACCTGCGATGATGTTCGTCGCGTGGCCCGTGATCGACGCTTTGGCAATGCGCTGGACCGGCGGAAACTGAGAACCGGTATAGTATTCCGTGATGAACGTAATGAGGCCGGTGATGACGACGCCCACGACGGCGCAGATGAAGATACCCATCACAGTCACCCCCACCGCGTGCGCGAACACTTGACGCGCGGCGAAGTAAAACCCAATGAGCGAGAGGATTCCGGCGACGATCATGCCGCGATAGAGCGCGGCCATGATTTTGGGACGGCGAACGCCCCCGACTCCGACGAACATCACGCCCACGATCGACGTAACGATCGAGATCGCGCCAAGTAAGAGTGGAAACGTCGTTGCGCCCGGCAAGCTCGCGCCGAAGAGTAGGTTTCCAAGCAGCATCGCGGCGACCGTAGTGACACAGTAGGTTTCGAAGAGATCGGCCGCCATACCGGCGCAGTCGCCGACGTTATCGCCCACATTGTCGGCAATCACGGCGGGGTTGCGCGGGTCGTCCTCGGGAATCCCGGCTTCAACCTTACCGACCAGATCCGCGCCCACGTCGGCCGCCTTGGTGTAGATGCCGCCGCCGAGACGCGCGAAGACCGAAATCAGCGAGCATCCAAAGGCGAGCCCGACCATCGCATCGAGCGACATTGCAGCGTCGCCGCCGTTGACACGCAAAAGAATCGCGTAATAGCCCGAGACGGCGAGCAGACCCAAACCGACGACGAGCATGCCGGTGACCGAGCCGCCGCGGAAGGCGACATTGAGCGCCGGCGCGAGCCCGCCGCGAGCGGCTTCGGCCGTGCGCACGTTGGCGCGCACCGAGACGATCATGCCGATAAAGCCAGCCGCCCCGGAGAGGACCGCGCCGATCAGGAACCCGATGGCGGCCTCGCTACCGAGTGTCGGAGCGAACCAAATCAGAAGGATCAAAATGATCGCGACAATGCCGATCGTGCGGTACTGGCGCTGCAAGAAGGCCATTGCGCCTTCCTGGATGGCGGCCGCGATGTCCCGCATGCGCTGATTGCCGGGGGGTTGCGCGAGCACCCAAAAGGTAAGCCCGATCCCGTAAAGCACCGCAAGGGCGCCTCCGACGAGTCCGGCGATAATTACTGTCTCTGCCGTCATTCCTATCCTTGATTTTGGGCAAAAATAGGGCCCCAGAAGGGCCGAGCGGCTTGCCTACTCCGGCCAGGCGCGCAAGTCCTATCCACGCGTCTTTGCGTGGAAGCGCAAAGGAGACCAGCGTCGCAGGTCTCCTTCGCGTTTCTTGCGCTTAGAGAGTGACGCGCACCCTAACCTTCGCGTGGTTACCGTGGCGGTCTCGCACGACGAAATCACCGCTACCGACGGCAACGCCCGTGACGGTAAACACCGTCTCTCTCGTGCCCTTTCGGGGGGAGATCAGGACGAGCCCATGCGTATGATCGTGGAGCGTGAACCTCCGGTCTTTGTGTCCTTTTTCATGAAACTTACAGTCTATGATTCCTGCGACGACGATGTGAATGCGGCGGCCGCAGGATGATACGATCTTGGATTCCTTCGATTCATCAACGCCACTGGCGGCCGTTTGGGGCGTCGACAGACCGGTCGTACTCGGCGGGAGGTATGATGGGCTGACGGATGACTGGCCATGGCAGGCTACCATGCTGAGCGACAAAGCGGCCAGTGTAACGAAACCGAGGCTCTTGCGAAAAGACCTCATGAGACTACTCCTTGTTGGTAAGATGAGGTAAGCAAGAGAGTTCCCTGTCGCTTACCGAAGACCCCATGCCTTAGGCCTTGTATTCCAACGGATAAACGACTATTTTTCGGGGATAGGGTCGAGGTGCTGGACTTGCTAGTGGTTGGTTGCGGGCCGTCCGGGGCGACGGCTGCCCGAGAAGCGGCACGCTCGGGCCTCGCGACGCTTGTGCTCGAGCGCGACGCGGTGGTCGGTCGGAAGCGTGTTTGCGCTGCCGGTCTGCGGCCCGGCTTTTGCGATACCTTCAACCTACCGCGCGAGATCGTGCATTGCGATACCCCCCGGCTTGCGCTCTTTGACCCAGCCGGCGCGGAGTACGAAATTCGCTTCGGCCCGGGACACACAACGACGCGCGAAGAGCTCGACGCGACCATGGCTGATCTCGCCGCGCGCGACGGCGCCGAAATTCGGACGCGGGCGCTGTTTCGCGCGATTTACCGCGAGCGTACGCACCTTACCGTCGAGTACGCCGATCTCGCGGCCGGGGAGCGGCGAAGGGTTGCGGCACGATGCGTCTTCTTCGCGCCGGGCGCCACGGCGCAAATCGAGGGCCCCTCATTCGGCAATCTGCCTATGCCGACATGGCGCGCGGGGTTGTTGACGACACTGCAGCATCGCGTCTATCTCGAGCGCCCAGCCGCTCCCGTCGCCTATCGTAGCCTCGAGTTGCATTATTTCGCCGCGCGCGACGGTCGCCAAACTGTGGCGTGGATGTTTCCCAAGCGCGACCACCTGGCAATCGGGCTAGGGGTCATGGGCAAGTTTGGCGGAGAGGCGTTGCGCTATGAGCTCGACGCTTTCACCGAGCGAGTCCGAGCAAGACTCTATCCGTCCGTCGGCGTGCGCGCGGTCAAGACCGAAGGACACCTGCTTTACGGAGGCCTGCCTCGGCCGACCGTTGCCGACGCGGGCATTCTCGTTGGCGGCACCGCCGCCGGCTTGGTCGATGCGACGAACGGAGAAGGGATTTTCGAAGCTGCGATGAGCGGCCGGTTCGCTGCCGAGGCGGTCGTATGGGGAGGAGCCGATGCACGGCGCTCGACCGCGCGCTACGCCTCCCTGACGGCCGATCGCTTCCGCCGGCGACTCCTCCATCGCGTAGGGATCATGCGTTATCTCGAACGCAAACCTCGTCGTTTCTCGATACTCTTCGAGGAGCTCGCGAGGACTCCACGCCTGGGCGAGGTATTGCTGAAGGAAGACTGCGACCGAACGATGAGCGATCGCCTTTATCTTTATCGACGGGCGTTGCACTTTGGGTTACGCACGTTCGCTTGCCGTGGCTAGCGCGTCCCTTTCACGCGAACAGATCGTCCACAAGTACTTGCATCTGGTCAAGTACGTTGCCGGCAGAATATTCGTCAATCTACCCTCGAATATCGACATCAACGATCTCATCAACGACGGCGTCTTTGGTTTGATCGACGCGATCGAGAAGTACGACGCCTCTCGCGCCGTAAAATTCGAAACATACGCGATCACACGGATAAACGGAGCAATCATCGACGCGCTCCGTACCCAAGACTGGGTTCCTCGAACGGTTCGACGGCGGGCGCGGGAGATCGAGCGTGTCCACGAGCGTTTGGAGTTTGAATTGGGACGGGATCCGACCGACGAGGAAGTGGCAGAACGGCTCGACGTTTCCGTGCGCGAATTGGATCGTTTTCGCCAGCGCGTGCGTGGAACGAACGTCGTTTCCCTCGAGGAGCCGTTACCGAGCGCTGAAGACCACCAGCTCTTCGTTGGAGATACGCTCGAGGATACCACGAGCGACGTCGGGCGTGAGATCGAACGGGACGAGCTCCGCGCCGAGTTAGTGCGAGCCGTCGAATCCCTCGCGCCGCAAGAGCGGACCGTAGTCCAGCGCTACTACTTCAAGGGTGACACGCTCAAGGAGATCAAGAGCGAGCTGGGCGTCTCCGAGTCGCGCGTATCGCAGATCCATGCGCAGGCTGTCAATCACCTTCGGCAATTGTTGCGTAGAGAATCCGACTGATCGTCCTATGACGAGGCGGTAGAAGCGGAAACGAAGCTCACGCCGCGGTTTTCTTTTCGCACGAGATAGCCGATCGCCGCAAGCGCGCAAACCGCGGCAAGGGCCACCGCGACGACCAATGCCATAGCAGCGCCGTAATTAAACGTCCCGCTGGGCAGCGGCATCTTCGCGGCGACCGAAGCCTCGATTTGGACTATGCCGGCGGCGATCAAATTGCCGAATTGATAGGTGAAGCCTGGAAAGGTTCCACGCACGTCGGCTGGTGAGAGCTCCGTGAGGTGGGCTGGGATGACGCCCCACGCGCCTTGCACGGCGAATTGCATGACGAAGGCCCCCGCCGCAAGCAGCCCGACGGTAGAACTGAAGCTCCATAACGGAATCGTGCACGCGGCCAATACGGCGGCAAGGATCACGGCGGACCGCCTGCCGATCCGTTGCGAGAGCGCGCCACCGACCGTTCCCCCCAAGATTGCGCCAATCGCCGCGACGATGGAAAGCGCCGACGTTAGAGTCGGAGAAAACCCGTGCTGCTTTTGAAGGAACGTCGCATAGAGATCCTGGGTGCCGTGCGACATCGCGTTGAGGGCGGCCATAAAGGCGATCGTGTAGATGAAGAGCGGCCAATGCGCCAGGAAGGACTTTAACAAGAAGTTTGGCGGCGCGGCGATGCGTTGCGCGCGTCGCGCCAGCCAGGCCGGCGACTCGGGGACGCTGGTGCGAATATAGAGGATGAGTCCGGCTGGGAGCGCGCCGATGACGAAGAGCGCGCGCCAATCCCAGTGCGTGAAGGTGAAGACGAAGTAGTAGACGAGAGCGGCGAGCAGGTAGCCGACCATGTAGCCTTGCTGTAAGAACCCGCTGAAGAACCCCCGGCGTTCGGGCGGCAGCGTTTCCATCGTCAGCGCCGCGCCGAGTCCCCACTCGCCGCCCATCGCCACGCCGTAGAGCGCACGAAGCAGAAGAAAGACGGTGAAGTTGGGAGAAAACGCCGTGAGCAGCTCGACGAGCGAGTAAAACGCGATGTCGATGATCAACGGCGTACGCCGCCCGTAGCGATCGCCAAGCCAACCGAAGATGAGCGCGCCGATGGGACGGCACATCAGCGTCAGCGTAATCGCGAATGCGACGTCGGCGACGCCGTGTCCAAAACTCGTCGCGATACGCGAGATAACAAAGGTTAGAAGAAAAAAGTCGAATGCGTCGAGCGTCCACCCGAGAAAGCTCGCAATGAACGTTCTACGAGCTGCGGAGGTCAGGCTGAGGCCGCAGGCGGCTTAGGGCGAAGCGCTGGGTGAGGCAGCGTCGGCGAGGGCGTCGGCGAGGGCGTCGGCGTCGTGCCCGGCGGAATCTGCGCACCGTACATCGCTAGCAGCCAGATCTGGGTGTGCCGGACCGTGACCTTCGGGACGGTAAACTGGAACTGCACCATACTGCTCTGGGGCGTCGTGAACTTCTGGTAGGTTCCGAGGATCTGATCGAGCCGCTTTCCGCGAAGGTATGTCTCGTTGTAGAGTTGCAGCGCGAAGACGCGCCCGTTGAATTGCATCGCCGGCAGCGTGTATTGCACCGTGGCGCCGCCGTTGAGCGCAAAATCCATGTTGCTTTGCAAGCGGATTGCAATCAGCGGCGTGATGTGCATGAAAAGCGGATTTGGATTGGTCATTGATGGAACGTCGCGCGGCAAGGGCTCGACTTGCAGCGTCATCATGCCGGCAGGCGTGGGGGACGGCGTCGGAGAGTCTGAGCTGTCGTCGCTGTCGTCACTGTCCGACGACGAGGGCTGCGGAGTCGGCGTCGGACTGGCGGTCGGCGCCGCGGTGCTGTTCGCGCGCGGCGACCCGCTGGGCGACGCTGAAGGCGCCGGAATGTTGAAGGCGACGGTGCAGTTATATTGCTGCTGAAACTGCTGCACGACGGGACATTTCATACCGCTGGGTCCTTGCCCGATCGGATATTGCGATTCGTTCGGCGCAAGCGTTGCGCCCGGGTTCGTGAGTTCTTCTTGACCGTTTGGACCGACGGTCGGACCGGCTTCGTTGCCGACGGAGCCTGAGGAGAGTCCGCCGTTGCTGCCTACTCCGCCCGTCATCGAGCCGGGATTCGAAACCGGCGGTCCCATCTCGCCGCCCATGCCCCCGCTATCGAAACCGCTGCCTTGGCAAGAGGCCAATATCAGAGCGCAAGCCGCAAAAACTGCGCGAGCGTCAAACCTCATCGTCTTACCGCTTCGCCTCAATCGTTCTGTGTAATTCTTCGACGAAGGACTCGACCGAAATCGTGCGCTTTTCGTCGACGCCGCGCTGATTGACGTTCACCGTACCGTCTGAAACCTCTCGTTTGCCCGTTACTAAGATGTACGGCACTTTCTGAGTCTTCCAGTGCCGGATCTTGTACCCGAGCTTTTCGTTGCTTTCGTCGAGCTCTGCCCGAAAGCCCGCCCCCTCCAGCCGGGCGGTAACTTGCTGAGCGTAACTCGGCTTGCTCTTCAGCAATAGGCGCGACGACAACCTGAATCGGCGCGAGCCACGCCGGGAAGGCGCCGCCATAATGTTCGATCAGTACGCCGAAGAAACGTTCGAGCGAGCCTGCGAGTGCCCGATGGATCATCACCGGAGGGCGGTCATTGCCGTCGGCGGCCCGGTACTTTAACTCAAAGCGAGCGGGCAGCACGAAATCGACCTGAACCGTGCCAAGCTGCCAGGAGCGGCCGATCGCATCTCGCACGTTGATGTCGAGTTTCGGACCGTAGAATGCGCCCCCGCCCTCGTCGATTTCGAACGGTAAGTTCGTTATGGTCCAAGGCCTTGCGGATCGCTTCTTCGGCGATCGAATCGGTTTCGCTTCGGTCTTCGCGGCCCGAGTCGAAAGCACGTAGGTGATGTCGTTGAATCCGAAGGCTTGCATCACGCGCCGCGCTTCTTCGAGCGTCTGCTCGAACTCACCTTGCAGTTGTTCGGGCGTGCAGAAGAGATGCGCGTCGTCTACCGTGAAGCCGCGCACGCGCGTGAGCCCATGAAGCACGCCCGAGCGCTCGAACCGATAGACGGTGCCGAACTCGGAGAAGCGCAGCGGCAGTTCGCGATAACTGCGCAGCTGGTTCTTGTAGATGAGAATGTGCCCGGGACAGTTCATCGGCTTGAGCCGAAAGCGCTGCCCCTCGACGTCGATCGGTCCGAACATGTTCTGTCCGAAGTTTTCAAGGTGTCCTGAGATTTCGTAGAGACGCTCGCTGACGACGTGCGGCGTGACGACCGGCTGATAGCCGCGCTCGCGCAACCCTCTGCGATGAAGTTTTCGATGACGTTACGCACGACCGCGCCTTTGGGATGCCAGAAGACGAGACCGCCTCCGGCGTCCTCTTCGATCGAGAAGAGATCGAGCTCGGCGCCGAGCTTGCGATGGTCGCGCCGCCGCGCTTCTTCCAGCCGCGCGAGATACTGCTCGAGTTGCGCGCGATCGTACCAGGCCGTGCCGTAGATTCGTTGCAGCATTGGCCTGTGCTCGTCGCCGCGCCAGTAGGCGCCGGCGACGCTCGTCAGTTTGAACGCGCCGATTCGCCCCGTCGAATCGGCGTGGCCGCCGCGGCAAAGATCGGTGAACTTCCGATCGTGTAGAGCGTGATCGGCTCGCCTTCGGGAATCTCGCGCGCGATCTCGATCTTATACGGATTTCCCGCAAAGGCGTCGATCGCTTCGGCGCGCGTGACCTCACGGCCGGTCATGGGGTAATCGGCCGCAACGATCTCGTTCATGCGTTCCTCGAGACGCTCTAGGTCGTCAGGCGTGAACGGAGTCCCGCGGTCAAAATCGTAGTAGAAGCCGTTTTCGATCGCCGGGCCGATGGTCGGCTTCGCTTCGGGAAAGAGGTCCGCAACGGCATAAGCGAGCACGTGAGCCGCCGTATGACGAAGCTCGGCGAGCGAAGGCCGGCGATCGTCAACGGCGGGGTCGGCAACCATGGGGCCGCGCCTTCTGCGGGGTCGCGGGCCCATCCTTTGACCAGCGCATTTCGCCTTAACGTCACGTTAATGGCGCTGGCTTAAAACTAGAGCGTACCTACGCCACTTAAGGAGTTTCTTGTGAGAGGTCCTTCGTTCGTTGCTTTACGACGGCCGCGCGTTGCGGTCGCCATGGCCCTGCCGGCGTCGCCGCTACGCAGCTGACCGGGGCCGGATCGAGCTTCGACTACCCGTTCTTTTCCAAAGCCTTCTACATTTATAATCAGAAGCACCCCGACGTGACGGTCAACTATCAGTCGATCGGCAGCGGCGGCGGCATCCAGCAGTTCACCGCCAAGAACGTCGATTTCGGCGCGACCGACGTCCCGATGAACGCCGAGGAGCTGGCGCGCGCCGGCCAGCCGGTGCTGCAGATCCCGGTAACGCTCGGCGGCGCGGCGATAGCGTATAACCTGCCGGGCGTTACAGCGACGCATCCGGCTCACTCGCCAAGTCGTCGCCGACATCTACCTCGGAAAGATTCTGAAGTGGAACGATCCGCAGATCGCCAAGCTGAACCCGGGCGTGAAGCTTCCCGACATGTCGATCGTGGTCGTTCACCGCTCCGACGGCTCGGGCACCAGCTACATCTTCACCGATTTCCTGAGCCACGTCTCCGGCGGAGTGGAAGAGCAAGGTGGGCGTGGGCAAGAGCGTATCGTGGCCGGCGCCCAGCTCCGTCGGCGCCAAAGGTAACGAAGGCGTCGCCGGGCAGGTTCGCAGCACGCCGGGGGCGATCGGCTACGTCGAGCTCGCCTACGTGGTCGAAAATCACATGCCGGCCGCGCTCTTGCAGAATCGCGCCGGGAAGTGGGTGGCGTGCGTCGCGGAGACCGTCGCCGCGGCGGCCGCCACCAAGCCCGAGGTGAGCTCGACCAACTTCTCAATCGTCGACGCGTCGGGAGCGAACTCGTATCCGATTTCGGGATACTCGTGGGTCGTGGTTTATAAGAAGCCGGCGGATGCGGCTCGCGCGAAGCTGCTCTATGACGTTCTCTCGTGGCTGGTCGGACCGCAGGGACAGTCGAACGCTAAGTCGGTCGATTACGTGCCGCTTGCCGGGGAACGTGCAAGACACGGCCGCCGCGACGCTCAAGCAGATGCAACGCTAATTGGAAAACGCCGAGCCGCGGTTTCGGCGCGTAGCGCGTTTCGTTAGTCCCGCCGACCGCGGCTTCGCCGCGGTCGTCTACGGCGGCAGCATCCTCTTTGCGTTGCTGATCGTCGGTCTCTTCGTCGAGCTCGTGCTCGGCTCGTGGCCGTCGATCGTGGCGTTCGGCCCGTCGTTCATCTGGAAGAGCGCGTGGGATCCGATCGCGAGCAAGTTCGGCGCGCTGCCGATGATCTACGGGACGGTCGTGACGTCGTTCATCGCGATCGTGCTCGCGGCATTCGTCGGAATCATGGCCGCGGTTTTTCTCGCCGATTTCGCGCCGCGCTGGCTTGCGACGCCGCTCTCGTTTCTCATCGAGCTGCTCGCGGCGGTTCCGAGCGTCGTTTACGGCCTGTGGGGCCTCTTCGTGCTCGCGCCGTTCGTGCGCACGGCCATCGGGCCGGTGCTGCAGAAGGTGCTCGGATGGACTCCGCTCTTCTCCGGGCCGATCTACGGCGTCGGATTGCTCACCGCGGGAATCATCCTGGCGCTGATGATCGTTCCGACGGTTACCGCGATCTCGCGCGACGTCATCGCCGCGATCCCGCGCGATCTGCGCGAGGCGTCGATGGCGCTGGGCACGACGAAGTGGGAGACTGCGACGCAGCGTCGTGTTGCCGGCGGCGCGCGTCGGCATCTTCGGTGCCTGCGTTCTCGCGCTCGGCCGCGCGCTCGGCGAAACGATCGCCGTGACGATGGTGATCGGAAATCGGCCCGAGATCTCGGCGTCGCTCTTCGCGCCGTCGTACACGCTCGCAAGCGTGATCGCCAACGAGTTCACGGAGGCGACGACGAGCATCTACATCAGCGCGCTCATCGAGCTGGGCTTGATTCTCTTCGTCGTCAGCATCGTCGTCAACGCGCTGGCGCGGCTGATGATCTGGAGCGTGCGCGGCTCCGGCGGCAGTTGAGACGATGGTTTCGAGCAACGCACTGAATGAACCCGAGTCGCTGCGCTACCAGCGTCTTGGGCGCCGGCGCGCGTACGGGTCGCTTGGAGTCGCGCTGGCGCTGGCTTGCGCGGCGCTGGCGGCGGGCGCGCTGCTCGCGATTTTGGGCTACGTCGTCGTACAGGGCATCGGCGCGATCAACTGGGCGTTTCTCACGCAGCTTCCGCACCCGGTCGGCGTTCCCGGCGGCGGCGTGGGAAACGGAATCCTCGGCACTTTCATCATCATCGGCATCGCGACGGCGATGGCGGTGCCGATCGGACTCTTGACGGGAATTTATCTTGCGCTCTTCGGGCGCGGGCCGATTCCCGAAGCGCTGCGATTCCTTTCCGACGTGCTCTCGGGCGTTCCGAGCATCGCGATCGGACTCTTTGCTTACGCGGTGTTGGTTGCGCCGCTCAAACATTTCTCGGCGTTCTCCGCGTCGTTCGCGTTCATGATGCTGATGCTGCCGCTGCTCGTGCGCACGTCGGAGCAGGCGATTCGTTCGGTGCCGCAGACCGTTCGCGAAGGCGCGCTGGCGCTGGGGATGTCGAACTTCCGCGCGACGGTGCGCATCGTGCTTCCGACCGCGAGGCCCGCGATCATCACGGCGCTCTTGCTGGCAATCGCGCGCGTCACGGGCGAAACCGCGCCGTTGCTCTTCACGGCTTTCGGCAGCCAGTTTTGGGAGACGAATCCGAACAGACCGATGGCGGTGCTCGCGCTGCAGGTCTTTACCTACGCGATTTCGCCCTACCCGAACTGGCAGGCGCAGGCATGGGCGGGCGCGTTCCTCTTGATCGTTGCCGTCTTCGTGTTGAGTTTGGGCGCGCGCTTGATGTTGCGCCGGGCGATGCGGGGGCTCGAGAGTTGAGCGTCGCGTCGCCGCCGGTTCGCGACGAGTTGCTCGCGACCGACGATCTGAGCGCATATTACGGCGATCGCAAAGCGGTCGGCAACGTTTCGATCGGGTTCGCTCGTAAGGCGGTGACTGCGTTGATCGGTCCGTCGGGGTGCGGCAAGACGACGCTGCTGCGCTGCCTCAACCGGATTCACGAAGTCGCATTCGACGCGCGCGTTGAGGGACGCGTGCTGCTCGATGGTCAAGACATCTACGCCGGTGACGTCGATCCGATGTCGATCCGGCGGCGCGTCGGCATGGTCTTTCAGCGCCCGAATCCGTTTCCGACGCTCTCGATTCTCGACAACACCGTCGCCTGCGCGAGCCGCGCTCTGAGTCGCCGACAAAAGCTCGAGACGGCCGAGCGCGCGCTGCGGTCGGCCGCGCTTTGGGACGAAGTGAAAGATAAGCTGCGCACGAGCCCGCTGCGCCTCTCGGGCGGACAGCAGCAGCGGCTGTGCATCGCGCGGGCCATCGCCGCTGAGCCGGAGGTGTTGCTGATGGACGAGCCGACGGCGTCGCTCGATCCGATCGCCGGCGCCGTGATCGAGGAGCTGATGTCGAGGCTGGCCGAGCGAGTTTACGATCGTCGCCGTCACGCACAACATGCAGCAAGCCGCACGAGTCTCGGACGTGACGGCGTTCATGCTCGCCGACGAGACCGGCATCGGCCGGCTGATCGAAATCGACGACACCGCCAAGCTTTTCACGAAGCCGAGCGACCGCCGAACGGAGGATTACATCACCGGACGATTTGGCTAGTCACTGGGCCTTTTCAACGACGCCATAGCACTCGCAGGCGGCTCGTTCGAGGCCGGCGCGATCGAGAATCGTCATTTTTCCGCGCGAATAACGGATGAACCCGGCCGATTGAAGCGTGGCGGCGGCAATGCTAACCGCAGCTCGATTGACTCCCAACATCATGGAAAGGAACTCCTGCGTCATCGGGAACGTTGCCGCGGCCACACGATCGTGCGTAATCAGCAGCCACTTGGCGCAACGCTCGTTGACGTGATGTAACCGATTACATGCGATCGACTGAGAAAGCGAGTCGAGAATTTTTAGGCAACAGTCTTGCAAGAGAGCGCGAAATGTGGGGCGACGTGCGTAGTGCTCCTGAAAACGAGCAACTGACATGCGGTAAGCCTCTCCTGGAATCTGAACGATCATCTTGTCGATGACTCGATCCGCTCCAAAAATGGTCCGAACGCTTGCCATTCCTTCTCGGCCGATTGCGATGGTCTCGACTGCCGATCCGTTGTTCATAATTTTGAGCACCGACAGAACCGCCGTCGTCGGGAAGTAGACGTGCGCAAGCTTTGCATGCGGGTCCTGCACCGTTTCGTTGAGCGCTAGCGTTATCAGCCGCAAGTCATCTTGAATGACGCGAGCTCGGATGCCGGAAGGCGGTCGAGGATGACGTTGGCCGAAGCCGGCGCGTTCGCCATTAATAGCCCTTTCATAAAGAGGCAGTCGGCAAAACGCTACTTCCGGCGGTTACCTGGGGAATTTGGGCCCGATCTTTGTCCACTATAGCAGGTTTGGGAACGTCGAGCGGGAAGTTACACCCGGACCAATGTTCGATATCGGGTAGACGGTTCGCAACGTCCGTTTCAGAGTATTTACATGGAAAGCTTGTCCGCGTCTGAAGTCGCGGCTCTCGTTACCATTGTGAGTCTCGAGGGAGAGTTCGACGTTTCCGATCGCCGTCGCCTGACGGACGCATTCGCCGTTGCGGCTGCTTCACCGACCGTTATCGTCGATTTCGACAAAGACCACCTACATCGATTCGTCTGCTCTGCGCTGCATACTGATGCTGCGGCAATCGATCCGGGAAAGCCAGTCCAACCTCGTGCTCGTGGGGCTGCACGATTCCGTGCGCCGCGTTTTCGAAATTTGTCATCTCGAGCCGCTATTCGACATTAGGCGCAGTCTCGAAAGCATAAGCCATGAAGAGCTCGAGCCCTCGCGCTTGCAACGCCTAACCCTTTTGTCCACCTCATGGGAGCGACTCGATCTCCGGAGTAGCGGAGAAGGCGCGCGTACTTCTCGCTTCGAATTTCCGGCGGCGGAGGAAAGATCAGTGTTTGCGGATCGAGTGGCATTGGTTACCGGCGGGACGCGGGGCATTGGCGCGGCCATCACCGAGTGTCTTTCCGATAGCGGGGCCTCGGTAGCTGCGGGATACAATCGAGGCCGCGAGAGCGCCGAGAAGTTCGCGCAGCAGATGGCCGGCAAGGGCGCGAACGTTTCGATCCATCAGGGACGCGTCGACGATGTCGACGGATTGCAACCGCGTCGTCAAAGAAGTGATGGACCGTTTCGGCCGGATCGATTACCTTATCAACAACGCCGGCATTACGGTCGACAAGACGGTGCGCAAAATGACGGTCGACGATTGGCGTCAGGTGCTCGAGGTCAATCTGTCGGGCGCGTTCCAGATGACCAAGGCGGTGCTCGAGCACATGATCGAGCGCGGTTCCGGGCGCATCGTCAACATCAGCTCGGTCATCGGCGAAACGGGCAACATCGGTCAGGCGAACTACGCCGCCTCAAAAGCCGGTCTGTTCGGCTTTACGAAGAGCCTTGCGCTCGAGATGGCCCAGCGCGGCATCACCGTGAACTGCGTGTCGCCCGGATTCATCGCCACCGAAATGGTGGCGGCAATTCCCGAGGCGGCGCTGGCCAAGGTCGTCGAGAAGATTCCGCAACGGCGCCTCGGGCGTCCCGAAGAAGTGGCGCGCGTCGTGCGCTTCCTGCTGGAGGACGACTCGAGCTATATCACCGGGGCCGAGTTTGCGATCAATGGCGGTTTGGATATGTGACTGCGCCGGTCAGCCGTTTGCATGGAGGGCTAGCGGCCAATGTTGGGTAAATCTAGCACGTGGATAGTTTACCGCTCCAAGGACGGGTTGGCATTGTAACCGGCGGATCGCGCGGGATCGGGGGCGCCGTGAGCAGCTTGCTAGCAGAAGACGGCGCGACGGTTGCCGTGCTGGGCCTGCCGGAGGACCGCGCGCGCAGCGCGCACCTCGCCGCACGCCTCAACGGAGCGGCGCCGCGGTTGCATTTTTACGAAGCCGATGTCGGCATTTACGACCGCTGTAAGGAAGCGGTCGCCGCCGTGCTCGCGCGAGCACGGCCGAATCGACTTTCTCGTCAACAACGCCGGAATCACCCGCGATCACACGGTCCGTAAGATGACCGTCGAAGAATGGCAGGCGGTTCTGCAAGTCAATCTCTCGGGGCCGTTTTACATGATAAAAGCCGTGCTCGATACGATGCTCGAGCAAGGTTACGGCCGCATCGTCAACGTCAGCTCGGTCGTGGGAGTGACCGGAAACTTCGGGCAGGCCAATTATGCGGCTGCCAAAGCGGGGTTGATCGGACTGACGAAAACCGTGGCGCGCGAGGTCGCCAAGCGCGGAGTTACCGTCAACGCGATAGCGCCGGGATTCATCGATACCGATATGACGAAGGCGATGCCTTTGGAAGCGATCGAAACCGCGGTCGCGCAGACGCCGAAGCGCCGGCTCGGCCAACCGGAAGAGGTCGCGCACGTGATTCGGATGCTCGTCGACGAAAAGGCCGGCTACATTACGGGCGTCGTCTATAATATCAGCGGCGGATGGTACATGTGATGGACGGAAGTGCGCAACCCAGTCGCAGCATGGCGCCCGAGGAGCTGAGCTACGGTATAGACGTCACCGGACTCGATCCGGCGTCGCTGACCGACGCGCTGCGCGCCGTCATGGCGGACGTCATGATGGATCCGATGCGGATGACCACATGGCTCACGGGCTTCGCGCTTGCCGAGCAGAACGTCGGCCTCAACATGCTTCGCCGGCTCGGCGGCGAGGCGCCGACACAGACCTCCGGCGACGACAAGCGTTTTGCGGAACCGGAGTGGAGCCGCAATCCGATTCTTGCCGGCTTGGTCGAAGATTATCGCGCCCGTACGCAGGCGGCGCTGCAACTCGTTGATTCCGCGCGACTGCCGGCGCCGACTCGGCGCAAGGCCCGCTTTGCCATGCAGCTCATGTGCGACGCGTTCGCGCCAAGCAACGTGCCGTGGCTCAATCCCGGCGTCGTGAAGGAGGCAACGGAAACGAGCGGAGTGAGCCTCGTGCGGGGACTTCAGAATTTCTTGGACGACGTCAAAAACAACGGTGGATATCCCCGTCAAGTCGACAAGTCAGGTTTTGAGCTGGGAAAAAATCTTGCCGCAACCCCCGGACGCGTGGTAATGCGGAACGCGCTCATCGAATTGATCGCGTACGAACCGCAGACGCCGCAGGTCCACGAAATTCCGCTACTGTGCAGCCCGCCCTGGATCAACAAGTATTACATCATGGACTTGGCGCCGGGCCGCTCGTTCGTCGAGTGGGCCGTCGCGCGGGGGCATCAAACGTTCATGATTTCGTATCGGAATCCCGACGAATCGATGTCGGACTACACGATGGACGACTATCTGCGCGAGGGCGTGCTGGCGGCGCTCGACGGCGTGCAGGAAATCACCGGCGCACCACGCGTGAATTTCGCGGGACTCTGCTTGGGCGGGACGCTTACGCTCGTTGCCACGGCCTATCTTGCCGCGCACGCGCAAGCCGAACGAATCGAATCCGCAACGCTGACGAACACGCTGGTGGATTTCAGCATTCCCGGAGACCTCGGCGTGTTTACCGACGAGGACACGATCGCGCGCCTTGAGAAGCGCATGCGCGAGCGGGGCTACCTCGAGCCGGCGGAAATGGCGAGGACCTTCGACTGGATGCGGTCGAGCGATTTGATTTGGAGCTACGTCGTCAACAACTGGTTCAAGGGAAAGCAGCCTTCGGCGTTCGACATCCTGGCGTGGAACAACGATTCCACTCGGATGCCGGTCGAGATGCACTCGCAGTACTTGCGCGCCTGCTACCTATACAATTCGATCGTAAAGGCTAATGCATTCACGATCGGAGACACGCCGATCGACCTCGGCAAAATCGTCACGCCTCTCTACGTACTGGGCGCCGAGAACGATCACATCGCGCCATGGCGCGCGACCTATTTGACAACACAGCACGTGGGCGGCGACGCCAAATACGTCCTGACCAACTCGGGTCACATTGCGGGCATCGTCAATCCGCCGGGGGGCAAGAAGACGTGGCACTACACGAAGCCCTTAGCGCGGCGCGGCGAGAGCGCCGATGAATGGCTCGAGAGCGCCGATCGTCACAATGGGTCGTGGTGGCTGGACTGGGCCGAGTGGGCGCAAGCGCATGGCGGCACGGCAGCGAGCTCCGTACTCGATCCCGGATGGCGAGCCGGCACCGGGCCGCTACGTGCGAAACGAGACGGGTGACGCCTTCTCGCCGAAGCTCGAGGCACGATCGTGAGTGAGGATGAGAAGAGCGCTGCTGGCGGAGGCTGGCGCACCCTTGGCGATTTCATTCGCGGCCAACGCGAGCTGGCCAACCTGTCTATGCGACAGCTCGCCGAGATCGCGAAGATTTCGAACCCATACCTGAGCCAGGTAGAGCGCGGCCTGTATAAGCCGTCGGCCGACGTTCTAAAGAGCATCGCCAACGCGCTCCAGATTTCGGCCGAGACGATGTACACCCAGGCGGGACTCCTCGACGAGTCAACGGGACGCGACGAGAGCCACCACGGCTTCGAGCACGCGGTCAAGCTCGATCCCCGTCTGACGGTCGATCAAAAGGAAGCGCTGATTCGGATCTATCGGAGTTTCGTCGGAAACGACTAGGCGGTCGCTAGCCGGTTACACTGCTGGAAAAGCTACGCCCGATCCAGTTGACATGCATAGCATCTGCTTGGTATACTTAGCGCAATCAACCAGAACACCGTTAGGAGAGTAGAAGCAAAGATGGCAGTCAACGTGACCGAGTATATCAATAAGTTTCAGCACGAAGGGCTCGCGGCTCTCAGAGAGAGCCAGGACGCTAGCCTCAAGGCGATGAGCTCGTATCGCGAGCTCAGCAAAGAGATGAGCGAGAAGCCCGGTACCATGCCGACGTTCGAGAACATTCCGAACCCAACACAGCTCGTCGAGCTTTCGTTCGGATTCGCCAGCCAAATGCTCGAGATGCGAAAGGCGTTTACGATGCGCGTCGCTGAGATGCTCGTCGAGACGCAGCACCAGGGGGAAGCGAATTTCCGGTCCGCAGCCGCCGCTTCGAGCGCGCCTGCGAGCACCCACCGTCGAACGGCGCCACGGCGCAAGTAAACCACGACCATTCCATGAAGACCGCTCGCGCGACGCCGAGCGGTCTTTCTTATTGCCCAGCGAAAAGCTTCCCGCGATGAACGCGGCCACGACGATCGCAATCGGCAAAGAACTCACCGTCAAGCGTCTGGGCTTTGGCGCGATGCGCTTGTGCGGCCCGCAAATTTGGGGATGGCCGGCCGATCGCGAAAATGCGCTGAAGGTGCTTGCCCGCGCGGTGGAGCTCGGCGTGAACTTCATCGACACCGCGGATTCTTATGGGCCGCACGTCAACGAAGAGCAGATCGCGCAGGCGTTGCGCCCGTATCGAGACGGCGTCGTCATTGCAACCAAAGGCGGCGTCACTCGCAGCAAGCCCGACGAGTGGAAGCGCTGCGGTCGTCCAGAGCACTTGGAAGCGGCCTGTGAAGGAAGCCTGCGGCGTTTGGGGCTCGATCGCATCGACCTTTACCAGCTGCACGCGATCGATCCGGAAGTACCCCTCGAAGAGCAGGTTGGCGCATTGCGCAAGCTGCGCGATTCCGGAAAAATTCGGCATGTGGGTCTCTCGAACGTCGACATCGAGCAGCTGTACCGCGCGCAACGCGTCGTCGAGATCGCGTCGGTGCAGAACAACTATAACGTCGGCAATCGTTTTAGCGAACCGGTGCTCGCGCATTGCGAATTGAAGGGCATCGCATTCATCCCCTATTTTCCGCTCGACGGCGGTGATCTCGTGACGATCGGCGCGCTGACCCCCATTGCCCGGGCGCACGGCGCGACGGTTTGGCAAGTCGGTCTGGCGTGGTTATTGCGACGTTCCCCGGCGATGCTGCCGATTCCGGGAACTTCGTCACTCGAGCATCTCGCCGAGAACGTCGGCGCGTCGCAGCTCGAGTTGAGCGAGCAGGAGTATGCCGCGCTAGACGGTCTTGCCGCAGATGCTTTGAGCGTCGAGCGTTAGTGCCCGTCGGCAGGTTCGCGAGGCTATCGCAGTTGCAGGACGAGGCCGGCACCGACGTAGTTGAATCGTAGGTCGGGAATGCCGCTGAACGCATGACCGTACTCCACGTCGACTTCCGTGCGGCTGCCCAGCAGCTTCTGAACGCCAAAATCGGTGAAGGCGCGGCCGGCGTGCTCGGGTGATATTTTCGATACGTAGACGTACTCGGCGTAAAACTGGTAGTAATTCGGTATATCCGTCGTGACTACGAACGAAGGTGTTGCGACGCCATACTGCGTGCGAACGTTATTGGCATAAAAGCCGGTCGAGGACACGGCGACCGTCGTGCCGACGCTCGTCGCCGGGCTCATCGAATAGGAAGCGTCGAAATTTCCGGTTAACGTCGCGCTTCCTGCGGTCAGCAGCGTTGAGCCGTTCGGCCCCGTGTACAGGCCGTCAAACGCGATCGTCCACCGGTCAGCGGGAGGCAGCTCGATTTTAAAGCCGAGGCCAGAGTCAGCGACGCCATTCACGACCGTATCAGGTTTGCCAGGCGCGTACGTACGTATACCTTCGTAGTTGGGGCCGATGATGTCCAGCTCAAAACGCGATGCAACGCCGAGCCGCAAAAAGTTTTGGGGTACTTGGCTTTGAATGGATCCTGCACCTGACGTACCTTGCACTTCGTTCTGATAGCCGAGCTCGAAGACGGCTGTGTCTTTCTTAACTGCACACGCACTAAACCCGATCGTGGGCCGATTTGCCGTTGCGAGCAAACGACTCGCGCCGCCGCATGGATCGGAGGGCCGAGGAGTCGCGGACGGCATTGCTCTCGTCTGCGCGTCAGCGTTCTCCATACCGCCGAGCGCACGCAGAACCAGAATCGCGAACGCGGCCACAGCGTATGAACCGCGCACCAAGAGCGCCATTACAGAGGCACGCGTCTACGTGGTGGGCGGTACTTGGATTGAACATGTGACCTCTTCCGTGTCAAGGAAGCCACGAGGAAGCCGCATTTTGTGCTCAAATCTCGTAAGACCTTTTAAAATAAGCACTTTTGGCCTTCGTCATATCCACATGCCCGCCATATCGGCATCGAAACCAAGTACGTTGCCCAACCAGTAGGGTGCTGGAACAGAATGCTCCAGTCGAGCCGATAACTCGCCGGAGCCGTGTCACCGGAAGAAAAAACCTCCCAATGACCACTCCATCATATCTCGGATACGCAAGAGTCTCGACCGGCGAGCAAAAGCTGGATGCCCCAAAGGACGCTTTGCGGGCCGCTGGATGCGTTCAAATCTTCTCCGATGTTGCATCAGGTGCAAAGGCTGATCGGACCGGCTTAGAGGCCGCTCTCGCGGCTTTGGGTAAACCGTCAGCCCCCCTTAGGAATTCCTTGCGAATCCGCGGCCACCACTACGATCAACGCATGCTCGGCGAAAAGATCGTCGTCCGATAAGCGGTGCCTGTCCGACTTCATTGTGGTTTACCTTTCATGTGAAAAAACAGGAGGCGCAATGCCGGAGCATCACGCCTCTTGGTCCGTTTTAGGAGAAGGGCCGCTGCAATGGCTTACAACGGCCCACCGCCCCCTCCGCCGAAGTCAGGAGAACGGCGAAGGGGAACTTTACTGGCCGGTTACATTGCGAGATCGGGTCGTTATCGTGGTGAGCGCTTCGTTCGCCCTGTATGCCTATGCACTACGAGCGGCGCGCCCTGCTACTTAGTCGTCGCGCTGCGCCACCTCATGAGCGCTTTTCCTTAGCGTTCGCGCTCCGGCATTTTGGTCTCACTCGATTCCGTTTTGTTCATCGTTGGCGGGCTGCTCTTGCCGGTACACAACTCCGACGAGCTTGCCAATGATTTCGCGCTGCTGCGGTACGGTGAGGGCTCCGAGCCAGAATTTGAGCCGCTCAAGGGTAGCTTCCGCGGCTTTCATAATTGCCTGCTGCTCCGCCGTCGGCGCCGGATAATTCGAGTCCGGATCGTCCTCCGGAAAGCCCTTGAACCGCACGTGCGAATCTTTCTGCGCCCTTCTGCGCTGACTATTGCCAGAATGGCGCTCGACTAGCGCTGAGATGCGCTGAGATGCGTTGAGATGCGTTGAAGTGCGGTTGGGAGTCCGTAGGGTATCAGAATGCGTTTTAGAAAGGCGGCGTCGATCGCTTGGACGTTCCGCTCGCTATGCTAAACGCTGGAATCTATGTACGCGCGCTCACCTAATCGTCGATCTGCGCGGCCTCGGTTAACGCTTGTCCTTCACTCTCATGCGCGGGGTACTCGTTCTTGATCGTATGCTCGTCGCCGGACCGGCGCGTCGTCGATTTCCGAGGCCTTGATGACGATGTTTTGCCCGGTACCCGCAATGATGCTATCGGCCAACGTTTCGGCCTCGGCTCTAGCAATCCAACACGGCGGATTGGCGCATTCCATGAAGGCCATAATCAAGCGTTCGCGGTCCCATCCAGCGCTCGCGAGGTTGTACCGGCAACGCACTGGCGGCAGATGGACGACGCACTCCTCGTCTACGGTCGCAATGGTCTTGGTCTCTGGCATTCCTGGCCTTTTCGCGCCCATTGAGGCATCGAGAAGAATGATTTGCAGTTCGGGTGCACAAGTCAGGTGCAAAGCTCCTACACCATGGTCGCCCGCCTTATACTTTGCCGGGCGTACGGCGGCTTGCGAGAACGCTTTGGCATGCTACAATGTTTGAGGACATAAGCGAGTCAAAACTCGCAGGTTCGTTTCCAGACGAATCGGCCCTGAACGAGAGTTAATTCTCCGGGCCAGGGCCTCCAAGAAAAAGCCACGCCTAGCCACGCGGCTTTTTTTTATTTCATGCGGCGGCTTCTGCGCTATATTGCCGGAGCTGTGGTATGCTTGATGCCTCAACGTAACATGTTTTGACCGCACTTCCAGCGATCGGCCAATCCGCATCTCCGCGAGAGAAAGGACCGGTCCGCAGTGGAGGCTCTCAATTCCCGAAAACGCCTCATTAAACTTGATGGCGAGTACGACCTCACACGCAAAGATGAGATTGCCGGGCTCTTTGGCAGCATCGACGGCGAAAGTTGGGTGGTCATCGACATGACGACCGTCACATACATGGACGCGACTCTCTTGTGCGAATTACGGTTGCTCCGGCTCCGAGATGAAACTAGAGCGATAACACTGGCCGGTGCCAATGAGCACGTCCGGAAAATCCTAAAGCTCGTAAACTTCGACGAACTTTTTGACGTAACCGAATAGCCATCGTTCACCGCGACGTAGCTCCGTCTGGCTGCAGTTAGCCCGGGTGGAATGCTAGCAGGGTTTCATGCCGCTCTCCGGGCGAATGGCCGGGCTTCCAGTGCCTTGGAAATAGCACTTGTGCCACAGGTTGAAGGTTCCGGTCTGACCGGAGCAGCCGTACGTCGCACGGTACGTACCAGTAAGTCTGCGATACTTGTACTTGCCGCTCATTGAAACCGTGCAATAGCCACCGCTACCCTGAGGACCGATACCGGTTCCGCTAATAGTATGGCCGTTCCCAACCCATGCAATGGCCGCCACTAAGCCCTGAGACCCTTCGGCACCGATTAGGGCGCCGCCGAGCGTGCTTTGAGATTGCGAGAGAATGAGCTTGACCTTCAACTTGCCCAGCCCATTTACGTGAATTTTCCCGGTGTATTCACCGCTCAAAGCGACACTGACGGCTCTTTGACCAAAGCCGTTTTGAGCCACCCCCAATGGTGATGCCGCATTCGGTACACCGCTGCTGCTGCCGGCACAGGCGGTCAAAAATGCCCCCGCGATCGTCGCGCACAGAAACTTCCGGCCAAGTGAATTTTGCGTCGTATCCCCCTCGAAGTGACCTGCTAAGATTGAGGCCGGTTCGAGTGGACTAGGAGCCTTTCCCCCGCTTGTTTGGTAGGGGCACCGTACCCAGACCTAAGAGCCTAAAGATAAGCACTTTGCGTGCTTGCGATGGAGATTTTCGATGAACCATCGGGTCTAACGCAGCGCTCTTGTTGCAATTGAGCGCCAACGTGCGTCCGCCATCGGCAACTCTCGTCAAGGCTTTCGAGAATCCTACTCGGGAGTATCAGACCGTCACTACGTCAAGGAGAAACTCATGCGACCTGACTTTAAAAAGCGCGATCATTGCTAGCACAGGTGTCATCTTACTTGGAACGAGCTTGGCGCTGTCTAGCGCGGGCGTCGTTTCAGGAGCGAGCGTGATTGGACGCCTCGTTCAACCCGCTACTACCTGCGACAACTCAAGTGGTCCTTGCCTCACTGTGTCTAACACCTCGAAAGCCACTGGCCACCATAGCGCCATTGCGGGCTCTACCGAAGGTAAGAACGCTACTGCGATTTACGGTCTGGGAAAGGGCACAAACGGTATTGGCGTGGATGGCAACAGTTACGGTCCAACCGGCTATGGGGTCGCCGGTACCAACGCTAACGGCGGTGTCGGCGTCTACGGGGAAGGCCGTGGTTTCTCTAAAAGCGGAACCAGCACTGCCGTCGGCGTCTACGGGATAGCCGGTGCTGGCGACTCAGGCGGAGCTGGCGTTGAAGCGGTGTCGGTTAGCGAACACGGTGTCGCGGTCGCTGCTTACGGCGGGGGGCGCTATGGGCAAGGGGTCTACGCCCGCGCTCCGGGTATCGCGGGCCAGTTCGTAAGCACCACTCCCTACGCTTCTGCGGCTTTAAGTGCTGAAGCTTCGTTCGGAAGCGATTCGTTTGACGCATATGGGAGCGGGAGTGGGAGTGAGACCGCCGGTTATTTCAGAGTTGACTATGGCGGAGATGGCTGGTTTTCGGGTTCAGTCACCGCAACTGCTTCAGCACAGATGTCCGCTCGCGTAACGGCAAGAGTCTCGGTGCAAGCGTCGCATTGACGCCACAGGCGACGATGGAAGATACGGGAACGGCTCGACTGCTCAATGGGGAGGGTGCGGTGCGCTTCGATCCGGCTTTCGCAAGCACGATCGACGCAAGCCGTGGCTATCAGGTCTTCCTGACACCGAACGGCGACACGCGTGGTCTCTATGTTTCCGCAAAATACGAGGGCGGCTTCATCGTCCGCGAGAACGAGCATGGCCGCTCCTCCGTCCATTTCGACTACCGCGTCGTTGCCCATCCATACGGTGCAAGCGACGTGCGTCTGCCGCGATTGAGCATTAAACCCCCAACGCACGCCAAGCCACCGAAGCTGACGCAGATGAACAACCCGCAGCTGTAGCGCGGTATGCGAAATCGGGCCGAGCGGCAGACGGCGAAAGCTCGGCCCGCGGCCGCCTTCGTCTTTTGTCGAGGCGACTTAGCGACCATCCATTAACCTGCCGGGATTGAGTTTCTAACGGATAAGGGGCGGTTTACAAACGCGTAGAGTCCCGTAACCGGTTCCCTTCTCAGGAGCGGCGGCTGTTCCACTAATTGTACGCCCGCTCACCGTCCAGGCAATAACGCCCCCTAGACCTAATGGTGGGCGGTACATGGATTGAACATGTGACCTCTTCCGTGTCAAGGAAGCGCTCTCCCACTGAGCTAACCGCCCCGTCGCGATTACGAGAAGTGATGCAACGTTCGCAAGGCGGTCTCGGCTACCTCCAACGATGCGCGTTTGACAAGGCAATCATGGCATGCTAGAGTCACGCGTATTACTCACTCGATATAAAGGAGGCACATGAATCAGATGCGTCAGCTTTCCTCCACCGCGCCGTGCATCGGCGTTGGGTCGACGTGTGTGGGACCTTTGTCCTCATGAGCGGAGCTCGCTAAGCGAGCCGTAGCCAAGGATGAAGGCCTCCGCAGATCGACGGAGGCCTTTTCAAATTATTGCGCACTTTTTTCACGAGGTGGACCATGGAACTTTGGCTGGAAGCCGAGATCCGGATTCGCCGTGCCGACGCCTTGGAAAACGCTCGTCGCAGTCAGTTAGCACGCCTAACGGTGAGCGGGCGAGGTACCCGGGCTCGCATTCGGATCGCCGATGCTGTGCAGGCGATCAGTGAGGCACTCGCTGCATTGGCGAGTAGCTTGCGGAACGGTGAAACGGCGTGACCGGCTACGGGAGGGCGTCCTCAATACTTGGTGTCGGCGCCCTCCCAGGCTTTTTCGAAACGGGCGCGCGCCGCCGCCGCTTCCGTGCGCTCTCCGTTTGCCGCCAGCGCTTGGGCTAAGCCGAAGAGCGCGCGCGGATCGTTTGGATACGCTTTGAGAGCGGCGGTGAAGGCAGCCATTGCGCCGGCATTGTCGGCCCGTCGCAACAATAGACCGCCCAACGCTTCGTCGGCAGGGATGAGCGGAATCAGCTCGCCGCCGAAGTCCGCGCGCTGATTATTCCGGCTAAGCTCGATCCAGCGCTGGGAAAGAGCGTATTGGCCGTCCGCTTCCGCCAGCTTCGCCAAAAACAGCTCTGGCAAGTAACCTTGCGTCGGTTTTTTGTTAGGGATTCCCGCGGCGATGGCGTGTGCTTCAGCGATGTGCTCCAAGTGAAGGGCCGCCAGGCCCCGAACGCTCTGCTCGGCGAATTCAGATGTATCGGTAGCGTACGCCGCGTCATACCGGCCGAAGCGCAGCGCGGTCATCCCCTCGAAGCTCGTTCCAAAGACAACGCCCATGCGTTGACTCCATTGCTGCGCGACTTGGTAGTTTCCCAGCATCATCGCCGCGGAGTATCCGACGGCGACGTCGTGCTTCGCATAGCGCTGCGCGTGTTCCGACCCGGCCTCCTCGGCCATCAGGCGGCTAAGTAGTGAGTAAGCCCGCTCGCTCGAGCGTAAAGCCGCGGCATAATCGCCGGTCTCGATCCAATAATGCGCGGGCATGTGGGCGAGGTGTTCTGCCTCTGGAGGAAACGCTGAGCCGTCGAGGCGTTGCGCGCATGGAAGCGCCGGTGAGCGATCGGGCGCGAGATCGTAAAGATGAATGCAGAGATGATTTGCCATCACGTTGGAGGGATCGTCGCGCAACAGGTTCGACACGAAGCCGAGCGCTTCTCGTGACTCGTCGGCGGCGAGCGTTCCTTGCCGCCAAGCCAATCCACCGTGCTCCATGAGCGCTTCTGCCGCTAAGAGCTCCGCATTTTTGTCATGTGACGATTGGGCAAAATCGATCATTGCGCGACGATACGCTGCATCGTTGCCGGACCAGTTCGCAAACGTGCCTTGATAGCGCAAGGCCATGATTGCGATGAAACGCCGTTCCGGTGCCGGTAAGGCGGCGTCGAGCGCGCGTGCTTTGCGGATCGAGCGGGCAGCGCGGTCAAATCGGTCTTGCGTCAGGGGCGTATTCAAATCGGGTCCCTCGGCGAGCGCAGTTCCCCAATATGCCATTGCAAGGCGCGGATCGATGGTAATGGCCCGTGCGAAGGCGCGCGCCGAGTCTTCGCCATTGTACGCGTAATAGAAGAAGAGACCGCGGTCGATTGCGGCTTGTGCTTGCGCATCGTTCGTCGATACGGGGAAGTGAACCGGCGCCGCCGCGGAGACCGCAGCAAGAACCACGAGTGCAAGCAAAGTCACGCGAAGTTTTTCAACCGCCGCGTCCCGCACTCCGTGCTAGACCGTCTGCACACGGTAGGGTAACATACGCTTTTGTCCAAGGAGCCGCTACCGGTCGGGGCGCGTAGCTCAGCGGGAGAGCATCCGCTTCACACGCGGGGGGTCGTTGGTTCAATCCCAACCGTGCCCACCAGGTCGGTGGTGCCGGTCTCTGGCGCTGTAGCTCAGTTGGTTAGAGCGTCGCCCTGTCACGGCGAAGGTCGTGGGTTCGAGCCCCATCAGCGTCGCCAGCTTGCATCGAGCGCATTGCGAGAGCGGTGCGCTCGACGACAATCGGGCCAAGGTAGCTCAGTCGGTAGAGCACGCGCCTGAAAAGCGCGGTGTCGCCAGTTCGATTCTGGCCCTTGGCACCATAAACGAGGTCTCGCCGCTCCGGCGAGACCTCACTATCATGCGAGCGAACCGTCAGCCGCGCAGCGTGCGGTCGAAAAACTCGACGCTTCGCCGCCATGCCGTCTCGGCGTGCTCTCGATGGTAGTGCCCAAGGCCGCCCTCGCCAGGTTCGCCGGTATTGTAGAAGCCGTGTTTGGCGTCGTAGCGGTGAAACTCGGGTGCGACACCGCTTGCCTTGAGCTTGCGCTCGATTTCGTCGACGCCTTCAATCGTAAAAAAGCCGTCGTCCAGCGCCCAGTGTCCCTGGAGGGGAACGGAAATGTTGGCGGGATCACCAGCCTCCGCCGGTGGATAACCGTACCAGACGCTGGCGGCGTCGAACTCGCGACCGTGCATGACGCTCAGCATCGCAAGCGCCCCGCCCATGCAAAAGCCCGCGACGCCCACGCGCTTCGAACCCCGCTCGCGCAGATATTGCGCGGCTCCCGCCGCATCTTGCGTTGCGGCGTCGCCGAAATCAAGACCTTGCATCAGATGGTTTGCTTCGTCACCGGTCGCCGCGCTGCGCCCGCGATAGAGATCGGGAACGAGTACGTTGAAGTCGTGTGACGCCAGCCGGTCCGCAGTAGCCTTGATGCGATCGTCGAGTCCCCACCATTCTTCAAAGAGAACGATGCCCGGCGCGTCCGGCCGCTGCGCTTGCGCGAGATAGCCGGGCGCCGCCTTTCCATCGGGCCGCGTAAACTCGATCATCGAGCCCATCAGCGGTGTTCCACAACGGCGACCTCTTCGGCGTCCTGTCGATCGAGGTTCTCGGCGCGCTCGCTGATCAGCCACTCGTTGGCGGCTCGAACGTTCTCGGGGCGCACGCGTCCGGTGAACCAGGCGTAGAGCTCGTCGTCGGTCGAATTTCGTCGCAGTGCTTCGTCGAACTCCGCAACGGTAATCGCCCAGCGCTCCATCATGCCTCTATCCATCGGACATGGATAGATGTAATCGTGTATCGTTCCCGCGGCCGACGCGCGGCCTTTGTCGGCTGCGCGAAGCAGCCAGAAGATGTCCCGGATAGCTTCGCGCCCACGGCGCGGAAAGGTTTTTCCATCGCGAAAATCGGTAGGCATGCGCTCTATAATGCGCGGCGGCTGCGACGGGTTGCGCCGGCCAGGCGAGCGAACGATGGTTCATGCAAGAGCAAAAGCTGCTGCCGGGGCACGAGCCGCGCTGGCACGCGTCGCTGGCCGTTTTAGTGGCGGTGCTGCTCTACGTCACGCTACCGCCGCGTTTGATCATCGGGCCGACGTGGGTTGCTCCGGCGCTGGTGCTGGTCTTGCTCATTCCGCTTTCGATCTTCGCGCCGCGCCGGCACCTCGAGACGCGCCGTTCGCGGTTTGCGAGCATCGTCCTGATCGCGATCGTCAACTTTTTCAACCTCGTCTCGGTGCTGCTGCTCGTCGCGTCATTCTTTCGACCGCCTACGGCGGCGGTGCATCAGCCGGGGCTCTTGCTGCGGACCGGCGCGCAAATTTGGTTCACCAACATCCTGGTCTTTGCGCTGTGGTTCTGGGAGCTCGATAGCGACGGTCCCGAAGCGCGCGCCCACGCCCATGCCGCAACGGACTTTCAAAACACCGATTTTCTTTTTCCCCAGATGCAGATGACGATTGCGAGCGGCGGAGTGTCATCGAGTTGCATCGATCCGATGTGGAAACCGCAGTTCTTCGATTATTTCTACCTCGCATTCACCAATGCGACGGCCTTTAGCCCGACCGACGTCATGCCGTTGAGCCGCCAAGCCAAGGCGCTGATGGCTGCGCAAGCGACAATCGCGCTCATCACCATTGCGATCGTACTCGCCCGCGCGATCAGCCTCATTACGTAGGTATGAATACGAACACGTACTTCGACGACCTTGGCTAGCGAAGATCCGGTCTGCTGAATTTGGCGAGACGAATTGCCGACATGCGAAGATGGATCGGCTGATGGATTGGGCCGACGGGCTGCGGCCGGGCCAAGGATCCGAGGCGCACTTAAAGGCAGTTGCGTCCCGAACTCGAGCGCGGCCCCATGGGTTATAGGACGCACTATGGATCGGCTCGAACCGGAAAGCTCGCGGTGGGCGGGTATGATGTAATGGCAGCCTGCGACCTTCCCAAGGTTGATGCGTGGGTTCGATTCCCACTACCCGCTCCAGCCGTTTTCACGGCGACGTAGCCAAGTGGTAAGGCAGGGCTCTGCAAAAGCCCCATTCGGCAGTTCGAATCTGCCCGTCGCCTAAAAGGCTCTTCCCAATGACACGTGTCGCGGTCGTTGGGGCGGGCGCCATCGGAGGATTTCTCGCGGCAGCGCTCGCGAGGGCCGGCGTTTCGGTCGCAGTCGTCGCACGTGGCGCACATCTTGCCGCGATCCGGCGCGACGGGCTGCGCGTCGAGAGCGATCTTGGCGCCTTCGCGGCGCGCGTCGACGCGAGCGACGACTTACGGCACTTCGGCGATGCTGACGCGCTGCTGCTCACTTTTAAGGCGCATCAATGGCCGGACTTCCGCGCACAACTCGAGCCGTTTGCGCTGCGAGCTTCGACGATCGTGACGATGCAAAACGGGGTGCCGTTTTGGTACGTTCGTGAGCCCCCTTTGGAAAGCGTCGATCCCGGCGGCAAAATCGGCAAGCTCTTCGGCGACGATCGCGTGATCGCAGCGGTCGTGCACGTCTCGGGAGAAATCGCCGCCCCCGGAATCGTCCGTCAGAGCGGAGGTCTGCGCTACGTGCTGGGCGATCCCAACGGCGGCGCAGGCGATCGCCTCGCCGCGCTCGACGCGATTTTTCGCAGCGCCGGGCTCGCACCCGAAATCGATGCGAACGTTCGCGCGACGGTTTGGCTCAAGCTCGTCAACAATGCCGGCCTCAATCCAACGAGCGTCCTGCGCGGCATGACGATCAAACCAATGCTCGCCGATCCGGACGCGCGCGCTGCGGTGCGCGCACTGATGACGGAAACTTTGCGCGTCGGCCAAGCAATGGGCGTCGTTTCGGCTGTCGACGTTGACGCACGCATCGCTTATGCGGCACGTTTGAACGACGTGAAAACCTCGATGCTGCAGGATTACGAGCGTGGACGGTCGCTAGAGCTCGGTCCAAATTCTCGGCGCGGTCATCGAGCTTGGCGACAGATATCGGCGTGGCGGTCCCGAACGTGCGCGCTGCTTATGAAAGCCTTCGCCGTTTAACGGCGTCGGAATCCCTCAAGTGATCGCGCCACGTAGCAGCGGCGCAGACGAAATCAGCCGCGTTGCACGGCGTGGGGCCAAAGACCGCGCCGCTCTTTCGCTGAGCTCGGAATCAGTAGCCGCTGCGGCGCTTTTAGAGTATCTGCCGTTCCGTTACGACGATCTTCGCTTTCCCACGCCGGCGCGGCGGCTCGGTGAAACGGGAGGTGAAGAGAATGCCGTTGGGCGCGTTGCCGCCGTAAAGGAGAGGCGCGTCCGGGGCCTCGAGATCGTCGAGGCACGGCTTACCGATGATTTCGGAGACTCGTTCGTCGCCAAATGGATTGGACGAAACCGGTATGTCTATGGCCGCTTCCACGACGGAATGCGTCTCTTCGTCCGCGGTCGCGTCGAGCGGACGCTTTCAGGTCCCATCATTAGCGTTTCGCATTACGCGCAGCTCGGCGAGGCCGACTCCTACCGCGGCGAACTCGTTCCGATCTATCGCGCGTCCAAAGAGCTTGCCAGCCGAAAGATCGCGATGGTAATGAAAAAGAATCTGGCGCGATTGATCGAGTCGGCACCGCCCGATCCCTTGCCTGCGTCGCTTGCGGACGCTCGCGGTTACGGCGGCCTGGCGGAGGCATACCGCGCCGTGCATTCGCCTCGACACTCCCGAAGAGGCCGAACGCGCCCGGGAGCGCTTTGTCTTCGCCGAGTTTCTCGTGCTCGCGGCTTCGGCGCAGTTACGCCGCATCGAGCGCGAGCGCCTACATGACGCTCGTGCGCTGCGCGTACCATCCGACTTGCTCGAGCGCTTCGAGCAGAGTCTTGCGTTCGTGCCGACCAACGCGCAGCGGCGTGTGGTGCTCGAGATTTGGCGCGACATGAGCCGCGACGTCCCAATGAACCGGCTTTTGCAGGGTGACGTCGGGAGCGGCAAGACGCTCGTCGCCGCTGCCGCGGTGCTTCTGTCGGCTCGAAATGGCATGCAGTCGGCGCTGATGGCGCCAACCGAGTTGCTTGCCTGGCAGCACGCGAGTAAACTGGCTCCCCTTCTTTTGCCATTCGGAGTAACGCTCGAAGGCCTTTTCGGAAGTCAGAGCGCGCGGTCGCGCAACGCAGCCCTTGAAAAGCTCGCAAGCGGAGAAGCCTCGGTATGTGTCGGCACGCATGCGCTCCTGACGCAAGGCGTCATTTCGACCGGCTCGGCCTAACGATCATCGACGAACAGCACCGCTTCGGCGTCGAACAGCGCGCTCGTTTGCGAGCCAAGGGCATCTCGCCGCACACGCTGCACATGACGGCTACGCCGATCCCTCGCACCCTCGCGCAGTCGGTCTACGCCGATCTCGATCTTTCCATCATTGACGAGCTCCCGCCCGGCCGGACGCCGGTCGAGACGTTTGCGGTGCGAACGAGTCGACTGAGCAGAGTGTACGAGTTCGTGCGCAAAAATGCGCGAGTCGGTCATCAAGCATACATCGTAGCCCCGGTGATCGAGGAAGGAGAAGGCGTCCTGACCAGCGTCGTCGCCGAAGCCGGGCGGCTTAAAAGCGAGGTATTTCCGGATCTGCGGCTCGGTCTGTTACACGGTCGTCTTTCGTCGCGTGAGAAGGAGGAAATCATGGGGCGCTTTGTGCGGGGCGAGCTCGACGTACTCGTCTCGACAACCGTCGTGGAAGTCGGCGTCGACGTTCCAAATGCCACGGCGATGGTTATCCTCGACGCGCAGCGTTACGGCCTCGCACAGCTTCATCAGTTGCGAGGACGCGTCGGCCGCGGTGCGGCCAAATCGTTTTGCATCTTCGTCTATCCGGACGACGCCGGCGAGCGGGAGCGTCTCGAGATTCTCACGCAGTCGGCGGACGGATTCAAAATTGCCGACGAAGACCTGCGCCTGCGCGGGCCCGGCCAGCTCGCCGGCACGGTGCAATCGGGGGCGGCGGAACTTCGGCTCGGCGATCTGCTGCGCGACGTCGACGTTTATCGCGCGGCCAAGGTCGCCGCCCAAGAGATCGTAGCGCACGACCCGACGCTCGCCCAACCCGAACACGCGGGCTTACGAGCTGCGCTCGAAACGCAGCCGAACTCGCGCGCGCTGCTGCTGTCGTCGTGAGGGTTACGGCCGCGGCAAAGCGAATAGCGCAGCCATGCAGAATCGTATGGCTTTCATCGCGACGCTCGTGCTCGCCGCAGCGTCGATCGCGCTGCCGGCGATCGGGCGCGCACAAAACGCCGACGTGGCTCGAGCGACTCTTTCCAACGGGCTTCGCGTGATCGTCGTGCGCAACACGCTGGCGCCGGTCGTCACGATGATGCTCAACTATGAAGTCGGCTCCGACGAGCAGCGGATTGCAGGGCTCGCGCACGCCACGGAGCACATGATGTTTCGCGGGAGTCACACGCTCTCGTCGTCGCAGCTCATGGACGCCGTCGGAATCACCGGTGGCGATTTCGATGCCGATACGCAGAGCAACGTGACGCAATACTTTTTCACTATGCCTTCTCAGTATCTCGACATCGGATTGCGCGCTGAGCGCTCGCGGGCGACAGGGCTATTGATGTCGCAGAACTTATGGAATCAGGAGCGAGGAGCGATCACACAAGAGGTACAGCAGGACAACAGCATCGCTCTCTATCGGCTGTTCATCAAAATGCAGACGCGTCTCATCGGGGGAACGCCGTACGATAAGAACACGCTGGGAACGGTACAGGATTTCGCGAAGAACGTCAACAGCGCGCAACTGTTGAAATTCTACCGTACCTGGTATCACCCGAACAACGCGATCTACATCATCGCGGGCGACGTCGACCCGGCGGCTACCATCGCGCGCGTACGCGAGCTTTTTGGCAATATACCGGCCGGCAAACTTCCCGCGCGCGAGCCGGTAAAGCTCGCCGCCCTAAAAGGAGCGATCTATCACGACGTTTCGGATCAGCCGTACACCGGCGTGCTGCTTGGTTATCGGTTTCCGGGCTACCAGAGCCCGGATTACGCTGCCGGGCAAATCTTGGGTGACGTCCTCTCCAGCCAGCGAAGCTCCTTTGGGGGGTTAGCATTTACGGGAAAGGCGCTCGCGACGCAGTTCTTCATTCAGCCCTATCCCAAGGTAGGGATCGCCATTGCCTTCGCCGCGGTGCCGGTTACGACGCCACCGCAAACGATCGACGAGGACATGCGTGCGATCGTCGACGGCTACCAGAAGAACGGCGTGCCGCCCGATCTGGTCGAGGCAGCGAAACTGCGCGAGATCTCGCAGCTGGAGTTCAACGCCAACTCGATCGAAGGGCAGGCCATGCAGTGGAGTCAGGCCGTCGCGGTGCAAGGTCTTTCCTCGCCCGACGCTATGATTGCAGAGTTCAATAAGGTCAGCGTGGCGGACGTCAATCGGGTCTTGCGGACGTACCTCGACGATAAGCGCGTCGTCGCCGCCTACGCCGTGCCAAAGAACGCCGGAGGGGCAATCTCGGGCGGCGCGATGGCAAAAGAAAACAACGAAATCCCGCCGACCTCCCACGAGCCGCTCCCGGCTTGGGCACAAAGCGTTCTCGCTCATCTCCAGGTTCCCGAGCAGACGTTGGCGCCGTCGGACATGACCCTCGTAAACGGTGTTCGCCTTATCGTGCAGCCCGAGCACATCTCGCACACCGTCGTCGTGGCGGGCCGGATTAACAACGATCCTCAAGTGCAGGAGCCGCCCAATCAGGAAGGCGTTGCCGGCGTCACCGCGTCCGTGCTGCCGTACGGAACCACAACGTACGATCGCGTCGCGTTACAAGCCGAGTTCGATAAGATCGCGGCCACGGCGACTGCCGGTACGGACTTCGGTTTGGAGGTGCTGTCGTCGAAATTCGATCGCGGCGTGCAGCTGTTGGCCGACGAAGAACTTCATCCCGCATTCAATGCGACGGATTTTTCGATCGTTCGGCAGCAGAACGTTGGAGCGGTCACGGGAGAAATGACCGCGCCCGATCATCTCGCGCAAGTGGCGCTCGGAAAGGCTCTTTACCCCGCGGGCGATCCGGCACAACGCTTTGCGACGCCTAAGAGCGTCGCGGGATTGACGCTCACCGACGTTAGGTCCTGGTACGCGAGAGCGTATCGCCCGGACCTCACGACGATCGTCGTCATCGGCGACACGACGCCCGACGCCGCAAAGGCGATCTTCCAACGATACTTCGGCGGCTGGTCCGCTGTGGGACCGAAGCCGAACGTCGATCCGCCGCCCGCTCCGGCGAACGCGGCAAGCCAAGTGAACGTTCCTGCGGCCGGCCGCGTGCAGTCGTCGGTGGAATTGGTCGAAACGATCCCCCTGGTGCGCGCCGATCCGGCGTGGCCGCAATTGCAACTCGCCAACGCCGTTCTGACCGGAGGTTTCTACTCTTCGCTGCTCTACCACGACTTGCGCGAGGTTCACGGCTACGCATACTCCGTCGGCAGTCGCGTTAGGGCGGGCAAAGTAAGGGCGACTTTCAGCATCGACTATGCGTGCGACTCGCAGAATATCGTTCCGGCTGAGGCTCTCGTAAAAGGCGTCCTTGCGCAGCTCCAACGCGCGCCGATCGAACCCGATCGCCTCCTGCGGTCGAAGGCGCTGCTGATGGGCGAGGTACCGATTCGCGAGTCGAGTTACGATGGCGTCACGGCGCAACTGCTCGACTATGCAACGCTCGGCTTGCCGTTGAATCAGAACGTGGTCGATGCACACGCCGAGCTCGCGGCGACGGCGCAAACGGTCCAGAGCGCTTTGGCAAAGTACCTTCGACCGGACGGATTCGTGCGCGTTGTCACCGGCCCGAGTCCCCGGTAAGAATCGTGGATGCCGTCCGCGGGATCGGTTTCGACATCGACCATACGATTGCGATCGACAACCGCCTCGAACGAGTCGCGTTTCTCCGCCTACTCGAGGTACTTATAGCGGAGGGTGGACGAACGGTGGGAACGCTTAGCGACGAGATCGATAGCATCGACGAATTGTTGGCGCAGCAGCGACGAGGCGACTTTTCTATCGACGACGCCGTGCGACGGTTCGTTATGAAGCGACGTTTGGAACCAACGGACCGCCGCGTCGAAACATTCCGGCGCACCGCCGTCGATATGGTCGATGCTTTCGTCGTGCCGCTACCGGGCGTCAAGCCGACGCTCGAGGCGCTGCGCGAGCGCGGAATCGCGGTGGCCGTGTTGAGCAACGGTTGGAATCCGCTGCAGGGGCGCAAGGCCGAGCGCGCCGGCTTTCGCGGACCCATTTTAGTAAGCAGCGACATAGGCGAACAGAAACCGGCGCCTGCCGCGTTCGAGATGCTCATGCGTGCGCTCGAAACGGATCCGCGCCAGACATGGTACGTCGGCGATAATCCGTACGGTGACGTTTCGGGCGCGCAAGCCGCCGGGATGCAAGGCGTTTGGATGAATTTGGGAACGCAAGGAGTACCCGGCCGATTTGCAGCCGCCGACGTACACCCTTACGAATTTTCCGGAACTACTTGACCTTCTACCGTCGCCGGCGCGGGTCACCTAATGCCGCGGCTCGTTCTCGCGGCGGCGTGCGCGCTGCTCTGCGCGGCTGCATCGCAGGCCTCCGCCTATCAGCAGAAGCTCGTCGGGTTGGAGCGCCGTTACACCTTCTGGTCGTTCGAACAGAACCCGACCTCCGCAACGGATGCCGGGATTCATGCGTACGATGATCGTCTGGCCGATTACTCGGCGTCGGCGCAAGCCGCCCAGATGGTGCGACTGCGAGCGTATCGCAACGCGCTAGCTGCGCTCGAGCCTCCGCCGGACGCGAGCCCGCACGCACGCGTCGATTACCTCTTGATCCGGGCGAATCTCGAGGGAGACTGGTGGAGTCGAACCGTCTTGCGAGGACTGCAGCGCAATCCCAGCATCTACGAAGGCGAATGCAGCAACGGCATCTTCTCGATCGTCAAACGGCAGTACGCAAGCGACGAGACGCGCGTTCGCGCCGCGATCGCTCGGCTGCGCGCCTGCCCACGAGTGCTCGACGAAGGCCGAGCCAACCTCACGCAAACCGTCCGCGAGTTTGCGCAGATTGCGTCTGAGGACATTCGCGACGGCGATTCGCTCTATACCACGACGCTCGATCAGGTAGCGCACGACGTTTCACCGGCGACTCGGCGGGAGTTAACGCGAAGCTCAAGCGGCCGCGCTGCGCGCGCTGCATGCCTATCGCTCGTGGCTCGACTCGCGAATGGCAAGCTTCCATGCCGGAGGTTTTTCGGTTGGGCGCAAGGAGTACGATTGGTATCTGCGGCGCGTCTTGTTGCTGCCGTACGATTCCGCGCAAGTTGCCGAAATCGGTCGTCTCGAGCTCGCGCGCGATCGCGCTTTGCAAAGCTGGGAAGCGGCGCGCGATGCCCAGGAGCCATCGCCGTCGCCCGCGCCGACCTTCGCATCGAAGGCAGCCTTCCTTTCGTACTACGAGCAGAGCTTGGCAAAGCTCATTGCATTCATCAACTCCCATCACATCGTCACGATCCCACCGTACATCGGACCGTTCCATATCGTCGAGGTTCCCAAAGCCCTGGCCGCAACCTATCCGGGCGGCTTCATGAATCCGCCCGGGATGTTCTCGAGCGATCCTCAGGGCTTCTATTTCGTACCGGATTTCAGTGCGAGCAATCAAACCTTCTTCGTGGAGCAAGCCCGCCAGTCGGTGCTGCCTCTACTCGGGCACGAGGGAATTCCGGGGCATTTCATGCAGTTCACGTATGCCTATCACAATCCGGATTTCATTCGTCACGTGCAAGGCGACGGCGTCTTCTCCGAAGGCTGGGCTTTCTACGGAGAAGAGATGCTCATGCGGGAGGGACTCTATGCAGACGATTCCGGCGCGCGCCGCCAGGTGCTTCACTTGATGCGTCATCGAGCGACTCGAATCGGCGTCGACGTCGGTTTGGCGAACCGGGACGATGACGCTGCCGGCAGCGATCGCGTATTTCGAAAAGAACGCCGGAATCGACTACGATACGGCTCGCGGCGAGGCGACGCGTTTTGCCATGGATCCGGGCCAGGCAATCGATTATCTCATCGGAAAGACACAAATCGAAACCCTCCTCGGGCTGGTCCAAGATCGCGACGGCGCCGCCTTCGAACAGCGCAGCTTTCACGACCGGCTTCTTTCCTACGGGACCGTACCGTATTCAACGATTCGCTACGAATGGCTCGGCGATGACACCTGGCTGCGCGGCTCGCTCGAGCCGCTGGCACCCCAAGAGTTCTAGCCGCAAATGTCGCCGCGCATCACCGGCGGATCGCTCGGAAGCCGAAAGCTGCGCTCGCCAAAGGGCTTGCACGTTCGTCCCACGCCGGGACGCGTGAAAGAGTCACTCTTTTCCATTCTGATGGACCGGCTGGAAGGCGCTCGCGTCCTCGACCTGTTCGCGGGTACGGGCGCTATCGGTTTCGAGGCGGCTTCGCGAGGAGCCGCGCGCGTCGTTTCCGTCGAGGCTTCGCGCGAGGTGGCGCGCACGATTGAGGAGGCTGCTAAGAATCTTGGCGTCAACGACGTCGTTACGGTGTTTCCTGCGCCGGCGGAGCGCGCGCTCTATCGTTTGGATGGCCCGTTCGACATCGTGTATCTCGATCCGCCCTACGCGGATCCGGTTCCTTTGCAACTCCTTCGTCTGATGCGGGAGCGTCAATTACTTGCGCCCGATGCTTTGGTCGTCTACGAGCACGCCGCAAAACGAATCTTGCCCGAGATACCCGGGTATCGCTCCGTACGCGAAGAAGTCTACGGCGATGTCGCTCTCGCCTTCTTGTCGCCGGACTCTTGACGAACGGTAAGCTGATGCGCGCGACGCGCGCGGTTTACCCCGGATCGTTCGACCCGCCGACGAACGGCCATCTCGATGTTATCGCGCGCGCCGCTCGCTGTTTTGGAGAACTCGTCGTGGCGATCGTCGTCAATCCACAGAAGCGCGCGCCGATGTTCTCGCTGGAAGAGCGAGAACAGATGCTCAAAGCCAGCGTTGCGACGCTGTCGAACGTGCGAGTCGAGCATTTCCGCGGACTGCTTGCCGACTACGTGCGCGCCGCCCGCGCCGACGTCATCGTCAAAGGCTTGCGGGTCATCTCCGACTTCGAGAGCGAGATGTCGGCGGCGCTGATGAATCGCTCGCTTTCGGACGTGGATACGCTCTTCTTGATGTCCGACCAGAAGTATTCGTTCGTGAGTTCCAGCCTCGTCAAAGAGGTCTTCTTCCTGGGCGGGGAGGTCGCCGCGCTCGTGCCCGAACCGGTACTCCGCGTGATGGCGGAAAAACGCATAAACTTGCAACGGAGGTAGCAATGTCGGTCTATCGCGTGCTGGATAAGCTCGAAGCCTACGTTCACGAGGGAACGTGGCTGCCCGCCGGCTATCGCATTCTCTCGGAGGAGCGCCTGCTCGAGCTGCTCGAAAAAATCCGCGCGTCGCTACCCGAAGAGGTGGGACGCGCGAAGGTCATCGCCAAGGATCAGGAGCGCATGATGCGGGCCGCGCAGGAGAAGGCGCAGGCAATCGTCGAGGAAGCCGCGAGCAAACACGTAGAATTACTAGACGAAAACGAAATCGTGCAGCGCGCGCGAGCGAGCGCCGACGCCGTAGTGCGTGCGGCGGAAGAGCGAGCCCGTGTGATCCGTGAGGGCGCGGACCGATATGCAGCCGACGTGCTGAGCGACATGGAGGGCCGCCTCGGCGGCGCGCTCGGGATCGTGCGTAAGGGCCGCGAAATGCTCGAAGGGACGCGGCCAGTTCAAGCTTCCGCTCAGCCGCTGGCCGAAGCGGCGGCGAAGAGTAAGCGAGCCGCGTTCGACTTGACGGCGGCGGCCGAAGAGACGGCTGCGCTTGAGTCCGTCTAGGCTTGGGCTGCACGAGACTGCGATATGAAGCAAATAGGGATAACGCTCGCATTGGCGGCTGCGCTGCTGGCGCCGGCCGCGGGCGACGAGCCGGGCGGCATCGCCGGAACGGTCGTGGACGCCAAGACAGGCCAACCGATTGCACGGGCGCAGCTCTATTATTATCGGGCTCCCTATCTGGAAAACGCTCCAAATCGCATGATGACGATGGAGACGAACGCTCGCGGCTTCTTTAGCGACATCACGCTCGAGCCGGGCCGCTATATCGTTATGGCGAGGCTTTTAGGCAAAGTAGAAGGCTGCGCCGTCGACGACGTCATCGGCGGCGAAGTAACGCGGCTGCGTCTTGAGATTGGGCGCGACGCGATCATGTGCAGTGGACCGCGCTTTCATCCCGAATTGATCGATCCAAATGCCACGTCCGACGTGTATCACATATGAATTAGCTAAACGGGGGGAGCCTCAACGTTGTGAGCAAAGGCTTCAAGGCGAGCGCGGTCGATTGCGCGCACGCGCCCTCGGTCTAGCTCGAGCGCGCCGGCATTTTTGAGCCGCAGCAGCGCCCGGGCGGCCATGTCCCGTACGGTGCCGGCAGCCGCAGCAATCTGCGCCTGCGAGAGTTCTTCGACGCCCGGAAGACCACGCGCCATTCCGACCGACGTCCGCGCGTAGCCGAGCAAAAACTTCGCTACGCGCTGCAGGACGTGGGCGAACGCGAGATCGGCGATGGTGTCGATCGAGCGTCGCCGAGCCTGCGATGAAGCAATGAGAAAGCCGAGTGCGAGCTCGGCGTCGTTGCGGGCCGCGTGAATTACCGCCTCGCTGGGAAGCGTGATAATGCTGGCGTCCGTCAATGCTTCGGCGCGCGTCGTTGCGCCGCCGCCATCGAACGTGCCGCTTTCGTTGAGTGTGTCGTGGCTAAGCCGCTCGCCGATCGTGTGCGTTTTGCCGTCGGGTGAGAGCAAAGTGTAAATGACTTTGCCGCTCCTGACGATGCCGAGATACGGCCAGACTTCACCCTCGTCGAAAATGGTATCGCCCGACCGGTAGCTGCGCTCCGCCATCTGAGCGGCCAACTCTTTGACGGTGTTTGCCTTCGCCGAAGTAAAGGCCGCGACGTGCGTGAGAAAAGCCTCCCCGTCGGCCTTTTCATCGATTCGTTCCAAGCGAATCGTCCAGCGATTTCCTCCCAAGTTGCGAGCGTCCCAGGAGAAGCGTCCGGGACGAAGTTGCGCCATCTCGTTACGCAGTGCGCGTGGATCGGTTTCTTCGTTGATTTCCAACGCGCCACCGAACTGAAGCTTATCGAACGCTTCGAGGATCTTCTCGGTTTTTTTGGCGGTCAAAAGCGACCGGGCGTCAAGCGTCACCGCTGCGGGTCGAGTCATCGGCATACTTTGTTCGTCTTAGTGACGCTGCATGACCGCGCCTGCCGAGTGCGGAATACTCCGACGCATAATGAACATTGTATTGCAGGATCGCGACGTGGTTATCGTCGCCGGAGCCCGCACTCCGTTTGGAAATCTGGGCGGAGCATTGGCCGATCTCTCTGCGACCGATCTGGCCGTCGCCGCAGCCGAAGCGGCGATTTCGCGCAGCGGCGTGACGCGGGAGTCGATCGACGAAGTGGTCTTCGGCAACGTGATCCAGAGCAGCGCCGATGCGATATACCTTGCGCGCCACGTCGGCTTGCGCGCCGGGCTGCCGGTGGGCGTGCCGGCCTTGACCGTCAATCGACTCTGCGGCTCGGGGCTTCAGGCGATTCTTTCCGCGGCCCAATCGCTGACGCTCGGCAACGCGCGGTACGCGTTGGCCGGCGGTACGGAGAACATGAGTCAGGCGCCGCACGTCGTGCGCGGCACGCGCAAGGGTTTTCACCTCGGCCAAAACGTTTCGTTCGAAGATTCGCTTTGGACCGCGCTCATCGACTCATACGGAAACACGCCAATGGCGATTACGGCGGAAAATCTCGCGAAAAAATACGGCGTCTCGCGCGCGGAATCCGACGAGTTTGCGCTTGCAAGTCAAGAACGCGCCGTCGCTGCCCAAAGCAACGGCTACTTCGCGGAGGAGATCGTTCCCGTGGAGGTTCGCGGCCCGAAAGGCGCGACCGTGCGCGTCGAAAGAGACGAAGGTCCGCGCGCCGGTTTGACGATGGAGAAGCTCGGAAAGTTGCCGGCGCGTTTCGTTGAAAACGGGGTCGTTACGCCCGGCAATGCGAGCGGCATCACCGACGGCGCTGCAGCGGTCGTGCTCACGACGGTGAAGCAAGCGAAAGCCGACGGAGTGCAGTGGATGGGCGGCATCGTCTCCAGCAGCGTCGTTGGCGTCGATCCAACGATTATGGGAATCGGTCCGGCGTTTTCGATTCCGAAAGCCTTACGAGGCGGCGGTATGGAGCTGCGCGACCTCGCCGTGATGGAGATCAACGAAGCGTTTGCCCCGCAAGTCCTGGCATGTCTTCGCGAGCTGGGCAACGACGGTGCGACGCTGAATCCGCACGGCGGTGCCATTGCGCTCGGCCATCCGCTCGGCGCATCGGGTGCGCGACTGGCGATTACGACGCTTCACGAGCTGCGCGAGCGCGGCGGCGGCTACGGCATTGCGTCGGCGTGCATTGGAGGAGGGCAGGGGATCGCAGCGCTCTTCAGCGTGGGGTAGAGTTTGGGATGCGCTCGCGGTGCTGGCGATCGCATTTGCACTCTGGAAGATTTTCGTCGCACCGCGTTCGTTCTCCCCAGCCGGATCGCAACCGGCGCCGCACGCGGTCTACCCTCGGATTAACGGCGGTGAGTTTCGCGTCGCCGATCAGCGAGGCCACGTCGTCTTTCTCGATTTCTATGCGAGCTGGTGCGAGCCGTGCAAGATAGAGCTACCGTTAGTTGAGCGATGGTCGCGAGCTCACCCAAGCGCGGTCGTCGTACCAGTCGACGTCGGCGAGACGCGCTCGGTCGCCGACGATTTTGCCCGCCGATATTCGCTGCAAAACGTCGCGCTGGATCCCAAGACCAGCGCTCGAGCGCTCTTCGGCGTGGGAGGCTTTCCGACGATCGTCGTCATCGATGCGACCGGGCATATTCGAGCGAAGTGGGAGGGACTCAATCCCGCAATCGGTCTTGCCCTAACCAACGCCGCGAACCATTTATAGGTTCGGCGGCGCATTTGCAGCGAGAATCTCGGTCGCGGTTCATTATGCGTTGGCCCGTTAATGGCGCAATTTCCTTAGAAAAATTCGAATCCCTCATGGCGCAACGCGTACGCGAGTAGCCCCCCTTGAAGGTGTTGTAAACGAGTGAATCCCGCCTCGCGCAACCGTCGCACGGCCCAGAGCGACTTGGCACCGACGCGACAGGCGACGACGTAGCGCGAGGCGCTGTCGAGCTCGTGCATTCGAGCTTCGAGCTCCGACGCTGGAATGCAGATGGCGTGATCAATCGATCCAAGCACCGCTTCGTGCGGTTCGCGGACGTCCAACAAGCGGGCTTCTCGCAGTGCTTCGTCGAGCTGGTCGGCCTCGAGCTCCTGCACGGGGCAATCAAGCCGGCGCGTCTTCGTAGCGGTCGGATTCGATCCGCGAAATTGTCGTGCGTTCGCCGCAAAGACGGCACTGCGGATCGCGATCGAACCGAACTTCGCGCGTGCGGGCGCTCAGCGTATCGATCAATAAGAGCCTTCCGGCGAGCACGTCGCCGATGCCGAGCAATAGCTTCAGCGCCTCGTTTGCCTGCCATGTCCCGACGATCCCGGCCAGCGCGCCGAGCACGCCTCCCTCGGCGCACGTCGGACGGCTTTCCTGCGGCGGCGGTTCGGGATAAAGGCAACGGTAACACGGTCCGGACGGCGCGCGGAAGACGCTCACTTGGCCGTCGAAGCGAAAGATCGAGCCGTAGATGTCGGCTCGCTTTTCCAGAAAGCAAGCGTCGTTGATCAGGTAGCGGGAAGGGAAGCGATCAGTGCAATCGAGCACGACGTCGTAGAGGCGCACGAGCTCGCGGGCGTTGCTCGGATCGAAGCGCAAAGCAATTGCATCGACATTGATGAGCGGATTGATCGCCTGCATCCGCGCGGCGGCGGCGGCGGCTTTCTCGCGTCCAATGTCCGACTCGCTGAAAATAGTCTGGCGTTGCAAATTCGTCTCGTCGACGACGTCGTCGTCGACGATGCCGATGCGTCCGACTCCGGCTGCCGCAAGGTACTGCAGCGCCGGCGATCCCAAACCACCCGCACCGATCACCAAGGCGCGCGACGCGCGCAGCCGCTCCTGGCCCGATAATCCCACCTCCGGAATCAAGAGATGCCGGCTGTATCGGCGCCGCTCGCGCGCATTCATTCGCTGTTTTCCAAGACGGGATGCTGCTCGTTCAACCATTCCAGCACGACCGCGCGGGCGTGCTCGGCGGCGTACGTGTGATCGCTCTCGATGGTCGCAAACGATTTCGGCTCGGGTGCGCGATCGTAAAGCTCTCGCACGCTCTTGGGGCTCACCATCGCATCGCGATTGGCGGCCACGTAAAGCGCGGGCCGTCCGGCGAGCCGCACGAGGAGCTCGCCGTAGCGCCGGTCGACGCCGGCAACGAGCTCGGGCAACGTGACGCCAACCACATACGATGAACGAAAATCGGCGACACCGACTTTTTGCAGCGTCTCGAGCGATGTGGGGCGCCCAAATCCGGTCGCAATTGCGATCGTTCCTAGGATGGTGGGATCGAGGGCGGCGGTGAAAATCGCCGTCATTCCGCCCATGCTGTGCCCAAGCGTGTACGTTGTGCCGTCGCCGCGCTCGCGTGCGAACGCCACGACCGCGACCATCGCGTCGATGCAATCGTCAACGCCGCGCAGCTCGCCGCCGCTCGAGCCAAGCTTGTGCCCTGGAAAATCCAAACTGTACACCGCAAAACCGTGGCTGGAGAGAAACGAGCAGAGAAAATCGAGGTTTTGTTTGCTTGACGAATAGCCGTGCCCCGCAATCAGGCAAACGCTACGGGGCCGGCGCGGCTCGTAACGAAGCACGGCGACCGGGTTTCGCGAAGCGGAGAGTCGGAAAAGCTCAACCTTGCTCACCAGCGCTCCTTTGCGCGAAACCGTCGGCGTAGCGCTCCAGCATTTAAGATCGGTTGCGGCAGACGTGCGAAGCGCACCACGCGAATCTTCATCGTTCCTGCTTCGACGGGTAACGCTTGGGTTCGTACCGAACTCACTTCGCGAAATTTCAACATGATACGCGCGCTCGCGATCTTCATCGTCTTGACGCTAAGCACCGTCCCACCCGCCGGCTCCGCCTCGTCGTGCACCCAAGAGACGCTGATGGTGGAGGGCGCGGCGGTGACGATCGGATACTGTATTTCGGGTCCGCTCCGAGCCAACGGAGCCGACGAGCTCGTCGTGCCGGTGACGGCGACCTACTCGGCGCCCGGCGGAACGTTGCGCCGCCCCATCGACCTGCATTTCATCGCCGGCGAAGGGGTCTCGCGGGTCCTTCAGAGTCTCGATCTGACGAAGCTCGGACTGGGCGGGACTTTGCATCTCACTTTAGCGTACTCGCACGGTTTAGTGCGATTGGAAGGCGCCTTGCTGACCCCGGGGGCCATTACGATAAAATGACCCCCGGCCACGCCTGCTCCGGCGGGCCTATCGCAACCGAATCTGGCTACCCCGGGCTCTAGGAGAGCATATGCGGCGGCGGTACATAGCCTTCAGTAGTTCCAAGATCCCCGACGGCTGTCGATAGAGGAGACTGCGCCTACCATGCCTTGTACGGCGACGATCCCAAACCTCACGGCTCGCGAGCAAGCGCACCACCTGTATGAAGCGATACCACCCGGCCTCTTCCGGGTTCAAGACGAAAACGAGCGTATCGCCTGGCGCGTCAGCCCCGAGCCGTTTGCATTGTCGGCGAATGATGCGGACGCAATAGAACGACTCGGTCCCGAGCTTTTAAGGTTCTATCGCGCGCTCAACAATCTCTATAACCGCAGCGTGCGCGGGACGGCTCCAGCCTTTATCGCCGAGTATCTCGACGGCGGAAAGCCCGAACAAGTGGTCAAGCTCGCTCGGCAAAATCGGTTCAAACAAGACGTGCCAGGCGTTATCCGCCCGGACCTGATCTTGACTGCGGATGGCTTCGTCGCGACGGAGCTCGACAGCATCCCGGGCGGCATGGGCTTTTTAGGAGCGATGACTGAGGCGTACTGCCGTCTTGGGATCGAGAGCTTTGGCGGCGACGACGGCATCCCGCGGGGCTTTGCGGCGACAATGCGCTACGTCACGCGCGCGGAGCACCCGACCGTTGCGATCGTCGTGTCAGACGAATCCGCCGACTATCGCAACGAGATGGCGTGGCTCGCCGCCGCGCTGCGTCGTTTGGGTCTCGCCGACGCCTGGCTGCGTCGGCCGGAAGAGATTACGTTTAGCGAAGAAGGCCTATTCATTCGTCATGAGGACGGACGCGAGTCGAGGCTCGACGCGCTCTATCGCAACTTCGAGCTTTTCGATCTTTTCAACGTGCCCAAGCAAGAGCTCATGCTCTACGCCGCGCGCCATAATCGCGTCAAGATGATTCCATCGCCGAAAGCGACGCTCGAAGAGAAGCTCAGCTTCTCACTGCTTCATCACTACGCTCTGGCGCCTCTATGGCGCTCGGAGCTTGGTAAGGAAACGTTCGAACGGCTGCAGCGTCTCTTCCCGAAGACCTGGGTAATGGACCCCCGCCCGCTCCCGCCGCAAGGGACGATCCAGGGATTACAAGCGGGAGGTACCCCGATCTCCGATTTCCGTCAACTCGTCGCGCTTCCGAAGAGCGAACGGGCCTACGTCGTGAAACCCTCGGGGTTTTCGGAGCTCGCGTGGGGTTCGCGCGGCGTCAAGATCGGCGACGACCTCACGCGAGAGGAGTGGGCTGCGGTAATAGAAACGGCGCTCGCGTCGTACGACCGTACGCCGTGGATCTTGCAGCGCTTCCACAAGGGCAAGCTCGTACGCCAGAGCTACTTCGATCGCGAACGCGACGAAATCCGCGAGTACGACGGGCGGGTTCGGCTTTGTCCCTATTACTTCGTTACCGGAGAAGACACCGTACAGTTCGGCGGGGCGCTGGCGACGATTGCGCCTGCCGATAAGCGACTCATTCACGGAATGAACGATGCCGTGATGACGTCGTCGATCCGTGTCTAGGATCGTCGTCCTCTGTCGTCACGCCGCTACGCAAAGCAATCTGACGATGAGCTTCATCTCCACCTCGGATCCGCCGTTGGCCACACAAGGACGAGCGCAGTGCGAACGCTTGCGAGAAGCGTTGGTGCCTTTCACCTTCCATCGGTGTCTCGTCAGCCCAATGCGTCGCTGCTTGGAGACCCGCGAGTGGGTTGTGCCATCGTTGCGCTTTGAGATCGAGCCCGCGCTATGTGAGGTGAATTTCGGATCCTGGGAAGGCAAGACGCTCGAGTGGGTCGAGCGTCATGCGCCCGAGCTGCTCGCGCAGCGGCGGGCGGATCCGGTTCGTTTTCGACCGCCCGGGGGAGAGAGTTTCGAAGATGCGGCCGAGCGGCTGCGTCCCTTTGCACAGCGCGTTGAAAAATGGCGAGGATACGCTCGTGATCGGTCACCGCGTGACCTTGGGCATACTCGAACGTTTAATGCGCGGTCTCCCGCTCGACTCCCCGGAGGTTGTGGGCTTGCAGCCCGGTGAATTTAGGATCGTTCGCGCGTAAGAATCGCGTTCTGCGATGGGACGACGACGACATCGGGAACGAGCGTAACCGGATCGTACCAAATGGTCACCGGAATTTGACCTCGCATCGACAGCGCAACGTCCTGCACCGGTGCCGCGGTCGGGCGTGGAGCGGGACTCGCTGAATCCGTCGCGATTGTTTGCTCTTGTCCGGCGATCGGCGCGATCCACGTGACGGCGCCCTCACCCCACGCTCGTAGCTGTGCGGGCAGCGCGAAAAGCCCCGCCAGCAGGGCCGGTTCGATCACGACGAAATGGCGGGTATTCGGTTGGAGCGCCAAGCGTCCGCGTCGTTGCGCCGATGCCCCCCACGATCGTTGCCGACGACGGCGTCAACGTGACGCTGACCGTTGGACTTTGACCGGCCATTCGATAGCTGCCCTCGTATCGCATCGGCGCGAGATCGGCAGCGAGTACGAGCGAGGCGGTCGCCGCAAGCTGCATCCCCGCAAAAGAGGCCGTGGAGTTCTCGTCGATCTCACTGCCGCCATCGCTCGGCTTTACGCTGACCGACCATTCTCCGATGCGCTGCCCGCTCAGCGAAGCCGAATAGCGGTACGTACCAGGCGCGGGGAAGACCGCACTCGCAGCGACGGCGAGGAGCAGCATTGCCGGTAACACGGCTCTATGCCACCACGTGCGGGTTAGCAACCGTGGCGAGCGTTTCCAAAAACACGTCGATCTCCTCCGGCGTGTTATATCCGTGGGGCGAGACACGAATGCCGGTCGTGCGGTAGGTCGTCAAGATATTTTCTCTTTCGAGCGCCGCGCCGAGCTCGACGCTGTCGCAGCCTGGAAGGGAAAACGTAACGACACCCGACGAGATTCCCTCACCACGCAGCGTGGAGAGATCGGCGCCGAGGCGATGTAGGCCTGCGCAAAGCCGATCGGTCAGGGCGAGAACGTGATCTGCGATCGCCGTCTGGCCGCATCGTGTGACGAGATCGATAGCGCAAACGAGTGAAAGCGTGCCGATCAAATTCGGCGTGCCGCATTCAAAACGCATCGCGTCAAGGGAAAACGGCTGCTCGTAATTGTGGAAGTCCCATATATCGTGCACCGAACGCCAGCCCGGCATTACCAAGTGCAAGCGATCTCGAAGGCGCTCCCCGATGTAGAGAATCGCCACGCCATGTAAACCGAGCATCCATTTTCCGCCGCCCGCGAAAAGCGCATCGATGTCGAGCTCCCCGACGTCGATTGGAAAAACGCCCAATCCTTGGATTGCATCGACGCAGAGCAACGCACCGAATTCATGCGCGACGTCGGCGAGCCGCTTCAAATCATGACGATAGCCGTCGGCATACGAAACCCAGGAGACTGCGACGACGCGCGTACGCGGGGAAAGTTCCCGCCGCAAAACCTCAGGGCGTCAGTCGCTCTAGGCGCGATCGGAAGCAATCGAACGTTGACGCCCGCGCGGCGAAGGGCGAGCCAGGGAACGGCGTTGGCCGGAAACTCGTTATCGCAAAGCAAGACTTCATCGCCGGCCTTCCATTGAAGACCTGCCGCGATGACGTTTGCAGCGGCGCTCGTGTTCGCAAGGATAGCGATCTGCGCTCCCTGTGCGCCGATGAATTGGCCGATCTGCCGGCGATATTCCGGCATGCGAAGGTCGTAAGGAAACGTTCCACGCATGCCCGCTTCGGCGTGCGCTCGCACGAAGGCCTCAAGCGCAGCCGCGCTGGAAAGCGGTAGGACGCCGGCCGATGCATGATTGAGGTAGACGTAACGCCGTGTAACGGCGAATTCGGAGCGCGGGAGCGCGGTGCTCACTGGGCCCCGATCATGTCCTTCGTATGCCAGGCAATGTTTCCGGCACGGTCCCCGACCCGCTCGAGCGACGCGAGCACGAAGAGATAACGCGTACCTGGGCGGATGATCTCGGGATCGGCGCGCATCTCGCCTTGGAGCAATTTAATGCTGCGCTTGTAAAGCTTGTCGACCTCATCGTCGCGATCGATCACCTCGCTCGCGAGACGGGCGTCACGCTCGGTATATGCGCGCATGGCGTCGAGTAGCAACGCGTGAGCGACGCTCGCAATGCGATCGATCTCGACGCGCTGGGGGCGCATCGGCTGATCGGACAGCTTGATCGCATTTTTTGAAATGTCCACGCCATAATCGCCGATTCGCTCAAGGTCGGTGGAAATTTCCAGCATCGCGGCGATTTCGCGCAGTTCACCGGCGACGGGCTGTTGGCGCCAGATCAGCTCGATGCAGTGCGCCTCGATGCGTCGGCGCAGGTCATCGATGACGTCGTCTCCAGCGACGACTCGCGCGCCCGCGGAAGCGTCGCGTTCGTCGAGCGCAGCGACGGCAATGCGGAGCGCATCACCGACGAGCGCTCCAAGGCGGACGACGTCGAGCCGCGTCGCCTCCAAAGCCTCGTGGTACGCCGTGCGAACTGCCACCGTCACCTCCCGTAAAATCGCTCTTTAGTATAGGTCAAAGGGCACTTCCCTGCAACGGAACGAAGCTACCTCCAATCTTTATCAAATCATAAGGTTCCATATGAAATTTGAAGACATCCTGGTCGCAAGCGAAGAGCCCATCGGCATCATTACCTTCAACCGTCCCAACGTACTCAACGCGTTGCGCAGTCAATTGTTGAGAGAAGTCTCCGAGGCGCTGGTCGAGATGGAACGTGAGCCGCAGCGTCCGCGCCATCGTGGTAACGGGAGCGGGGGAAAAGTCGTTCGCCGCTGGCGCCGACATTTCAGAACTCAACGCGCTCGCTTCGGCTGGGTCGGGCGCCGCTCAATCGCGCCGCGGTCAGGCCCTCACCCGTCAGATCGAACGCATGAGCAAGCCGACGATCATGGCCGTCAACGGCTTTGCGCTTGGCGGGGGCTGCGAAATTGCAATGGCCGGCGACATCATCATCGCAAGTGAGAACGCGAAGTTTGGGCAGCCCGAGGTGAATCTCGGTTTGATTCCCGGCTACGGCGGGACAGCCCGCACGACGCGCCGCGTCGGCAAAGGTATGGCGAGTTACCTGTGCCTGACTGGCGAGACGATCGATGCGCGTGAAGCGCTGCGGATCGGACTGGTCCAGCGCATCGTGCCGGCCGCCGAACTTTTGAACGAAGCAAAGCGAATCGCGACGACGATTGCATCAAAGGCGCCGCTCGCGGTCGCGGCCTGCAAACGCGCCATCAACACCGGCGCGCATCTTTCGATCGACGACGCGCTCGAGATCGAAGCGCTCGAGTTCGGAACGCTCGTCGATACCGAGGACATCAAAGAAGGCACGCGCGCGTTTCTAGAAAAGCGCAAACCAAACTGGCAGGGTAAGTAGTTTCAGACACCGCGGAACCCAAGCGCGACAGTTCAGGCGCTGGAGTGGAGTCACGAGTGGCCCTTGAACCACGGTAGCTACGATGCAGTACAAGACATTTGGAACGACCGACATCAAGCTCCCGGTTCTCGGACAGGGCACGTGGAACATGCCGGAAAGCGGGGCCGCGCCGCAAGGAGGCGCAGCGTGCGATTCGTCGCGGGATCGAACTGGGCATGGTCCATATCGACACCGCGGAGATGTACGGTGCGGGACGAGTCGAGGAGCTGCTCGGAGAAGCGATTCGCGGTGTTCGCGCGCGAGCGGCTCTTCATTGCGACGAAGGTTCTTCCGAGCAACGCAAGCTATCGCGGAACGCTGGCGGCGGCCGAGCGGAGCCTGGCGCGGCTGGGCTGCGAATACCTCGATCTCTACCTTTTGCATTGGCCGGGCTCTCATCCGCTCGAAGAGACGATGCGCGCGTTCGAAGCGCTGGTCGAGCAGGGAAAGACGCCGATTCGTCGGCGTGAGCAATTTCGAAGCCGACGAGATGATCGAGGCGGCCTCGTACCTGCGCAACGCGCCGCTGGCTTGCAATCAAGTGCTCTACCATCTCTGCGAGCGAGGCATCGAGCACGCGGTCATCCCGGCGGCGCGAAGCCGCGGGATTGCGGTCGTCGCGTACACGCCCTTCGGACGTGGAAGCTTCCTGCGGTCGGGCACTCGCCGTCGCGAAATCCTCGAGCGAATCGCGCGGAAACACGGCGCGACCTCGCGGCAAGTAGCGCTCGCATTCTTGACCCGCGAGAAGGACCTCTTTGCGATTCCAAAAGCCGCGCGCGTAGAACACGTCGAAGAGAATGCCGATGCGGGAGCACTCCGGCTCGACGCGGCCGACGTCGCCGCCATCGATGAAGCGTTTCCACGCGGCGCCCCGGGGCCGCTAGCGACGTTATGATGACGCGCACCGATTCCCAGGCAATCAAAGAACGTGCGATTCGCACGGCGCTCGAGCTTGGCGCCGGCGCGGTGCGCGTTGCCCCGGCTTCGCGCCGACACGCAATCGCGACGGCGAATGCAAGCAGCCTTTGGGCGCGGCGATTTTGCTACGTGGGACTACGACGCGCGAGTACGCACGCCGGGCCAGCGACCCCGCGAGCTTCTGCGCGATGCGCGCAGCGTCGTCTGCCTCGCGCTACCCTACGCCACTCCGGCGTCGAAGAAGAGCATCTCCGCTGCGTGGGCGGGTCTCTAACTATGCATGGTCGATCGGACTACCATCGCCGCCTCGCGGGCCCTGCTGCGCGCGGTCGCCGACGAAATCGACGCCGCCGCCGGCGCGCCGGTAACGGCGATCGCCTGCGATACGCGCCCCTTGGCGGAACGAGCTTTCGCCGCGCGAGCCGGCCTGGGTTGGATCGGCAAGCATACGAATCTCATCGCACCGGCACTCGGCTCGTTCGTTTTTCTCGGCGAAGTCGTTACTACGCTCGAACTGCCGACGGATGCGCCGCTGCGCAAAAGCTGTGGCGAGTGCGCGCGCTGCGTCGAGGCGTGTCCGACCGGTGCGCTGCGCGGCGACTACACAATCGACGCGAACCGCTGCATCTCCGACCTCACGCAGCGCACCGACTCGATTCCGGCTGCGATGCGTCCGCTTATCGGCGATTGGGTTTGGGGCTGCGATATCTGCCAACTCGTCTGTCCGCCGACTGCAGCGGCGCCCTCGGCGCCCTCGTCGCAGTGGGGACCGCGCGATGGCGAGGCGGAACGTCCTTCGCTCGTCGAGTCTGCTGCGTCTGCGCAGCGGCGCCTTCAGGCGGCGCTATGCGAAGACCGCGATGGGCTGGCGCGGTGCCGCGGTCTTGCGGCGCAATGCGGCCGTGGCGCTGGGAAACGCGCTCGATCGATCCACCGTCGGCGCGTTGATCGAAAGTCTCCAGAGCGATCCGCATCCGATGGTCCGCGGTCACGTCGCATGGGCTCTTGGAAGAATCGGCTCGCCTCGTGCGATTGCAGCGCTGCGCCGGCAGCACGTTGCGGAGAAGGCGGTCGCGCGTGCGCGCCGAGATCGGGTCCGCTTTGGAAGGCTTTGCATGAACCTGCTCGCCGTGGCGACGGCGGCAACGCTGCTCGGCGCGAATGGCGGCCGTCAATCCGAACCTGCATGCCTTCACCGCGACGCTCCGCGCGCACGTGGCGATGAAATCGTTTCCGTTCCTGTCGGCCGATCTCGTGGGAACCTACTATTATGAAGCGACCGGACAAGAACAAAGTCGTCTTCACCGGTGGGGTGCCGCTCGTCGCCCAGCAGTTCGACAAGCTCTACGCACACATCGAGAGCCCATCGCAGTGGCAGGAGCTCTACGCCGTGACGATCGTTTCAGACGACGGCAAAACGGCCATCTTTAAGCTTGTGCCGCGCAAGCGCGGAAACGTCGACGCACATCGACGCAACCGTCGACGACAAGAGCGCGACGGTAACCTCGATGCGGTGGAACTACAACAACGGCGGCTATGCCGAGATGGCGAATCAATATGGCCGCGTCGAGGGGAACCTGCGTCGTGGAATCTCAGACCGGGCACGTCCAGGAGCCCGGGTACGTGGCCGACATCACGTCGACGATCGGCGATTACAAGATCAACCCGACGCTTTCCGATAGCGTCTTCGAGAGCCAGTGATCCGTTTCGCTCATCGACGGCTTCGGCCGGCCGATCACGTACTTGCGCGTTTCGGTCACCACAAGTGCAATCTTCGATGCACTATTGCATGCCGAAGCCGGCTTATTGAATCGAACCGTTGGAGACCGTTCGGGGAAGATGGTTTGACGATCGCGGTGACGTTGCGCGAACGGCTCGCACCACTGAGAGCCCGTCTTTGTTGCGTCAAAGTAGAAGATTCCGGGGATCGACGACATAGCCTTTTCGTCCAACCGCTCTGGAGGGAGCTCGTGAGCTCGTTCAGCGGCTGCGTCGCGTCAAATCTGCCGTCTCTGCGCTCGGTGGCGAGAAGCGATCCGCGGCGCCGGGACTCCATGCTAGCGCGGATCGCGCCGCGGTTCGCGCTGACGCCACGTATCACTGCGGATGCGCGGCAAAAATGAGGATGAACTTGACTTTGCGAGCTGACCCAAGCGCGCGATTCGTTCGCTTCACCAGCGCTGCCGGTGTCCGAAAAACTCGGGATGCAGCGCGACGAACATAACCGCTTGGTAGTATTTTCAAGCCAGGAGCGAATCGGCCGCCGTATGAGGCCACGGCTCCGGATTTAACCTGCGAGCGCCGACGGTCGGATAAGAGTTCTAAAGGTCGAGCTGAGAAGGTGCCGCTGCACGCCGGTGAGACGACGCACGAGTTCGATGTTGAACGCTCGCGAAGTCGTCAATGCGCGACGGATGCCTAAAAGCCGTCTCGTGGGAAGTGCACCAGCGGGAAGTGCACCAGAGCCGGCGGCGTTGATGGAGCTATCGACGAACGCAGTGATGCCGCTTGTGCCTGATTCGAGTCACGATTGCAAGCTATCGAGCCGTTGAGTAAGGGCATGGAGGCTTGTCAGGGTATCGACGCAACGGCGGTCGCGCACGCCCGCGCTGAGGCCCTCGTTCTCGGGTACCGGACGAAGCTTGCACGGTATCTGCGCCGCATGGTCGGCGATGCCGAAGTCGCCCTCGATCTGACGCAGGAAGTCTTTCTTTCGGCATACCGCATGCTCGAAGCTGACCCCGCTCGCGAGCTCACCTCCGGCTGGCTCTATCGCGCCGCAACGAATGCTGGAATCTCGTTTCTCCGTCGCCGGAAAATTCTGCGCATGCTTCCACTCGACCGTGAGATCGATGGCAGCACGTGGCGCGTCGATGAGCGCAGTGCGGCATCGGTCGATTTACAGGCGGCGCTGGCGCAGTTGGCTCCCGAGCAGTCGGCGGCGCTGCTGTTGACGAGCTATGCCGGCTATTCGTCACCCGAGGCCGCCGCGATCCTCGGTATCGACCTCAGATGCGGTCCGGCAGCGGGTCTGCCGCGCGATGCGCGTTTTGAGAACGGTAATGAAGGAGGCTACGGAGTGACGACGGTTCAGAACGATTGTATCGTTGCGGAACGGCTCGCCGGCGCGATCGCAATCGGTGAAGCCGGCGACGAGGAACGCGTCGCTTATCGCGCGCACGTCGCGGCTTGCCGCGCAATGCCTCCACGCACTCGGCGGCGAGCATGAAATCGAACGCGTCATGCGCACGGTCGCGCACGCACGCGATGACGAGTGCTGGGAGCCCAAGCGGCGCGTGCAGGCTTGCGACGCGGCAGATGCGGCGCAACGCGTGGACTCTTGCGATGGCGCTTGCGGCGGCGGTTATCCTCGCCGTTGGGTTGCGCACGGCGGAGAAGCCGCGGCCTATCGCCTCTTCGCAGCGGACAGTCTCGCTGCGAGATGCGAGCGCGCTGGCAGCGCTCGATACTCAGACGACACCGCCGCGAGAAGCGCGCGCCGAATCGCTGCGCGTCGGTGCCGCGACTACTTTATCGACGGCGTTTGACGTAACGGTCGACGAGCGAGGAACGCCGCTGCAATGCAGGATCACAAAAAGCTCGGGCTTTCGCCTCGTCGATCGGTCCGTCTGCCGCGCCGCCATGCACGCGCATTACTCGTCGCCAACTCGTCGCTAGCTGGAGCTCGGCAGCAACGCACCGAAACGGCCCCCCATGGCGGAGAGGCCGTTCATCTATCGCTTTACCAAGGATTTGCGCCTCGACGATCATGCGGGATTGGCGGCGGCGGCCGCACGCGGACCGGTGCTGCCCGTGCTCGTCATCGACGGTAGCACGGAAGCGAGACTAAAATCTTCGCCGCGCCGAGCTTCGTTTTTCTGCGCCGCCGTCGCTGCACTCGATGCCGAGTTGCGCGAGCGTGGAAGTAAGCTCGTCGTGCGTCGCGGTAAGCCGGGAAGCACGATTGCCAAACTCGCCGCCACCATCGACGCGGCGGGCGTTGCCTGGAGCGCCTCCTACGATTGCGCTGCCATGCAGAGCGATCGCGAGCTTCAATCCGAACTCCAAGAGCGTGCGCTCTCCGCGGCGATCGTGCACGACGCTCCCGTAATCCCGCCCGAGGAGAGCGCGGAAGCGCGAAGCGCCACCGGCCCCGGCTATCGTGCGTTCGCGCCCTACTTCGAAATCTGGTGGGATCTTCCAATTCCATCGCACGAGCATCCGCTGCTCTTGCGGTTCGCCGTTTCGGACGTGGAAAGCGAGCCGCTTCCCAGCCCCCATGAGTTCGGCGCGGCGGGTGGCATGGCTGCAGGGCCGGCCGTTGCGCGCCGCTGCTTCGAACGATTCCTGCGCGAAGGAGCCGCCCGGTACGCGGCCGCCGCGAACGTGCCGTCGGAGGACCGGACCTCGCGCCTATCGGCGCATCTTTCCTTCGGCACGATCTCGGCGCGCGCGATCGCGCGCGCCGTTCGAAAGCGTCTTAGCGATCCGTTCGCGCTGACCGAGGAAAGGCTTTCGCTGCGTCTTTTCCTGCGGGCGCTCGCCCACCGCGATTTTTTCTTGCAGCTTTCTTGGTTTCATCCGTGGACGCACGACGAACCGCTGCAGGAGAAGATGCGCGACATTCGCGTGGGAGCGCTCCCATCGCGCGCTCGACCGTTGGCGTTGCGGTTCCACGGGTTATCCGCTCGTCGACGCCGGGATCCGCCAACTGCATGCGACGGGATGGATGCATCCGCACGTGCGAGCCGTAGCGGCGTCGTGGCTCTGCTTCGACATCGGCGTCGATTGGCGCGTAGGGCGCGACGAATGGGATCGTTGGCTCATCGAAGACGATCCCGCGCTTGCGACGGGCAACTGGCAATGGATCGCGGGCGTGGGCGCCGACATGGCGCAGTATCCGCGCATCTACAATCCCGAACGGCAACGGCGCCGCTACGATCCGGCGGGTGCTTACGTGCGGCGGTGGGTACCTGAACTGCAACAGGTGCCGCTTGACGCCTGGTACGGGCGTCCGCCCGATTCACCGCAACTTCCGCTCGCGCTTTATGCGGGCCAGGCGTATCCAAAACCCGCCGTCGATCACGCCGTCGCGGCGCGAGAAATTTCCTGCGCCGCTATCGCGAGTTTACGGCAGGAGATTAATCAGAGGCGCCATTGGGCATGCGCTCGTCGATCCAACTGCCAATGACGGGAACTCGAACGTCGTCGCCGTTCCACGTTTTGATTCCGTAATAGACGCTCGCGATCAGAAATAGTACGGGCAGCAACGGCAGCAGCACCAAAGCGGAGAAGCCCATGAAAGGCACTTGCGCTATGAGCCAGAGAAGCGCGCCGAAACCCCAGAAGCCCGCGTTAAAGCCCATTGCTTGGAATGCTTGGCGCCGCAGGCTGCGCGATTGTTTACGGTCCAAAAGCGAAAGCAGCGCCAAGGGCCACAGCGGATAGCCGAGTGCGACGAGCGCGCGGGACTCGACTGGATCGGCGGGAGCGGCGACGGTCGCCCTCCCGCGGACGCTTGCCGGCGCCGCACGGGGCGGCACCTGACCGGCGATCTGCTGACGGGTACCGGTGGCTGCTTCTACCTTCGCCGCGAGACGGCAACTCGGGCAGCCGCCGCGTTCGTCGCGGCATGTCGTGCAGATCGGCTTGCCGCAGTCCGCGCAGGGCGCGACCGACGGTACGTTCGAGTGAAAATAGCAGTCCATGTCCCTTCGCGGTCCTCCTGAAAGTGTTTCATCATCACGTACCGGACCGCGCTGGGGGAGGTTTCATCCGTGCGGGGCAGCAAGAGCGTGCCGCCGATGAGCCGCCGCTCGATTCTCTTGCGCTTGGTGCGGGAGGCGCGACCCTACTATCCGCGTCTCGCGCTTGCCATGACGATGGGCGTACTGGCCGGGGTGCTCTCCATCGTTCCTCCAATTGCCTTTCGAATCATCATCAACGATGTGCTCATTCCGATCCACGGGCGGTCTCCTGACTTGAAGGCGTTGTACCTCGCGTTAGGCCTTACTTCGGTCGCGCTCGTGCTTGCTAATTGCGCAATCTACGGGCAAACGTACCTCACGGCATGGAGCGGACAGCATCTCGTCGCGCGCCTCCGCGTGCGGCTCTTCGATCGGCTGCTGAACCTGCCGCTCGGCGAGTTCGACAAATGGCGCCCCGGCGAACTCATGGCGCGCTTTTCAACCGATCTCCAAATCATGATCGATGCCGTGAGCGTTTCGGTCCCGCAACTCGTCGTTGCGCTCGCCACGTTCGCGTCGTCGTTTGCGACGATGGTCTATCTGGATTGGCTTCTGACGCTCTCGCTCGTGCTGGTCGCCCCAGTCGTATCCGCTCGCGGTCTCGAACTTCCAGCGCTTGATCTCCTCGAGCACGCACCGCGCGCAGCAGCGAATAGCCGACCTTACTGCAAATCTTGCGGAGATACTTGGAGGCCAGCGAGTCGTCAAATCCTTCGCTCGCGAGGAGTTCGAGGTCGCGCGATTTCGCAATCGAAACGACGACTTCTTCGGCGCATACATGAAGCTGACGCAGTTCATTCAAACGCAGCCGCTGGTGATTTCGACGATCATGGTTGCCGCGGTCGTCGCGATCATGTGGCTGTCCGTTCGAGAAGTCTTGGTTGGCCGGCTCGACACCGGCCGCGTCTTCATGTACTGGGGCCTGCTGGTGAACTTGATGAACCCGATGAATCGGGTAGCGGCATTTTTCGGTGACATCAGCAAAGCGGTTGTGGGCGCCGGTCGCGTCTTCGAACTGCTCGATCTTCCCGTCGAAGTACGAGATCCCGCTGGCGCGATCGCGCTGCCGGCAGTCCGCGGCGGAATCGAATACGTCGATGTCACCTTCCGTTATAAGCCCGACGAGCCGCCTGCGCTTCGCCATGTCAACGCTACCATCGAGGCGGGAGAGATCGTCGCACTCGTCGGACCTTCGGGCGCCGGCAAGACGACCATCGTCAACCTCGTGCCGCGCTTTTATCAGCCTCAAGAGGGCTGCGTTCTGCTCGACGGCCTTGATATAGCAACGCTCCGGCTTTCGGACCTGCGGGCTGCGATCGCGATCGTTCCGCAGGAGGTTCAGCTCTTCCGCGGTTCGATTCTCGAGAACATTCGTTACGGCCGCATCGAGGCGACAGACGCGCAAGTGCGGGCGGCCGCTCGCGACGCTAACGTGGAAGAGTACGTTCAAAGTTTTCCGGACGGTTACGCCACCCAAGTAGGGGAACGGGGCATGCGTCTTTCCGGAGGAGAGCGCCAGCGCATCGCAATCGCGCGGGCCGTCTTGCGAGATCCTCGCATCTTGATTCTCGACGAAGCAACGAGCGCACTGGACAGCCACTCGGAAGCGATGATCGAGCAAGCTCTCGATCGGCTCTTGCCAGGTCGAACGACGCTCATCATCGCGCACCGCCTCTCGACGGTCCGCCGGGCCCACAAGGTGCTCTTCATCGAGGCCGGCCGGGTCGTCGAGATCGGCACCCACGATGAGCTGTTGACGAAAGGGGGCGCCTATGCGCGCCTGCACGCGGCCCAGTTTTCCTTGAAGACTTAGCTCTCCAGGCCGGAACTCAGCGACAACGGCCCGAAGAAGTCCGACATCTGGGGACATCCTCCTTCGATGTGCTGCTTTTGCAGCGAGGGGTGCCCCCTTTAAATTAGCCTTCCAGAAAGGAACGCGCAGTTGAACCAAGGATTCACCGTGTGGCTTACGGGTCTGTCCGGCGCGGGCAAGAGCACGATTGCCGAGGTGCTTGCGCCCGAGCTGACCGCTCTCGGCTGCCACGTCGAGGTACTTGACGGCGACGAGGTCCGCACACATCTCTCGAAGGGACTCGGATTCAGCCGAGAAGACCGCGACATCAATATCGGCCGCATCTCCTTTGTGGCCTCGCTGCTCGTCAAGCATGGTGCGGCCGTGATTACGGCGGCGATCTCGCCTTATGCCCAAGCCCGAGCCGACGCTCGTCGGCGAATCGGAAGTGCGCATTTTGTCGAGGTCTTCGTGCGCTGCTCCTTAGACGAACTCGTGCGCCGTGACGTGAAGGGGCTGTATAAAAAAGCGATCGCCGGCGAACTGCCGCACTTCACCGGCGTTTCCGATCCATATGAAATTCCGCAGAATCCCGACGTCATGGTCGATAGCGAGCGCGAAACGGTCGAAGAGAGCGTTCGCGAAAATTCTTGCGGAGCTCGCGGAACGCGGCTATCTGCACGCCGATCTCAAGGCGCCCGTCCTCAGCGAAGCGGAGGGCGTGTATGATCGCTCCTCACGGCGGCAAGCTGGTCAATCGAATTGCCGATCTCCCGAGGCCGAACTCGAGTTGCGCGAAGGGGCCAAAGGACTTCGCGGCCTTACGCTTACGGGTCGCGAGCTGAACGATCTCGCATTGATCGGTATCGGCGCGTGCAGTCCGCTTACGGGCTTCATGACTCGCAAGGATTACGAGCCCGTCGTTACCTCGATGCGCTTGGCGAACGCGTTACCGTGGAGCATTCCGGTCGTTTTGGCGGTTGGGCGAGAAGAACCGCCCAGCGTGGGCACCCGCGCGGCGCTCTACGACGGGGAAGGCGGCCTGCGGGGCGTCATCGAGATCGAGGACGTATTCGATTACGACAAGCTGCGCGAAGCACGCAACGTTTACCGCACCGAAGACGAAAAGCATCCGGGCGTCGCGGCACTCTTTGAACGCAAAGAGGTTCTCGTCGGCGGTCCGGTTTGGTTGTTACCGCGGGAGCGCGACGCGGAGAGTCTCTCACCGGCCGCAAACGCGCGCCGAGTTCGAACGCCGCGGTTGGAATACGATCGTGGGCTTCCAAACCCGCAACCCGGTCCACCGCGCGCACGAGTATATACAGAAGTGCGCGCTCGAGATCGTCGATGGATTGCTTCTGCATCCGCTCGTCGGTGAGACAAAAGGCGACGATATCCCGGCCGAAGTGCGCATGCGGTGCTATCGGATGCTGCTCGAAAACTATTATCCAGCGGATCGGGTGCTCCTAAGCACGCTACCCGCGGCCATGCGATACGCCGGCCCGCGAGAGGCGATCTTCCACGCGATGATCCGCAAGAATTACGGGTGCACGCATTTTATCGTCGGTCGCGACCACGCCGGCGTCGGCAGCTACTACGGAACCTACGACGCGCAGAAGATTTTCGGCGAGTTCGATCCGGCGAGAATTGGGTATCATGCCGCTCAAATTTGAAAATAGCTTCTACTGCCGACGTTGTCAGCAGATGGGCTCGAAGAAGACGTGTAATCACGATCCCGAGAACCACGTCTCGTTGAGCGGCACCAAAGTGCGGGCGATGCTCCAAGCCGGAGAGTTGCCGCCGCCGGAATTCTCACGGCCGGAGGTGGCGCAGATCCTGATCGAAGCGTCGCGCGAGCACGCGTCGGCTTAAGCGACGTTCTGCTGCGCGGGCGGCCGGCGCTGGTGTAGCGCGAATCGATTGCCTTCAGGGTCGCGGGCGAAGCAGGTAAGGCAGGCGGGAAATTCATGCACCTCGCCGACCTCAACGCCACTGGCTTTGAGTCGTTCTCGCACGACGCGCATGTCGTCGACTTCGAATGCTGCGCCTGAGGAAGATCCGGGCTCGAATCCCAGCGGCTCGCCGTTTCCAATTCCAAAGGTCGCGTTTCCAACGTTGAACTCGATCCAGTGCTCGCCGAACGAATCGCCCGGCTGCAAACCGAGCGTCTCACTATAAAAGGCGCGCGCCCGCGGCACATCCCGTACCGAGTAGGCGAAAAAGGCGATATCCTTGACCATCCGCAGATCCTCCAGCTCTGGGCGATTGCATTCGGAGGCGACGGAACCCTAGCGCTCGAAGGGGAAACCTCCCGCGTACGACCGGCCAAGGAGCGCACCTATGCTCGTGCTTAGCCGCAAGGCGAATCAGTCTATCATGATCGGCAGCGACATCAAGATTCTGGTTGTCGGGCTCGAAGGCGATCAAGTGAAACTCGGAATCGAGGCACCGCGTGACGTGCCGGTCCACCGCTTCGAAATTTTCGCCGAAATTCACAGCGTCGGTGCCTCTGCCGTCACCGCAAGCAAGCTTAGAACGGTAGGAAAAGGGGCTAGCGAGGCCGATATAACCGGCGATGCCGACCGCAACTAACACGGACGAAACTTGATCCGCGTGATCTCTCTTCGGCGCGAGCGATCCTCGTGCACTCCGCCGTTCGAGCTGTGACCGTGTCAGACGAGCCGTCAAGACGGTGAAGTGCCGGTGAACTGGGAATACGTCCTAGTCGGATTCATCGTCGGAGCCTGTACGGCGTACAGCGGCGTTGGTGCCGGGGCGATTACAACGCCGTTACTCATCTTTCTCGGGGTCGGCACCGATAAAGCGATCGGCTCCGATCTGCTCTTCGCGCTGGGTACGCGCCTCCTCGCGATGGTAACGCACATTCAGAAGGGCACCGGTACAGGGATCGGTGCTCTGGCGTCTTTCTATTGGAGGCCTTCCGGGAGCGATCATCGGCGTCATTGTGAGCGTCCGCCTTCATCAGACGCTCAACATCCATCAGCTCGAGCACGTGCTCCGTATCGCCGTCGCCGTGGCTTTGCTTGTCTCGGCCGCGGGTATTATTTTCAACCGCAAACTCGCCGGGGATCGTCGAGCGCCGACATCCTCCCCACATTTCGGTTGGCGTTGATAGGTTTCTTCGTAGGATTAACCGTCAGCATCACGTCGATCGGCGCCGGGTCGCTTACGCTCCCCTTGCTGTTGCTTGTGGCGCCGGTCGTTGCCTTGCGGCGACTGGTGGGAACGGATCTCGCTTTTGCGGTCGTGGTGCTGGTGCCGTCATTATTGGGACACTGGCGCATCGGCGACGTCAATCCGTCAATCGCGGGCTCGCTTTTGATGGGCTCGATTCCAGGAGTCTTTGTCGGCGCATACTTGGTAACGCGCTTGCCGGAACGATGGTTCCGCGGGTGCTCTAGCAGGCGTGCTGGTCGTCGTCGCGCTTGCGCTCTTGCCGATACTGCCCCACCCAAAGGGCTGACCTCTAGCGCTTTTCGACGCTTCGTGCTCGCCGAGCAGCGACGAGTTCGTTGGCCCGTAACAGACTTTCAAACGTGCCGGCGTCGCTCCACGCGCCTTCGAGGACGTCGTAGTACAGAGCGGCTTCCCGAATGTACCGGTTGTGCACGTCGGCGATCTCGAGCTCACCGCGGCTCGACGGAGTCAGGCTCGAGATGAATTCGAAGACGCGCCGATCGAACATGTAGATGCCGGTAACCGCGTAGCGGCTCTTCGGGCCTCTCGGGCTTCTCCTCGATCTGGACGATGCGGTCGTGCTGCATGACCGGTACGCCGAAACGCTGCGGATCGTCGACTTCCTTTAAGAGGATGCGCGCGCCGGAGCTCTGCGCCTGGAATTTGCCGAACGTAAGCCGCGATGTCGTCCTCGAGGATGTTATCGCCCAGGATGACCACGATGCGCTGGCCTTCCGCGAAATGTTCGCAGAGTCGCAACGCATCGGCGATTCCGCGCTCTCCCTCTTGATACGCATAGTAGATGTTGTCGAGGCCGAACTCCGCGCCATTGCCCAAGAGGCGAAGAAAGTCTCCTGCTGAGTTGCCGCCCGTTACGAGCATGATCTCCCGAATGCCGGCGCGGCGCAGGGTTTCCAGGGGATAATAGATCATCGGCCGGTCGTAGACCGGCAGGAGGTGCTTGTTGGTGACCTTCGTTAGCGGGCGCAACCGCGTGCCGAGCCCGCCGGCGAGCACGATGCCTTTCATGGCTCGAGTCCCCACTCGTACGCATGCCCACTTTTCAATGGGCGCCACCAAGACTCGTTGACGCGATACCAGTCGACCGTTCGAGCGATGCCTTCTTGAAATGCCACCTGCGGAGTCCATCCAAGCACGCGCAGCTTTGTCGAGTTCACGGCGTAACGGCGATCGTGACCGGGGCGGTCCGCGACGTACCCCACGTGCGTTTCCATCGAGCGTCCGCAGCGTTGCACGAGCGCGCGCGTGAGCTCTAAGTTCGTTCGCGGCGTTTGGGCCGAGATATTATAGACGTTTCCGATCTCGCCCCTTTCGAGTACGTGGAGAATGGCACGGGCGTGGTCTTCGACGTAGAGCCAATCGCGAATTTGTAAGCCGTCGCCGTAGATCGGCACCGGCTGATCGTCGAGCAGGTTCGTCACGAAAAGCGGGACGATCTTCTCTGGATATTGATACGGACCATAAGTGTTGCTCCCTCGAGTAATCAGCACGGGCGCCTCGTAGGTCGCATGATAGGCAAGGACCAGTAAGTCGCCCGCGGCTTTGCTTGCCGCATAGGGGCTGCGCGGGCAAAGCGCATCGCTCTCGAGAGATTCTCCGTGGGAGACATCGCCGTAAACCTCGTCGGTTGACACCTGAAGGTAGCGCGGAACGCCAAGCTCTCGAAGAGCTTGCAATAAGGCGAGCGTGCCGAGCGCATCGGTTCGCAGGAATCTTTCCGGATCGACGATGGACCGATCCACGTGGGTTTCGGCAGCGAAGTTGAGGATTGCGTCCACCCCGCGATCCGCCGCTACTCGCACTGCGGTACCGTCGCAGATGTCTCCCTTGACAAACTCGTAGCGAGAATCTCCTTCGATCTCACGCAGGTTTGCGCGATTTCCGGCATACGTCATCGCGTCGAGATTGACGATTTCGAGCCGAGGCCGCTCACGCAAAGCGAGCCGGATGAAGTGAGAACCAATGAAGCCCAACCCCCCCGTGACGAGCCAGCGCATGCCGCGCGCTTCGGCGCGGCCCTTGGAGGGTCCGCGGTCTCGTGTTATAATCGCGCGGTTGTCCACCATTTCCGCCCCGTATGGATGCGGGGTGGCGATGGCTCCGCGACGCGACCGCAAAGCCAGGGATGGGTGGCGGCCGGGAGCCAGAAAGGTTCGTCTATGACCGTCGTTACCATGAGAGAGCTGTTGGAGGCGGGCGTTCACTTCGGCCATCAAACGCGCCGTTGGAACCCCAAGATGAAGCCGTTCATCTTCCAAGAGCGCAACGGCATCTACATCATCGATCTCGCCCTGACCGTGCAACGACTGCGCGAGACCTACGATGTCGTGAAACAGCTCGCACGGGAAGGCCGCGTCATTCTGTTCGTCGGCACGAAGAAGCAAGCGCAAGACGTCGTTCGCGAGGAGGCGGAGCGCGCCGGCACCTTCTATGTCAACCAGCGTTGGCTCGGCGGCACGCTGACGAACTTCGCGACGATTCAGAAACGCATCGCGCGTCTACGCGAGCTCGAGAACATGAAGTTGCAGGGCGACTTCGAGCGGCTTCCCAAAAAAGAGGTTGCCAAGCTGCAGGACGAGATGAATCGCCTCGAACGCTTTCTCGGCGGAATCAAGGATATGCACCGGTTGCCCGATGCGCTCTTCATAGTCGATCCGAAGAAAGAACGGATCGCCGTCTTGGAAGCGCGTAAATTAAAGATACCTATCATCGCGGTGATCGACACGAACTGCGACCCCGACGAGATCGACTATCCGATTCCGGGCAACGACGACGCGATACGTGCCGTCAAGCTTATGGTAGGAAAAATCGCCGACGCGATCATCGAAGGCAAGACGGAGACCGAGAGCGCGTACGACGAGGCGCGTCTACGACGCGCCGGCGCAAGAGTTCGCGGCGGAACTTCCCGCGACGATGGCCGAGGCGGGGCTTTGATTTCCTATCAGCCGAAGCCGGAGGAGATCAAGGCGTTGCGTGAAGAGACGAGCGCGCCGATGATGGACTGCCGCCGGGCACTCGTCGACGCGGCGGGCGACGTAGAGCGTGCCAAAGTCCTGCTGCTGGAGCGGGGTGCCGCTCAAGCGGCGAAGAAGAGCCGAGCGCACCGCCGACGAAGGGCTGGTGACCAGTTACATCCACTCGGGCGGCAAGATTGGCGTCCTCCTGGAAGTAAACTGCGAGACCGATTTCGTCGCTCGAAATCCAAAGTTTGCCGAACTCTCGCGCGACATCGCGATGCACATTGCGGCGATGGCACCGCAGTATCTCGACCGTGAAAGCGTGCCGGCCGACGTCATCGAGCGGTTGGGCGCCGAGTTGCGCGCCGGCGTTCCGACCGAGAAGTCGCCGGAGGTCCGCGAACGAATCCTCGAAGGAAGGCTGACGAAATGGTTCGAGGAGCAGTGCTTGCTCGATCAGGCGTTCGTCAAAGATGACTCGCTGAGCGTCGGCGAGTTAGTCTATCGTTCCGTGGGAGCGCTCGGCGAAAAAATTCGCGTGCGGCGCTTTGTGCGATACGCGCTTGGTGAGTGACATGGGTGCGCCGCGATTCGCTCGGGTGCTCTTAAAGATATCCGGCGAGGCGTTTGCCGGAAACGGTACCGGCGTCGACGTCAATACCACCGATGCTATGGCCGAAGAGATTGCGGAAGTGAGGCGCGCGGGTGTCTCCGTCGCTGTCGTGGTGGGCGGTGGGAACATCTGGCGGGGCAAGGTGCACGAAGAGGCCGGAATGGACCGCTCGACGGCCGACTATATGGGCATGCTCGCAACCGTCATCAACGCATTGGCGCTTCAAGACGCGCTTGAGCGCATGGGCGTTCCTTCACGCGTTCAAACTGCAATCGCAATGCACCAGATCGCCGAGCCGTACATCCGCCGGCGTGCGATCCGACATCTCGAGAAGGGCCGCGTCGTTATATTCGCCGCCGGAACGGGCAATCCGTACTTCACGACGGACACCACCGCGGCGTTGCGCGCAGTCGAAGTGAATGCTCAGGCAATCCTCAAGGCAACGAAAGTGGACGGCATCTATACCGCCGATCCGAAAAAGGATCCATATGCGACGCGTTTCGAGCGCCTAGAGTACATACAAGTCTTGCAGCTCGGCTTGGAGGTCATGGATTCGACGTCCATGGCGCTCTGTATGGACAATGCATTGCCCGTAATCGTCTTCGACATGTCGGTTCCCGGGAACATCCGCCGCGTCATTTGGGGCGAGCCTATCGGCACGTACGTAGGACGACCCGAAGCAGCTTCAGTGTAGCATGGCCGATTCTTATTTCAACGAGATAGAAACGAGAATGCACAAATGCGTCGAGGCGACGCGGGGCGAATTCGCGTCGATTCGCACCGGCCGAGCGGCACCGGCGCTACTCGACCGGCTCGTCATCGAAGCGTACGGTCAATCGATGCCACTGAAGCAAGTGGCCGGCGTTTCGACTCCGGACTCGCGGACGCTCTTGATCAACGCTTGGGACAAGGCGGTCGTCCCGGCAATTCGCAAAGCCGTCGAGAAGAGTGATCTCGGGTTGACGCCCAACGTCGACGGCACGACGGTACGCCTCGCGATCCCGTCGCTCAACGAAGAACGGCGCCGCGAGCTCGCTAAGCTCGTTAAGAAGAAGGCCGAAGACGGACGCGTGGCCGTCCGCAACGTGAGGCACCGGGCGCACGATGAGCTCAAAGCGCAGCTGAAATCTCACGAGATCACCGAAGACGACAACAAGCGCATGCAAGAATCGCTGCAGCGGCTTACCGATCGATACATCAAGGAGATAGACGGGCTCGTCGTCGCCAAAGAAAAAGAGATTATGGAAGTGTGAACGAGGACTTCGTGCTGCTGCCGGAGGTGCAGGCGCGCCGCGCTCTGCGCGGACGGCGTGTCCGTTTGCGGATGCTCGCTCCTTATGGTTCGTGGATCGGATGTGGGAAGCTCCGTGTTCTTCGCTTGACGATCGTGCAGGCTCTCGACTCTGGTGAAGGTGGCGAAGACCTGGAGTTGACGGTCGGATACGAGTCGTATCAGCCGTGAGCATGTCGCTGGCCGCCGGGATCGGCGCGGATCTCGATGTGCGGAGCCTCCCGCGCCACGTGGCGATCATCATGGACGGTAACCGCCGCTGGGCGAAAGAACGGGGCATGCCCGCGATCGAGGGACACCGTCGGGGGATGATCGCGCTGCGCCACGTGACGCGAGTTGCCAGCGACCTCGGCATCGACGTCCTGACGGTCTACGGCTTCTCAACGGAAAACTGGAACCGCGACGCGCAAGAGATCTCGCTTCTCTTCGAGCTTTGCGTGTACTTCGCGCGTAACGAGCTTCTAGAACTTCGCCGCAATAACGTCCGCGTCCGCGTCATCGGCGAGTGGGAATCGCTTCCCGCGGCGCCGCGGGGCGCCCTCGCCGGCCTCCAATCGCAAACGTCGGCCAACAGCGGCTTGCTTCTGAACCTGGCCGTCAACTACAGTTCGCATGCCGAGCTCGAACGGGCCGTTCGAGCGATCGCGCACGACGTTGCTCGGGGCGCCGTCGCTCCCGACAACATCGACGAACGGGTCATCGGGCGCTATCTGTACACGGCGGACCTTCCGGAGCTCGATCTCCTCATTCGCCCAGGCGGAGAGCACCGGCTCTCGAACTTTCTGCTCTACCAGGCCGCCTACGCCGAACTGGTGATGACCGACGTCTATTGGCCGGACTTCTCGAAGGATGATTTCGTACGAGCGTTGATCGAGTTTCAACAGCGGGAACGGCGCTTCGGCGCGACTTGAGCGAACGACGCATCGTCGTCGGGTTGATTGTCGCCGCGGTTGGTCTGTGTTGCGTCCTCATTCCGTGGGTCTTTTACGCGCTGATCCTCGCTATTGGGCTGGCGAGCATTTACGAATTCAACTATTTGTGTGCGATCAAGGGCCAGCCTCTAAAGTACCCGGTCGCAGTGCTGGGCGTATGCGCCTATATTGCGATGGCCGTCTTCGGTCTGTTGCACAAGTGGGAAGGCGTGCTCCTGGCGGCCATCGTGATCGTTGCTTTTGCGATCGGTATGTACGGTGAACAGAAAGGGTACTTTGCCCGCACCGCTTACACGCTGCTCGCCGTTCTCTACATCGGCAAGCTGCTGACGTATTTCGTGTTCATTCGCGAAATTGCCGTGTACGGCATGTGGCTTACGTTTTACGTCATCGTGATGATTGCCCTAACGGACACATTTGGCATGCTGGTCGGCACGAGTCTCGGGCGTCATCGTCTGACTAAGATTTCGCCGAATAAGACCGTTGAAGGCTCCGTCGGATCGTTGGCGATCGTAGTCGGCGTCGCGACCGCCGCTACCTGGCTCTCGCAACTCCATCTGCATTGGTGGCAAGGAGCGGCACTCGGCTTCGCAACCAGCGTCGCGGCGCAGGTCGGCGATCTCGTCGAGTCGGCATTCAAACGCGACGCCGGCGTCAAGGACGCCGGAGCGATGATCCAAGGACATGGTGGCGTTCTCGATCGGTTCGACTCGTACTTGTTGGGCGGCGTAGCCTTTTATGCGACGCTGCACCTCGTTGGGTTCCTTCAAGTCTAATGACACGACACTAGCGATGTCGCGAAAAAGGGTGGCGATCTTGGGATCGACCGGATCGATTGGAACGCAGGCACTGGACGTGATTGCGCGTCACCGCGATCGGTTCGAAGTCGTTGGACTGGCGGCGGGACGCAACGTCGAGTTGCTGCGCGAACAAGCAGTCCGGTTCGGTGTGAACGTCACAAGCACCGCCGCAGAGGGGGCCGCGGGCTTGCATCGCGTGGCGGTCGAGAGCTCGCCGGAGGTCGTGCTGGCAGCCACCGACGGTTCTATAGCCTTCGAGGCGGTCTTTGCCGCCGTCGAGCGCGGCATCGACGTTGCGGTCGCAAACAAAGAGATCGTCGTTGCGGCGGGCGCGCTTCTCGTTGAAGCGAGTCGGCGAAGTGGGTCGCGTCTGTTGCCGGTCGACAGCGAGCATAGTGCGATCTTCCAATGCCTGGTCGGTGAGAAGCCATCGAGCGTCGCGGCAATCGTCCTCACCGCATCGGGTGGCCCATTCTGGCGGACGTCTCGCGAAGCGATGCAGCGAGCCGACCTTGCTGCAGCCCTCGCGCATCCGACGTGGCGCATGGGAACCAAGAACACCATTGATTCGGCGACGATGATGAACAAGGGCCTTGAGGTGATCGAGGCGAGCCGGCTATTTGGCGTCCAAGGTGAGCGCATACGAATCGTCGTGCATCCCCAATCGGTTGCGCACGGCTTCGTTGTTTTTACCGACGGCAGCGTCAAGTCGCAGCTGGCCGCACCCGATATGCGCGTTCCAATCGGTTATGCGCTCAGCTACCCAGAAAGACTAAAATCTTTCGGGGCCGATCTCTCCAGCAACGACGTTCTCAAAATGCTGGGAGCCAAGGATGGGGAAACGGCGCTTCGTTACGAATTCGAGGCGCCCGACCCCGCTCGGTTCCCTTGCATCGGTCTTGCCTACGAAGCGCTGGCCGCCGGTGCCACCCAGCCCGCCGTCCTCTCGGCTGCAAACGAAGTAGCGGTCGAGGCGTTTGTGAGTGGGAGAATCGCCTTCGGACGGATTTCTGAGGTCATCGAATCCACGATGAATCGAGTGCGACCCGAAGAGCCAACCGTCGGCGGGGTAAGAAGGGCCGATCGGGAGGCGCGCAAAGCCGCCGGAGAGACCGTAGACGCCATCGAAAGGCCCACTCGTTGAACCTATTTGCCGTTGTGACCTTCATCGGATTCGAAAAGGTCGTCACCTTCCTGGTCATGCTCTCCGTGCTGATCGTTCTTCACGAGCTCGGTCACTTTGTGTTGGCCCGGCGCAACGGGGTGCGGGTCAACGAGTTTGCAGTTGGTTTCGGTCCCCGTCTGCTCGCCTGGACGAGCCGACGCAGCGGTACCGTCTATACGCTGCGCGCGCTCCCGATCGGCGGCTTCTGCGCGATGGAAGGAGAAGACAATCGGGTTTCAGAGGCGCAACAACAGCGCGAGTTCCTCGCCGAAGGGCAAATCGCCCAAAGCAACTTCCAAGCCAAAAATCCATGGAGGCGGCTGGCGATCGTGCTGGCGGGGCCGGTTGCGAACTTTTTGCTCTGCTACTCGATTCTTTTGGTCGGCGCGCTTGCGTTCGGAGTCGCCAGCGATAAAGCGAACCAGCCGGTTGTCGGAGAGGTGCTGCCCGGGTCTCCGGCGGCGATCGCCGGAATTCGCCCGGGGATCGGGTCGTTGCCATCGACAACGTCACCGTCACGTCGGGCAAGAAACTCGTAGACATGATCCATGCCGCTCTGGGCAAAAGGCTCGACCTCATCTACGAGCGCAACGGCATTCGAAGTGAAATCTACGTGGCGCCGCGTTCCTGTCCACCGCAGGTAGGCAAGCAATTCGGCTGCATCGGGTTTTCGCCGGTCCCCGCCTACGAGCGGGTAGGGCTGAGAACCGCCGTGCGTCTGAGCGCGCAAGAGTTTGCTGCGGTGGCGAGTCAAACGTTTGACGGCCTCGCCCTGCTCGTGACGCAGTTCGCGAAATACGCGCCTCAGATTGCCGGCCCGATCGGCATGGGACAGGTAGCTGCGACCGTGCAGGATTGGGGCTGGGGGCCGTACTTTTCGCTTGCGGCGACGATCTCGTTTGCACTGGGACTCTTCAATCTTTTGCCGATTCCGGCTCTCGACGGCGGTCGAGCGGCGTTCATCGTCGCGGAGCTTGTTCGCGGGCGGCCGGTCGATCCCGAAAAGGAGGCGATGGTTCACATCGCCGGTTTCGCAGCCCTCATGGCACTGATAATGCTGGTCGCATTCCACGACATCGCCCGCATCATCAACGGCCAAGGGGTGATGTGATGTTACGGGTGCGACGCAAGAGCAAAGCGATCTTCTTACAAAACAAGACCGGAAAAGTCGACGCAAAAAGCGTGTGGATCGGTGGGAATCATCCGGTCGCGGTGCAGTCGATGACGACGACCGACACCGCCGACGCCGAGGCGACGCTGGCGCAAATTTACGGTCTCGCGATGGAAGGTTGCGAGATCGTCCGCGTTACGGTCAAGGACCCTCCCGACGCGGCTGGCCTGCCGGCCATCGTACATCGCTCGCCCGTGCCTATCGTGGCGGACATTCACTTCGATCACAAGATGGCGCTTGCGGCGATCGAAGCCGGCGTGGCCAAACTGAGGTTGAATCCCGGAAACATCCGCGATCCGAAAAAGGTTGCGGAGGTAGTGGAGGCCGCCAAGCTGCGCGCGAGTTCCGATTCGCGTCGGCGTGAACATGGGTTCGCTCGCGCCTGACCTGGAAAAGACGCTCGGCCACACGGCCGAGGCCATGGTGCTCTCCGCGCTGCGTCACGTCGAGATTTTGGAGGAGCACGGACACACTGATATCGCGATTTCGCTCAAAGCACATGACGTCGCGACGACGGTCGACGCCTATCGCTTGATGGATGCGCGGCTGCGCGAGCGAGCCACGCCGTACCCGCTTCACCTGGGCATCACGGAAGCTGGGTTGCTGCGCGACGGCACAATCAAATCGTCCATTGGATTGGGGATTCTGCTGTGGGAGGGAATCGGAGATACGATTCGAGTCTCTCTGGCCGACGATCCGATCGAGGAAGTTCCCGTTTGCTGGGGCATCTTAAAGTCGCTCGGACTGCGAGAAAAGGGATTTGAAATTACGGCGTGTCCGTCGTGTGGACGGGCGGAGATATCGGTGCTCGAGCTCGGCCGCGCCGTCGAAGCGATTGCGAAGTGTTACAGCGCGCCGGTAAAGGTCGCGGTAATGGGCTGCGTCGTCAACGGTCCCGGTGAATCGAAGATGGCTGACGTCGGCGTTGCAGGCGGCAAGGGCAAGGGCGCGATCTATCGCGCCGGCGAGCTCGTGGGCACCTATCCGGAGAGCGAGCTGCTCGGCATGTTACGCTTAGAGATAGAAAAGGTGATCGCCGAGAAATATCCGGCTTATCTTCAAGAAATCGGCAAACAGGCGGTATGATTCGTCGCACCGCGCAGCTCTATGGATCGTTGAGTCTGCGCCCGCTTGCGACCGTCGCCATTGCGGCGCTGCTAATATCAGCGCTGCTGGCCTTCTCGAGACCAATCGTCATGCTCGTCGACGGCGAGCGCGTCGACAGCGACGTTGCGCCGGTGACTACCGCCAGCGAGAAGGTTTTCGTGCCATTGCGTTTGATCGCCGATGCGCTCGGCGCCGAAACGGAGCTCGACACTAAGACGGGCGGCGTCGACGTGGTGCTTGGCAGTCAGTCGCTCCGCGTGCGCGTCGGGGATACGCGCGCGACGGTCAACGGTATGACCTTCACTCTCAGGCACGCGCCTTTCCGCGTACGCGGCCGCACCATGATCTCGCTCGATGCGGTGGCGCGAGCGCTGCACGTGCATGCGAAATACGACCCGCGAGCCGCGCGCATCGAGGTCATGACTCCCGGCATCGGTCAAGCGCCTAATTCGGAGGGCGCGGCCCCGCAGTAAATAGTTTTCTTAGGCAAATTCGGTCAAGCCGACCGGCTCTTCGACCGGTACGACGTTTGCGGGGTTCGATTTGCGGAATCCGTAGGCGAAAAAGAACACCAGGCCGCACACGAGCGCGATGACAAACCACGTCCAGGTTGCGCGTGAGAGACCGAATACCGCCAGGAAGAGCGAGAAGACGATCCCTAAAATCGGGAAGAGTGGTACAAACGGCACGCGGAAGCTGCGCGGGAGGTCCGGCCGACGCTTGCGTAAGTAGAGCACGCCGGCACAAACCACGCAGAATGCGATAAGCGTTCCGATATTCACGAGATTGAGCAAGTTGTTGAGCGGGACGATGAGCGCGAGAACTGCGACGACGACCCCGGTGAAGAGCGTCGTGACGAGTGGCGTCTTAAAACGTGGATGGACGGCGGCGACCGCGGGCGGCAGCATGCCGTCGCGAGCCATGACGTAGAAGATGCGGGACTGACCAAGCAACGAGGCCAGCGCGACGCTCGTCGTGCCGGCCAGCACGCCCACCGTAATCACCCACGTAAGAGCCGGTATATGCAGCGGCGCGAGCGCATAGACCAGCGGATTCTTGATAGGTACTTGGTTCCACGGGACCGCGCCGACCAGCACGATCGCGGTAGCGCAGTAGATGACCGTGCCGATCGCGAGCGCGCCGATCACGCCGACCGGTACGTCGAACTGCGGCCGCTTGCACTCCTCCGCCGTCGTCGTTGCCGTATCGAAGCCGATATAGCTGAAGAAGACATACGCGCCAATGGCGATGATCCCGTACGGTTGCGCCGACGACGAATAATCGGCGACACCACCAAAAGGCCGAAGTTTTCCCCAACCAACGGGATTGAAGTCGTGTAGGTTGGCGGCGTGAACGAGAAACAAACCGGCGATGATGAAGACGATCAGCGCGGAGATCTTCAGCACGACGAAGACGTTGTTGGCCGACGCCGACTCGCGAATCCCCACAGAGAGCAGGACGCTCAAACCGATGACGAAGAGTGCGGCGACGAGATCGTATTGCGAGTGAGCGAGGTCCCAGCTCGACGGCAGCCACCACGCGCCATGTATCAGCAGACTAGACTGCTGAGCCCATGCGGGCAACGCCAGACCAACGCTTTTGAAAACGTCTTGAATCGCGGCCGAAAATTGCTGAGCAACGGGCGCGGCGCTGATGCCGTATTCGAAGATCAGCGCAAACCCGATGATCCAAGCGAAGAGTTTCCCCATGGTAGCGTAGGCGTAGGTATAGGCGCTTCCGGCTACGGGAACCATTGCGCCGAGCTCCGCGTAACAGAGCGCCGCAAAGAATGACGTGAGGCCCGCGAGCAGGTAGGAGATGATGACGGCAGGCCCGGCGCCCTTAACTCCGGTCCCGATCGTCGTAAAAATCCCGCCGCCGATCATGGTACCGAGCCCGATCGCCACTAAGTCCTTTGCGGTCAATGCTCGGCGAAGAATCTTGCGCTTGCCGATCTCGCGCAACTTCTCCGCGTCGGTCGTTGCAAAGAGTTCCGAAAGGAACGACACTCGAGCGACGCTTCGCACTAAGAGCTTGGCGGCCTGCTGGAAGCGTTCCAGATGTGCTCGACGACGCCGCTGGCGTCGTTGATCCAACGGGCCCATACGAAGAACGCGTCTGAAAGCCGATTGAGATACCGCTGCGCTTCTGCCGATCCCGCTTCTTCGCCATCGTTGAGCGCAACCAAAAGGCGCTCGGCGCGGCGGCAAACCGTCCGCGCGAAGTGCAGGAAGGCACCCGCCATCGAGCCGCCCGGATGAATGAAATTCGCGAGGGGCGCAAGCTCCGCTTGCGCTTCGTCGATGGCGCGTTCGAGGGCCTGGACGTCGGCACTTTCAACGGACGGCTGGGTTTCGCGCCGATCTTTTGGCAGTGTGGCGAGCTCGCTCCCCAGATTGAAGAGAACGTCTTGCGTCCATGCGAGCCAGGAGTCGAGATCTGATGCGCGTTGGCACTCCGTAAGCGACGGCCGCAGCGCGGCTCGCGCCATGCCGATTGCGCTTGAAAGCTCGTCGACGGTGCCGTAGGTATCGATCCGCAGCGCGCTCTTCTTGATGCGCCCACCGCCGATCAGTCCGGTCATCCCTCGGTCGCCCGTGCGAGTATAGATGCGCGTCAGCTTAGGCATCGCTCACCTATGCCGCTCCGCGCACGGAAGCTCCTCGCAAAGGCCGTTTCGCGCATCGCGCGCGAAAGCGGGCCGGTCATGTCCGAAGCGCTCGGTGCGGGCGCCGTCAAGGAAATCCCTTCGAAGGCGGCCGACCTCTCCGCGTGGTACACGGCGGCTTGCCTCAAGGCAGAGCTCGTTTCATACTCGCCCGTGCGCGGGTGCGTCGTCCTGCGCCCCTACGGCTTCGGACTTTGGGAGAACCTTTACAAGCATTTGGACGCGCGCTTCAAGGCAACGGGCCATGAAAATGCATACTTTCCTCTCTTCATTCCGGAAAGTTTGCTCGTAAGAGAGGCGGAACACGTCGAAGGCTTCGCACCCGAGGTCGCTTGGGTCACTCAAGGCGGCAGCGAAAAGCTGACCGAGCGGCTCGCGGTGCGACCCACATCGGAAGCGATCATCGGAACGATGTACGCGCAATGGGTGCAGTCGTATCGCGATCTTCCGATTCTGATCAACCAGTGGGCGAACGTCGTCCGCTGGGAAAAGGCGACCCGGCCGTTCCTGCGCACAATGGAATTTCTATGGCAGGAGGGGCACACGGCTCATGCCTCGGCCGCTCAAGCGCGCGAGGAGACGTTGAAAATTCTCGAGCTCTATCGTGATTTTGCGGAGAACGTGGCAGCGGTGCCAGTCTATCACGGTCGAAAAAGCACCGGGGAGCGCTTTCCGGGCGCAGTCGAAACCTTTGCGATCGAGGCGTTGATGCCCGATGGCAAGGCGTTGCAATCCGGCACGTCGCACGACTTGGGTCAGAACTTCGCCAAGGCCTACGACATAAAATTCGTCGATGCGGACCGCTCGATCAAGCATGCCTACACGACATCGTGGGGGGTCTCGTGGCGAATGCTCGGGGCCCTGATCATGGTCCATGGCGACGATCGCGGCCTGCAAATTCCGCCAAAAATGGCGCCAATCGAGGCAATCGTCATCCCGATCATTCGCTCGGACGACGATCGAGCAATCGAAGCAGGCGCCGCGCTTGCCGCCCGCTTAAGCGCAGCCGGCTTTCGCATACGCGTCGACGCCCGCGACGAGCAACCGGGTTGGAAATACAGTGAATGGGACCTGCGCGGCGTACCTGTTCGCATTGAGATCGGGCCGCGTGACGTCGATGCGGAAACGGCCGTGCTCGCGCGCCGCGACCGTCGCAAGGAAGAGCCGGGGCAGCGGCGCAGCGTGGCGCAGTCTCGCATCCCTGAGGTGTTGCGGGAGCTGCTCGACGAAATTCAGGACTCACTCTACGGTCGGGCGAAATCGTTTTTGGACGAGCACACTTTCGCTACCGTCGACCGAACCGAATTCTTCGACCTTTGCAAGAGCCGTGCTGGCATGATCGACATCACGTGGTGCGAACGAGCTGAGTGCGAGGCCGAGGTGAAGGCGGTGACGACCGCGACGACCCGCATCGTGCGGACGCTAGAGGAACGCAATCAGGCCTGCGTGGCCTGTGGGGAGCCGGCGAAAGCGCGGGCCTATTTTGCGCAATCTTATTAGCGTCGTTTTCGGCGCCGCAATTGCGATCGAAATCGCGGGCGGCGCGGCGGCTTACGCTCCGAGCGTCGCGCAGCTCGACGCCACGGCCCGCGCGACCGGCAACCGGCGCGACGTCGCGCAGCGCATTGGCGCGTCGATTTTTTCCACAGCCTGGCCGGCCGAGGTAAGCCAAATCTCGGCAAATGAACTCGAGGGGCATCTCATCGTCGGCATTCGCATGTTAGGAATCAAGTTTCATCGGGCGATCACGCGGGAGCAGTTTGCGTCAGAAGTCGTTGCGCTGGTGGAAAAGAGCTTTGCGGCAGCTCCCGCGACGGAGGAGGTCGATTTGTGGGCGAGCGTCCCGATCAGCGTGGGGAAAGGAGCGGTAGTCAGCGGCGATCTGGCCAAGCCCACCTCGCGAACGGTATTTAGCATCAGCGCGCGCCGCGGCGAAAGCGCCGCGTCGCTGCGCGCACGGTTAGCCGGTGGGAGCGACGGCGTCTTTTGGGACGCCCCCTGGTCCCGGACCGCCTTCCGAGAGCCCGTATAATGTTTAACAAGACGACGCTTCCCAGCGGCCTGCGCGTGCTGACGGAAGCGATGCCCGGCGGTGCGTTCCGCGACCGTCGGCATTTGGGCCGACGTCGGCTCATCCGTCGAGACCCGAGAACGGCGCGGTATTTCCCACCTAGTCGAGCATATGCTTTTCAAGGGAACGCAGCGTCGAACCGCGCGCCAGATCGCCGAAACGATGGACGGCGTGGGCGGAAACCTCAACGCCTTCACGGATAAAGAAACGACGTGCTATTACGCGAAAATCATCGACCGGCACGTCCCGTTGGCGCTCGACGTGCTGGCCGATATGTTCCTTCACTCGAGCTTCGATCCGCAGGAGCTGGCCAAAGAACAGAAGGTCGTTCTCGAAGAGATCAAGATGTACGAAGATTCTCCCGACGATCTCATTCACGACGTTTTCTTGCAGACGATGTGGCGTGAATCGAGCTTGGGCGAGCCTACGATCGGTTTTGCCGATACCATCGTGCGTATCACCCCCGACGATCTGCGAGCGCACATGCGAGCCCATTACGCACCCAACTCGGTCGTCGTTGCGGCTGCGGGAAACGTCGAGCACGAGCGCTTCGTCGAGCTCGTCTGCGAGCAGTTCGCCCGAATTCGAGGGAATCTGCGAGCTGCCCGAAGCAGAGCGGCCTGCGGCCACGCCGGCCAGGAAGGTGCGATATAAGGACAGCGAGCAGGCGTACGTCGTTATCGGAACGCCCGGCATCGACATTCGCGACGAACGCCGTTACGCACTTTCGATCCTCGACACGGTGCTCGGCGGCGGCATGTCGAGTCGACTCTTTCAGGAGATCCGCGAACAACGGGGACTCGTCTACAGCGTCTACTCGTTTCAGGCGGCGTACCGCGCAGCGGGACTTTTCGGCGTCTACGCGGGAACCTCGCCGAGCAACGTCCAGGCCTGCATCGACGTCGTTGTCGAGCAGTTCGCTCGCGTGCGCGCGGCTCCGATCGACGAAAACGAATTCCACCTTGCAAAGGAGCATATCAAGGGCAATCTGACGCTCTCGCTCGAGTCGACGTCGAGCCGAATGATACGCTTGGGTCGCAACGAGTTCGCGTTGGGTCGCGAGGTGACCGCAGAAGAGATCGAACGCAGAATCGATGCGGTGACGTCGCAAGACGTTCAGGAACTCGCTCGCGAGCTGCTCGTCGAAGAGAATCTCGGATTGTGCATCATTGGTCCCGTGGAAGAATCCGCCATCGTCTGGAATTCTAACGCCGCCTGATGTGGGCGGCTGGCAGCGAAGACCTACGTGCAGCAGGAGCGTAGCACAAATGCGGGGCGGCGCGCGACCCGAAGAAGGCCTGTAGGTTTTCGATGCAAGCGATAGTCGCAGCAGCGCTCGTTCCCCACGTGTGGTCGGGAAAATTGGTGGGAGCGATGGCTATTACGTTTATCGTTCAGGGCGTGACGATCGGCGCGTATGCGGCGCGGCTGGCGGGCGTTCAGACGAAGCGGATCGCGACGTCGATCTCGCTCTTTAATTTGTTCGTGACCACGGGACGGCTGGCGAATCTTTTCATGGCGTTCTTCGTCGGGCCGCTTTCCGACCAGGCGGGCAATGCGGTGGGTAGAATGAGGGGCGAGCCAATGGCCGTCGCCGCGTGGCAACATCTTTTCGAGATCCAGCTGCGGCTGATCGTGTTCGCCGGCACCCTTGGCATGATCGCCTTCGCGTTGTTCTTGCCGATGTTCACCTATCTTTTCCGACGCGGCGTCCATTCGTTTGAAGGGCGTGGATCCGTACCGCACTCCTTAGTGCGGCTTTCTGCGCCCTCGGTGATCGTCGACGTGCTTGCATCGGAGCGTTTGCCTCGATTGGCCGAACTGCGCGCGTTTGACTGGCGGATCTTGCCCAAGCGCCTGTTGATCTTCAACACGGTCGTCATGTGCGTCTATGCGATCGGCGTGCAAGCGTCGTACTTGGCCTCGGTTCTCGATGCCGGCGTCGCACGGACGGCCATCGGACTTTCCGGCGTGATCAATGGGGTTGGAACCATAGCCTTTACGCTGTTCGTGGACCCGACGTCGTCGATGATCACCGATCAGGCAATACACGGCAAGCGCACCATCGAGGAGGTTCGCGCGATGGTGTTCTACTTATCGCTGACGGCCATCATCGGGTCGCTGCTCTCGCAGGCGATCCTTCATCCGGCCGCGGTGATCATCGAGGTCGTTGCACGATTTGCCGGGCAAGTTCATTTCTAGGTTCCTAGCCGCATGTTGCGGCGTCGCATTGCTTTCCGGATGTGCCGGGTCGATCGAGCGTTGGATCGTGAACACGCGCGTCCATCAAGGCGACGTCGCCCTCGCTCGCGGCAACGCCGCGCGATGCGGAGCTGGCGTATCGGCTAGCGTTGCGCGTGGATTCCAAGGACGCACGGGCGCGTACCGGTTTCGTTGAGGCCGCGGCCGCGCTGGCTCAACGCGAATACACGAAGGGAAGTTTTGACGACGCGCTGGCGACGGTGGACGCAGGCCTGGCCGTGGATCCGCAGAGCGTACGGCTCGCCGCGCTCAAAGCGACGATCGATCAGGCAAAGCTTCAGCGCGAGATCGTGCTTTCGAACTATCCAACCTATCGGACCGCAGGACTCGAAATCCAGCGAGCTTACCAACAGCTCAACTTGAACAACGCGCTTTTATTGCGAAACCTCAAACACTTTGGCTACACGTTTGATACCACCGAGCTTACCAGCGCCATCAAACGCAGCTACGAGCTCCAGCTCGAGGTTGCGAGGAACACGAGTCGGTTGATCCTCTATCGCCAGCTCGTCACCTCCGGGGTTCCCGAAACTCCGACGCGGTCGCCAAACTTCGGCGCCAGCTCCCTGCTGCCGCTGCCGTAAAAATGGAGCAATTGCAATGATCCCTTGGCTGGAATCGCTGCCGACGATCAATGCGGGCATCGTGATCGTCGGCGGCTTCGTCCTCATCGCGCTTTCGATCGGATACCTCGTATCAAAGTTCACCTCGCGCGAGGTTCGCATGGCGCATAACGACCGCGCCGGCTTCATTCTTGCGGTTATCGGTGTCGTCTATGCGGTGCTGCTGGCGTTCGTCGCAATTGGCGTGTGGGAGCGGTTCCAGGGGGCTGAGGCGCGGACGTACGAAGAAGCGGGCGCGATTGCGACGGTCTATCGCGACGCCGGGTCGTTTCCGGGCGGAGCGAAGCTGCGAGCGATGCTCCGTACCTACGTCTACTCAATCATCTATGACGAATGGCCGCAAATGAGGAGGGGCGAGAGATCGCCGATTTCCAATGAGTTGCTCGAGGCGGCAGATCGGTATGTCCGGGCGCTGCCCGTTGACACGCATTCGTCTGGGGAACATTCAGGCGCAGATGCTTACGATGATGGATACGGCATTGATGGATCGCGAAGCGCGTCTTACGATAGACTCGAGCGGCATCAACGGAGTAATGTGGGTCGTCTTGATCGTCGGAGCCTTTATCACGGTCGCATTTACGTATCTTTTCGGTTTCGATCAGACGCTTATGCAAGAGCTGATGATCGGGGGGTTGAGTTTCTTGATCGGGCTGGTCCTATTCTTGGTGATTGCGCTGGATTATCCGTTCCGCGGCAGCATTCACGTACGACCGGAAGCCTTCCGCGCTTTGCTCGAAACATTCAACGCGATCCACGGATAGCGGGTGGCGCTTAGAGTTTGCTTACGCGGCAGACTCCGGCGGCGTCGAGGAAGGCTCTTCCGGCGCCGGCACGTTCGGCGTTGCGAAATTCGCGCCAGAATCGCTCTGCATTTGGGAAGATCTTTACGGGGTCGGTTTCGTAGACCGGCCAAGCCGCGCGGGCGTTTCGCACCGGGAAGCGCTGCAGCCAGGCGCAGAGCTCGAGGTTATGCCTCAGGCGCCCGTCCTCAATGGAGATGAAGTACCGCGCTCCCTTGCGGATGGCGCTCTCTTCGTCGAACGGCGTCCACAGTAAGGGATCCTCCTCCCAGCCGAACCTATCGATGTAATACTGCACGTCGGGCCCGTAATGGCCGACGACGACCAGCGCGTTCTTTGGCAACGTCCGGTCCAGATCGACCGCATTGCGATAGACTCGTTTGTCATAGCGATAGTATGGCGCTATCGGCGCGCGGCTGCCGAGGAGCGCCGCCGTGGCGACGATCGGAACGAGCGCCAGCAGCGCGTAGCGCGCGCTTGGCGCAACGTCGGCGACGCGCACCGATGCAACGAAGCGCGCCGCGACCCCCCCAATGACGAGCGCGCAGAGCGGGAGCAACGGATACATGTAATAATCGACTCGTTCGACCGTCACGACGACGAAGATATAGGCGAGCCCTCCCGCAAGCCAGCCCCAGAGCAGCGCTTTGCTGCGCGACGGTACCCATGGCAGTCCTGCGAAGCACGCGACCGCCAGCAAAAACGCAATTTTCCCGATCAGCGTATCGCGTAGCAGGCTCAAGACTACGTGCAACTGCTCGAGTTTGCTTTCGAAACCTTGGACCGTCGTCAGGGCGTCGCGAAGCGCGGGCAGCACGTGCAGTCGCGTGATGCCGCTGGCCCAATGCCATTCCGCATAGGAGTCGAGACGCCGATCGTAAAGCGCGAGAACGAGCAGCGGCAGCGCGACGAGTATTGCGACGGAGAGCGGCCGCATCTCGCGCCTCTTGCGCGAGCGTTCGCCGACCACGCGCGAGCAGAGGCACGACGGCAAACGTCGCGACGGGCTTTGCGAGATAGGCAAGCGTCAGAAGCGCCGTGCTTGCGGCCAGGCCGCGACCCGACAAGGCTTCATCTTCGACGAGATAACGAGTTGCAACATAGAGCGCTGCGGTCAAAAAGAAGACCATCGCGCAATCCGGCATGAACGTCCGGCCGTAGTAAACGCTTCCGGGAAAGACGGCGTAAAAGAATGCCGCGAGCAGCCCCGCCAAAGCGCTTCGGAAGAGCCAGCGCGCAAAATAGGCGAGCGTGACGACGGTCGCAAGGCTGAACGCGATGCTGAGGATGCGGCCGAATATTTCGTGGACGCCGAAGATCTTGTACAGCCCCGCGGCTAGGAAGGGCACGATCTGGAGCTCCAGCTCCACGTAGTTGGGTGGCGGCCCGTTGTAGAGCGTCTGGGGGTACATGATATCGAAGCGAAGCCGGGCGAAGTTTCGCGCAATGGCCGCGGTATCGCCTTGCCGCCAGCCCGGATGGTCGAGAATGGGATCGTGAATGCCGTGGAGCCGCAGCCCCAACGCAAGAAGCAGCACTGCGGCCAACGCATAGAGCCAATAACGCCTCAATTTTAAATGCTCAATTGAGGTGGCGAAACGTCCAGTATTTGTTCAGAAAAAAATTCACGAAAACACCCGAGAGCGTTGCCGCCAGCCACGTCGTGGTGAAATGATGGAACGCCGCCCTTCCTGCAATTGTAAAGACGATTTTGCCGACGAGCAGCGCGATCGCCGAGACGGCCAAAAACTGCAAGCCTTCGACGATCGGATTGCGTCGAGAGCCGAACGTCCAGATGCGATTGAGGATGTAATTCGAGACGCCGCCGACCATGAATCCAATCGCAAAATCGGCGAACCAGGAGAGCGCGGTCGTCTTCTCTAGAGCATGCGCTACGATGAAGTTCACCACCATTCCCGAAGCGCCGACGATTCCGAACTTGACGAATTGCCGGACGCCGCGCCGATTATGCAACCCAATACCAATCGGCGAAAAGGACCGTGAAAAGCCCAAGCAGAGGCAGTGAGAAGGCGAGTATCACGTTGTTGGCCCAGGGCCGGTCGCCCCAGCGCGCGAGGATGGCGAACATGGGAAAGAGGACGAGCGCGAACCGCGGCATCGACATGAGGTTCGAGGTGGACATCGGCACGAGAATCGAGAGCGCCATGTACGCAATATACGACGGGCGCAACCGGTGCCAACCACCGAGCAAAACGGCGATCATGAGGAAGGTGAACGCGATCTCGAGCGATTGGTTTGCGACGACTTGTCCTCCGGCTCCGTGGAGCGACTTTGCCGAAGGCGTTGGCTACGCTCACCCAGGGCAGCGCGAGATGGCGATTCCAGTGAATTTGAACGTGTGAGAAGTAGAGTGGATCGGCTCGCAGCACCCAAAGGTAAGCCATATAGACGGAGAGGCCGAGCGGAATGAGGAGGCCGGATGCAAGACCATACAGCGAGCTCTGCGGCATCGGGCGATTCTGCGTGAGCCATTCGATGAGAAACGGAACGATCAGCAGAACGCCCTCGACGCGCGTGAGCGCCGCGAAAAAGCCCAGGATCGCCGCAAGAAGCCACGACCGCGTGCGCATGTAATAGAACGACGCGACCGTGAGCACGAAGAACAGCGATTCGGGATAAACGGCCGAGAAAAAGATGGCGGTTGGAAAAATGGACGCGTAGAAAATCGCGCGGCGCGCCACGGCGCGATCGTATTCGCGCTCGAGCAGCTTGTACAGGTAGAGCAGCCCAAAGAAAAACGAGACGTTGGAAATGAGCAGCCCCGCAACGAGGTGGTTGCCCAAGAGCGATCCGACGATTCGTATCAGCAGCGGATAGAGAGGGAAGAACGCCATGTCCGTGCCCTGGTACCCCCCGGTAGCAATGTCAGATAGTGGACGGCGTCCCAGCGTCCCCAGACCGCCAGAAGAGCGTACGACGATTCTTGGACGTGCGTTCCGGCGCGCTGTCCGATGATCACGGACGCAAGCTCGGCGATGACGATGATCGCGACGCGCGTGGCGGCAAAGTCGATGAGAACCTCGCGCACAGTCTGATTGAATCGCGCCGCGATCAGAACCTTGCCGACACAAGCGAGCGTCACGGCGATGAGGAAGAGGCGAGCGCCATGCGTGAATTGCGTTACAGAAAAAGGTGAGCCAAAGGAGCAGAAACGGAAGCCAGGTCAGCGCGTCGTACTGAAGCGATCGCGGAAGCGTAATGCCGGCACGGCGCGAAAAGTATCGCGCGTAACCTGCCCACCCCGTGATCGCGACAAACGGGCCGGCAACGACGCCCGCCAAAAGGCCGAGCTCACTGACCGGGCCGTGATGTTGGGGAACGATCAGCGCGTACCAGCCGAAGAAACCAAGAGACAGACCGGCGAGCGCAACGCCGACGAATGCCGGCCATCCTCCGACGAGCAGGTCGGGGAAGTGAATGCGTTGTGAAAGTAGCGGTCGTGAGAGTCGGGTGCCGGCGAACACGCCGTAACGAATTTAACAGGAAATGCGCCGCTTCCCTTTGTACAGGCCTAGTGGGCCGTAACGCCAGACTGTATGACGCCGCTGCCCGTGTTCGGGATGAGATGCAAGGAGCGATGAGCGACAAAAGTAGAGTCAATCGCACCCGTGGTGCCCATGGCGGCGCCACACATTCCTGGCGTTAGGGGCCACTAATGGCACGGTCGATCATGCGAGCGGTGCTTGACCATCCGGTTCATTCGCTCGACTTCGTGAAGGTGACTGAGAGCGCGGCGCTCGCCGCATCGCGTTGGATGGGTCGAGGCGAGCGCGATGCAGCCGATGGCGCCGCCGTAGAAAAGATGCGCGAATCGCTCCGCGACATGGAGATCGCCGGGCGCATCGTCATCGGCGAAGGCGAGCGCGACGAAGCGCCGATGCTCTACATCGGCGAGGAGGTCGGCAGCGGCGGCAAAGAGGTCGACATCGCGGTCGATCCCGTCGAAGGCACGAACCTGGTCGCAAACGGTTTGCCGAACGCCATCGCGGTAATGGCGATTGCCGAGCGCGGCGGCCTGCTGCACGCTCCGGATACCTATATGAAAAAGCTCGCAGTCGGCGCGAAGGCTGCGCCGTACGTGCACATCGACGCGCCGGTGCGAGAAAACCTCGAAGCCGTAGCCAACGCACTGGAAAAGCCGATCAACGACGTATGCGTCATCATTCTCGACCGCCCTCGCCATGCCGATTTGATCCGCGAAGTGCGAGAGGCCGGCGCGCGCATTCGATTGATCTCGGACGGAGACGTCGATGCCTGCATCGCGACCGCGATCGACTCTACGGGAATTCACGTAGCCATGGGGACCGGCGGAGCGCCCGAAGGCGTTCTGGCGGCCGCCGCGATTAAGTGCCTCGGCGGAAACTTCATGGGGCGGCTTCAACCGCGCAATCAAACCGAGACGGAGCGCGCCGTCGAGATGGGCTTAGGAGACGTCACCCGCATCTTGGAGCTCGACGATCTCGTTCGCAGCAACGACGTGATCTTCTGCGCTACCGGTATAACCGACGGGGACTTGGTTCGCGGCGTGCGCTTCTTTGGAAATCAAGCGCGGACGCATTCGATCCTCGTCCATTCAAGCGGAACGATGCGATTTATCGAGTCGACGCACCGGCTCGGTGCCCGCCCGCACCTTCGCTGAGTTCCTTTCGATGCGCCATCGGCCCCGTCGTCACGACTTGATCGTCGTCGGTGCCGGTTCGGCCGGCTATGCCGCCGCGCGCACCGCTCGCGATGTGGGGTGTGACGTCGCGCTCGTCGATGAAGGACCGCTCGGCGGTCTCTGCATCCTACGCGGCTGCATGCCGAGTAAGGCGCTCTTGGCCTCGAGCGACGCGCTGCAGGATGCGCGGGAAGCACGGGCGTTGGGAATCGACGCGCGAGCGCTCGCCGTCGATATGCCATACGTCGCGGCTCGAAAACGCGAGCTCGTACGCGGATTCGCAGATTATCGAATCGAAGGAATCCAGGAGTTCCCCCTCTATTTCGGAGCCGCGCGTTTTCTCTCGTCCTCGCGTCTCGCCGTAGGCGACGACGTGCTCCTCGATGCCTCGAAGTTCGTCATCGCCACGGGAAGCATCGTGGCGCCGAGCGCGCTGCCGGGTCTTGCGGAAACCGGCTATGTCGACAGCGACGCCGTGCTCGAGTTCGAAGCGATTCCCGATTCGGTGGTCGTGCTCGGCGGCGGTTACACCGCCTGCGAACTGGGCCAGTTCCTCGCCCGCATGGGTGCGCGCACAACGATCGTCATACGCAGCAGTCATTTGTTGACGCAGGGCGACGAGGACATCGGCCACGCGCTCACGAGGTATTTTCGCGAAGAAGGCATCGAGGTCGTCACTCACGCGTCGCTTTTGAGCGCCCAGCGCCTGGACGAACAAAAAGTCGTGCGCTATCTTCAAGGCGGAGTGGAGCGGGAGGCCGTCGGCGACGAGATCTTTTACGCGCTCGGCCGCACGCCAAATATCGCGGGCCTCGATCTCGACAAGGCCGGAGTGGCGTGCGGACGCGGGGGCGGAATTACCGTTGACCGGCGGTTGCGCACGAGCAATCCAAACGTGTATGCCGTAGGTGACGTGACGGGAGAATATATGCTCGTGCACGTCGCGATTTATCAAGGTGAGGTGGCCGCGCGTAACGCGTGCCTTCATGCCGATGAAGCGGCCGACTATCATCTGGTGAGCGCGCACACGATCTTCACCGATCCGCAGTTTGCAGGCGTCGGCCTCAGTGAGAAGGAGCTCCGGCGCAAAGGATCTGCCTACGTCTGCGGCCGTTACGATTTCGCCGAGCACGGCAAAGCGCAGTGCTTGGGTAAGACGAAGGGCTTCGTTAAGATGATGGCCGATCGCAAGACCGGACGCATCGTCGGCGCCTCGGTCCTCGGCGCGCAGGCTTCAGAGATCATCCACGAGGTGATCGTCGCGATGAACTTTTCGTCGACGGTCGATCAGTTTATGCGCATTCCGCACCTTCATCCGACGCTCGCAGAGATCTGGACCTATCCCGCTGAATCCTGTGCGGCGCAGCTCGGCCGGAAGATTCCAGGCGACGAGCAGGTGGAAATGGCAACGAGCGTGGCCAGTGAGTGACGTTCCAGCGCATCTGCGCGTCGCATTGCTGCAGACCAAGCCGGCGAAGGGGCAGTACCAGCGCAACCTCTCCGCAGCGGGCGAGGCGTTCGCCCAGCTCTCGGGCGACGCGCCCGATTTGGTCGTGCTGCCGGAAGCTGCGTTGACCGGCTACTTTCTCGAAGGTGCCGTCTACGATCTGGCGCTCTCGGCTTCGAGCTTTGCGAGCGATCTTGCGCGCACGTGGCGGCAGGCATGCGGTGGGCGAGTCGACGTTGCCGCGGGATTCTTCGAGAACGACCACGGAACGTATTACAACAGCGCGATCTACGTTGCAGGTCGAGCCGGAAACCGAACGGATCGTACACATCCATCGCAAGCTGTTTTTACCGACGTACGGCGTCTTCGACGAGGAACGCTTTCTCTCGCGCGGTCACAAGTTGGGCGTCTTCCGGACAAGCTTCGGCGACATGGCGTTGTTGATCTGCGAAGACGCATGTCACGCGATCGCTTCCACCGTTGCGGCGGTTAAGGGCGCCCGCATCCTCATCGTTCCCAGCGCCTCACCGGGGCGCGGGATCGAAGGGGACGGCGAGCTCGAGAGCGTCGTGCAGTGGCGTGAGATTTTACGAATGATCGCGCTCGAGCACGGCGTCTACGTCATCTATGCGGGGTTAACTGGGTTTGAGGGTGGCAAAGGCATGACCGGGTCCTCGTGCGTGGTCGATCCGCGCGGACGGATCCTCGTGCAAGCGCCGCCGACACAGGCATGCATCGTTCGAGCGGACCTCGATTTGCGCGAGATCGACCTCGCTCGTGCGACGCTGCCGCTCCTCGGAGACTTGGAGGCCGCCCTTCCCGATCTGCTGCTCGACGACGAGCTGCCCTTGCCGCGACGACGATATGACGCTGCCGATCTTTGAGCGCCCGCAGACTGCTCCGGCGCCGCCTGCCCTCAATCCGATCGTTACGACGCAGTGGCTCGTGGAATTTCTGCGAGACGAGCTCGTGAGCCGCCGCGGCATTCCGCGAGCCGTGATCGGCCTTTCGGGAGGCGTCGATTCTGCGGTCACCGCATTTCTTTGCGCGCGCGCTCTCGGCGCTCACAACGTTCACGCGATTCGTATGCCCTACAAGACGTCGCATGCCTCGAGCCTGAGCGACGCGCAACTCGTCGTCGACGCACTGAATCTGCCTTGCCGGACCATCGACATCAGTGCGGCCGTCGATGGGTACCTGCAGTTGGAGCCCAATGCAGATGCACGCCGGCGCGGCAACGTCATGGCGCGCGTGCGCATGGTCGTGCTCTTCGATCAATCCGCCAAGCTCGACGCGTTGCCGATCGGCACCGGGAACAAGACGGAGCGTCTGCTCGGGTACTTTACATGGCACGCCGACGACACTCCGCCGGTAAATCCCATTGGGGACCTTTTCAAAAGCCAAGTTTGGGAACTTGCTCGATATCTCGGCGTTCCACAGCGTTTGATCGACAAGGCGCCGACCGCGGATCTTCAAGCTGGTCAAACCGACGAAGCGGACCTTGGAATTACGTATGCCCGCGCCGATGCAATTCTCGCGCGGCTCTTGCTCGGGTACTCCGACGCCCAGCTCGTAGAACATGGGTTCTCCCCTGACGAAGTCACGCTCGTCCGGCGACGCGTCGACGCAACGCACTGGAAGCGCCACCTGCCCACGACTGCAATGCTCACGGACACTGCAATCAACGAATTTTACCTTCGCCCGGTGGACTATTGACATGCGCCGCCCGTTTTTTCCCGTAGCGCTCAATCTGGAAGGCCGCTGTTGCGTCGTCATCGGGTCGGCGGACGACCGCGAAGCGATTGAAAAGGCGGCGGCGCTGAGCGAAGCGGGAGCCGACGTGCGACGCGTGCACGATGTGGAGGCGTTACGCGACGAGGACTTGGCCGACGCATTCTTCGTCATCTCAACCCCGCAGGACGCCGCGCTCTCCGCCCGCCTGCGCGCGCTTGCCGACCGTCATCGCTTTCTGCTCTGCTGCATCGATCAGCCGCGGTATGGCTTCGTCGCAATGGCGGCGATTGCGAAAGCCGGCCCGGTGCGCGTCGCAATCTCGACCGCCGGGCTCGCACCACGCGTCGCCAAAGCGTTGAAGAACGGCCTGCAGAAAGCCATGGATGATCGGTTTGCGCGCTTCGTCGAGCGGTTGGCCGTGGGCAGAGAACGGATTCGAGCCGCTCATCCGGCGCCTGAAAGCTCAAACGTTCGGCGCGAGGCCATGATCGAGGCCGCGCGAGGCTTCCGAGCCGACGTGCGCTTTTCGTATCCGCAATGGTTTGAGGACCCCGATGCCGGGCGTTGAGCTCATTGCGGTTGGCACGGAGCTGCTGCTCGGTCAGCTCGTCGACACGAACACGGCGTTCATCGCGCAACGGCTGGCGGAAAACGGCATCGACGTTCGTGCGACGCACGCCGTCGGCGATAACCGCGAGCGGATTGCAGCGGCGATTCGCGACGCGCTCGGACGTGCCGACGGTTTGGTTACGACCGGCGGCCTCGGCCCGACGGTTGACGATCTTACGAAGGAGGCAGTCTGTCTAGCGCTCGATTTGGAGACGGAGCTTTACGAGCCCGCGCTGCGGCATATGGAAGGAGTCTTTGCCGCGTTTGGTCGCCAGATGCGTCCGAACAATCGAAAACAAGCCGAGCTTCCCCGCGGCAGCCGCCCGCTTGAAAATCCGAATGGTACGGCGCCGGGGTTCATGGCTTTCGCTTCGGACGGTAAGTTCGTGGCATGCATGCCCGGCGTGCCACGTGAGATGCGGCCGATGCTCGACGCGCAGGTCCTGCCATTTCTCCACGAACGGCTAGGCACCGGCGAAGCAATTTATACGCGCGTGCTCCATACGATCGGCATCGGCGAGTCGGAGATCGACCATCGTATCGGCGATCTGTTTCGCAGCTGCGAAAATCCGAAGATCGCCGTGCTCGCGCACGATTTCCGCGCCGACGTGAAGCTCACCGTCAAATCGGCCTCCGCCGACGCGGCGGAGGCTGCGATCGCTCCGCTGCAAGCCCAGATCGAGCGGCGCTTGGAAGGGTATGTCTTCGGTCGAGACTCCGACACGCCCGCAAGCGCGATTCATGCGTTGCTTCGTTCGCAGCGTCGAATGCTGGCAGTTGCCGAATCATGCACGGGAGGCAGGCTCGCCGCCGCGTTGACGAGCGTGCCTGGGTCGTCGCAGAATTTCGCCGGCGCGGTCGTTGCATACCGGGACTCGGTTAAGATCGCTCAGCTCGGCGTAGGCGCCGAGTTGCTCGATCGGGTGGGTGCGGTCAGCGAAGAAGTCGCGCGCGAGATGGCGCGCGGAGCTCGGACGCTTCTCGGTGCCGACGTCGCGCTGTCGACGACGGGCATCGCTGGACCCAGCGGCGGCACGCCGTCCAAGCCGGTGGGGTTGCTCTGGATTGGACTCGATGATGCGCGAGGCGCTGCATTCGCTCGACGTTTTCAACTAGCCGGCGAGCGTGAGGCGATTGCCGCGCGCGCGACGACGATCGCGCTGGGAATTCTCTGGCAACATCTCGTGGGCCCTCAAGCGAATCAAAGTTCGTAACCGATGACGGCCAGGGCTTCTTGGGTGCCCAACGCTTCCTCAAAGGTAGGCAGCGAATTGGGCGCGCCCTCGATCTTTTTAACAAACTCGTCGTAGAGCTCCATGAGAAGCGGAACGTTGTCGTTGATTCGCGCCAAATCGCGATACGGTGAAGGCTTGCATTCAAGTTGATCGGTCTGCTCGCGATCGACCGCGTAGAGTGTGAGATCGGCGAGGTCCGGCCCGCTTGCGACCGCGCTGCGCTCCTCACCGTGAACGGCGCAGGTGTACGATTCGACGGCGGTCGTCGCGTCCGCGCAAAGCCTTGCCGTTAAGCCGTCGCCGTACTCGATGAGAGCGAACGCGCCATCGTCGACGCTAGAGTGAAAGGAACCGCGACCGTCTGTGCGCTCCGGATTCGCAGTCCTGCGCAAGCCAACGGTGCGCACCGCGGCGTCTCCGGCAAGCCAACTCGCTTGATCGATCAGATGCGAGAGCATCGCGCCCGCGAGTCCGCCGCCGCTTTCACGCTTAAACCACCATCCCCGCGACCGCGTGCGCTCGCGCCGCCTCAACGTTGAGCGCAACAATGTGATCTCGATGTTACGAAGCGGCCCAAGGTGATTGTTGACGACGAGCTCTTTGAGCGCCGCCACCTCGGGCACGAATCGGAATTCGTGCGAGACCCCGCAAGCCGTGCCTGCCGCCTTTTCTGCATCCAGCCATTTCTTGCGCCGCCTCCGTGTTGAGCGCGAATGGCTTTTCCGCGAGCACGTGCTTGCCGGCGGCAAGCGCCGCCTTAACGTCCTCATGATGCTTAAACGGCGGCGATGCGACGGTGACGGCGTCGAGCTCGCAGCCGGCGAGCATCTCCGCGCAGTCACGATAAGCGTGCGGGATGTTGGAGCGGCGCGCAACGTCCGGGGCGCTTGACGGCGAGGCGATCGCGACGACCTCGAAGCGCGGATGGTTGACGAGCGCGGGCAGGTGAGCCGTCGCGCCGAAACCCGCACCGGCGATTCCAATGCGATAGACTTTCATCGGTATGCGGTTTCTCTGAGGGTGAGCTCGAGTATGTGGATCGCGCGATCGAGCGCATTTTCGCCAATGGTCAGAGGCGGCGTAATCGCGATCGTCTCGCCACTGTGGCCGGATTGAGAAACGATCACGCCTCGTTTCAGCGCCCCTTTAACGACGGCGAATGCGGCGGCAGCATCCCCAAGCTCGACGCCCCACATCAAACCGCAGCCGCGTACGTCGACGACGCCGGCGCTCGAGCGCAGCGCCTCGAGGCGGGGGCCAAATCGTGCGCCAAGCTCCGCGGCGCGAGCGGGAAGCTGCAAACGCTCGAGTTCGTCGATCGTCGCTAGTGCGGCGGCGCAGCCGAGCGGATTTCCAAGGTAGGTAGAAGTGTGGAGCGCTTCGCCCGAGGAAGGCGGCCACGCATCCATTACCTCTGATCGACCGATCGCAGCACTGATCGGAATGCCGGAGCCCATTGCCTTGCCGATGCACAGGATGTCCGGAACGATTTGATGCCGGTCCACGGCAAACCACGCTCCCGTCCGTCCAAAGCCGGTGAAGATTTCGTCGACGATCATCACGATGCCCAGCTCGTCGCAAAGGGCCCGGAGTCCGACCAGGTATCCGCGCGGAGGCACGATGCACCCGCCCCGTCCTTGAATCGGCTCGATCACGAGCGCGCCGATGTCGCGGCGAGCGCGCAGTGCGTCCCGCGCGCGCGATATAGCCTCCTGCACGCGCGGTAGACCGTCGGAGCGAGGATATTCGAGCAAGAGTGGTTCCGGGCCAAGCGCCGACTCAAACGGCGCTCGGAAGCGTTCGATGCCGCCAACGGAAAGGGCGCCGAACGAAAGTCCGTGATAGGCGCCACAATAGGCGGCAAAACGCGACTTTCCGGTTGACAGCAGTGCGCTCTTGAGTGCTGCCTCGATCGCTTCCGAACCAGTCGTCGCCAAGAACGTCGTCGTCAGACCGCGCGGCAAGATCTGTGATAGGCGCTCGAAAAGCCTCACTCGGATCGATGTAGGATGCACGTCACCCATGCCGTGCACGAGTCGTTTGGATTGCTTCACGATCGAGTTGATCACGTGCGGGTTAGAATGACCGGCGTTGGCGACGCCGAAAGCGGCCGTGCAATCGATGTAGCTGTTCCCGTCCACGTCGGTCACCGTCGCATCCTGCGCCGACTCCCAAAATATTGGAAAATCTTCGCTGACGAACGTAACGTTACGCTGCTCGTACGCACGCAGATCGCGTGCGAGCGCCGTGCTGCGCGGACCGGGTATGCTCACGCTTCGTTGCCCAGCCAGCGCACGAAGTCGGCGATGCGTGGCCGGCCTCCGTGAAAGATGCCCAAGGGCGGCGCCTGCAAGGTACCAAAGCGAGCGATTCGCGCTGCTTTGGCGCGTGCCGCAAGGTCGAGCAGATCTTGGCGCACGCCGGCGACCGCGAGCGCCTCGAGCGCAATGCCATGATGTTCGAAGTACTGCGCAGCTTGGGAAGAATTCTCGACGCTTCTAATGCCGATCGCGCGAGGGAGAAAGAGCGGGGGCTCTTCGAAAGGCGGATCGACGATCGCGAGGTAACCGGCGCGCGGACTGGAGTAAACGCGTCCGGCGCCCGCCCGAAACGTTGCCATGTCGCGCGCGACTGCGAGACGGGCCACTGTGGCCGCGTCCGGCGCCTGGGGCGGAAACTTCACCGCAGCGGCGTCTAGCGCGTCGACGAGCATCGCTGCAAAACGTTGCACCGTGACCGCACCGTCACTTTCAACGAAGAGCACGTGAAGCGAGCAACATCCTTCGCTTTCGTAGAGTACAAGGTCACGTGCCGCACCGCGCGCGATTGCTTCTGCTTCGTGATGTGCGCCGCTCAATGCTTCGCGCGTTACATATCCGGCGCTCGCTCTCGAACCGAATGGGATGAACCGCGTGGCAGGGCGCAACTTCGCCGCGAGTCCAGCCAAAGTAGCATCGCTGCCGAACGCAACGACGAGGTCGAAGCCGCTCAGCTCGACGGCGTCATCGTCGCCGTTCCAGGCCTGCGCCGTGGCGGAATCGCGAAGCTCCTCAAGCTCGCCCGCCAACGTGTCGAAGAAAGCTGCGGCGAGATGATCCTCGCGATCCTTGACGAGCACGTCGCATTTCGAGCAGAGCGCGAAGAGTGCTGCCGGGAGAGCGACTCCAATGGTTGTCCGGCTCGAAACGACGCACACACGGCCGAGCGGAAGAGCCTGCGCCGCCGGACGGCCGGCGCGCTCGGCGAAACCATCGAGCACGTCGATGCAGCCGAGCTCGTCGGCAATCACGGCTTCTACCGACTCGCGCCGCAGCGCCCCGAAGAGACGGTCGAACGCATACTCGACCATCGGAGGCGAGTATCCGGTTCGCGCGCTGACGGCATCTCTGGCGCGCATACGCGGCGCGAAACGAGCATCGCTCCACCGTGCCGCGGCCGCGTCGATTGCGCCGATGATGGACCTCACGGGCTTCCTAACCATCGTTTCATCTCTTCAGGAATGCGGAGTTCGACTCCCCGAGGTTACGAGCAGCGCTCCGGCAAAGGGAGAATTCAATGCAGAGCCGGTGGTTTGCGCGCCTATTTTTCACGGTGGTCGTTGCATTAGCCGTGGCCGGCGTCTTTAGCGGCACGGCGTGCACTCGCTGGGGGCAACCCGGTCCTGTGACGCCGACCGTTGCGCCGCTCTCGTCGATTTACGTAAACCCCAGCACCGGAAGCGACACGACCGGGAATGGAAGCATGACCAAGCCGTACAAAACGCTCACCAAGGCCGTCGCCGTGCTCACGTCGGCGAAATCGTTGTCTTCGTCGGGCGTAACGATCACGTTGGCAGGTGGCGTCTACGACGCCGCTAACGGTGAGAAGTTTCCTATCGTTATCCCTACCAACGTCACGATTGCCGGCATGAACTTCGGCTTCGGGCCGAAGAGCGGCTCCTTCATCGATGGTCTCGGCGAAGACAAGATCTTCGAAGCTCTCGTTCACGCTCCGTCACACACGGCGTACACGACGCTTGAGTTTGCGATGCCGGCAACAGCGAGCGTGAGCGACATCTACGTGGGCGCCTCGAAGATTTCGCTCCCCAGTTCCCGAGCGGCCTATGCATCGCTCGACGATCTCGCTACCCTCACCGGATCGGAGTCGAGCTTCGGCGCCGGCATCGTGTCGCCGCTTCGCAACGTAAGCGGCGTGCTCGTCCCGGGCGGTTCGTTTACGTGCACTTCATGCCAGATCCACGGCAACGACTTCGGGATCGGTGCACTGTCAGTACCGGTCGCGACGGCTTCGCCGTACAACACGACGCCGTCGGTCATGTTGAGTCGCTCGATGGGTGATAGCACGATCGGGGCGAAAGTCGCCGACCTCGTTACCGACGGCAGCGTCAACGTCACCGCTGCGAACGAAGCCTTTGAACAAGGCGAGTATGCCTACGCGGACGCAATTAGACCGATTATACCGGTGCTCGTCCCAGGGGCGGTCGACTTCGGCGGCGGTGCCGCGCAGTCTGGTGGCGGAAACGTTTTCATCGGGGCTCGCAGCACGGAGATCCTGCTGACGCGCCGCAACGAAACCGTCAGCGCGCTCGACGATACGTGGAACCCAAATCAGCAGCGCGCAAACAGAAACGGCCGGTACAAGCGAATGATAACCTTCGCCTCGGGGATCGCCGGAAAAAACGTTACGATACGAGGCTACGCGGTCGGTTCGACGGTACAGGTTGGCCCGGCGCCTATTCCCACGCCGACGCCTTCGATCTCGCCCTCGGTGAGCCCATCGTCCTCGCCCACGTCGAGCCCAACCTAACGTCACGGATACGCTGCAGAAGATCTTCGCCGCCAAGGCCGCCTCGCTCGAGCGGGAGCAAGCGCTCGAGCCGTACGAAGTTGTGCGCGCGCGGGCGGTCGCGCGGACTCGCGAGCGCCGAGGCTTCCTAACGGCGCTTCAAAAGGCCACCGGCGGAGCGATCGTGGCCGAAATTAAGCGCGCGTCACCGTCGGGCGGGTTGATCGCGCGCAGTTTCGATCCGGTCGCGACTGCGCGCGCCTACGACGCCGCCGGTTGCGACGCCATCAGCGTCGTTACCGAGCGCGATCACTTCCTCGGCGAGCTCTCTTATCTCGACGACGTGCGCGCGGTAACTTTTCGTCCGCTGCTCCGCAAAGATTTTATGTGGACCCGCTATCAGGTCGCGCAGTCGGCCGCATACGGCGCGGACTGCGTGCTGTTGATCGTTGGAGGGCTGGACGATGCCGCTCTTCGCGAGACGATGGACGAGGCCGCATCGTACGCGCTCGATGTGCTCGCGGAGGCGCACGACGAAAGCGAGCTGCAACGAGCGATTGAGGCGGGAGCGCGGCTCGTTGGGATCAACAACCGCAATTTAAGGACGCTTGAAACAGACCTTGCCGTGAGCGAGCATCTCCTACCAAAGGTTCCGGCGGGAATCTTCGCTATTAGCGAGAGCGGAATGCGCGACGCATCGGACGTTGCACGCCTACGCGCCTCAGGGGCGCACGGCTTTCTCGTCGGCGAAGTGCTGATGCGGGCGGAAGATCCAAGGGCATTGATTGGGGCGTTGCGGGGCGGCGCGCGCAATCCGATCGGAGCCTGGTAACCACGCTATTCCGGCGACAGAAAGAACAGCCCCACTCCGATGAGCGTGCCAAGCACGGCAGTTGCAGCCGGGGCAGTGCGCCTTCCAAAAGAAGAAGCCGCCAAGCCGCCCAAGCCAATGGCCACAACCGCCGTTCGCTCGGGATCGTAAATGTCGCTGCGCTGCAAATAACAGGTCAGCAGTACGCCAACGGTTGCCACGAGGAAAATCACAAGGGGTGACGATCTTTCTTCGAGAGGCGTCACGATGAGGAGCATGAGACCGCCGGCCAAGAGAGCGCGTAGCGGCGTCAGTGGTTCGCCCGCCATACCGATACCAAGGAAGAAAGCAGCGATGGCTACGGCTCGCAACTGCGTCATGCGTACCGTTTCGCCTTACAGCAAGCGAGCCCCCGCGTTGCATGACGACAAGGCTCACGCGAAGGCGCCTGGTACTATATCTCCATGACGACGACAGCCACGAAGCCCGCACTCGAGGTCGGCGCGTTTCAGAACGAACGGGTGAAGAATTTCAGCGAGCCGGCGGACGCCGCGGCAATGACGGCGGCGCTCGAGGCGACCAAGCGAGAACTCGGAAAGCATTATCCGCTCGTGATCGGCGGCCGCAAGATCGAAACGGAAAAGAAGATTCGGTCGCTCAATCCGGCCAACCCCGAAGAGCTAGTCGGCGTCACGAGCGCCGCGTCCAAGGAACAGGCCGTCGAGGCGATCGAGGCGGCCGCTCGTGCGTTTGATTCATGGCGTCATCTCACGCTTTCACAGCGCGCCGCATACCTCTTTAAAGCGGCGGAGTTGCTGCGCGTACGGCGCTTGCACTATGACGCGCTCTTGGTGTACGAGGTCGGGAAGAGCTGGACCGAGGCCGATGGCGATATCGCTGAGTCGATCGATTTTCTCGAGTTTTACGCGCGCGAGGCGCTTCGCTACGCGCAGCCGCAACCCGTCGTCCCGCTCGAGGGCGAAAGAAACGAGCTGGTTTACATTCCTCTCGGCGTGGGCGCGGTAATCCCTCCGTGGAACTTTGCCGGGGCCATCATGATCGGGATGACGTCGGCCGCCATCGTCTGCGGTAACGCCATCGTGCTCAAGCCGTCGAGCGACGCGGCGGTGATCGCCGCCTGGTTCGTCGATCTCCTGCAGGAAGTCGGAGTTCCGCCCGGCGTGGTTAACTTCATTCCGGGTTCCGGCAGCGAGATCGGCGACGTCATCGTAACGCATCCCGAGATTCGGTTCGTTTCTTTCACGGGCTCGAAAGAAGTTGGCCTGCGCATCAACGAGCTTGCCGCTACCCCGCAGGCCGGTCAGAAATGGATCAAGCGCGTCGTCGCGGAGATGGGCGGCAAGGATTCGATCGTCGTTGCGTCGGACGCAAACCTCGACGAAGCCGTCGAAGGCGTTACCGTGTCGGCGTTCGGCTTCCAAGGCCAGAAATGCTCGGCGTGTTCGCGTGCGATCGTCGAAGAAGAAGTATACGACGCGTTCCTCGACAAACTGCGTAGGCGCATCGGCACGATCAGCGTCGGCGACCCGCGCGATCCGGCGAACTTCATGGGTCCGGTGATCAACGAGGGAGCGCTCAAGTCCATCATGCGATATATCGAGCGGGGCCAAGCTCAGGGCCGTTTGCTGACGGGCGGCAATCGCATTGGCGATCGAGGATATTTTTTAGAGCCGACGGTTATCGCCGACGTCGAACCCAACGCCACCATCGCGCAAGAAGAGATCTTCGGGCCCGTGCTCGCCGTGATCAAAGCCAAAGACTTTGACGATGCTCTGGCGATTGCCAACAACACCGAGTTCGGTTTGACCGGTTCGCTCTACACGTCAGACGAAAAGAAAATCGAACGCGCGCGTGACGAGTTCTTCGTCGGTAACCTCTATTTCAATCGCAAGAGCACCGGCGCGATGGTCGGCGTCCATCCTTTCGGGGGCTTCAACATGTCGGGTACGGACAGCAAGGCCGGGGGTCGGGACTATCTCTTGCTCTTCATGCAGGCAAAATCGATTTCGCGAAAGCTCTAACATCGCTCATCGTGCGATGTTTCGGAGCGGACGGATTCGCGCTCGCTAAAGCGTGCGCTTGCTTTTCCGGCTACCTGGGCGGGTGGCTCGGCAAGGAGTCTTTGACGCTTGCGCCGCCGAACGACCGTTCGTCTCCTACGGGGAACTTCAGCGCGCTTGTCACCTTGCCATTAATACGGAGGCCCATGCATGGTTAGCGCTCATCGCGTCGCCCTTGGTCTTGCATTCGTGGCGGGCATGGTCGCACTCACGGCCTGCAACGGCAGCCTCGGCTCTTCGTCGTTGAGCGGGGAGTCCGTCAACGTGGAGGGTGCGCAGGGGACGTTCGCCCATCGCCGCAGCGACAGTTCCAAAATTCAGCACGTCGTGATCATCATTCAAGAAAACCGCAGCTTCAACGATCTCTTCATGGGGTACCCCGGAGCGACGTCGCAAAACTACGGCTACATCAGCACCGGTGAAAAGATTGCGCTTGCGCCGGTCCCGCTGGAGGCAAAGCTCACTCTCGGCTACAGTCTGAGATATTTCATCGCGCAGTGCAACGGTACTGGCAGCATTCCAGGCACCAATTGTCGGATGAACGGCTTCGACAAAGTGCCCTGGACGTGCAGCGGCGGCTGTCCAAGTAAGTACCCCCCGTATTCCTACGTGCCGCAAAGCGAAACCAAGCCCTACTGGGATATAGCCAAGCAGTACGTCTTGGCGGACCAGATGTACGCGTCGAACCTAGATGAGAGCAGCTTCGTCTCGCATCAATACATCGTCGCCGCGCAAGCGATGCGGGCGTATAACTGGCCGAGCACCACATATTGGGGTTGTGAGGGGCCGCCCGGCAACACCGTCGGCATCCTCGGTCCAAAACGGGCCCCCGACGGCAAAGAAGTACCATGCTTCACCGACACGTCGCTCGGTCAAGAAGCGGACAACGCCGCCGTGACGTGGGCTTCGTACTCGGTAGCTATCGGCAAGCGTAACGGCGGCGCCGGGTGGAACGGATACCAGGCCAATAAGCACGTCTACTACGGATCCGACTTCAGTAAAGACTACATCTCGCCGCCATCGCAGTTCCTCACTGACGTGTCCGACGGGAAATTGCGCCAGATCACCTGGGTCACACCGACGGCGGCCAACTCCGACCACCTGGGGAGCCACTCGAATACGGGCCCCATGTGGGTAGCCTCCCTCGTCAATGCGATCGGCGAATCGAAGTACTGGGACAGCACTGCGATCTTCATCTTCTGGGACGATCCCGGCGGCTTCTTTGATCCCGAGCCCCCCGCATATGTTGACTATGACGGATTGGGGATGCGGCTTCCGCTGCTAGTCGTCTCGCCGTACGCAAAGAAAGGCTATGTTTCACACGTTCATTACGAGCACGGCAGCATCTTGAGGTTCACCGAGGATATTTTCGGCCTGCCGCGCCTTTCGGCCAGCGACAAGCGGGCTAACTCGCTGGCAGAGGACTGCTTCAATTTCAACCAGTCACCTCGCAAATTCGAAGCGATCCCCACTGAGCTTGGCAAAGACTACTTCCTTCATCAGCCACTCGATTTACGGCCGCCCGACACCAATTGAGGCTTAGTGGCTCGAAGCGAGCTCGACGAAGTGAAAAGAAAAGTGACCGCGTAGGCCGTCAGCGCCGGGCGACCACCTAAGTGTGCGCCTTAGGGCGCGCAGCGGTAGCAGATTTCGAGTCTGTTGCCCTCGGCGTCTTCGAAGAACGCCGCATAGTAGAAGGGCGTGTATTCTTCGCAGACGTGGGGGGGTTCGAATGCCGTTGCGCCGGCCGAGCGGGCGGTTTCGGCAAGGCGGTCGACCTCATCTCGGCTGGCCGCACGTAAGGCCAGGCGCGTCCCGTTCGGGCGGTGGTGAGAATCGAGGACGAGTCCAAGGAAGGGAGCGGAGCGGTCGGGGTCGGGCCGGTAGTAGCAAATGGTGTCGGCGTCTTCTTCTAGCCGGCTGAAACCCATTGCCGGCAGCAATGCGTCGTAGAGGTCGCGTACTTTTGAGAAATCGCTGACCCTCAGGTCGACGTGATCGAAGAGCATGGTTCCCTCGCTAAGTCTTTCTTGACAGTCCCAATGGGCGGCGATATGATAGCCGTCGTGCCCTGAGCGGCGAAGTCGCTCGGGCAGGCCCGTAGCGTTGAAAGGCGTTCGGCGCCCGGCGCGGTCGGTCGACTTCGCTTACGGGGCGTCCGGCTTTCGTTCGTTCCTTGAAAACTGAACAGTGCAGCAAGCGCATAAGTCTGTGGGTCTCCGACCTCTGGAAGCCGGTGCCGTTGGCAACGTCTTTCCGGTCGCGAGATTTCTTATCAATCATAGAGTTTGAGGGCCACTATCAAAGGCTCCATAGTTTTATTATGGAGAGTTTGATCCTGGCTCAGGACTAACGCTGGCGGCGTGCCTAACACATGCAAGTCGAACGGGGTAGCAATACCCAGTGGCAGACGGGTGAGTAACACGTGGTCAACCTACCTCTGTGTGGGGGATAACTAGCCGAAAGGTTAGCTAATACCGCATACGATCGCTTTGGGGCATCCCTAGGCGATGAAAGGAGCAATCCGCACGGAGAGGGGACTGCGTCCCATTAGTTAGTTGGTGGGGTAACGGCCTACCAAGACTCCGATGGGTAGCTGGCTTGAGAGAGCGACCAGCCACACTGGAACTGAGACACGGTCCAGACTCCTACGGGAGGCAGCAGTGAGGAATTTTCCGCAATGGGCGAAAGCCTGACGGAGCGACGCCGCGTGTGGGAAGAAGGCCTTCGGGTCGTAAACCACTGTCGAAGGGGACGATATTGACGGTACCCTTGGAGGAAGCCCCGGCTAACTACGTGCCAGCAGCCGCGGTAAGACGTAGGGGGCAAGCGTTGTCCGGAATTATTGGGCGTAAAGCGCTCGTAGGTGGATCAACAAGTCTGCAAGCAAAGACCCGGGCTCAACTCGGGAATCCGTGTGGAAACTGTTGATCTTGAGGTAGTCAGAGGATGATGGAATTCCCGGTGTAGCGGTGAAATGCGTAGATATCGGGAGGAACACCAGTGGCGAAGGCGATCATCTGGGGCTAACCTGACACTGAGGAGCGAAAGCTAGGGGAGCAAACGGGATTAGATACCCCGGTAGTCCTAGCCGTAAACGATGGACACTAGGTGTAGGTGGTATCGACTCCATCTGTGCCGCAGTTAACACAATAAGTGTCCCGCCTGGGGAGTACGGCCGCAAGGTTAAAACTCAAAGGAATTGACGGGGGCCCGCACAAGCGGTGGAGCATGTGGTTTAATTCGACGCAACGCGAAGAACCTTACCGGGGCTTGACATCCTGCGACATCCTAGGAGACTAGGTTTTCGGGTAACCGGACGCAGAGACAGGTGCTGCATGGCTGTCGTCAGCTCGTGCCGTGAGGTGTTGGGTTAAGTCCCGCAACGAGCGCAACCCTTGCCGTGTGTTGGTCGCAAGATCTCTCACGCGGGACCGCCGGTGACAAGCCGGAGGAAGGTGGGGATGATGTCAAGTCAGCATGGCCCTTACGTCCCGGGCTACACACGTGCTACAATGGGAGGGACAACGAGTCGCGAACCCGCGAGGGCAAGCTAATCTCACAAACCCTCTCTCAGTTCGGATTGAAGGCTGCAACTCGCCTTCATGAAGTCGGAATCGCTAGTAACCGTAGATCAGCTACGCTGCGGTGAATACGTTCCCGGGCCTTGTACACACCGCCCGTCACGTCACCTGAGTTTAGTGTACCCGAAGCCGCCCGTGCAACCGCAAGGAGCAAGGCGTCTAAGGTATGCTAGGTAAGGGGGACGAAGTCGTAACAAGGTAGCCGTATCGGAAGGTGCGGCTGGATCACCTCCTTTCTAAGGAGTACATGTTATCGGATCGTGCTCGGCACGATTGCGATAACGTACACAACTAAGTCGACCACAGACGATTGCCGCCACGCCGAGGAGTCTATCGATCAACTCGATCGTAAGGCCGGAGGCGTCAAGGCATGGTGTTTGTCTGCACTGTTCAGTCTTGAGGGAACGAACTTCCCGAGAGCCACAAACGTTCGCACTCATATGGCGTTTTTAAGTAGATCGCCATCGAGCGCAGCGGCCTGCGCGGCGCGAGCCGCCGCGGTGTACTGTCGTACATGAGGCGGCGAGCAACAAGACAGGCGATGGCGAGATCCTTGAAAACTGTATAGAGAAGAACTTTCATGTGTCACAAAGACACATAAAAGCGGCCACTAGAGAGATCTAGTGGTGCAATTTTGCGTTAGTTAAAAATAAATAAGGGCATGCAGGTGGATACCTTGGTTCCACAGGCGATGAAGGACGCGCCAAGCTGCGAAAAGCGTCGGCGAGCTGCTAAGAAGCGATGATCCGGCGATATCCGAATGGGGCAACCCCCATGCCGTCATGGGCATGGACACCGCGATGAATTCAATAGTCGTGAGTGAGCGCACCCGGTGAACTGAAACATCTAAGTAGCCGGAGGAAAAGACATCAACCGAGATTCCCCTAGTAGTGGCGAGCGAACAGGGAAGAGCCTAAACCGTTCATGTGCAAGCGTTCGGGCGTTGCATGAGCGGGGTTGTACGACAGCCGCCTCGGAGCCGAATCTCCAAGCGCGAGTCAAAAAATCGAGCGTTAGCAGAAGCCGGCTGGAAAGCCGCACCACAGAGGGTGAAAGTCCCGTAGGCAAAAGCGTTCGATCTCGCGGAGCTGTTCGTGAGTAGGGCGGGGCACGGGAAACCCCGTTTGAAACTGGGAGGACCATCTTCCAAGGCTAAATATTCTGTGGAAACCGATAGCGTACTAGTACCGTGAGGGAAAGGTGAAAAGAACCCCCGGAGGGGAGTGAAAGAGAACATGAAACCGCGTGCCTACAAACCGTGAAAGGCCAATGTGCAAACAAGGCTGATCGCGTGCCTATTGAAGAATGAACCTGCGAGTTACTTGTAACGGGCTTGGTTAAGGTGTTGAGCCGGAGCCGTAGCGAAAGCGAGTCTGAATAGGGCGTTCGTCCGTTGCAGTAGACCCGAAACCGAGTGATCTATCCATGGCCAGGGTGAAGCGTGATTAACCTCACGTGGAGGCCCGAACCTGTTGTTGTTGAAAAAACATTGGATGAGTTGTGGATAGGGGTGAAAAGCCAATCGAACTCGGAGATAGCTGGTTCTCCCCGAAATAGTTTTAGGACTAGCGTTGCGCGTTAACCCGCGGGGGTAGAGCACTGACAGGGCTAGGGGTCTTACCGGACTACCGAACCCAATCAAACTCCGAATACCGCGGCGAACTGCGTAGCAGTCAGACTGTGGGGGATAAGCTCCATGGTCAAAAGGGAAACAGCCCAGATCAACAGCTAAGGTCCCTAATCGATGCTCAGTGGTAAAGGAGGTCTTGTCGCTCAGACAACTAGGAGGTTGGCTTAGAAGCAGCCACCCTTGAAAGAGTGCGTAATAGCTCACTAGTCGAGTGATGGGGCGCCGAAAATCCAACGGGGCTCAAGCATCGAACCGAAGCTTTGGGATTACTAAAATAATCGGTAGGGGAGCGTTGTGGCGTAGACTGAAGCACGACCGTGAGGACGTGTGGACGATCCACAAGTGCGAATGCAGGTATAAGTAGCGAGAAATGCGGGTGAAAACCCCGCACGCCGGAAGTCTAAGGTTTCCTGAGCAACGTCAATCGTCTCAGGGTGAGTCGGGAGCTAAGCCGAGGCTGAGAAGCGTAGGCGATGCACAAGCAGTTCATATTCTGCTACCACCGACGACCGTTTAGACCTTGCCGTACAGTGTTTAACGAACTACCGCGAGGGATTTTTGCTCGAGCGCTAGGAGCGCAGAGGGAGCGGTCTATGGACCGTGACCGCGGCGCGACAACGCGATCGACAAAAAGACCCGCGGCGTTGGATACCGTTCGACAAGGCCTATGAACCGAAGGGGTGACGCAGGAGGATAAGTCAGCGCGCGGATGGATGTGCGCGTCTAAGCCGGTAGGCGGTGCTGTAGGTAAGTCCGCAGCACGTAACGCCGAGAAGCGAATGCGAGGCTCTTCGGAGCCGAAGTGACTGACTCCACGCTGCCAAGAAAAGCCCCTAGGTAGATCGTAGGTGCCCGTACCGTACACCGACACAGGTAGACTGGCAGAGCATGCTAAGGCGACGGGAGAATCCCTGTTAAGGAACTCGGCAAATTAACCCCGTAACTTAGGGAGAAGGGGTGCCTCCTTTGGTCTAGTGTTTACCACGAAAGCTGAGGGAGGCGGCACAAAATAGGCCCAAGCGACTGTTTAACAAAAACACAGGTCTCTGCGAATGCGAAAGCAGACGTATAGGGGCTGACTCCTGCCCGGTGCTGGAAGGTTAAAGGGAGTCGTCAGCGCAAGCGAAGCGGCGAACTGAAGCCCCAGTAAACGGCGGCGGTAACTATAACCGTCCTAAGGTGACATAATCGTTGCCTCATCGCACGGAAACGTGCGAACGACAACCTGGCTATATGCGGGAACATCCTTAGAGCTCGACCTACTCGGTGGCACGATGCGCGCCAGTAACAATGGTTGAGATTGGACAATCCGCAGGAAACCTCGAGTCTGATGAGTCGGGGGATCCTCAGAGACTATATGCCAGGCTCCAAGAATGAGTGAACTGTCCGCGGTTCTCTCGATGGATGAAGATAGAGTCCAGTCCGGCGTGAAAGCGTCGGAGGAATCGAGCGAAATTCCTTGTCGGGTAAGTTCCGACCTGCACGAATGGAGTAACGACTTGGGCACTGTCTCGATGGGGATCCCGGCGAAATTGCAGTACCAGTGAAGATGCTGGTTACCCGCAGCAGGACGGAAAGACCCCGTGAAGCTTTACTGCATCCTGATCTTGGGTTTTGAGATTGTCTGTACAGGATAGGTGGGAGCCTGTGATCCGGCGGCGCTAGCTGTCGGGGAGGCAACGTTGGGATACCACCCTGATGATCTTGGGATTCTAACTAGCCGCCATAATCTGGTGGTAGGACATGGTCAGGTGGGCAGTTTGACTGGGGCGGTCGCCTCCTAAAGAGTAACGGAGGCGCCCAAAGGTTCCCTCAGGACGGTCAGAAACCGTTCGTACAGAGTGCATAGGCATAAGGGAGCTTGACTGCGAGACGGACAGGTCGAGCAGATGCGAAAGCAGGGCTAAGTGATCCGGCGGTTCCGAATGGAAGGGCCGTCGCTTATCGGATAAAAGCTACTCCGGGGATAACAGGCTTATCTCCCCCAAGAGTCAAGAAGGGCTCCTCGTCCGAGCGATCGGACGATGAACAGTGGCTCATATCGGTGGAACCCTTTACAAAAGGGCAATACCGAGGGAAGAGAGTTTGTCGTAGAGACATGGTTGCCGTCCGCGCGAGCGACCGGCGTTCAGTTCTCGATGAGGAGTTGCTCGTTTCAATACGAGCTAAGGTCGGCATTATGATGACCGTCAATCAAGACAAGAATCGTCCCCGACTGCGCTGTAACGCGGCAAGCATGGGACGTCTCATAGATCTTGTACGACCACACGCTACCGAGTACGCTATACAAGCTCTCCCTGTAACGACTTCTCGTTTGCCACGAGAGATGAACGTGCGGCGCGCCTTGCGCGCAAATCTATCGCGTTCATAACACGCCACCATCTCGAAAGAGATGAAGGTATAGTCTGCGCTGCAAGAGATTGCAGAACGCCACATCGACGGGGAGGTTTGGCACCTCGATGTCGGATCGTCGCATCCTGGGGCTGTAATTGGTCCCAAGGGTTGGGCTGTTCGCCCATTAAAGCGGTACGCGATCTGGGTTCAGAACGTCGTGAGACAGTTCGGTCCCTATCCGCTGTGGGCGCAGGAGATTTGAGGAGATTGGACCCTAGTACGAGAGGACCGGGTCGAACGAACCGCTGGTGAACCGGTTGTTCCGCCAGGAGCATAGCCGGGTAGCTATGTTCGGATCAGATAAACGCTGAAAGCATATAAGCGTGAAACTGACTCCAAGATGAGATCTCAATCCCGAAAGGGTGAAGAGTCGTGGTAGACTACCACGTTGATAGGCCGGAGGTGGAAGCGTCGCAAGGCGTGGAGCTGACCGGTACTAATCGCTCGGAAATTTTACTAACGTGTGTTGCTCGTGACACTGGAAGTTCTTCTCTGTACAGCTTTTACACAAGACTTCCCGGCGCGATCGGCTCGAGCTCCGGCTCGCCATCGCGCTCGGGGACCAAGTTTCTGGCGCCCATGGCGGCGGGGTCCCACCCGTTCCCATCCCGAACACGGCAGTTAAGCCCGCCAGCGCCGATGATAGTTTGGCCGCAGGGCCTCTCGAAAGTAGGACGGTGCCAGATTAGTTAAGGGAAAGGCCCGTCGCGTTAAGCGCCGGGCCTTTGCACTTAGCGCGGTATCGCAGCAAGACACTCGGTTGAAAAGCGCCGGCCGCGAAGGCCAAGCAGCCGACCAGGCCGTACGGCAGAGCGACGTACTCGAAGTTCGCGCGAAATTCTTCGCGATTGAGATTCGTTTGCGCGCAAAGAGCCGCGAGCTTTTCTCCGTCCGTAAAGTCGGCCGGCTCCAGGTAGACCATATAATCTCGCGCGACTCGGTAGGCCTCCGTGGAGCGATCGACTTGACGAGTTCGAATACGTCCTGTTTGCGGGTCGACTAGATCTGCCAAGTCCAGTGGGCGAATGCGCCCGCTTTCGAGCGCGATCAATGCGCCGCTGCCGCCCTTGACGAGATAGCGAACGGCGCCGAAGCCAAGCGTGCGCGTATAATCCACGTCGAACGGAACGGGCTTCGCGCAGCGCAGCTCATAACCGATGTCTTTCGCGTGCAAATCGGAATCGACGCCGATGGCAGCGAGGCGATTACGTATGGCGTCGCGGAGCACCGTTCCAAGGGGGACGTCGGCAAGGCGTACGTTACCGAAAGAGTCGTGGCCGAGGTCACTTGCGCCGAAGACATCCTCCCAGATTCGTTCGGCGATTCCCTCGGCCACGACGGCGACGCCGTGTCGGCGCCCCAGCGCGTGGCGTTTCACAATCGCCCCGACGATCGTGTCTGAAACCGACGCCAAAGTGGCTCGCTCCGCAAACTCTTCGGGGAGCACCGCAAGCGTAGACCCGGCGGCCTTGCACATGCCCAATGCCAAGGAGCCGGACTTTCGTCCCATGCAGACGACGACGTACCATCGCGCCGTCGTACGAGCATCCTCCATGAGACTTTCGAGAATGCCCGCACCGACGGAGCGCGCCGTCTCGAAACCGAACGTTGGAGCGTTTTCGGGCAACGGCAGATCGTTGTCGATCGTCTTGGGTACCGTGGCGACGCCGATACGGCCACGCGTCCGTTCCGCGATCCGAGCGGCGCCGTAGGTCGTGTCGTCACCACCGATGCAGACGAGATATCTGAGATCGAGCGCGGCCAGCGACAAAATGCAGCGTTCCAAGGTGGCTTCATCTTTGGCCGGATTGGTTCGCGACGTGCGAAGTATCGAGCCGCCGCTGGTATGGATTCTAGACACCTTGTCAAACGTCAGCTCAACAGTTTCCGGGATGCCGCCGGCGGCGAGATCGCGATAACCATCGTAGATCCCGATCGCGCGCAACCCGCACTTGAAGGCTTCCATCGCGGCAGAAGCGATAACGCCGTTGATGCCGGGCGCGGGGCCGCCGCCCACTAGAATGCCCAGCGCTTCAGCCACGTGTGGGGCGCACCCGGTAGATTTTACCGGCGTCATCGTCACCGATGAAGAGCGAGCCTTGCGATCCTACCGCAACTCCGGTCGCACGCCCGTTGCGTGACGTGCAACCGCTTTGGAATCCCGTTACGAAGTTAGTCCATTGCGTCGTGGGATTTGTCCAATCGACGTTCTTGGCCGGGCGATCGCCGTTCATCGCAATGAAGACGACGTGCGGTGGCGCGACGTTGCACCCGTCGCCGTTCGTATGCCAGGAGCCGTGAGCGGCAACGAAGAGTCCGCCGCGGTACCGCTGGGGAAACGCATAAGTGCCGGTCTGGCGAAGTGGATAGAACGTCGCGCCGACGATCGTGGAGTATGCGGGAAGCTCGACGAGCGGTTCGATGGTGTGAGAGCAATTGGCGCCCGGAATGTAAGCGTGATGGTTTTCTTCGCACTCGGGCCAACCGTAATCGGCGTCACCGGAATGGCTCGAAAGGTCGTCGAGAAACTCATACGGATGGCCGAAGGGCAGATCGTCCTGTCCCGCGTCACCGACCCAAAGCGATCCTGTTTGTTGATTGACCGCGAGCGCTATCGCGTTGCGAATGCGCTTTGCTCGCTGGGCGAAGCCCGCTCCGTCCGGCTTCATTCCCGAAATGGCCGCGCGCGTTGGATCTACCTCCGCGCAGGGTTTGCCTCTTTCCATCGTTGCGTTGCAAGACGAGCCCGCGGCGACGTACACAAGGCCGTTCGAATAGGCTACCGACGTCGTCGTGTGAACGTCTCCGTCGGTTCCCGGCGCGACAGGTCCGCTGCGCACGTCGGCGATTCGGTGCGGTTGCGCTGCGGAACGTTCACCGCGATAAGGAATTACCCAGACGTGATGCATCGTCGCCACATAAATCTCGTGACGCTGTCCGGCAAACGCGACTCCGGATGCGCGGTCGTCTTCGAAGGTCGCAAAGACCTGCGGGCTAGCTGCTTCTGCTTCAGCGTGAGGGACGATGTAGACGTCGCGCCCGCGCGTTCCTACGATCAGGTCACCGTTGGGCAACGCGGCGAGTTCGCGGGCGCCGCTCACGTCCGCAATCGTTTCGATCGTAAAGCCGCGAGGGACGCGGAGGTTTGGCGCTGTCGGCGCGTCGGCCGCTAAAAGTAAGGCGAGAGCGAGAACCGCCGCGCGCATCGAGCCTCTTTCGGTCGCACGCGCGCCGTCACCCGGTTAGCGTGTAGTGCGAAGCCTCACGCAGGCGGTGAGCCGGGCGGTTGCTGATTGGGTGGACCCTGCTGGTACTGCTGATCGGGTGGACCCTGCTGGTACTGCTGATTGGGTGGACCCTGCTGGTACTGCTGATCGGGTGGACCCTGCTGGTACTGCTGATTGTGGACCCTGCTGGTACTGCTGATCGGACGGGCCCTGCTGATACTGTTGATCGGACGGCCCCTGTTGATAGCGCTGATCGGGCGCGCCCTGATCGTTTTGGGCGCCGGGACCTTGTTGCATTTGGCCAGCACGCTGGCGTGATTGGGCGCGCCGTGCGCGCATTTCCTGACGGTACTGATTCTGTTGATCGCTCGAGAGTACGCTCATGAGTTGGTGGTGCAACTCTCGTGCAGCACCTCGATCGCGTGGGCTGCCCTCGGGGTGTGCCTGCGAATATTGATTGATGATCGATTGCATCCGCTGTTGCTGGTCGCCTGAAAGATTCAGGTGTCCGAAGCGCTTGGTCCAACGGTGTTGGAGCCTCGCTTGGCTGGGATTGGTGTGGCCGTACGATCTAGCCGCAGGCTGCTGATTTTCCTGAGCGTAGACGCTCATCGGCGCCGCAAGCATCGCGACAAAGGCGGCTGCGGCCAAAAGATTGATCCTCATGGCTCCCATCTTAGGCCGTCGGCCCGAGTACCGCCTGAACGAGGGATTAGGACCGACTAAGCGGCCGAATAGCGACTGCTTTGATCGACGGGGTCGACGTGCGCCTCGAAGCGCTTGAAGTTATCGAAAAAGAGCTGCGCGAGTTTGCGCGCTTGTTCGTCATATGCCGAAGCGTCGTCCCATGCGTTACGTGGATTGAGCACGTCGCTCGGCACGTCGGGCACGTGCTTTGGGATCATCAAGCCGAAGAACGGCTCCGCGTCGTAGTTGCCAGTTATGCGGCCTTCGATTGCGGCGTTGACCATCGCCCGAGTATGCGCGATCGACATGCGATGACCCACCCCGTACGGACCACCCGTCCAACCGGTGTTCACGAGCCAGCACTCGACGGCGTGCTCGTCGATTTTTCGCCCTAGCAGGCTCGCATAAACTGTAGGATGATGCACCATGAACGGCGCGCCGAAACAGGTCGAGAACGTCGCTTGCGGTTCACTGATGCCGCGTTCGGTTCCGGCGACCTTAGCAGTGTAGCCGGACAGGAAATGGTACATCGCTTGGTCGCGCGACAATTTTGCGATGGGCGGAAGAACGCCGAATGCATCGGCCGTCAGCATGATGATGGTCTTGGGGTGACCGGCCTGACTCGTCGGCACGACGTTGGGAATGAATTGCAACGGATAGGCTGCGCGCGTGTTCTCGGTCTTGGCGTCTGAATCGACGTTCAGTGCCCGCGTAGCCTCGTCGTAATCCACGTTCTCCAGAACGGTGGAAAAGCGATGCGTCGCGGCCCAGATCTCGGGCTCCGCGGTGCGCGAAAGCCGAATGACTTTGGCGTAACAGCCGCCTTCGAAATTGAAAACACCATCCGCCGACCAGCCGTGTTCGTCGTCGCCGATGAGCGGTCGGTGCGAATCCGAAGAGAGCGTCGTTTTGCCGGTGCCCGAGAGTCCGAACAGGATGGCCACATCACCCTTTTCGCCGACATTCGCGGAGCAGTGCATAGGAAGGGTCTCGCGAAGGGGCAGGAGATAGTTCATGACGGTGAAGACGGACTTCTTGATTTCACCGGCATAACGCGTGCCGCCGATTAAAATGATCCGGCGCTCGAAGTTCACTAAGATGAACGTGCCCGTGCGAGTGCCGTCGCGCGCAGCATCGGCGGCAAAGAGCGCGGCGTCCACAACGGTGAACTCGGGTGCGAAGTCGCTTTCAGGTCGTTCCGGCGTAATAAAAAGATGGCGGGCAAAAAGACTCTGCCAGGCGAGTTCCGTGTAGACTCGCAAAGGCATCCGATACCGCTCGTCGGCGCCGACGTAACAGTCCAGACTATACGCTTCTCGCTCCGAGAGATAGGCCGAAACCCTATCCCAAAGAAGGTCGAAGCGCCTTTCGTCGATCGGCTGATTTGCCTCGTTCCAATCGATGTGCTTTTCGCTCGAAGGCTCTCGAACGAAGAATTTGTCCTTTGGGGGAGCGACCGGTATGCGGCCGCGTGTCGACGATGAGCTGTCCGTCGGCGCCTAGGACGCCTTCGCCGCGGGCCAAGGCGTGCTCGACCAATGCGGGAGCCGAGAGGTTTTCCCAGAGTTTACCGACTTTGAGCTTTTCCGGTACGGAAAGAATATTGCCCTCCTCTTGTACGACTAGTCCTCTGCTTTCCCGAACGCCATAAGCGAGCCTGCAGGCGCCGCGCGGCGCCTGCGTCCAATGCAAGGCCAATGCGCTGGATGTTTCTATGCCCGGGCTTTGCCGCGATTATGCTGAGCGCCGTGACTACAGCCCGCGCGGTTTTGCCCTTTCACTTCGGGATGTTCGGATCGGGGCCCCTCGACGCCATCACCGACGTCGCAGGCGTGCGTGTCGCGAACATCACGAAGATCGAAGGCAGCAACATCCGCACCGGCGCGACCGCAGTGCTGCCAAATGCCGACCCCTGGTCCCGCAAGGTTTCGGCCGCCTTCTTTGCCTTCAACGGCAATGGGGAAATGACGGGAACGCACTGGATCGAGGAGTCGGGCTATCTCGAAGAGCCGGTCGTTCTGACCGACACGCTCGACGTCGGCAGAGCGGCAGACGGGGTAGTCAGCTGGGTCATCGAGCATCATCCCGCGGTCGGACGGGGCGACGACGTCCCGCTCCCCGTCGTGGCGGAGTGTGACGACGCGCTCCTCAACGACATACAAGCGCGGGCGGTAACGGCGGCAGACGTCGTGGGCTTGCTCGACTCGGCAAGGACGGGGCAGTTTGCCCGCGGCAGCGTTGGCGCCGGCACTGCCATGAACGCATTCGGCTTTCGAGCCGGCATTGGATCGGCGTCGCGTGTGCTTCCGAGCGATAGAGGGGGCTATCGCGTCGGAGTGCTCGTCAACGACAACACCGGCAGCAGCCGGCGGCAGCTAAGTATCGTCGGCGTTCCCGTGGGCGAGCGCCTCAAGAACGAGTATCATCCGGTGTTTCCCCAAAAAGCTGCAATCAAAGGACGGCTCGCTGCGGGGAGCATCGTCATCGTAATTGCAACGGATGCGCCGCTCGACAACCGCCAGTTGCGCGCGCTTACGTTGCGTGCCGCAATGGGCATGGCGCGAACCGGCCTGACGTCATCGGTCGGAAGCGGGGACCTCATCTTGGCGTTCTCTACCTCCCGCGTTTTCGAGCAAGTCGCGTATTACACGGTCGCAGCGCCCAAGCAGCCGATTCTCGAAGACGACGATGCGCTCGACTCACTCTACGCGGCGACTGCCGAAGCGACGCAAGCGGCAATCTACGATGCGCTCTTCGAGTCGAAGACAATGACCGGCCGCAACGGCGTCACGGTCTACGCCCTTCCGGCCGCTCGCGTGCTGGACATGCTGCGCGCCGCTCATGCTATTGCACCGTGATGAGAGCTTCAGTCACGCTGACCATCCACTGAACTCCAAACCTGTCGGTTAGCGATCCGAACTTGCCGCCCCAGAAGGCTTCCTGCAGCGGCATCGTCACCTCGCCGCCCTCGGCGAGCGCGTTGAAGACTCGTTCTCCTTCGGCGGCATCGCTCGTTGCCAGCGACAGCGCAATGTCGTCGTCACCGTCGGGCGCCCTGCCCGGTCGCCCGTCGGAGGCCATGAACTTCACGTCCCCCGCGGCGAAACTGGCGTGCATGACCTTCTCTCGGTAATCCGCATTGACTTCCTGCTCCATCGGAGAGCCCGCAAAGCGATTTATGCCGACGATCTCGCCGTGCAGGCACTCTTTATAAAAGTTAAGCGCTTCTTCACAGCGTCCGTGGAAGAAAAGATATGGCTCCAGCTGCATGCGATTCGCAACTCCTTTCCAAAGCGCGACAAGGGCCGCCCGCGTCGCTTAAAGTAATCGTCTGAGTGTCCTGCCGTCCAAACCGCTCGTGAGTCAGTTCGTCCACCTCCACGTCCACTCCGAATACTCCTTGCTCGATGGCGCCTGCCGCATCGACCGCGCGGGCGACGTTCGAGCCGGACTTTGCAAACGCGCGGCCGAGGTCGGAGCGTCCGCGGTCGCCTTGACCGATCACGGCGTTATGTACGGCGCGATGGAATTTTACTATGCGGCGCGGGCGCTGCGGCTGACGCCGATCCTGGGGTGCGAAGCCTATCTCGCGCCGCGCGGACGCTTCGATCGTACCGCTCGGGAAGAAGCTCACGTCACGCTGCTGGCTGCGGACCTCGTGGGCTACCGGAATCTGATTGCGCTTGTCTCCAAAGGCTTTTTGGAAGGCTACTATTACAAGCCCCGCATCGACCTGGAGCTCCTCGCGCATCACCACGACGGTCTCATCGCTCTTTCGGGCTGCATGTCAGGATTGGTTGCGGCACCGCTGCTGCGTGGCGACTACGTAACGGCGCTTCGCAACGCCAAGACGTACGCCGAAATCTTCGGCGACCGCTTTTACATCGAGGTCATGCGTCACGGCATGCCCGAGCAAGACGCCATCAATGACGCACTCATCCGCATCGGGCGCGAGCTGAACGTCCCCATCGTTGCGACGAACGATTCGCACTATCTCGAACAGAAGGACGCGCCGGCGCACGACGTTCTGCTCTGCATCGGCACCGGTAAGACCATCTCAGAGACTAATAGGATGCGCTTCTATTCCGACCAGTTCTACCTCAAATCACCGCAGGAGATGCGAGAGCTGTGGAGCGACCTTCCGGAGGCCTGCGACAATACCGTTCGCATTGCGGAGCGCATTGACGTCAGGATACCGGAAAAAGTCTTCCACCTGCCGCAATATCCCGTTCCGCAGCGGCACGGAGCACCGGAGCGCGGCGATGCGGAATATTTACGGGAGCTCTGCGAGCTCGGATTGCGCGAACGCTATGGCGAGGAGCAGGTTCGCGTCGATGCCGTTCTACGCGATCGGCTCGACTACGAGCTCGGTGTCATCACCAGGATGGGCTTCTCTTCTTACTTTCTGATCGTGTGGGATTTCGTCAAATACGCGCGCGACTCCGGGATTCCGGTCGGGCCGGGGCGCGGTTCGGCTGTGGGATCGCTCGTCGCGTATTGTTTGAAGATTACCGATCTCGATCCGCTGCGCTTCAACTTGCTTTTCGAGCGTTTCCTCAACCCTGAGCGCATTTCTATGCCGGACATCGATACGGACTTCTGCGTCGACCGGCGCGACGAGGTTATCGAATACGTCACCGAAAAGTACGGAAAAGATCGGGTCGCGCAGATCGTGACTTTCGGGACCATGGCGGCGCGCGCGGCGATCCGCGATGCGGGTCGGGCGCTCGGCGTGCCGCTTCCCGACGTCGACCGGATCGCAAAGCTCGTCCCGTCCGGGCCGGGCGGATTTTCGATCAAACGTGCCATCGAGCAGATTGCGGAGCTCAAAGCGATCTATGCCGCGCAACCCGAGATGCGCAAACTGCTCGACACGGCTAAGGAAATCGAGGGGCTTGCGCGCAATGCCGGCACGCACGCCGCGGGCGTCGTCATTTCGGCCGGCCCGCTTATCGAATACACGCCGCTCTGCCGCTTTGGCGACGGCGGAATCAACACGCAGTACGACATGGACTCGATCGAGCGAATCGGGCTGCTCAAAATGGACTTTCTCGGCCTGAGAAACCTGACCGTAATGGAGAACGCCGTTCGGGAAATTCGCAGGACCGTCGTTCCGAACTTCGACCTTTCGGAGATCCCGTTCGAGGACGCGCGGACCTACGAGATGTTGGGCCGCGGCGAGACGGTCGGCATCTTCCAGCTCGAGTCGGAAGGGATGAAACGCGTCTGCGCCGAGCTGCAGCCTTCCGATTTCCAGGATATCCTTGCGTTGGTCGCGCTCTTCCGGCCAGGTCCGATGGATTGGATTCCCCAGTACATAGCAGGAAAGCACGGACGGGCGACGCCGCACTACCTGCATCCAAAGCTGCAGCCGATTCTCGCGGAAACCTACGGCATACCGGTCTATCAAGAGCAAGTGATGCGAATGGCGCGAGAGATCGCCGGTTTCACGCTGACGGAAGTCGACGAGCTGCGCAAGGTCATCGGGAAGAAGCAGAAGGAGAAGATCCCGTTTTACCAAGAGAAGTTCGTTACGGGCGCCGCCGCGACGTCCGGAATCGACCGGGCGCTCGCGGAGCGGCTCTTTCATCATATCGAGCCGTTCGCCGGCTACGCGTTCAACAAGGCGCACGCCGCGGCCTACGCATGGATTGCCTATCAGACCGCCTATCTGAAAGCGAATCATCCTCTGCAGTACCTTGCAGCGCTGATGACGTCCGTCAAAGACAAGACGGAAAAGCTCGTCGAGTACATCGACGAAGCCAAGAAGGTCGGCATCGACGTCCTGCCACCGGACGTCAACGAATCGCTCGTCGACTTTACGGTTGTCGGCGACGCAATCCGGTTCGGCTTGGCGGCCGTCAAAGGCGTCGGCGAGGCGGCGGTCCGTAACATCATCGAAACGCGATCTCGCGACGGGCGCTTTTCCGATCTTTTCGATCTTGCGAGGCGGGTCGATCCGAGGCAGGCGAATCGACGCGCGTTCGAAGCGCTGATCAAATGCGGGGCGCTCGACGCGCTTACAGGCAATCGCGCGCAGAATCTGGCTGCGCTCGATACGGCGCTCGAGCTTGCCGTACGAACGGCGCGTGACGCGCAGCTCGGCCAGGCTTCGCTCTTCGGAGAGATGAACGCGCAAGCGCCGACGCTCGCTCCAAAGTTGCCGAGCGTCGCCGCACCGACCACTCGCGAAATGCTCTCGTGGGAACGTGAGACGCTTGGAATTTTCGTCTCGGGGCATCCGCTTGCAGAGGTCGCACCGCTCCTAGCGCGGGCGGGCGCGATGCGGATCAAAGAATTGAAAAACCTCCAGGACGACGCCCCCGTGACCGTTGCCGGTACGGTTACTGCGGTGCGTCGCTCGCTCACCAAGGGCGGCCAGCAAATTCTGGTTGCGCAACTCGAGGACACGACGGCCGTCTGCGACGTCGTCCTCTTTTCGAAAATCTATCCACAAGCTCAGCACCTCTTCGCAAACGACGCGACCCTTATCGTCAAAGGGCGGCTCAGGTGGCGAGAACGTCCGGGCGCCGCCCCCGGAGATGAGCCGCGGGTCGAGCTTTCGGTTGCCGCCAACGATGTGTCGCTTTTCGTGCCTCCTGTCGTCGCTTCACTTGGAGGCGCGGTGCGCGGATGGCATGTCGACGTGACCCATCGCGACCAAATTGATCGGTTGGCACAGCTGATCGACGAATGGCCCGGCGAGGTCCCCGTCGTCATGCACGTGCGCGGGCGCTCCCAGCGCGTCGCTCGCGCAATTGCAAGCGACGCTCGCGTCCGCCGCGAGCTTGAGCGAATCTTCAATCCGCAGGGAGTCCGCGAGGGCACCCTGGATGCGCACGGATGAATGTTCGCGATGATGGACCACTCGCTGCACTCGCCGACTTCAACGGCCTGCCGCATCACGCTCAAACGGCGCACTTGAGGTGCGGTAGTTGACGGCTCCGAAGCTCGTGGCGTTCGACGTGGACGGAACGCTGGTGGGACGCGACCTTGTTATTTCGAAAAACGTGCGTGATGCCGTGGCACGGATGCGACAATCTGGGACGGCGGGGTGTTTGGTCACTGGGCGGATGTACCGAGCCACGGTGCCGTTTTCGCGTGAGCTGGGTTTGGACGCTCCCGTCATTTGCTATCAAGGCGGAGCGATCGTCGACCCGACGACCGATGAGGTGCTCGCGCACACGGCGCTTTCAAACGATCTCGTACGCGAGCTTATCGGGATCGCCGAAGAGGACCGCATGCATCTACAGCTCTATCGCAATGACGAGTATTACTGCGAGGAACGCAACCGGTTTTCGGAATTCTATGCGTCGCTTTCCATGACGCAGCCCGTGATCGTGCCTTCGCTGAGGGAAGCTTTCGCGTTCAGCCCGGCAACGAAGGGAGTAGTGATCTGCGACGGCCCGGGTGCGGCCCAATATGCCGAAAGGCTGCGCCAGATTTTCGACGGGCGCGCGATCGTGACGCGCAGTCTGCCCGAGTTCGTTGAAGTGTTCGACCGGCGAACGGATAAGGGCGCCGCCCTGAAATTCGTCGCGGCACGGATGGGCATCGCTATGGAGCGAACGATCGCCATCGGCGACTCTTGGAACGATGCGCCGCTGCTCGAGGCCGCCGGTTTTGCCGTTGCAATGGGTTCGTCGCCGCCCGAGCTACGAGCGGTCGCCGATGCCGTGGTCGGCGATCTCGCGCATGACGGCGTCGCTGAGGCAATAGAAAAGTACGTGCTCGTATGAGCGTGAAGGCACGCCGGCGCCGGCGGTCTTTCGTCGCACGCATTCGGCCTTTTTGGATGCTCATCGCGCTCGCGGCCGGCGTCGTGCTCGTGGTGCTCGCCCAAGCGGCGACCTGGCCCGGCTTCCAGCCCCGGCAGATAACGGTTACCGGCAACAATCGCGTGACGCGCGGCGAAATCCTCACCGCCGCCGCGATTGCGCCTCACGTCAGCATCTGGCTTCAGAATACCGGCGCAATGGCAAACCGGATCGAGGCGATTCCTTATATTGCAACCGTTGGGGTGCATCGGGCTTTGCCGGCATCGATTCGAATCGCTGTCGAGGAGCGCGTCCCGTTCGCGGTTCTGCGCAGCGGTGCGGTCGCCGGAATCGTCGATCGCAGTTTGCGCGTGCTCGAACTCGCCACGGCCGCCGATCGGCTCCCGATCCTCGACGTTGAACCTGGTCTAGCCTTTTCGCCGGGCGATTACGTAAGGACGCGCCGTGCGATTGAGTTGCGCGACTCTTACGTGGCTATTGCGGCTCGCCGGATCGTTCCGCGCGAGCTGCAGATCGATCGGTTTGGAGGCTTGGTCGTCACCATGCGCGGCGGAGTCCGCTTACTTCTCGGAGCCGAAAACGATCTAGGCGCAAAACTAACCCTCGCCGATGCTATCTTGTCGCAGGTGGTCGGACATCAACGGCGAGTTGCCGCGATCGACTTACGAGCTCCCGCGGCGCCCGTCGTCGTCTATCGCTGAGTCGGACGCCAAAGTCAGTGGCTCGTCAAGTCCAAAAAGACCATGACGTTGCCGCCGATCAGCGAGAGTTTGATCTGATCGTTCGGCTGCACCTTCGAAAAATCGACGGACGGACGCCCCGCCGGCAACGTGGCTTCGGCGCCATTCTGCAGCACGACGTCGACGTGCTTTGCATCGATGACCTTGACCACCTTAACGGTATAGGTTCCGTCCGGAATCGTGCTCGACGCGACGGTTGCAGCGGGGGCCGCGGTCGGCAGCGTAACCATGCAGAGGGCGAAGAGCAAGCAAGTACGATTCACTGGCGACTACTCCACTCGGCAAATCAGCGATTAAGGCTGCAGCATAACTCAGTCGGTGGCCATCGTTTCCACGGGCCAGCCGACTTTCCCCACTTCGTCCACACGATTGGAAGGTTCTCCTCAAGGAGATGTCGGCGCGCTCGCCAAGGCTTGCGAATATTCTCCGCGTTAGCTACGTGTAGTAGGATTCGGAGGGCTTAACCACAAGCTATTGTGGCGAGGCGCAATCAGAGATAGGTGTGACGGAGCGCATGAAGCACGAGACCGTATGCGGGCTCGACATTGGAACGACCAAGACTTGTGCGGTCGTTGCCGTTAACAGTTCGACAGGCCTCGAGGTCGTCGGCATCGGCGAAGCTCCGTCGCTTGGTATGCGCAAAGGCGTCGTCGTCGATTTAGACGAGACGATCAAATCGATCGAGGCGTGTACAGAAAAAGCCGAGCGGATGGCCGGCATTCATTTCAGCGAGGTCTTCGTCGGTGTTACCGGCGAGCACATCCGAAGCACGAATAACCGCGCGGTAGTCTCCGTCTCGAGCGACGACCGCGAAGTCACATCGGGCGACGTTAGACGAGTCATCGACGCCAGCAAAATCATCAATCTGCCCAGCGACCGACAGATCATCCACGCACTCCCACGTTACTTTACGGTCGACGGCCAAGAAGGGGTCAACGATCCGATCGGAATGGCCGGCGGACGCCTCGAGGTCGACACTCACATCGTCACGGGCAGCACCAGCTTCATTACGAACGTCCTCAAATGCGTTCAGCGGGCCGGCCTGGAGGCGCTCGGGGTCGTCTTCGAGCCTCTAGCAAGTTCCGCCGCCACGCTTTTGCGCGAGGAAAAACAGGTCGGAGTGGTATTGCTCGACATCGGAGGCGGGACGACCGACATCGCCGTCTATTCGCTGGGCAGCGCGATTTACACGGCAACGATTCCAGTCGGCGGAAACGTGCTGACGAGCGACATTTCACTCGGCCTCAAAACGACCCTGGCGGAAGCAGAAGAAGTAAAAAAGCGCTTAGGCGCAACGGAAAACGACGAGCGCTTCGAAGTCCGCACGTTGGACGGCCGTGCCACGCGCGAGCAGTCGACTGCAGAACTTCGCCAAATCGTCGTTCCGCGCGTGCTCGAAACGCTGCGCATGGCAAAGCAGAAAATCGTTGAGAACGTACCGCGGGATTTAATGCTCGGCGAGATCGTGCTCACGGGCGGTGGCGCGCAGCTCCACGGCATCGAGGGGATTGCGGAGGAGGTTTTCGGCTTGCCCGTTCGAATCGGGGCGGCAAACACGCTGGGCGGTTTGACCGATGCAATGGCGGCGCCGCAATACGCGACCGCGATCGGACTCGTACTCTTCGGTGCGAACGGGGAGCGCGACGCTGCATCGCGCGTCGGACGTCGCGGCAATACAATCGCTACAAAAGTCCAGCGTTGGCTGGCGGATCTTTGGACGTAACGGTATACTTTTCGTTTGAAGGAAGGACCCGAAGAAATGACAGATGGACGACGCTCCATGGCGGAACCCGAGCACACCGCGACGATAAAGGTGATCGGTGTCGGCGGCGGCGGCTGCAATGCTGTCAATCGCATGATCGCAGCAGGTTTAAGTGGAGTCGACTTCTTCGCGGTCAATTCGGACGTGCAGGCGCTGCGTGGCGCATTGACCGAGAACCGCATTCACATCGGCGGCAGTCAGACGCGGGGCTTAGGGGCCGGCGCCAATCCGACGCTTGGGCGCGAGGCCGCAGAAACGTCGAAAGAAGACCTTTCTCTGATCTTGGAGGGTGCCGACCTCGTGTTCCTGACCGCCGGAATGGGCGGAGGCACGGGAACCGGTGCGTCGCCGGTCATTGCCGAGCTCGCGCGAGAATCGGGGGCGCTCACGATCGCCGTGGTCACCAAGCCCTTTGCATTTGAGGGCAAGAAACGCATGCAGACTGCCGAGAACGGAATCGCAGAGCTCGAATCCAAGGTCGACACGCTCATCACCATTCCCAACGAACGCATCTTGCAGGTCATCGAGAAGAAAACGCCGCTCAACGAAGCGTTCTCCTATGCGGATGACGTGTTGCGGCAAGGTATCGCAGGCATCAGCGACCTCATCACGCAACCGGGGTTGGTCAATTTGGATTTTGCCGACGTCAAAACGATCATGACCGACGCCGGCTCGGCGATGATGGGCATTGGGGAAGGGACCGGAGAGCACCGCGCCGCCGACGCCGCGCAAAAGGCGATTGCATCACCGCTGCTCGAGACGACCGTCGAGGGCGCGCACGGCGTGATCTTCAACATCACGGGCGGTCCGGACATGGCGATGTACGAAGTGAACGAGGCCGCCGAGATGATCAGCCGGGCGGTCGACTCGGAAGCCCAAATAATCTTCGGTGCGTCAATCGACCCGGCAATGTCCGGAAAGGTGCGCGTTACCGTGCTTGCCGCCGGTTTTGGATCGCGACGAGGCTATCGCGGGCCGCAGGCGGGATACGCCTTCGACACCGGCAGACTCGACTCGGTCGCTCCCGTCACGATGGACGATATCGACGTTCCGGCGTTCCTGCGCTATCGGGGATAAGAGCCTCGCAGAGTCCTCGTGGCGTATAGCGCGCGCGTGTTGCTGGACTCCGTCAGTCCGACCGGTGTCCGGCTCACGACGCTCGAGGTCACGTTTCCGCGTTTCGTCCTAGCGGAATTCAACACGCATAGGCTGTTTTCTCGGAACAGCGCGAGTTCGCGCGCCGTGCCGACGTCGAAATTGCTCGAGCGCGTCGAACGGGATCCTGCCGTGCCGTTGGAGTGGGGACGAAATCAGGCCGGCATGTCGGCGAGCCACGTTCTTTCGGGGGAGGAGAGCCAAGCCGCAAAGCGAGTTTGGCTGCAGGCGCGCGACGAGGCGGTTGTCCAGGCGCGCCGGCTGCTCGAGCTCAAGGTGCACAAGCAGGAGCTGAATCGATTGCTGGAGCCGTTTCTCTGGCACACGGTCATCGTGACGGCAACGGAATGGGAGAATTTTTTCGCGTTGCGCTGTTCCCCTAACGCTCAGCCCGAGATCCGCGAAGCCGCGCTTCGCATGCGCGATGCGATCGAGCGCAGCTCTCCGCGAGGCGTCCCGCAGGGACACTGGCATACGCCGCTGCTGCAGCGCGACGAGAACGGCCTGAATGTCGAAGATCGTAAGCGAATTTCCGCGGCGCGCTGTGCGCGCGTTTCTTATTTAACGCACGAAGGCCGGCGCGAGATCGAAAAGGATCTCGAGCTCTACGAGCGGCTCAGGATGGATGGCCACTTGAGTCCATTCGAGCACGTAGCGACGCCGGCCGGCGACGCGCAATTCCATGCAAACTTTCGGGGTTGGGTTCAGATGCGACGCGAGGTCGAAGGCCACAATGAATTGCCAGCGCAAGCGCGCCAACCAGCGCAGCCCACGTCGGGAGTTTGATCGCAAACCAGAGGACATCGCGGCTGGAGCGTCCTTGCACGTAATCGCGCCAGGCGTTCTGCACAAGCTCGTTGGGAGCGTAGGCATGCTGCATGCTCGAAATCGGCATGGGAAGATGCGGCGGGTGAAGCTCCAAGGCGTAGAGCGCTAGAACGATCGCGCCGAGCGTCGCTATGGCGACCCATCGTTCGATGCGTAAGCGCAACAGGATTACGCTGCAGACGAGGACGGAGGCGAGGAACAGCTGTTTCATTCCCCACACGAGAATCCAAGGGACGGATAAGACGCAGAGCGCAATCGCGAAAACGGTCCGGGCGAGCTTCCGTTCGTAGACCGCCAACATGAGAAGGGCCGGCAAGGCAAAGCAGAGCTCTTCCTGATGGAGATAAGCTCCGCCGATCACGCAGCAGAACGCTGGAATAAACACGAGAAACTCGCGTCTGCCCCCCTGCGTCACGCGCGGCGCAAGGAATAAGCCGGTTGACAAAAGCGCAGCATAGCAAAGGCCGCCCGCGATGCGAGCGACGCCGGATGGAAGATTGAGAAAGGCCAGCGCATACGTCAAACTGTATTGAAAGGGGAAATGAATCTCCGAGGCAGCTTGGGCGGGAACGACGCGTAAAGCGTACTCGAGCAGGACAGGCCCTCCGACGGCGCTCAGCGCTAAGAGCGCAAAGGTTCCCCCCGTCAATGCGACCGTCCAACGCGCGCGCGGCACGAACCAAAGCGTTGCCAAGATTGTGGGCAGTCCGACGATGGGCTCGATCGATGTCATCACGGCCAGAATCCCGGCGAGTCGGTCGTTGCCTCGCCCCAGCGCCGCACCACAAAGAACGAGCGCGAGAAGGGCAAACTGGACGACCTGTCCGGTGTTCAGCTCGACGAAACCGGTAGAGAGTAGTAAGGCCGCAGCGCTCAGCTCGAAAGGGACGCCCGAGCCGGTGAGCGCGAACGCACACAACGCTACCGAGGCGACGATTGCAATAGCATCGATCACGCGTGCATCGCGCAGCGGCATTTGAGCCAGAGCCATGAACGCGAAGAAATCGTAGGGCGGCAAGGGCGCCGGAAACGCAACCTGAGGATTGCGTGCGAAGAGCCGGCCGCGGAACGTGTCCCCGACGTTCACGCGATGCTCGCAGGTATGCAGCGGCTCGTACGTGTAGGGATTTGCGCGTCGATCCAAAGCCCAGCCGGCGCAGTAGAAGTCGGGCAGGTCGTCCATGGTTCGCCACGGTTCGGCGGCACCCAATCGGCCGAGATCGCGTAGTGCTGCAACAGCGAGCGCAGCCATGACAACGGCCACAATGAGTTGCCTATGGCGCTCCCGCGAACTCATCGGTGCGCAGGCAAACGCGTTTTGCGTAGAGCGGCGAACGAAGCTGCGAGTATTCCAACCAGCGCCGCCCACGTCGGCACTTTCACGACGGTCCACGTGAAGGTCTCGCTTCCGAGCTGCGCGACGTACGCGTGCCAGGCTCGCTGCGCCAAGTCGGTCGAGGAGAAGCTACCGATAGTCGTCGCCACGACCGCGGCGGGAGGGACGAGTTCAAGCAGATAAATGCTCGCGGCAATCGATGTCCACGTGCCGATCGCAACGGCGCGGTTCGCGTGCAGGCGCAGCAACAAGGCCGCCACGACGAAAAGCGTCGCGAGAAAGAGCTTTTTCGTGATCCACGCCAAGATCCAAGGAACGGCAAGCAGGCTCAGCGCCAGGATCGCGACGCTCTTGGCTCGGCCCGCAAGCGTGCTCGCGAGCACGAGTGCGGCCGGTATGGCAAATGAGACGTCGACCATATGGACGTACGGGCCGGCGAGCACGCTGCACGCAGCCCGGAAGATACGCGATGAGCTCGCGACGATCGAGCCGCCGCGCGACGCGCCCGCCAAGCCAGACACCTAACGCGAGCATCGCCGCATAGGAGACGTCCCCCGCGACGAGCGCCGGCCCAGCCGAAAGGCCGAGCGTTCGAAGAAGGTACGTAAGACTATATTGATAGACGTAGGCGGTTTCTGCGGCGGCCTGAGCCGGAAGGACCCGCGCAACGTACTCCGCCATGCCTGGAAGACCGACGATCGCTGTACCGAGGCCGGCGAGCGCAAGAACCGTTGCAAGCAAGCCGGCCGCCCCCGAGAAACCCAGCATAGCATCGTGGCGCAAACGGGTAATCCGAGATGCGGTTCGATCAGCGTAAGCGCAGCGCAAATGCCGGCGAGACGATCGAGCCCGCGCGCGAGCGCGACGCCGCAGAAGACCAACGCGGCAAGAGCAAACGGAACGACTTGTCCTGCATTGAGCAGCACGTAGCCCGCAGGAAGCAGGAGGGCGAGCGCGGCGACGTCGAGCGGCACTCCCACCAGAGCGAGGCCCCACATCGCCGCCACGACGGCTGCCCCAATGGCTAACGCGCCGACGAGGCGCGCAACTGGAAAGTTCAGCCGCGCAGCGAGCATGAACGGCGGAAAGTCGTACGGAGGAAGCGGCGCGGGAACGACTCGCTGCGGATCTTTACGATACGCGCTACCAACGTTTACCGCGTGCTCGCAGCGATGGAGCGGCTCATAGCGATATGGATCGGCGCCTCGGTCGAGCGCCTTACCCGCACAATAGAAGTCGGGAAAATCGTAGAGCTGTCGCCAAGGGAACGCCTCCCCCAGCCGCGCGACAATCGCGCAGAGCTGCCATTGCGAGAAGCGCGAGCGCGACGAGCAGTACGCCACGCGACGCTTTCATGTCACAAAATAGTCGTCGCATCGACGCTAGTCCTGCAGGGTATTGCGCTTTCGAAGTGCGTGGTATATAACGATTAGCAACGGCTGCGACGTTCGCGCCGCCGCCGGCGGGTGTGATGTAAGAAGAGGTTGGGTGTGGCTCTTCGCTACCGTGCAACGCCGTTGCGCCGGCTCTTTGAGCGCGAGCGTTTCGTTGCCGAATATTGGTATATTTGTCAGAGGGCGGCGCGCCGATTCATGCGCCGCGGGCTCGATCGAGCGGACCTCGAACAAGTTGGTGCCATAGGCTTGCTCAAGGCAATCGATCGTTATGATCCCGGGCAGAGCGCGCCGTTCGAGGCGTATGCATGGCTTCTCATAGTCGGGGAGCTGATGCACTACGTTCGCGATAGCGAACGGCTTTTGAGAGCGCCGCGAGCCGTGCGCGACTTGGAACGGCGTTGGACCGCGGCGGAGCGCGAGCTCTGGTCGCTGCTTGGACGAGAGCCGCTGGAAAACGACGTGGCTGAGTTCATTACCGCAACTCCGGCTCAAGTGCGCGAAATACGCACGTATCGCGCGCGTAGCCGCTTACTATCGTTGGAGTTGTCGACTGGTTCCGAGCATTGCACCGCGCCCTCGGGAATCGAAGAGATGCTCGACCGATTGACCGTCGAGCGGATGCTCCAGACTCTCTCTCCGCTCGAGAGGCAGATCGTCGTTTCCATCCACTTGGACGGCGTAACGGTCGTCGAGTTGGCCGCCCGGCTCGGCTATTCGCGACGGCATGTAACGCGGTTGCATCGCGCAGCCATAGAACGCTTGAAAAGTGCGAGTGAAGTAGGGCCGCCGCCAGGCGCCGAAGCCAGTTCCGATGTTTCGGTATCTTACCGCCGGTGAATCGCATGGTCCCGCGCTCGTCGGCATTCTCGACGGCATTCCGGCGCATCTGCGGCTCGACGTCGAAGCGATCAACGAAACGCTCGCGCGCCGCCAAGGAGGTTATGGACGCAGCGCGCGCATGAAGATCGAGCGAGACGAGCTTGAGTTTCTGGCGGGCATACGCGGCGGTGAGACGCTGGGATCGCCTATCGCGGCGATCGTGCGCAACCGCGATTACCTCACGCCAAAGGTACGAGCCTTGATGGATCCAATCGCCGGTACCGGTGAACCGCTGACGAACCCGCGACCCGGCCATGCCGATTATTCGGGCGCGTTGAAATATCGTCAACGGGACTTGCGCAACGTGCTCGAACGGGCGAGCGCCCGAGAGACCGCGATGCGCGTTTGCTTGGGAGCGATTTGCGCGCAGTTTCTCGCGGCGCTCGGTATTCGAACTCGCAGCTACGTCACGCAAATCGGCGAGATCGAAGCGCCGGATCTCGACGACTGGGAACCGGCCGACGTCGAATCCAGCGACGTGCGTTGCCCGGATGGTGAGGCTGCTGCAAGAATGATCGCCGCAATCGACGCCGCCAAAACGGCAGGGGACACGTTGGGGGGTCGCTTCGTCGTTCGCATCGATGGCATGCCCGTAGGAATCGGCAGTAACCGGCAACCGAATCAGCGGCTCGACGGCATCCTTGCGGGAGCGATCATGGGCATGCAGACCGTTCGAGCGGTAGAAATCGGTCTTGGGGCCGAAGTTGCGGCAACCCCGGGCTCCAAGGCCCACGATGTCTTCGCGCTGGCCGACGAACGCGTGGTGCGCGGGAGCAATCGCGCCGGCGGCATTGAAGGCGGAATGAGCAACGGAGAGCCGATCATCGTGCGCGTTTCGGTGAAGCCGATTCCGACGCTGATGAAAGCGTTACCCTCGGTCAACCTTCATCAGGGGACCGACGCGCCGGCAACAATCGTGCGCAGCGACGTCTGCGTCGTCCCGGCGGCGGCGATCGTCGGTGAGGCCATGGTCCGGCTCGCGCTTATGGATCCGCTTTTGGAGAAATACGGCGGCGACTCGATGGAAGAGACCCTCGACAACCTTCGACGCAGCCGTGACGCCGCCACGAGACTCTTTGCGCGATGAAACGCCACCTCGCGCTCGTGGGATTCATGGCTTCGGGCAAATCGACGATTGGCCGCAAGCTCGCGCGCAAGCTCGGGTGGCCTTTCTTCGACACAGACGCGATCGTGGTTCGAGCGCACGGACCGATTGCGGCGATCTTCGCAAACGAGGGTGAGGCGGCGTTTCGAGGTTACGAACGCACGGCCGTCGACGCCGCGCTCCAAAGCGCCGATCCGAGCGTGCTGTCCCTTGGAGGCGGCGCACTTACCGTTCCGGAGATTGGACGTCTGGTCGCCCAGCGCGCGCATCGTGTCTTCATCAAAGCATCGCCCGAACAAATACTCGCGCGAGCCCGGCGAAGCAGGCAAGTGCGGCCGTTACTTGGCCCTCATCCGACCCTCCAAAGAATTAAGGAGCTCTACGCTCGGCGAATGCCCGATTACGAGAGCGCAGATCACGTGATCGATGCGGCGCACCGCACCGATGGACAAGTAGTCGAGCAGATTTTGGTCTGGCTGCGCCAACAGAAGCTCGACGGCGATCGCGTCGCATCCTGATGCCGGAGCCGTCGGTCAACGACGACCTCGGCTATCCGATCGTGGTTGCCGAAGATATTGGTACCGAACTCGCCGCGTTCGCGCGTAACCGCGGCAGACCAAGGATGCTGCTTTGCGACGGTAACCGATTCGTGCGCGCCCGCGCAAATAACGTCGCGGTCGCGGTCGGCGCGCCTCCCGTGGCAAACTTCGCGCTCGGCGAAACGCGCAAACGTCTCTCTACGGTTGAGCGGGTGCTCGACGCGATGCTGCGCGCCGGCGTCGAGCGTTCGGACCTCGTGTTGGGTGTAGGCGGAGGCGTCGCGAGCGATCTTTTCGGTTTTGCCTGCGCAACCTACATGCGCGGCATTTCATACGCCCACGTGGCCACTTCCCTGGTCGCGATGGTGGACGCAGCGATCGGCGGGAAGACGGGCGTCGACTTGCGCGGCGGCAAGAACCTCGCCGGCTGCTTTTGCGATCCGATCGGCGTTTTTTGCGACGTTGGATCCTTGCGGACGCTGCCGCGCCGCGCGGTCGCAGAAGGCGTCGCCGAGATCGTCAAAGCGGCGATCATCGAAGGCGGCGACTTTTTCCGGGCGCTGGAAGAGCTCGCGCCGCATCCGTTTGCGCGATGGCCGTGGATGAGCGTGATCGAGTGGGCGATCAAAGTCAAGACGATGACGGTCGCCGACGACCGCCTGGAAGCCGGCCCGCGCGAGCTCCTCAACCTCGGGCACACCTTTGCCCATGCCATCGAACGTGCTTCGAATTATTCGATGACGCACGGCGCGGCGGTTGCGGTGGGTTTGCGCGCGGCGGGATTGCTGGCGTTGCGAACCGGCCGCTTCAGCAAGGCGGAGCATTTGCGCGTTCTGACGCTTTTGACGTTGCTGGGTTTGCCGCTCCAGACCACCGCCGCGCCCGATGCGATCTTCGCGGCAATGACTGCGGATAAGAAGAAGCGCTCGGGGCGGATGCGCTTCGTTTTGCCCCGCAGCATCGGAGACGTGGAGTACGGCATCGAGTGCGCCGGTCCAAGCGTACGCGCGGTGCTCGCACGCCTCCAGGAACCGCCAGAGAGATTCAGTGCGCGTCGTTGACGCGTTGCCGGCAATTCGCTCCTCGCGCTTCGACCTTCCGCTGACGTACGACGCCGGTTCTCTCGAGCTGCGCATCGGTGAAATCGTGCGCGTCCCTCTCGGAAACAGTGAGGCTCTGGCCTTCGTCGTCTCTTTGCCGCGGGAGGTCGAAGAGCCGGCGCAAGCGCTCAAGCCGATACTCGAGCGGCTCGACGTGCCGCGTGCTTTCGGCGAAACCGGCTTGCACCTAGCGCGCTTCGTGGCCGACCATTACGTGTGCACGTTAGGCGAGGCGCTAAGCGGCGTCGTGCTTGCGAATGCAATTCCACGTATGCGCGCTTCGTTCGTGCGCGCGGCGCAGCCCGAACCCGCGCCGCCACCCCTCAGTGCCGCCGCGCCTCATTCGCTTGATTTGGGAGGAGCTCGCCGACGGGTTCACGCCCGAGCAGCTTTTACGCCACCCTGAGGCGCGCCGACTCGGCGATCGAATGGCGCTGCTGGCGCACGTTCGCGCGCTCACGCGTTCAGGCGCATTGCGTCGAGAGCGGCATTTGGTCGATCCGCGCACGACCGAGTATCGAGTGCGCGTCCTCGATCCGGGCGACGCTCTGCCCCGAGGTAAGAAAGCAAAAGCGCTCGCGGCGTTCGTGCGCGAGCATCCAGGCGTAGCGCGCGCCGATGCGCTTCTTGCCGGATTCAGCAGCGCCACGATCGCGCGCGCACTGCGAAACGGTGGCCTACGCGAACGGTACGTCCGACCGGCGACGAGGCGGCAACTCGCCGGTTCGCCGAGCGCCGCCGGCGGCGACGGCCGAACAATCGCACGCGCTGCAGTGGATCGATGCAGCGCTCGATGCAAAGGGCTTCGCCGCGGGGCTTCTTTACGGAGTCACCGCAAGCGGCAAGACCTTCGTTTACGTCGAGGCGATCAAACGCATCGTGCGGGAAGGCGGCCGAGCAATCGTGCTTGTCCCGGAAATTTCGCTTACGCCGCAGACGGCCCAGCGCTTTGAGGCGGCATTTGGCGAGCGCGTGGCCGTGCTGCACTCCGCGCTCTCGGAGCGAGAACGATTCGACGCATGGCAGGCGTGCGCGCGGGGCGAGGTCGATGTCGTCGTGGGGGCGCGTAGCGCCGTCTTCGCGCCGCTCGATCGCGTTGGCTTGTTGATCGTGGACGAAGCGCATGACCCGTCTTACAAACAAGAGGGCGTTCCACGGTACCACGCTGTCGCGGTCGCCCAGGAGCGAATGAAATACGAAGGCGGCGTACTGCTGCTCGGCAGCGCCACGCCCTCGCTGGAGAGTTACGCGGCGGCAAAGCGTGGCAGGATCGCGCTGCTGGAGCTGCGCGAACGAGCCACGGCACAACCTCTACCCGACGTACGAATCGTCGACCTTCGCAAAGAGTTCGAAAGCGGCAATCGCGGCATTTTCAGCAGCGCGCTCGTACAAGCATTGGGCGAGCGGCTGGAGCGCGGTGAAAAAAGCTTGCTCTTCGTCAACCGTCGCGGAAGTGCGGGCGCGCTGCTCTGTCGCAGCTGCGGAAGCTCGCCGCATTGCCCGCGCTGCAGCGTCGCGCTATCCGTCCACCGTAGCGAAGGATTGCTGCGCTGTCATTACTGTGACTATCGAACCGCCACGCCGCGCGTGTGTCCGGCGTGCGGCTTGGAAACCATACGAGAACTCGGCATTGGAACGGAACGGGTGGTGGAAGAAGTTCGCCGGTTTTTCCCCCAGGCGCGCGTCCTCCGGATGGACTCCGATACCACGACGCGGGTCGGCGACCACGCGCGGATCCTGGGCGACTTTGAGGCGCAGGGTGACGTTTTGGTCGGCACGCAGATGGTCGCCAAAGGCCTCGATTATCCGACCGTCACGCTTGCCGGCGTCGTGGCTGCGGATCTCGGCCTCTATCTTCCGGATTTTCGCGCGGCGGAACGCAGTTTTGCATTGATCGCGCAAGTCTGTGGTCGCAGCGGGCGGACCCGCCGGGGGGAAGCGATCGTGCAAACCTACGCTCCCGACTCATCCCGCCATTCGTTTTGCGGCGCGGCACGATTACCAGGGCTTCGCCGACGCGGAGCTGCAAGACCGAGCCGCGGCGGGTTTCCCGCCCGCCCAACGGCTTGCCTACGTCGGGATTGTCGGCCGCGATCGCCGGCGGGTCGCGGCTGCCGCGAATCGGTATGCGAACCTGCTACGCGATGCGGCGGCTGTCGAAGTGTTGGGACCAGCACCTTACCCGATTGCTCGGGTGAACAACGAATGGCGTTATCGCATCGCGTTGCGCAGCCGCCGTCCTGCGGCGCTACGCGAAATCGTTCGAAAGCGGATCCTCAAGGCGGCGCACGCCGATCGAGCGACGCGCCTCGCCATCAATATGGACCCGTAGGAAGGGTTCTGTTATTTCTTTCGCGTGGAGCGGCCCTTCGCGGCCTTCGCGGGGGCCGTGGTGCTGCGTTGCAGCGCTTTTGCGAGCCGTGCCTTCTTGCGTGCCGCTTTGTTCGGATGAATGATGCCCTTGGCCGCGGCCTTGTCGAATGCGCTTTCGACCGGCGCCGCCGCGCTTGGCTCGGCCGAGTCGGCGGCGCGTTTGAAAAGCGTCTTGAGCTGGCTCTTGACGCTCTTGTTGCGCGCGGTGCGCTTTTCGGATTGCAACGCCCATTTTTCGAGCCGCTTTAATATTTGGCACGGCGAGTATCATAGCAGGCCAGCTTGGCGAGTGTCTAGGTAGGCTCGAGAAGTATCTTCCGGTAGCTTCCGTAACGGCTGGGCGCGATGCGTCCGTCCGCGACCGCCGCCTGCACCGCGCAATCGGGTTCCTGCAGATGCGTGCAGTCGCTAAAACGGCAACGTAGCGCCGGCTCGCGCATTTCCCGGAAAGCCTCGCTCAACGAATGCGCGTCGACCGCGCCCAGTCCGAACTCGTTGATGCCCGGGCTATCGATGAGAAAACCGCTTGGTGTTCGGTAGAGGCGGCCGGCGGTCGTCGTCTGTCTCCCCAGTCCGTGGCGTGAAACCTCGCCGATGGGCGTGTCGCCTCCGAGCGCGCGAAAAATCGTGCTCTTACCTACGCCTGAATTGCCAACGAGTAGCGCGCGGTGATCGGCAATAAGCTCGCGCAGCGCATCGACGTTTTCGCCCATCTTCGGATTGACGGCGAGGGTTGGATATTCCAGGGCTTCATAGAGCGCCATGAGAGCTCGCTTCTCGACGGCGTCGCTCAGGTCGGGCTTGGTAAAAATAACGGCGGCTGCTATGCTCTCTATCTCGGCGAATGCGAGGAGCTGATCGAGCGTAACCAAACGCGGCGACGGATTCGCCAACGCCGTGACGGTAACGAGCAGGTCGACGTTGGCGGCCATCGTTTTCGCCCGTCCGCCCACGCTTCGGCGCTCCAGCGTGAAACTGCGCGGCTCGCATGCGCTCGACGACAGCTTGCCCGTCCTCGAGAATGCGCACCTCGAGGACGTCGCCCGGTACCGGCATGAAACGGTCTCCCGTCATGCGCCGCAGTTGAGCGATTCGCAAATCGTCCTCGCCGTCAACCGAGATCCAGGCTGAGTTTTTTCCGGTTGAGACGACGAGTGCCCGCGCAGGCTGCGTCACACGCAAGATTGCATGGTTGAAACGGCTAACGATAAAGCGAACGTGGCTTATCTCACCTTGAGCATCGACGGCGATATCGACGAGGCGCGGCGCGCGGCGATCGACGACGCCGTGCATCGGGAAGGCGGCAAAGCCGTTTGGCGAAAGAGCGAGGCGGCTGCGCGTTCGTACGCTCTGCTCGAGCTGCCCGACTCGTACGACAGCACGGCTATTCGTGCGGCATCGGGGGCAACGGCGTACGATAGACCGATCATCGCCTTGGCAGTTTTCCCCACGGTCGCGGAAGCCATTCCGGCGTTGCTCGATGCCCTTGGCGGCCGGGGCCGGCCCGCCGGAATTCGTCGATGCCGTACGTGCGACGGCGGAGCGGTGGTGGAATGGGATCCCGACGTTACCGATGCTCGCGTCGTCATCGGGCTCATAGATCTCGAGCTGGAACGTTTCGCCAGCGGCCGCATTACCGAGCTTCTCTCGCCGCTGCCGCCGGCAGTCGTCGCCAGGGTCGCGGCGAGCGGCTTAGACTCTCCGCAGATCGCGCCGCAGCGTATTTTAGAGCTGCGGATCGATCGTGCCTAGCGCTTTGGGATACGTGGGCGTACCCGACATCATCGACGTCATCGCTACCAGCATCCTGATCTATTACGTCTTGCTGTTGATCCGCGGAACGCGTGCGGTGCAGATTCTCACGGGGATTCTCGTGTTGCTTGCATTGTTGGGCATCGCGACGCTCTTCCATCTTTATCTTCTCGGCACGATCCTGAGACTGCTCGTCGTCGGTGCCGCCGTTACGATTCCGATCGTCTTTCAACCGGAGCTGCGACGGGCGCTCGAGCAAATCGGCCGCGGCGGTTTTTTACGGATGGCCGCTGAAGGTACTGCGCCGCCGAGCGGAAGAACCGACGACCGAACGATTGCGACGCTCGCTCGAACGGCTTTCGCGCTGCGCGAAAGCCGGCTCGGTGCTTTGCTGGTCATCGAGCAGCAAAGCGGGCTGAAGGATTGTTACGAAAGCGGCAAGATGCTGCGCGCTGACCTCTCCGAAGAGCTGCTGCTCGCGATTTTTGCGCTCGCTTCGCCGCTGCACGACGGTGCCGTCGTCGTTCGCGAAGGCCGCGTCGAGGCGGCCGCGTGTCTGCTGCCGCTGTCGGAACAATTGCCGTCGAGGGGCCGGGTTGGCACACGTCATCGCGCGGCACTTGGACTGACGGAGCAAACCGATGCGGTAGTAGTCATCGTCTCTCAACAGACCGGGGGGATTTCGATCGCGCGCGCGGGTCTGCTTTCGCGCCCGATAGACGACGAGCAACGACTGATCAAAATGCTCTCGGCCGTCACGCGGCCGCCGCGGCAGCATCGCCGCCGCCGTCCCGACTTCACGGCACATCTCCGTTCGCGATTACGGCCACAGCGGAGGGAGCCCGCATCGCGGGTTTCCTGAAGGCCGTCATTGCAGGTCGTCAGAAACAACTTTGCGCTCAAAGCGCTTGCGGTTGCGCTCGCGGTCGTCGGCTGGGCCTATTTCCGGCTTGCCGGCAATCCGCTCGTTGCGGCGGCACAGTTCCAGCAGCTCTCGATTCCGATCGCGGTGGCGAACTTAACCTCCGGTTACGTGGCGCGCTTCACGGATCACGAAGCGGTCGTGACCGTCGCGACCAAGCGGGGCGCACCGGCGGTGAAGCCGGAAGAGATCAAAGCGGTGCTCGATCTCTCAAACAAAGAGACCGGCGTCTACAACGTACCCGTTGTTCTCGTCGCGCCCGACCTCGTGATCCAGAGCCTCAGCCCCGCATCGGTTACGTTGAACATCGAAAAGATGGAGCAACGTTCGTTCCCGGTTACGGTCCACTATATCGGCGCCAGACCGAGCGGAATTGTCGTCAGCGAAGTGGTGATCGTGCCCCAGACTGCGCTGGTTCGAGGACCTGGCTCGCTACTCGCGCAGGTTTCCGGCGTGCAGGCCGACGTCGCATTGACGAATCAACCGAAGGCGGTCGACGAAATGGTGCGTCCCATTGCCGTCGGGGCATCGGGCGTCGAGCTCACTGACCTGTCGCTCTCACCGAACCTCGTCCGCGTCCAAGTGCGTTTCTCCGCCGGGACGGTCCCCGCCAGATGAGCCGTCTCTTCGGCACCGATGGCGTGCGGGGCGTAGCAAACGTCGAGCTGACTCCTGAACTGGCTTTACGAATCGGGCGCGCCGCTGCAAGCTTGTTTTTAGACGACGAAAACAAGAGTACGCCGTTTGTTGTGGCACGAGATACCCGGGTATCGGGAACGATGCTCGAGGCCGCGCTCGTTGCGGGGATCACCTCGGTCGGGCGCGATGCGATATCGCTCGGCATCCTCCCTACGCCGGGAGTCGCGTGCGTTACCCGTTCGTTGGGTGCTGCGGCAGGTGTCGTAATCAGCGCATCGCACAATCCGATCGCGGATAACGGCATTAAGTTTTTCGGAGCCGACGGTTTCAAGCTCTCCGACGAGCTCGAAGACCGCATCGAAGCCTCGCTGGAATCTTCGACGATTCCGCGGCCAGCAGGCGTCGGCGTCGGGCAAGCACGCGTGGCGCAGAATCTCGCGCGGCATTATTACCGCGAACTCTACGAAGGCGCGGCGGCGCTGCGCGGGCTGCACGTCATCGTCGACGGCGGTTTCGGTGCGGCGTACGCAATAGCGCCCTATGCCCTGCGTAGGCTCGGGGCCGAGGTCACCGAGCTAAATTGCGAAAACGACGGCGCGCGCATCAACGTCAATTGCGGCGCAACGGACTTGCGCGGGCTGCAAGCGGTGGTTCGCTCGAAAATAGAGGCGGGCGAGCGACGCGTCATCGGCGTCGCGTTCGACGGTGATGCGGATCGAGCGCTTTTCGTCGATGAGACGGGGGCCGTCGTCACCGGCGATCACGTACTGTTTGCGCTGGGATGCGCGATGCTCGCCGGTGGCGAGCTGGCTCGCGAGACCATCGTCGCGACGGTTATGAGCAACGTAGGCTTCGAACGGGCGCTGCGCGATCGCGGAATCGGGATGATTCGCACGCGGGTCGGCGATCGCTACGTGCTCGAAGAGATGCGCGCCGGCGGCTACACGTTGGGAGGCGAGCAATCGGGTCACGTGATCGATTTTCGGCACAATACGACCGGCGACGGTCCGCGAACCGCGGTCACGCTGCTCGGACTGGTCGCGGCACAGGACACAACGTTGCACGAGTTAGTACGCCAGGTCGTGTACGCCCCGCAGGTGCTGCTCAACGTTCGCAGCGCGTACCGGGCAGTGCTCGACGGCGGTGCGGTGCGCGAAGAAATCGCAGCAGCGCAGGCGGCCTTGGGAGACTCGGGCCGATTGCTGGTTCGCCCCTCGGGCACCGAACCGCTGATTCGCGTCATGGCCGAGGGCGACGATCGCACGTTCGTGGAGCAGCAAGCCCGACGAGTTGCTCAGCGTATCGAGCAGGAGGTCGAACGGTTCGCCGCAAGCGAAGCTCAGGAATCGGAGATCGAGTACGAATGAAGGAGGGCGACCTGCCATGACGCAGAAGCGTCGGCACGTCAGGGGATTCCGAGCGCCGCAAGCTCATTAGCGGTCCCCTGCGCCTGCATAGATCACTGAGTCGGGACGAAGTTCCGAGCGGGGGATTCTCTGGCAGGGGTGAGTGGGCCGGTCGGCCCTAGGGCGATTCTTTCCCGCCCGAACCCGTCAACTAACCCCGCAAGTGTCGCGAAAGAGGAGCGGTTTCTTGCGTCATGCGTTAGCTGTTTGGGCATTTGCCCTGTTGATCGGCGGTTCGAGCGCCATTGTGCGAGCCGACGAGAGCGCAACCTCACCCCAGTTCAACTATAACGACTCATCCAGCGCGGCGAGCGCCCAAGCAATGAGCCCGGACGTGGCGGAGTGGACGTCTCATCTGATGGTCAGCAGCCCCAAGCGCCATCGTAGCGGGATCGACCGCTTTACCGGCGGCATCCTCGCCCGTACCTCCAAGATCGCCCAGGAGCTGACCCGGAGCGCGATGCGGTTTTTGGGCGTGCCATACGCGTTCGGCGGAACGACGGCTTCGGGGTTCGATTGCTCGGGCTTCGTTCAACATGTCTTTGCGCTGCTGGGTATCGGCTTGCCTCGCACGGCCGACGCCCAATTCGGCGTCGGCCGACCCGCCGTCGGCGGTCCTCGCCCGGGCGACCTCGTTTTCTTCGATACGTACGGCGGCGTTTCGCACGTCGGTATCTATCTTGGACGCGGGAAGTTCGTGCATGCTAGCTCGAGCCACGGCGTCACGGTAAGCCGGCTCTCGGAATCGTACTGGGCCGCTCGCTACGTCGGAGCAAAACGGCTTATCGCCACCCGCTAAGTTCAGCGGACCAACGAGCGATTTTAAGGCGCCGGCGTAGCCGGCGGCGCTTGCCCTTTCCCGCCGTATGAGCGAAGCTAGGCCCTGAGCCACAGCGATGGGGTGTAGCCAAGCGGTAAGGCAGCGGACTTTGACTCCGCCATGCGTTGGTTCGAATCCAGCCACCCCAGCTTTGCGGCGTCACGGCGCTGCCTTACCGCAGCGTGGGCGCTTCGCGCGGGTGGTGGGCACCCCGAAAACTGGGGCCAGCGGGACCACACTTTCGAGCCACATAATCGGCTCGAGTAATGGAGGTCGCTATGGCCCGCAAACGCCATTCCCCCCGAGTCGATCGCCGCTGTCCTGCGCCGCGTAGAAGCCGGCATTCCGATCGCCGAGCTTGCCCGTAAGGCCGACGTTCACGAGAACACGGTCCATCTCTGGAAGAAGAAATACGGCCAGCTTGGCACTGCGGAGATCTGCGAGATCAACGAGCTGCGCGACGAAAACACGCGCCTAAAGCGGTTCGTTGCCGATCTCACGCTCGACAAGATAATGCTACAGTATGTGCTCTCAAAAAGCCTAAAGCCGGCGAAGCAACGCGCTCGCCGGCGAGATCCAAAATCACTATGGCGTTGGACAACGCCGCGTCAGCATGGCGTTTCGATTCAATCGTGCCTCGCTGGAGTACAAGCCAAGCGAAGCCCGGTCAACGAAGCTCTCCGAGAACGCATCAAGGAGCTTGCTGCCGCCCGCGTGCGTTACGGGCAGCAGCGCATCCACGTGCTGCTTCAACCGGACGGTTGGAGCGTGAATCTTAAGCGCGTGCGCGGCTGTACCGGCAAGAAGGCTTGAGTTTACGGGCCAAGCGACGTCGGCGATCGGCGGCCCCGCGTGTACGGTTGGCGCCGACAGGACTCAATCAAATCTGGAGTATGGATTTTAAGCACGACCGGCTTAAAGGCGACCGTCCGGCAAAGTTCCGACTGCTGACTGTCGTTGACATCTTCACGCGAGAATGTCTTGCGCTCGAAGTCGCACCCGGCTTTCGCGCGTGCCACGCGGTTCAGGTCCTGTCACGACTGATGATGAACCGGGGTGGACCTACCGCGATCCGCTGCGACCAAGGCACAGAGTTCACAGCCGAAGCGCTCGACCAATGGGGCCTACAACAACCGCATCGAGCTCGACTTCTCAAGGCCCGGAAGCCGACCGACGACGCGTTCATTGAGGCATTCAACGCCAGCGTTCGCGAGGAGTTGTTGAACACGTCGTGGTTTGATACCCTAGAAGCAGCACCTCACGCCGTGCGGTCGTGGCGACGCGAGTACAATGAAATTCGACCGCACCGGTCGCTGGCCAAAAAAACGCCCAAAGCCTTTGCAGCATCAGCGAAATTGGCGAGCTAACCGACAATGATCACAGGACTCGTTGGCCTAACGTTGCGGGAAGCCCGGGCCTCCACCTCAGCCTGAGATTCCACATATCCCTGGCGACACTGGCGGGGATACCGTCACAATCTACATGTCGTCGTCAATCGGCAAACCTGAAGGTTTTCTCTTAATGAAGTATTGTTTTGAATATTGCGAAGGAATCTTTTTGAATCTGAGCGGCTTCTGCGAGTAGTCGAAGGAATCGATGATACTCTTCGCGCTGCTGTCTGTCGTTCCGAGTGAACCTAAGCTCCAGTTATCCTCGATGTACTTCAGAATGCTACCGAACTCGTAGTTGGTACGTGAAATATGGTGGGGTTTGGCATAGGGAGATACGATAATTGCTGGCACGCGAAATCCCAATCCTCCAAATCCGTGCTGCGCAGGAGCAAGGTTGTCGTACAAGCCACCCCAGTCGTCCCATACTATTATAATGGCAGTCGAACCCCAATATGAGCTCTCGCCGATCGCGTTTACGACGCTGGCAACCCACGATGGCCCATCGTCGCCCCGTTCTCCCGGATGGTCGGAATCTGGCTCGTCGGGTATGACCCAAGAAACCGCAGGCAGCTTGCCGTTGGAGATATCGCTAAAGATCTTTGTCTGCGGAGTTGCGATGTTTGTCGTCCATTCGCTGCTGTGGCGTACCGACCAGATAACATCAAAGGCGTTCATCAATCCGCCGAAGTTCTTGTTGAGAGGCAAGATATAGTACTTCCAAGATACTTGTTTGGCATCGAGGAGATCACGAAGGGTGTCATAACCGAATGAGGACGGAAAGTGAGTCGTACATGGAAATACGCCGCCACCGAGTTGCCCGTCCTGGCTGATAAGCGGCACTTTGGTGCCCCTCGGGGCGGAGCATCCCCAGGGTCTTTGAGAGGGATCGTTCACGATCGCTTCCGTTGCGCTGATCTGGGTGGCTCCCCGAATAAGGTCCTGGTGTGCGGTGAAGCTGCTGCTGCCCTGCGTCGTGAACATGTGCTCAGCTAGTGTATATCGCTTGGCCATTTCCCAATACGGCGCAATCTGCGCCGGATTGGTGTACTGATACGGATACTTGCACTCCGGTTTTCCGGTGGCGAACCTAACGTGGTCGAAGCCATCCATTTGGCCGTTATCGTAGGCCGCCCTATAACGCTGATAGTTATGGGCAAGATCCTGAGGATAAATTACTAGGTTACTCTCCTTCAACGCTATGGTGCCCGTCTTATTGACGTGACAGACCGGATCTTTCGCAATCTTGCCGATTGTAGTGCCATCTGCGCCCGAGAACGTCGCGAAGAAATTATTGAACGTTCGGTTTTCCTGGATCATCAGGACAACATGACGTATTGGGGATTTGAGTGGCCTTGACTGCGGCACCCCTGACAGGTCATTTGGTAGTAGCCCGCGTGGCGTACTCTGCCCGCACGCAGTCAGAAGCATCAATAGCATCGCTGTTGCCGTGGCGGAGGGCACATAATAACCATGTGGGCCTGAGGTTGTCGTGGCAATGCTCCCGAGCTGATATGGAAAAGCTAGCGACCCTTCGACCCTGAGTGGGTTTGACCCGTTTTCGCGGACACTGTGTAGGTCACCCGCAAGGGTAGACCAGAAAGGTGTCCCACGTCGAGGAAACGCGCCAAGCACTCCGCGGAGTACAAGCACGAAGCTCTTCGCCGCATCGTTGACGGCAGGGAATCGGTCGCAGCGGTGGCTGATTGGCTGGGGCTAGCGCTGAGGTACCAGTTCATCAAGGAGCACCGTCGTGAGTTTCTGGTCTGCTCGATGTGCCGGGTTCTCACTGCATCGAAGGGCGGATTTTATGCGTGGCTTAAATGCGCGCCCAGCCTGCGGACGCAACGGGACGAGCAGCTCGTGGTGAGGATCCGAGTGATTCACCAGAGCAGCCGCAAGCGGTATGGATCGCCTTCGATCCACGCAAAGCTGCGGGAAGAAAGAACGCTGCGGTCGCAAACGGGTTGCTCGCCTGATGCGCCATGCGCGCATTGTCAGCAAACGCCGCAAACGGTTTGTCCCAAAAACCACCGACTCCAACCAGAAAGAGCCGGTCACTCCGAACGGCCTCGATCGGCGCTTCTCACCTGAAGTAATCGCCGCTCCGAATCGCTGCTGGGCTGGCGATATCTGGTACAATCGTCAACGGCTTCACTCGACGCTCGGTTATGTTACGCCAGAGCAGTTCGAGGCGAAGAAAGTTGCTTAACTATTCGTCCGCTAAAGCGGGTCAGCTCCAGAGCTTTGATCTCCCTGGACTGACCCCCGGTAGAGCTAGACACCGAGTAAGCGAAGTATTCTCTAAAACGTGTCACATGCGAAAGGAACAGCAATCGCCAGCGCATGAACCCGAAAAGTTCGAGCGCTGGCCCGCGCAACGGAAGGTCGCGACCATCCTAGAGGTGCTCAAAGGAAAGATCTCGGTGCGGGAACGTCTCGTCGGCAAGGGGCTCGATGGCGAGCATCGAGCCGAAGTCCGCCGCCTCCAACGGAGATCCACCAGTTGATGGAGAATTAGATTGCCAGGGAGGCGTTGCGAATCATCCCTTGGGACGAAAGAGAGCAGCGTTCGATCGACTCGCTGCTCGGAAAAGCTTCACCCGAGTCGTCGTCCGCGGGTCTTGAACACAGCCCTTGAACTGCATAATTCGCTGCACTGCCTTGCTGGCAGTGCCGCACTGGAATTCCCGCGATGACGTCAAGCACTGGCGTTATCTGGCAGACGGCACAGGACTTGCGGCAAGACGATGTCGGACGCCCACCTTGCAAGCAGCAGCGACCTCACGAGGCTCGATGCCTGGTGTTCGTTGTCGCCGAGAAATCGGATCCGTGCGTGTCCGGCTGGGCCCCGGCGGATTTTCAAGCTCGCTATAAGCTGCCTTCGAATCAAAAGGGTGTGGCGCAGATCGTCGCAATCGTTGACGCTTACGATAATCCTAACGTCGCGTCGGACATCGCCGAGTACCGCTCCGAGTTCGGCCTCGGCACCGCGAACTTCAGGAAATACAACCAAGAAGGTGAGCGCAAGAACTACCCGTCCGCAAGCACCGCATGGGGCGTCGAGATCGATCTTGACCTCGAAATGGTCTCGGCCGCATGTCCGCTGTGCACCATCTATCTGATCGAAGCCAACAGCGCCGGCGGTAGCGATCTAGAAAAGACTGAAGCGGAAGCCGTACGCTTGAACGCACACATCGCCACGAACAGTTGGGTATGCTCGGACTCCGTGAGCTGCGTCGACGCGAAATACTTCCGCCATGCGGGCGTCGCGTACTTAGCCGCTGACGGCGATTCCGGCTTCAACGAGTTGAGTGTTCCAGCCGCCTTTGATAGCGTCGCGGCAATCGGCGGGACCGCGCTTTCAAAGACGGGATCAAAATACAGCGAAACCATTTGGGACGGCTTGGGCGGCTGCGCGAAGCACATCGATAAACCTCGATGGCGGCACGACAAATTCTGTGCGTACCGGCTGCTCAACGACGCGGCTGCAGTGGCTTCGGGCATCGCGGAGTACGATACTTACGGCTACGGCGGATGGTTAACAGTGAATGGAACCAGCGCCGCAGCCCCGTTACTGGCCGGCGTCTTCGCTCTTTCCGGAAACGCGACGAAGCAGCAAGGCGGGCGGACTTTTTGGCAAGCGAGGCAGCACAACTTTCTCTATAGGCTTAGCGGACCGTGCCGGGCATATCGGTTCGGTCGGTACACGACCTGCAGCGGCTGGGGCTCTCCTAAGGGTATTGGAGCATTCTGACGGCGCGATCGACGGCGCTCCATATTACAAACGGAGACGGAGCGCTCTACTTGCTTCAGAAAGCTGAGATTTTGGGCAGCCACGTAGCCTGGCGTGACGCGCTCAACGACGGCCCCGTCCCGGCCGGCTTGTCGCTCGAAGAGACAAGTGCGATACGCTCACGCTATCTTTCCGAGCGCGGTTATGGAAACCCAATCAAGTTAATCCACGACTTCTCACGACGGGACGCGCAGCTTCGTCGCGCGCAAGAATTCGCTGAGGTCGTGCTCTGGTTCGAGCACGATCTCTTCGATCAACTTCAGCTGCTCCAAGTTCTCACCGCGCTGGACGATCTCAAGCTGGAGCCGGGCCGGATTGCCGTCGTGCAGAGCGATCATTATCTCGCCAGCATGACGATCGACGAGATCGTCTCACTCTTTCCCAAGCGCCGCACCGCGACACCGGCCGTCTTCAAGTCTGCGCGTCGTACCTGGGATCGCTTTACGTCGCACTCGCCGGCCGATCTCTATGCAGCGTCAGGAGAGGATGCTATCGGCTTGCCGTTTGTGCGTGCGGCCCTAAGGCGGCTCTGCGAAGAGTATCCGTGGAAACGCGACGGCCTCTCGCGGTCCGAGAGACAGGCCCTATCCGCGGCGGCGCAAGCACCGGGTAGGCCCAGCGAGCTTTTTGCGCGCGCTCAGGCGCACGAAGAAGCATACTTTTTGGGCGAGCGCGTCTTTGGAAAGCTGCTGGAAGATCTCCGCGCCGGCGACGGCGCGCTCATCGAAGAAGAAGAGGGAAAGCTCGTACCCACCGCGCTGGGTCGCCGCGTGCTGGCCGGAGACGCAGATTGGTTGGACGAGCACTCCATCGACCGCTGGATCGGCGGAGTTCATCTCGTCGGCGATCATCTCGCACGCTGGGACGACGATACGGCACATTTCGTCTAGCGCGGGCCTCCGGTTCGATTCAAGGCCAAATCCGCCCTAGGCGCGAATGGCGCCGCTAAGATGACGCACGACGAGTTGAGCATTGAGCTCGGCACGGAGGAAGGCAGCGAAACGCTCGTTTTTAAGCTGCGTGGAAGCCTTGATCTCGCGACTGCGCCGACGGTGCGCGTCGCGCTGACCGAGGCAGCCGAACAGGGGAGACACGATCTCACCGTCGATCTCACCCGACTGGAATTTCTCGATTCCACCGGGCTAGGCGTTTTAATCGGCGCTCACCGGCGGGCCGCAGAGAGCGGTGCGCTTTTGCGCCTGATCGTCAGCGACGGTCCGATTTCGCGACTGCTGAACATCACCGGTTTGATCGGCGTTTTTGCGGTCTATCGCTCGATCGCGGACGCTCGAAACGATCGGGCTCGCGTCAACGCGACGCTGTAATTCAATCGTAGGCTTCGTCGAGGAGCTCCACGACGTGCTTTACCGTTGCGCGATGGCCCGCCTCGCGTAGGCCGGCGGCAACTTGAGCTGCACAGCCTGGATTCGCCGTCGCGACGATCGTTGCGCCGGTTTGCCGGATGGCCTCGATCTTGCGGCGCTGCAGCCGAGTTGCCATTTCCGGTTCGGTAAGGTTATATAGACCGGCGCTCCCGCAACAGACCGAACTTTCGGGCATTTCCACCAAGCGAAGTTCTGGAATGCGGGCCAAGAGTCGGCGTGGTGCTCCGCTGACGCGTTGTGCATGAACGAGGTGGCAGGGTTCTTGGTACGTGACCGTTGCCTTGACGGGCCGCGTCGCCGCACCGAGCTCGAGCCCGTCGAGCACTTCGGTGACGTCGCGGACTCGTTTCGAAAAGCTCGCGGCTCGCCGCGCCCATTCGATATCGTCGGCGAAGAGCTCGCCATATTCTTTGAGCGCGCTGCCGCAACCGGCCGCGTTGACCACGTAAACGTCGGCCGCACTGCGCTCGTAGGTCTCGATATTGCGCTTGGCGAGTTCGCGCGCCAACTCCATTTCGCCGGCATGGATGGCTATTGCGCCGCAGCAGCCTTGTCCGCTGGGGACGATAACCGATAAACCACCGCGGCGCAACATGCGCACGGTTGCGTCGTGAACCTCGGCGAAGGCGACCGCCATGACGCACCCGACGTGCAAAAATGCGACGCCCCGCGGCGCCGTCGCGTCAAAGCGCTGGTCGCGAGCAACGAAAAACGCGTTGGAAACGGTGGGCGCTAGTTTTACGGCCCGTTCTAAGCCGAAGATCGATGCGACGGAGATCAAATGCGTTCGTTGGGCGAAGCGCAGCAATGTCGCGGCGGCACGCATGAGGTTGAGACGAGCGAAAAGCGTGCGCACGAGGAGTCGGGACAGAATGCCCCCCCGCGTTGCGGTGGAATCGTCGGCGCGCCGAATTTGCGTGCGCGCCGTCTCGACGAGCTGCCCATACCGAACTCCAGATGGGCAAACCGCCTCACAGGCGCGGCAGTCCAAGCATTGCCACATTTGCTCGACGAAGCCGGAGCTGAGCAGATCGAGTCGCGATTCCCCCACCGCCTTGATGAGACTGATTCGGCCGCGCGGGCCCGACGTTTCCGTCATCGTTTCGAGGTACGTGGGACATGACGGCAAGCAAAGGCCGCACCGAATGCAGGTGTCGTAGATCGATGCGGCGGGCTGGTCGGTTCCACTGAAGCCCGTTAGCGTCGGCTCGTTCATCGGCGTTTACATGGCTTCGCCTTGAATGAGCGTCATTTCTTCTGACGAAACGGGGGAGCGTGAACAAGCGCATAAAGGTGGCGGTGACCGGTGCCGCTGGGCAGATCGGTTATGCGCTGATTTTTCGAACGGCCTCGGGGCAAATGTTTGGCCCGCAAACCGAGCTGGAACTCCAATTGCTCGAACTGGAGCAGGCGCTCGGAGCGCTTGGCGGCGTCGTCATGGAATTAGAAGACTGCGCCTTTCCGTTGCTCAAAAGCGTGCGGTACGGCTCTGACGTCAACGAAGCAATGCGCGACGTCGACTGGGCGGTCCTCGTTGGAGCCGTCCCTCGTAAGGCCGGCATGGAGCGATCGGATCTGCTGCGCATCAACGGCGAAATTTTCACCGAGCAAGGCCGAGCGATCGACGAGCATGCCTCCCAAGACGTGCAGGTCTTTGTCGTCGGCAATCCCGCCAATACAAACTGTCTGATCGCGATGAACAATGCGCCGCGCGTCTCGAGAGATCGCTTCTTCGCCATGACGACACTCGACGAGCTGCGTGCCCGCGCGCAGCTCGCCCGTAAAGCCGGTGCCGACGTTACCGAGGTCGCGCAAATGGTAGTGTGGGGCAACCATTCGACGACGCAGTTTCCGGACTTCGCGCACGCCAAGATTCAGGGACGCTTGGCGCACGAGGCAGTAGCCGACTGCAGCTGGCTCGAGAATGATTTCATTTCGACGGTTCAGAATCGCGGCGCCGAGGTCATCAAAGCGCGAGGAGCATCGTCGGCGGCGTCGGCGGCGAACGCGGCAATCGTCGGCGTCCACAACCTTACCCACGATACGCCGGCGGGCGAATATTATTCGGTGGGACGTTGCTCGCACGGCGAGTACGGCATCGATCCGGGTTTGATCTTCTCGTTTCCCTCGCGCACGCAGAACGGCGTCTCGCGGATCGTTGAAGGAATCGAACACGACGACTTCGGCAGGCGAAAGCTAGCGGTCACACTCGAGGAGTTGCGCAAAGAGCGTGACGCAGTCAAAGAACTGGGCCTGATCCCCGCGAACCAAGAAGCATGACCGCATCCGGAAGGGACCAGCCCGAGCTCGACCTTATCCACGTGAACGTCGCCTCCACGGCAGGCGCTTATACGGTGGGCAGTGCGTCGTTTTTCCGCTATATCTTGCGCCTCGGGGAGCTGGGCCTGCCGCTCTCACTGGCGGATCAAGAAGCAGTCGACGTACTTGCCGCCGTCCCGCACGCGCTTGGCGCCGAGGAGGATGTTTCATTCGTTTCAGGTCCTGGCTGGCGCGTCGTTCCGGCGCAAGGTGAGTTGGACTGGCCGGTTTTAGAAGCGACCCCCGAACGGCTTCACAGCGTGCTCGAGCGCGCTCGTGGCATCCTGTGGGTGCATGCAGCGCGCTTTCATGTAAGCGCGCGCGAAATCGCTGCGATCGAACGAGAGCTCGACGAGGTCTACGGTGTGCTGATGCGTGCCGCGGCGGCCGGCGTCGCCGTGAACATTTCTTACGTAGCCTAGTCCAATCGGCGTGAGTATTCTCTGCGCGCTGCCGCTGCGCGGAGCCGGCGGCGAGCCGATTTCCTTTGCGCGCACGATCCATTCGCACGGGTGCGCGCACTTGCCGCCGGCGATCGTTGAGCCGCTCGCCGCTCGTCTACCGCCGTCCGTTTCGGGTGGGCGGCCGCGTCGTGGAGGTTACGACGCGCGAGCGCCGAGGAAGGATCGTCGTGGAGACCGCGTCGTCATTGAGTGCAAAAGAACGAAACGAGATCGAAGTTTCGATCGCGCGCATGTTCAAATTTCGCGACGATCTGTCGCCGTTCTATGCTCTTATTGCAAATGACGGCGCGCTGGGATGGGCTGCAAACGGCGCCGGGAGAATTTTGGCGAGTCCCACCGTCTTTGAAGACGTCGTCAAGACGATTTGCACGACGAACTGCGCCTGGTCGGCGACGATTCGCATGACCCGCGCACTAGCGCAGCTTGGCGAAGGTGCTTTTCCGGAAGCCGATATTCTCGCGGTGACTCCCGAGTCGTGGTATCGCGAGGTCGCCCGCATGGGCTATCGCGGAGCGTACGTGCAAGCGGTCGCACGCGGAGTTGCTGCAGGCGAGATCGACCTGGAAGCGTTGCTGCAGGTCGACCGATATAGCGATGCCGAGGTCGAAGAAAGGCTGCTCTCACTTCCCGGAATCGGACCATATGGAGCGGCGCATGTCATGCAGTTGCTCGGACGACACCGCGCGCTCGTTCTCGATTCGTGGACACGTCCGAAGTACCGCCGCCTGGCCGGGAAAAAGCGAGCCGCCGATTCGACGATTCGGCGAGCCTTCGCCCGATACGGGAAGTACGCCGGTCTTGCGTTTTGGCTATATCTCACGCGCGACTGGCTCGACGAGTAGTAGCAGCACAAAGGGCAGGCGGCCGCTCGTGCAATAAATTCCCCTATGCGCTGGCTGAAATCGATTCCCGCCTTCTTGATCGTCGCGCTCTTACCGCTCGAAACACGGGCCGGTACGACCGGCGGCATCACCGGACGAGTTGTCGACGTTACGAGTCACACGTCCCTTGCAGGCGTGCTGGTAACGGCTAGTTCGCCCTCGCAGAGCGCAAGATCTACTACCGACGCGAGCGGCACGTTCCGCTTCCTCTCGCTTTCACCCGACACGTACACGCTTTCGTTTACAAAAGAGGGTTACGATCCGGTCACGCAACCCGGACTCACCGTAGTAGCCGACCAAGTGCAGACATATAACGCGTCGATGCTTCGCACGCTAAGAACGATTGCGCGCGTGACCGCTCAATCGGCAGCGAGCTTGGTGAAACCGGGAACGACCAGCGACCTCTATTCGGTCAATGCTGCCGGGCAACAGGCTCGTCAGGGCATCGCGGGTCCCGGCAGCCTCAATAACGCGTACGGTGCGATTGCGTCGGTGCCGGGCGTGCAGCTCGACCCCGGAGAATCGGGGTGGTGGCAAACGTTGCACGTCCGTGGCGGCGACATCGATCAGGTCGGCTACGAGTTCGACGGCATTCCCGTCAATCGCGCCTACGATAACGCGCCGCAGACGATGCTCTCGACGTTGGGCAGTCAAGAAGTTCAAGTTTATACCGGCGGCGTGCCTGCCGGCTCCGACGCCCAGGGCATTTCCGGCTACGTCAATCAGGTCGTCAAGACCGGCACGTCGCCGGGTTACGGCGACATCAATCTTGGCGTCGGCTATCCGGCGTTCTATCATCAGGCGTCGATTGAGGCGGGCGGTTCGACGCCGGATCGGCTCTTTAGCTACTACGTCGGCATCGGCGCAAGCAATCAGTCCTTCCGGTACGTGAACGATAACAACGGCTCGAATATCCCTTACTCGTTCTTTTATCCGACAAGCGCCGTTCCGGGCAACACCTGCGGGGTTTCGACCTGCACCGCCCTCCCGTACTCGAACGGATACGTCTATACGGGAGCGCCGTCACCGGTGCTCTTCACGAGCGGGCTGGGATTTAGCCTCGCGACCCAATCGCTGCGCGATACGATTTTGAACTTCCATTTCGGCATCCCGCACCGCAACAGCGGTTTGCGCGACGACGTTCAGGCGCTCTACATGACGAGCGAGAATCTCAATCAATACTACAGCTCGATCAACGATTTCGGGGCAAACACGCTTTTCGCACTCTACGGACCGCTGACGTGGGACGACTCGTATCAATACAAGGGCCCGCCGTTCGAACCGTTTCGACCGTCCGACGTCTACAAATACTTCTTCCCGTCAAGCCCGCCGCATCCATTCCAAGGCTTGTTGCCTGATAACATCCGCGATCCCAACGACAACGGCGTCGCCGTCGAGAAGTTGCAGTACCAGCACGAGTTCACGCCGTCGTCATACCTGCGCGTGTACGGTTACTCTTTATATTCGAACTGGGATATCAACGGCTACAACTCCGACGCACAGCCGCTGTACGGCTGGGAGCTGCCGTACTTTCTGCCCGACCATACCCACGGGTTCAACCTCAGCTACGTGAACCAGCTCAGCGCGCAGCACTTGCTCAGCGTCGAGGGGTCGTATACGTACTCGAGCCTGCAGCGATACTTCGTGACGTATTTCCCTTCGGACTGGAATATCACGAGCTACGTCGGCACGAACGGCAAGTGCTACGATCCATCGACGGGTTTACAGATCGGCTGCTACGACCAAACGCAGGGAACGCTCACCAATCCGCAGCCGCCGGTGACCTACTCGTGCAAAGGGAGCCCGAAGCTGCCGGCCTGCGCTCCGGGCGTCGACCCGCAGTTGGCTCGTCACCAATACCTTCGAGCAAGGAAATCAGGGACTCAATCAAGTTGCCGCGGCGCTGACGGGTTACTCGATCAACGACCAATGGCGTCCCGACGACCGTCTAAACGTCAATCTCGGCTTACGCATCGAGAACTTCAGCTATTTCTTCGGCGACACCAGTCCGGACAACCCCGCACGGCAGTTCTGGTTCAATGCCTATAACGCCGAATTTTGCTTTGCGCCGGGTGTCAACAATAATAAGCCGATCGATCGCACCGACAACGGCGTCGGGCCTTGCCCGCTCGTCAACAACGTGCAAACCGTTGCGCTCGCGCAGTCACCGTACGGGCCGCTCGTCAACACGAGCGGCGGTTCCTACGCGACCGCGCGCTTTCAGCCGCGCCTGGGTTTGACGTTCACGCTCGATCCGAACAACGTGCTGCGCGGTTCGTTCGGCGTCTATGCGCGGCCGCCGAACTCTTCTTGGACGCAGTACAATACCATCGACGAAAATCTGCCGGCATTTTTAGGCAACCACTTCTACGGCTACGGGTTCAACACGCCCGACCATTTGATTCGGCCCGGACACCTCGTACAACTACGACCTTTCCTGGGAGCACCGTCTGAAAGGAACGGACTGGAGTTTCAAACTCAGCCCGTTCTTCCGCGCGACGCGCGACCAGTTGCAGAACTTCTACATCGATCCGCAGGGCGGCCTCGAATCGGGACTCAACGTCGGCAGCCAGCAGAGCAGCGGCGTGGAGTTCGCGCTGCAGAAGGGCGACTTATCGCGCGATGGGCTGAGCGGCCAGCTCGCCTTCACGTATACGTACAGCAAAATCAAGTACGAGAACTTCACAAACACCAACCAGAACGTGATCGATCAGCTCAACGGCTACATTTTGGCGTACGACGCGTTCCTCAAGGGCCATGGCGGCTTTCCGTGCTACTTTTACGAGTCAGGCGGCGGAGCCGGAACGAACAACTGCAAGCAGCCCGGGGTCGTCGCGAATCCCTACTATAACCAGCCGTATCAAAATCCGTTTTCGCCGACCGCGTGGTATCCGACGTATGACGTCATTCCCGGACCCGCCGCGGCAGCCAACGGATACGCCGTACCGTACGTCGCGACGCTCTTGGTGAACTATAAGCATCAGCGATTTACCGTAACGAATTACTGGAACTTCAATTCCGGCGCCGAGTACGGCGCACCTACGGCGTGGCCCGGATTCAATCCAACGTCGTGCTACGCACCGCCGACTGCGTGGGTAGCGGCGCACGGCAAGGCGCCCGATCCCGCTTCGTGCGACGACTTCGGAAGCTTACCGCTGTTCATTCCCGATCCGTTCACGAACGGCTACGATAATCTCGGGGCTTTCAAGAGAGCCCTGGCAACTGCAGATGGGCGTTGCGTTCAGTTACGACGTTAGCCCGCGCGTGACCGCTCGGCTGAACTTCACGAATCTCCTCGACATCTGCGGGCAGCGCGGCTACGCCTGGGATAATCCCGTACGTCTGCGTCTACGGCTCGCTGCCGACGAACTTCCTCTATCCCTCGGGCAACTTCTATCCGAACTCCGTCTCATCGCGGCCGCCTCCGCAGCTGCAGTATCCCTACGCTTTCTGGTTCAACGGCAACAACACGGGTTTCTTGGGGGTAGTCGCAACCGCTGCAAGTGACGGGCTCGCTGACGATCAAACTTTAGAAGCACGAGCATCCTAGTGAGTCGCGACACAAGTGATCAGGGGAGGGGTCGCGAGCTGCGCGTTCATTCGGTCCCTTCGCCGGTCGAACAACTTCGCACCACCGTCGAAATCGTGGCGATTGTTGCGGCGGGACTCTGGGCGCTCTATACGTTCGTGTACGAGCAAAAAATCAAACCGCTTACCGAAGACGCGGCGTGGGCGGTTCCGACCAGCGTCGACCAGGGCCCGACGGTAAAGGGCGTGGTCTTCCTCACCATTCACAAGCGGCTCCAAAACACGGGGAACGTGGGCATCGACCTGGCAGCTGAGGCTCTCAGCGTCTACGGGGAACGGATGGAGAAGGGGTCGACTCGCTATTCGCGGATCGAAACTTCGACGCGTGCCGAAGTGATCGCCGACGTCCCGCGCCGGCCCGTCAAACTTCTCTATTCGATTGCGAGGCTGCGATCGGGAGCAGTCGGCGGAAGTCGGACGAGCTTCTTTTTGCCGCCACACAGCACAAATGAGGAAGACTTTCTTGTCGCCGTCCCCGCGAGCGCCTATCCCGTCGTGCTGATCGCGCGCAAGGATTACGTTGAAAAGGCTCCGATCTTTCCGAAGATCGCCATTCGGATCGTGAGAACGCGCGCTAGGTGGATACGACCTGCAATCATCGGAGCTTCAGGGCGAATACGACTCCGAAAACGAGTACGCGGTTCGGCCCTGAGGGTCGGCAGTACCCGACCTAGCGAGCCACTGTCAGCTTGGCTATAGAAGCGACGGGCAATGGCACGCGCCACGAAAATGCAATGTTTCGATCGCGAGATTTTCGTGCATTTTCAGCGCATTTGTGATAAGATTCGTTCATGGCAGTCCTCGAGCGACCTTTGGTGGACGTCTACGAGCGCACGGGCGCGATCAATGCAAAGCGGCTCGCCGATGAGCTCGGCTTCACCGTCCCACAGGTCGCGCGCGCCATTGGAAAAGCGGCTTCGACGCTGAACCGCAACGAGGTCGCGCCGAGCGCCCAGCATGAACTCGCGGCTCTCGTCGGACTACTGACGCGAGTCGCCCAGCTTTTCGCAGGTGACGTCGAGGGTGCGCGTATTTGGCTACACGCACCGCACCCGGAACTCAACTACAGACGACCGATGGACTTGCTGCTCGAACGCCGGCGCCGGGTCGTCGAATCTCTTGTCGGCAACATTGAAGAAGGAGCTCCCAACTAGCGCGTGCGGCGTGCGCGCGGCCTTCTCGACGCTCTGCGAAGTGCGCCAGAGGCCTGGATTACGCGCTTTTTCGGGCGCCTGTACCGAGCGGTTGCCGACGCCGATCTGCGGCACGTCGCCAAGAGCAATCCCATCAACGACTATCGTTATAATCGACGATGCACGTTCCCGCCGCTGTACCTCTCTGACGATCGCGAGACGACGCTATGGGAAACGCGGCAGCGCGTGCGCACGGCTGCCGGCGTCCTTACGTTACCGGTAGCAGACGCCCGGGTCGCCATATACGATGCCGTTCTCGAACGGCTCCTTGACGTAACGAATCCCGCCGTGATTGCGGGCCTGCGGACCAATCTTCAGGAGTTGACCGGAAACTGGCTAGAGCTTACCGATTCTGAAGATGGCGCGCCGACACAGTGGCTCGGCGAGGCCGCCCATCGAAGTGGTCGTTTCGGGGGATTGCTGGTCCCCAGTACGTATCCCGGTCGGCGGAACGTTGTCGTAATGCTTGATCGCCTTGGGCCCGCTGAGCATACTGAGTTCATCGGCTTTGAGGACGCTTAAATCGGTCCTAGAGTCAACCGTCGATCTCTAGCTACTAATGAGTGGCGGCCGCAATACGGGCTCCCCGCTGAGGCTACGGGGCAGCGATATTACTCAAGTGCGCGCGCCGCTGCCATTGCCTCGTCTTCGGTCATGGTAGCTCCGGCGGCCAACCGGCGCGAGAACTCATCGGCGCCGATTGCCGTGCGAATCATGCTTAGCATCTGATCATATTTTTGCCCCACGGCTTCCTCAATCCCTAACGTGTTACGGGCCGCGCCGACAAACCCGAGCAGCCGCGCAGCGTCCGCGGCCTTGGCGGGGCTGCATCGGTTTTGGTCGACCGACATCAGTGTTGCGGCCACGGCGAGATGTTCCAGTGACAACGCGACAACCGCGTGTAGTTGGTGCTCATGGGCGAACTGGAGCGCTTCATTTGCTCGCGCTTGTGCCTCATCGTAACGGCCCAACTCGACCAGGCAGTCTGCCGCATTGACGAGCGCGCAGGCACGAACTTGTGGCTGCATAGATAGGGAGTTCAGACCTTCGTACTTCGCGAGCGTTTCGAGCGTGAGCCGGAGCGCGGTTGCGGGGTCACCCGCGTCAGAATGAGTTGACGCAAGACTCAAAGCTATGCCCGGCGCATGAGTGCTCGAACCCTTTGGCGAGTTCGAGCGCCTCCGTAAGGTAGGTGCGCGCGCCGTCGAAGTCGCCGAGTGCGGATCGAGCCCATCCGATTCTCTGCAGGACACCGAACGATCAGCAGGCGACGGCCGATTCCGCGCGCTGCCTCCAGGGCGGATTGCAACAGGTGCTCGGCCTCCGCAGGGCTCCCGAGGCACGCGAGTGCTCCACCTGCCAACATCTGCGCGTGAGCGGTTCCCAACAAGTCACCGAGGTTGCGAAACCGCGCCAGCGCCCGTTCGGCCGCAGTCAAACAGAGTTTCCATCCCCCGAGTTTTGAAGGGATACGGCGTCGGCGAGTTCGAGCTGCGCACTCAGATCGGGCGGCGTTTGTTCATCGATGATTTCAACCGCCTCCCGGACCCAACGCCGCATCTCACGCACGGTGAAGGCGCGCAGAAGCACCCCGTGCGCAGCGACCAAGCGCTGCCCCAGGACGACATCGCCCCGTTCTGCAAGGGTCCACTCCAGCACCGTGCGGTAGTTCTCGACCTCCATGGTCACTCGCGAAAGCCATGCCCGCTCGAGCGTCGTGTCGCGCGCCGCTTCAAGCCTCTCAGCTAGCTCGACGTAGGCGAGCGCATGACGCCGTACTGTCCGTTCCATATCACCGCGGGCGGACAGCTTGTCCCGCGCGTACTGCCGTGACGATTCTAAGAGTCGATAACGTTGCTCGCTACCCGCTAGCTCAGCGACGAGCAACGACTTTGTTACCAGCGACGTGACGAGCTCGATCATGTCGACGTCGTCCTCGCCATCAATTGCACAAACAGAGGTCGCCGCTTCGAGCGTACAACCACCAGCGAAGACCGAAAGCGATTCGAAGAATCTCTGCTCGCGAGCCGTCAAAAGCTCGTAGCTCCAGTCCAGTAGCGCGGTCATGGTCTGATGCCGTGGTAATGCTCCAGGCTCTCCGCGAGTAAGCAAACGGAAGCGCTGGTCAAGCCGTTGAGCGATTTGACAAGGCGCAAGCACCATCACGCGAGCGGCGGCGAGCTCGATCGCCAGCGAAATGCCGTCGAGCTGGCAGCAGATATCGGCAACATCTCGTGCGTTGTCGTCAGTCAACACGAACGCTGGCTCGACCGCGCGCGCACGATCGACGAACAGCTCAACCGCGCCATAGGACGATGCATCTTGCGCATTCGAGCATGTATCGGGTGGGACTGCAAGTGATGGAAGACGATAGGCTTGCTCGCCGGCGACCGCCAATGCCTGCCGGCTTGTCGCGAGAATCTGCACCGACGGGCACGCCTTCACGATCTTTCCCGCGACCTCGCGAACCTGGGCGACGACGTGCTCGCAGTTGTCAAGGATCAGTAGCGCACGCCGCGTTTTGAGGTGTGCAATGACGACATCGATCGCGGACGCTGTGGTGGAAGGAAGCTGCAGAGCAGTTAAGACGGCATTTTCCGCGAGGGCCTGTTGCGAGAGCGGGGCAAGGTCAACGAGCCACGCACCCTCGGGATAGTTGCCAAGAAGAGCGACGGCGAGCTGCACGGCAACGCGTGTCTTACCTACCCCGCCGGCCCCAACAATGGTTACAATCCGGTGCTCACCCAGCAGCGCCGTCATCTCACCGATTTCTTGCTGTCGGCCTACGAACGAAGTTAACTGTTGCGGAAGATTATGACTGCGGCGGGGTGGATGTCGGAACGAACGAGCCGCAGCAAGGGCACATCCGAGTAGCCGTGCTTGCGCCGCCGGGGCGAATGTGTGCTGCTTATCGCGCTTGTAAGCAACGCGTGACGATCCGGCGAGAGATCGAGAGCGCGAGCGAGCAGGACGACCGTTTCCCGCTGGGGCCGCGTTCGAACGCCTCGCTCGAGCTGGCCGATGGCTTCAACGCTCAAGTTGGCTCGCTCGGCGAGCTCTTGCTGCGTCATTGCAGCCTCAAGGCGAAGCTGCCGCAACAGAGTGCCAAAATGGGCTCGGCCCGCAGCTTCCATCAGCCTCCAGCGTCACCCAGCGATGACTTGAGCGGATAACTTGAACAGTTATGCCTGTATCTCTTGCCCTCCCAGGTTGACAATGATGCCAAGGGACCCCTTAGCCAGGAAACGTGGCCCAAGGCCCCCACCGTCCGGAAGCGCACGATGTTCGCTTGGGAACTCGCCAGCTTCCCTGCTTCAGAAGAGATGATATGCATGCGCATTTCTAACGCAACAAGTCACGCGCTCACCGCATCGGTGGCGCTCACGCTGCTGGGGGGCTGCTCCGTTGGCGATTCACAGGTGGCCTCAGCGCCTCTCGTGCAAAGGCCGGACGCCGCGAACCAATACGCTCAGCGGGGAGCCCCGCAAAGTGCCGCCGCCGATGGCGTCGTGGACGCGCACGAAAGATCCGTTCCCGGCCGCCCGACGTCGAGGCGGAGCTTTATGCTGCCCGACGCCGTTGGCAAGCGACTGATCTTCGTCTCGGACGTCGACAACGTCGTCGGCATCTATTTGCAGTCCAAGGGGAACGCACAGGTCGGTCAGATCCTTGGCGATGTCTATGTCCCCGACAGCGTTGAGACCGACAGCGCTGGGAATTTATACGTGGCGTCCTATGCGAGCCAAACCGTTCCCGTATTCGCCCCTCCGTATACGAAGGCGCCGAAGGCCATTCTCTTTGATACCGGTTACATTCCTTACGACGTGGCCGTCTCGTCGAGCGGCATGATTGCGATAGCCAACTATACCAGCGTCGTATTTTACCGAAAGAACTCGACGAAGCGGTGTGCGACGGTTACCGACCCGCCCAGCTTTCCACCCAACTTCCATGTCCATGCCGCATTCGACCATAAAGGCAACTTGTACGTTCAGGGAGGTCAAAGCGGATCCAACCAGTTCAGCGTCATTGGGGAAATCACCGGGGGCTGCAAGGCGACCAGTATTCAGGTCCTTACGACGAGCAACCCCCTCGGTGGCCCGGGCGGCATCAAGGTTGACAAGCGGGGACGGATCGCGATCGGCGACCAGAAAGCTGCTGCCATTTACGCTTACAACCCTCCGGCGAGCGGTTCGCTGGGAAAACCCGTCACGACAACCCCGCTTTCCGCGACGCCATCTCTTCAGAACTTTGCGTTTCTAGCGTCGGGGCGCGACCTATACACGGCCGATTTCTACAACACCGTAGCCAAATACGCCTACCCGGCGGGCGGCGCACCGAAAAGCTCTTTTTTAGCGTTCAGCCAGGCCACTATCTCGGGCGTTGCCGTTACCCCGCCGCTCGTTCCGTAAAGTGCTACAGATAACGCGCCGCAATTCACCGCCACACGATAAGGAGATGACCATGCGCACTTCAAAGGCCTTACTGCTCATTGCAGGCAGCGCAGTCCTTGCACTCTTGGTGCTCACGGGCTGCTCTGGAGCTAGTTTCCGGACAGCGCCGGCCGTGCCCGAGCAGACGTCAAGCGTGGGGGTCCAACCCATGCCTCAGCTCGGCTCAGCAATGGCCCGTCTTTCAAATCTCGTTGCTCCGCGCGGACCTGTCGTTTCTAGCCGCCCAATGAAAACGCGCAGTTTCATGAGCCCGAACGCCGTGGGCAAGCCGCTCATGTTTGTCTCCGATGGTTACAGGACGATAAACATCTATCTACAAACGAGACGTCACAAAATAGTTGGGTGGATTACCGGTCTTAACTATCCGGGGGAGCTTGCTACGGACAAGGCGGGCAATCTCTACGTCGTCACGGGCGCTTATGGCCCTCCTACTAGCGTGCTGGTTTACGCGCCGCCGTATTCGAAAGCGCCGAAGTTGACGCTGGGCGGCACCATTTACCCCTTCGACGTTGCGGTATCGCCCCGAGGGGTCGTTGCCGTAACGAGCTGCATCACGTTATCCGGCAGTAACTGTGTGTCCTAAGGTGTCGTATTTTACGCCAAAAACTCGGCGATGCCATGCGCGACGATAGTTCTTGATTACTGCCTTCTACGTCGCCTTCGACGACAAAGGAAACCTCTACGTGGATGGAGAGAACGCTTCCAATAGCACGGTGATCGGCAGAATCGACCGCGGTTGCAATGCGAAGCGAGCTATCACGCTCTCGACGACGAACACGATTGTAAGTCCGTACACCATCCAGATCGACAAGGCTGGCCGGATCGCTATCATGGATGAGGGCTCCAGTTCATCAGTTATCGACACCTATAACGCCCCGAAAGAGCACGTCTTTGGGCAACCCCGTCTCGACGACTGAACTGTTAGGACTTCCTTCTGGTTCTGCCTTTGCGTTTTCGACATCGGGCCGCAGGCTCTGGACGGGAAGCTTCTCTGACGGAAACTCTGAAGAGTACCTCTACCCGGCCGGCGGCGCCGCGGTCCAAACCATCCCTGGCGGGGCGACCTCGTTGGGCGTGGCGGTCACTCCGCCGCTGGCTCCGTAGAAGCGATTCGCTAAGCCCATATTTCTCGACGTGCATTCAATCAAGAAGGCCAGCGCAACCGCGCTCGGCCTTCTTTCGCGTTCGTTCCCTATCAAAAATGATTCTTATCCGCGCATTGGGAATGGCCGGTGGGGAGGCCATCGTGAGATCATTTGGTTTGCTCTCCGCCGTTCCCCTCGCCGCTTTCGCTTCGTCTTGCGCGCTCGAGAAGAATGCCGGCACGATCCCGCCCATGAGCGGGAATCTAAGCGCCCGTGCGATTGCTCCGCGGATTCGAACCGGAGCACGAGTGGGGTCCTCCCGGATGCGAACCACTGGGAGCCCGTGAACGCCGCCGACCCGAGCTCGAACTGGGTATACCAGATGACGACGCGAGCAGCGTCCCGACTATTTGCTCTTTCGCGCCTCGAGCGACGGCGGTGAAACGTGGCGCGCTCCGCGGCACATCTGCCGCCACGGCATACGCGTGCCGTTTCAATACGATCCGCAGATCGCGGTTACGAGCGCGGGGCTCATCTACGCCGTGTGCCTCGACGGCTTCCGCCCAGGCGTCGCCTTCACGCGGTCGCACGACCACGGCAGATTCTGGAGCACAACCGTGCGGCTCGACGGATCCCTGCGGTACAGCGACAAACCGACGCTCGCGGTCTCGCCGTCGGGCAGAGACGTCTACGTCTCCTTCAATTCGTTCAACGCGTTGTACGTCGCCACGTCGCACGACTACGGCGTTTCGTGGAGGTCGCCCGTCAAAGCGACGACGGCCCGCGAATGGTACTACTCCTATGGGGGGACCGTCGCGCCGAACGGATCGATCTGGTTTGCCGTCGACGGCGAGACCGGTCCGAATGAGACGCGCGGTGGTCATCTGGAGCTCGTGACGTCGTCCGACCGCGGCGCGACCTGGCGCGAGATTCCGTTCGCGGGGACCCACGAGGGAGCGCCGTGCAGGGTGAAGCACTGCTATCCCGATTTTTATACCGGGCAAGATGCCGTCGCCGCCGATCGCCGCGGCAATCTCGTCTTCGTGTTCGCAAAGAACGAGCGCAAGCAAGGCCCCAACGCGCTTTTCGTCAGCACGTCGAAGGACGGCGGCTCGACCTGGAGCGTGCCGGCCGAAATCAACGCGGCGGGAAACAACACCAGCCCCGCCATCGTTGCGGGGCCGGACGCCGGCGATTTTCGCCTCGTTTGGCAAGACAACCGCAACGGCCGACACGCGTGGAATACGTGGTACGCGCGGAGCGTCGACGCCGGCACGACCTGGAGCGACGCCATTCGGCTGTCGAATCGCGGCAGCTGGTGCGCCGTATAAGCACCGCGCCGGTTACGATTTTCCTTTTGGCGATTATCTTGATCTCGCCGTCGATTCGCGCGGCGTCAATTACGTGATCTGGGGCGAGGGTTCGGCAGTCTACGTTCCCGGCGGAACGTGGTGGACGCGCGGTTTCAAGTAATGATCCATAGCCACGCCACGGCGATCGCGATCGTGACCGGGACGACGATGATGCCCAGGCGCATGTATTCGGCGAGGCTTACGCGCACGCCGCAGCCGCGTACGATCGCCAGCCACAAAATGGTAGCCAAAGAGCCGCTCGTCAAAAGATTTGGCCCCACGGCGACCCCTACGATGAGCGGATAAGCAAGTTGTTCGGTGTTCAAGCGTGCAACGATCGACGACGCGGCCACGGCGATCGGCAAGTTGTTCAGCGCGTTGGACAACAGCGCCGCGCCCCCGGCGGCAATGGCCTCGGCGGCGAGCGCTCCATGACGCAGCGTACGATCGAGTTCGGCCAGGACCCAGTTCGCAAACCCCGCTCGCATGACCGCATCGAAGAGTACAAAGAGTCCGATCAGCAGCACCAGCGTTTTCCAGGAGATCCGCAAAGCCGCGCTCATCGGATCCGTGCGCGACACGACAACGATGAGCAGCGCGGCGAGCGATGCCACGATGCCCAAGGGCCATCCAATTAAAAGCGCAACCACGTAAGCCGCCGCAACAAAAACCAACGCGACGAGGGTGCGTGCGGCCCGCGGGTTGGGCGCTTGTAAAGCGACCGGTTCGAATCGGCCGCGCAGCTCGCGGCGGAAGAAGAAGAGCAAGACGGCAAGGGTGGCGGCGATCGCGGCAAGTTGCGGCGGCCCCAAATGCCAGACGTATGGCAGCAGCCGTGCATGCGGCAAGATCAAGACGTTGGTCGGATTGGAGAACGGCAACCCGAACGACGCCGCGTTTGCCACGAAGATGCAGGCAAAGAGAAAAGGCTTCACGTCGCCTGCGGCGACCTTGGAGACCGCCTCATAGACGATCGGCGTGAGCGCAATGGCCGTTGCGTCGTTGGAAAGCACGATGGTGACGCTCGCACAGGCAAAGAATAAGAGTATAAACCCGTATTCGCCGGATGTAATAGACAAAAAACAATTTAAAGGTCATGAGTCCATTTTATGACCGCGGTCCCGAGAAACGGTGATAAGCAAGCGCCCGCAACGAGCCTTTAATCTCGCCCTATCCGATTGGTTGCATAGCGGGTTGCACGGATACGGCGCCGTGAGGCGCTGGCCACCGCCGACGCTATTGCACCTCGTCGCCAACAGGCCCAGGTCGATTCGAACTAGGTAGCAGTGGAAGAGATTCTAAGCCCCGTCACGCATTCGTTGCCGCTGCCGCCGACGCGGGCATGTGGTGGGGACCCGTGAGATCGACCTGGCGCGTTTCGGCGATCAGGTAGATCGAAACCAACGAAACTGCTGACATAACCATCAGATATACCGCGAGCACCCAGGATGCGCCGCCGGAGAATTTGAGCAGCAGCGTAGCGATAAGTGGTGCCAACCCGCCGGCGAAGATCGCCGCTCCCTGGTAACCCAACGACGCGCCGCTGTAGCGCACGTTCGCACCAAATAGTTCGCTGAACATCGCGGCAAGCGTCCCGTATGCCACTGATGAGGGAAGTTGATACAAACAAACGGCCAGCGTAATAAGACCCGAATCCTTGGTATCGACCAGTGCGTAGATGGGAACGGCGAAGAGCAGGATCAACGTTATACCGGCCATGTATACCGGACGTCTACCGATTCGATCTGATAGCCATCCACCGAGTGGATTGGCGAGTAGGCCGACCGCGCTTCCTATCAGATTTGCGCTGAAGAAGATCCGTGGATCCAGTTTCAAAATCGAGTGCGGCCCCGCACCGTAACTGACAAGCTGCGTCGTGATGAGGTAGAAACCGCCATTGATAGCGAAGAAGGCACCTCCCGCAAGCAATACGGTTTTCCAATTGTTGCGAAGGACCGATAATATGGGTGCGGCCACAACTGCCGCTTGCGCTTTCACGCGCTCGAACGCCGGAGTTTCCGCGATGCTTAGGCGTATCGCCAGACCGATTGCGACGAGAACGATGCTAAAGAGAAACGGGGCCCGCCAACTAATGCTCGCAACGGCTGTGCTTGCGCTGCCGCTCGCGGAGTACCCCGCCGTGACCATATTGAAGATGACACTTGCGAGGATAAGCCCGATCGGGACTCCCATCTGGGGACAGCTGGCAAGAAGCCCTCTGTAACGCGCTTGCGCGTGCTCCGCCGCCATCACCACCGCTCCGCCCCATTCTCCGCCGACTGCAATACCTTGGCACAAGCGTAAAGCGATAAGCAGCATCGGCGACCAAATCCCGACTTGACTATAGGTGGGTAGCAGACCGACTACAAACGTTGCGAGACCCATGATCGTCAAGGTCACGACGAGCATCGCCTTGCGGCCAACTTTGTCGCCGAAGTGCCCGAAAATGATACCGCCTACCGGTCTTCCGAGAAAGCCGACCCAGAAGATGCCGTAGGACGCAAGTTGACCGACGAACGGATCAGATTTGGGAAAGAAGATCGTGGGGAATATGAGTGCGGCGGCGTAGCCGTAAATGTAAAAGTCGTACCATTCGATGGACGTGCCGATCAGCGTCGCCGCTGCAACCAATAGAGTCGGAGACCGCTTCTCAACAGCCGGGTTCATCGGCGGCCCCTCCGAACGGTGCTAACCGAGTATAAGCGGGCATTCTCCAGATGACCGTCCTTTTCTAGCGGCTGCCGGATGATTCCGGCCGCTTTTCGGGCGCTCGACAGGCCGAGCCGCCGAGTTGGCACGACTTGAAAGCCAGCTTTGGCTCGCCGGACCCCGAGAAGCTCGACTGCAGAGCCGAGAGGGCGCAACTCTCTCGCGGTTTTTAGGGCGCATGTTGGCGGCCGCAGTGGTCATGTTGCCGTCGCTAACGGCCGCGATCGCAGAGCAGCAATTCTCTCGGCAATCGCAGCGAATAACTTCCGCGGGATCGCTACCTCTGCCATCTGAAACGCGACGTATCGGCCATGGCTAACCACCTTCGCGCCTATCTTGATCAGCTTCTCGCGAAGCGTCGTCAACGACCACTGGGCAATCGTCTCCGGAATCGCTAGGCTCCGAAGGAAGTTGCCGAGATTGTACGCCAGCGCGTGAAGCTGCAGACGAACCGCATTTGCTGCGAACGCGCGGCATGAGAGCCGCGTGCCTTTCAACGCGCCCTTCCACTCTTTTATCCATTGTTCGCACGTGCCGCGCTTGTTGTAGAAGTCAACGACGCTCGTCGATTTCAGGTGTAGGTTCGTCACAATGAACCCGACGCGCGGGAACAGCTCACCGTGGTGCCACTCTACCTTGGCGACGACGCGGCGTGGCCGCAGCCAACTCGCCGCCTGATAACGGAAGCTCTTATAGAAGCGTTGCACGTAATGCGCCGGCCGCCCAACCGGCCGCTTAAGCATGTGAGCGATCTCCGCCTGAAGTATCTGGTTGGCGGGAAGGCGGATCGCGTACTCGATGCCTTCGGATTCGAGGTACTCGTACATGCTTGGTTGAGCGAAGGCCGCGTCGCCGCGAAAGGCAATGCTGGTTGCCGTTGCTTTGTAGCGTGCGATCGACCGGTTTGAGAACCGCCTCCCACCCGTCAGCGCTATGCACGTTGCCGCGACGTAGCGCGCAGCGCTCCAGATCGCCGTACCGATTGAAGACGAAGATCGGGTGGTAGCAGTTGCAGCCGAAATGGCCGTTCCAAACGCTGCCCTCTTGATCGCCATGCGTTGGGGTAACGCTAGAGTCCATGTCGAGCACGACGCGACCGCGAGGGCGGCGTTTCGCGACGCGGTCGATCCAATGGCCTGAGAGATCGGCGAGCGTCGCGAGGTTTTCCGGCTCTCGCAAGCCAGGTGCGTTTCGAAGCGCCCCATCTGACTCGGTGAGGCGCCCGACCGTTTCGTCGCTTTGCCGCCGATAATCCATCGCATGGCAGGGTCGTGTCGTAAGCGTAGCGCATCGTTCACGTCCTCGTATCCCGCAAGTCTGCCGAATACGGATTGACGAAACATACCGACGAGGGCGTGACGACCGTTCTTACCCGTCCGCGCATCGGCGAGGAGATCACCCGCGGATGTTGTCAATCCAAGTGCATCATCGAGTTCGCGATACGCGAGCAAGCCGGCATCGGAGGTTACGACGGAACCGCGAAACTGCACCATGATGCGGCGGTCGAAATCGAGACGCAAAACGCCGTTTTCGGGTTCACCCGTCAGGTTCATCACGTTCGCCTCACACGATCAGCACGAATCACCTGTTAATTATAACAAATGCGCTTTGCATGTGTGGCAGATTCACGAGGTATCTGGCGAATGCGGGATAAAGAGCCTGCGCTCTGAGCCTCGGGCAAGGGCGAGCGCGACGTCGGCGATCCAACGGAAAGCCCCGCTTTCTTGAGCGGCCGCCGAGATGCCCATGAGTCCGAGAATGAAAAGCAAAACGTTCCATTGGCGCGCGATCGCGTTGGCGGCGGCGCGCGGGGGCTCATCGCCGATCGCGACAACGAGCAACGCACCGCCGACCAGCCACGCCCATGCCGGAACGCGAGGCGGCCGAATGGCAAGCAAAGCGACCGAAATCGCGGCGATGACGAGTGCCAAGTCGTGATTAGCCGAGCGGCATGCGGTCGCGGGGGTGCGCCTCGTCGTAAGCGCGGCGCTTGTGACCCATTGCGAGCTGCAGGTAGATTCCAGTCGTAGCGAGGCTTTCGTGACCGAGCAGTTCGCGGACCGTCTCGAGGTCAACCCCGTTTTCGACCAGATGCGTCGCGAAGGAATGGCGCAGCGTGTGCGGGGTCGCGTGCTTCGCAACGCCGCTCACGCGATAGATCGCGCGAAAAATCCGCCAAATATGCTGGGGCGTGAGTCCTTTGGCGCCGCGGCCAAGGAACAGGCGCGGATCAGAGCTGCGCGGGCGCACGCGCAGATACGCCTCAATTGCCGCTGCGGCGGCGCGATTGATGACGACCGAGCGTTCTTTGTTGCCCTTGCCGGTTACGCGGATCGTTCGCTCGGCCAAATCGACGTCGGCAAAGCGGACGCCGGCGAGCTCCGCGCGGCGCATGCCGCTGGCATAAAAGAGCTCCATGATCGCCGTATCCCGCAGGCGCGCGGTGTCGGTTCGCCCCCCAAGTGACGTGCGCAGCAGCTTCATGACCTCGTTGACCTTGAGCGGCGCCGGTCGTCTTTTGGCCACGGATGGTCCCGGAATCGCCGCCGCGGGATCGTTCTCCAGGACGCCCGTAATCTTCAGAAAGCGGTAGAGCGCCCGGATCGACGAGAGCTTACGGCAAACCGTTGAGCTGTCGTAGCCGCGCGCGTCAAACATATGCGCGATGTACTGCCGAATTTGCGACGCCGCCACGGCCTTCAGCGACGCTCCCGCCTGCGTGTGCTTGAGAAAATCGGCGAATTCGACAAGGTCACGCTGGTAGGCTGCCACGGTCAGGGGACTGCGCTTTCGCTCGGTGAGCAGGTAGCCGCGAAGGTCCCGGACCAAGGGGTCCGGGTCGCCGGCCTTCGCGGAGGCCTTCCGCGCAGTGGGTGAATGCGACATAATAAATCTTTCATCGCATTCGAACGAGGAAGACTGGTCCCCTGCGCCCGCGGCGAGCCGCGCACGCGGTTTCGGCCTTACCGGCGCTTACAGGTCAGGATCCAGGCGGTCAGCTCGAGCTTCTTGAGGATCGCGGTGTCGTGGTTCTTTACCGCCCCCGGACAGGTGCTGTGCAGAAAGCGCCGGCGATCATGGAAATACTCGACGTCGACGACGAGGCGATTGGCATTGGTGTACAGGTCGAACTGATGGCACCAACCTTGGACGTAGCATTGCTCGACGACCGCGAAGTCGAAGACTCTGACGAGATCTTTTACCTGATTGTTGTCGCCTTTTTGATCGACGGTTAGATCGCGATCGTGAGCGGCCTTCGCGACCCATGTGTCGTACGTGAGTTGCTCTGCATAGGTTAGGGGGAAGCCCGTCTTGTTCTGATAGCCGTCGAGATTATCGGGATCGACGCCGTCAAAGCCCTTCTTCTTGCAGAGATGGTAACGTGCGGCCATGATCGGCTCGAGAATCGACGTCTGACGAATGTCGAGCCAGCGTTCGCCGGCCCAATGGCCGTCTTTGTGGCCCAGGACGCTTTTGGGAAACTCATGCGCATCGGGGCGCCAATTCTCCCACGTCCCGACGTCGATGTAACACATGACGCGCTTGCCCATCGCATGGAGCTTCGCAACGACCTCCGGGCGCGTGTCGAACATGTCGAGATCGAAGATCTTCGCGTCATAGCTCAAATCGAGTCTTCCGTCATACTGAATCTGGTAAGACTCACCCGCTGTCGGGATCCAGCGCGTGCCGGCGGTGCCGGGGGCAACGCCGATTGCGGGTATGTTTCGCGAAGAGGACAAGGCTCCCGTGCTGCACGCCGCCAGAATCAGCGTCAGCGCTGAGAACCAAACTCGATGGTAAAAGACGCCTCGAGCGCTCATCGAAAGAAAGCGTTCGTGAAATTCGCCCTTCTTCTTCTTGTGCTCCAGGCCTTCGTGGGCTGCAGCACGCCGTCGCCGTACGTCACAACCGTTGGGATTCTCAAACCGGGCGCGACGCTTGCGGTGCGTGTGGACTCTGCAACGGTTAACGCATACCAGCCCACGAGCGGCCAGCGCCGCGATCTCTTCACGATCGCGGCGACGGCGTTACCGAGGGGCACGCCGCCGCCCGCGCCGTTTCTGCGGCCCGCTCCGTTTGGCGTCGTCGTACGGGCGCGGGGAAACCTTAATTCACTGCTCGTACGGGTTCCTGACGGCGTTAATCTCGTGGTAGAGTCGCGCAGCGGCGACGTCAACGTTACCGACATCACCGGCAACGCGCGCGTTGCGGCGCAGCACGGTAACGTCGATCTCAAGCTCTCGGGTTATGCGCAGGCCGCAACCGGACGCGGCAACCTTTCGGTGATGATGGGCGCTACCGATTGGCCCGGGACACTGCACTTTTCGACGCAGCGGGGCGACGTAGAAGTGTGGATCGGCGCTAAGGCGTTCAACGCCCATCTTCACACCGGCGACGGCGTGATCTTTACGGATTTTGGCTTGCGTGGGGCGCCGAACCGCAACGCAGAAACGATCGACGGCAGCGTTGGAGGCGGCTCGGAACGGCGCGTCGATGTGGAGACCTCCGCGGGCGCCGTGCGGCTGCTGCGGCTACAGCCGCGGCCGTGAGGCTGCGAGCAACGTCTCGCGGGCTTTGACGAGGCGTACCATCGCGTCGTTGTAGGGCGTGGGGGTCGCCGTCCGGCGCCCGAATGCCACAACCGCGCCGTTGATGTGATCGATCTCGCTGGGGTGCCCCGATTCGAGGTCGTAGGCCATCGAGCTCTTGGCATCTGCGCCCAGCGCGACGACCTCGGTAACGTACTGCCAAGGATTGACGAACGGCAGATTGATCTTGAGCGCGGCCGCAACCTCGGCCGTCTCTTCGGCCAGCGCCTCGGCAAGACGCGCGGCGTTCGGATCCTTTGGTATCTCGCCGGCTTCACAGTCGAGCAGCGCCGACAGCGCGTTAACCGCCGCGTTGGCAACGAGCTTTCCCCACAGATGCGGGCGAATGTCGTGAACGACGCAAGCGCGCAAGCCGCTGCGCGTTAGCAAATCGGTCACGGTGCGGGCGGTTGTCGGCGACGCCGTCATCGTTCCGATAACCGTATTGCCTTGCGTCGAGCTTTTTACGTGGCCAGGGCCGATCGTCTGCGAAGATTCCGTGGTAATGCCGACGATCACCGGCACGGCTCCCCCAGGGCGGTCTTGATCGCGTCTTCGTTGCCGACGCCGTTTTGTAAAGAGATGACGGGGGCGGAGGGGTCGAGCTCGCTGGCGAACGCGCGCAGCGCTTTGAGCGTATCGACGGCTTTGACGAAGAGAAAGAGCATCTGCGAATCGTAAAGCTCGCGCGCGCGTCGTGCGACCGAAACCTTCCGTGGCGGCTCATCGTTGACCCGCAGGCCGGTGCGCTCGACCGATTGCGCGACTTGGGCGTTGTGGTCGAGGATCCTCACATGGCAGCGAGCCGCCAAGTGGAAACCGAAGAGGGTCCCCATCGCGCCCGCGCCGATAATGCCGACGCGTGGCCGTTCTGCTTCTTCTGCCACTAGAACTGGTACTGAAGCCCGAACGTGTTGCGACGGGAGGCGTGCGTAACGTCGCGTTCCCCGAAGAAAAGCTGGGTACCGGGAGCGAGGTGCAGATTTCCGTAGAGGTCGATCATCGGATACGTCAGATCGTAGACGCGTGCCTCAAAACCGAGGCCGTGCAGCGGTGCGTATTGGCCGAGTAGGCCAACCTGCGAGTAGAGAACGCCGCCTCCGAAGTGAAAGCTGCCTTTGTTCTGTTCGAGTACGGCGTTCCAAGTCGTGTTGTTGCCGATGGCGTTCGCGCCGACCATCACGCTGGTAGTACTGTGCGGCAGCAGCATGAGGTTGATGTCGCCCAGCGGCCCCTGGCTCCTCGTGAGGACGGGATTGAGTCCGGCGTTATGCTGCGGCGAGAGGCCGCTTAGACGCACTTGGACCGCGACGAGATTTCGAGCGAGCGTCGCGAGTTTACCCTGGAGCCGCGAACGTAGCTCCGGCGAGATTCCGCCGCCCGGCGGCGCGCTAGCCACCGGAGCGCTTTGCGGATAGGGCGAGGTGCTCGGAACGGTAAGCGGCGCGGGCGTTGCCCCAGCGTCGACCCCGTAAACGTGGCTCGTTGCTCCCAGTTCGGCCAATAAAGAGTTCGCCTTCTGCATGACGGCATCCAGATTAGCAATCGTGTTACGCAGCTGCGCTTGCGTCTGAGGATCGCCGGTGACCGCGCGCATGTCTTTGGTCAGCGCGGCGAGCGTCTGCGTTGTGTCGGCAATGTTTTGCGTTGTCGCTAAAACATTTGCTTTGAGGCGCGGATCGGTCGCCAAATCCTGCAACGCCGTCATCGAGCGGTTGAGGGCGACGGACGTTGACTGGAAAGAGTCGAGAAGCGTGCCCAGCTTCTTCGAATCGATCGTGGCGGCGTTGTTCAGCGTCGCGGAGAGCTGCACTACGTTCGTGCTTGCGGCACCCAAACTGCCCTCAAGACTCGAACCGAGAGCGCTGAAATTCATCGGAGAGCCGTCCCAACTCAGCCTTCGTCGATAGCGTTAGCTCGTTTGCATGATCGAGCGTTGTTTGAAGGGTGTTGAGCAGCTTGGGCGTGCGCTGCGCTACCAACGCCATAACGCTATCGAAACGCTTGAGCTCACCCTGTCCTTGCTCGAGCAGATCGGCGATCGACGTTGCGTTGGTTCCCCTCGGCTGATCGGCGATCGGCAAGACTTGTCTGGGCAGTACCGGAACAGGAGGCTTCGCGCGAGGCGGTACGATGACGAGGGCGGGCGATCCCGTCAGCGGCGATTCGATCAAAAAGCGCGAGGCCGCCGGTATATCGATGTTGCGGTTGACGGCCAAGATGACGTCGACGGTGTTGTCGTCGAGCAGCTCGATCGAATCGACCGACCCGACGTTGACCCCGCTGAAATAGACCAAAGCTCCCGGCGTTAAGCCCGCCGCCGACTGAAAATGGACGCCGATCCGGTAGCCGGTGTGGCGCGTCCCGAAGTCGGTAATGACGTAGAATATTCCGAAGAGCAGGAGCAGTGCGACGATCGCGAACGCACCAACCTGAGCTTGCCTGGACATAGCCGCCACTATTAGTCTTCTATGCGAGAATGGCCTCGCAGGGAAATCCCTCTCCCGGCGGTTTAGCGAGATGAACGGAATGGTAAAGAGACCACATGTCAGTTGCGCGGATCACCGAAATCACCGCGACGTCGCCGGAAGGCTTTGAGGACGCCATAAAGCAGGGCATTGCGCGCGCGCACAAAACGCTGCGCGGCATCTCCGGAGCGTGGGTAAAAGAGCAGAACGTGATCATCGAAAACGGCGAAATCACGGCCTACCGCGTGGACCTGCTCGTTACGTTCCTCTTGGAAGACTAGAAGTCGGCGATTAGCCGGCGGTCTGGGCTAATCGCGAAGGTAGAGCGTCCACGGCTTCTCGGGATGGTGATCGGGCGGAAAGACGTCGCCTGCGGCAAAATGCAGACGATGCCCGCACTCCGAGCATTCGTACTCCCCGCCGATTTCGACTGACTCGCCGCCGTTTCCAAAAACCTCAGCCATGCTTTCTATCTACCCGCTTTGATGGGAAAAGCGACGCCCCGCCAAACGGTACCCTCCACCTACATGGGGATTGGGCCGACTTCCGAGCCTTGTAAAAACTGGGCCACGATCGGATTGCTCGAGGTTTTAATGCGCTCAGCGGTGTCATAAGCGATGATGGCTCCCTCGAAGAGCATCGCAACGTAGTCGGCCATCGAAAAGATCGAAGGAAGGTCGTGCGAAATCACGACGGCCGTCCCATTGAGTTTCTCCCGCAGCTTGAGGATCGTGTCCGTGATCAGATTGGTGACAATGGGATCGAGACCGGTTGTCGGTTCGTCGTACAAAACGAGATCGGGCCGCGTTACGATGGCGCGGGCAAAGCCCGCTCGCTTGAGCATGCCGCCCGAGAGCTCGGCCGGCAGGTTGTCGTACGCGTCGGTGAGGCCGACGCTTGCGAGCGCGTCCAGAACGGTGCGGCGGATCTCGCCTTCCGAAAGCTTCGTGTGTTCCCGCAGTGGAAGCGCAACGTTCTCGCCGACCGTGAGACTGTCGAGAAGCGCCGAGAATTGAAACGAGAGGCTGATCTTTTGCCGGACGCGGTTGCGCTGCTCTTCGGACATGTGGCAGATATCCTGACCCCGTACGTACACGTGTCCGGCGTCAGGCAACAGCAGGCCGTCGAGCAGGCGCAGGATGGTCGATTTTCCGGCGCCCGAGAGCCCAATGACACAGGTGATTGCGCCTTCAACGATGTCAAGGCCGCAGTTCTTGAGCACGACGCGCTCACCGAATGCCAGCGTCACGTTTTCGATCCGAGCGATTGCCTTCGAGCGCTCGGCCACGCGCGGACTCGCCATTTCAACCAAAGAGCATAAACGAGAGCACGAAGTTAGAAATGAAGATGAGGATCATCGCAAGTACGACTGCGCGGGTCGTCGACTGGCCCACGCCGGCTGCCCCTCCGCGCGTGGAGAGGCCTTGATAAGCACCGACCATAGCGATGATTGCGGCAAAGACCACCGACTTGAGAATACCTTTCGTGACGTCGTCGAAGCCGATTGACTGCCGTACCGAGGAAATGAACGCATCGTACGAGACGTGCGCGTACGTCTGCGCCACCCACATTCCGCCGAGAATGGAAACGACGTCGCCAAAGATCGTGAGCAGCGGCAGCATGAAAAGTAGCGCGACGAGACGCGGCACGACGAGAAAGCGCGACGGTTCGAGACCCATGGAGCGGAGCGCCTCGATCTGCTCCGTCACGACCATCGAGCCGATCTCGGCGGCAATCGCCGAACCGACGCGACCGGCTACCACGATCGCCGTAAGCATCGGCCCAAGTTCTCGGACGGACGCGTACGCGACGGCCCCGCCGACGAGGTTTGCAAAGCCGTACGCAACCGCTTGCTGGGCCGACTCGAGCGAGATCACCATGCCGGTGAAGAGCGTGGTGAGCATCACGATGGCTGAGGACTGCACGCCGAGCAGCGCGCACTGGGAAATCGTTTCGGCGGCGCGAATGCGAAGGCGCGCTACGAATCCGACCGACTCCGCCGAAAGCAGCGTCAATCCACCGGCAAATTCAAAGAAACTCGATGGTCGCGCGCCCAAAGCGCTCGAGAACTCTCACGACGCGTCCTCGAGCCCCCGCAGCGCCTCTAGAATCGACCCGGTGGCTTCTATCCGTTTCACTGCAACGCCGCGTTCGGCCGTAAGATTGAAGTGGACCTGGTTCGCGCGCTCTAAGCGCCGATCGACGTCCCGCAGATGCGCGCGCGCTTCTGCATCAAATTCCGCAAAGTAGCGCCCAACCGCGTTCAGATAGCCGGCGCGCATCGCTGGATCGATTGTGCCGTTTTGAATCGCCTGTTCCATTGCGCGTTGCGCACGGCTCATCGCGCGTTGCGTAATGTGGAACGCGCCGACGCGCGCCACCAGGTCCAGCAATGCGCTGTCAACGGGCATGAACGGGAAGCGCGCCGAGTGCTGCATTTTGGATTTCGAAGATCCTGCGGATTCCGGTCTCGGCTAGCGCCAACAGCGTCTCCAGATCGTGCCGATCGAATGGCGCCGCCTCGGCGGTGCCTTGCAGCTCGACGAATCGTCCCCCATCGGTCATGAACACGTTCATGTCAACGAGCGCCTGGCTATCTTCATCGTAGGCCAGGTCGAGGAGCGGTTGCCCGGCGACAATGCCGACGCTGGTCGCCGCCACCATTGCGCTCAACGGCCAATGCCCGCGATCCGCCGGGTCAAAGCGCGTGCGCAGTGCGAGCGCCAGGGCCACCCAGGCACCCGTCACGGCCGCAGTGCGCGTGCCGCCGTCGGCTTGAATGACGTCGCAATCGAGCCATATCGTACGCTCGCCGAGCTTTGCAGTGTCCGTTACCGCGCGCAGCGCGCGCCCGATGATGCGCTGAATCTCCTGCGTACGTCCCCCCACGCGTCCTTTTGAGGCCTCACGCTGCGTGCGGTCTTGGGTCGCTCGAGGCAGCATTGCATATTCGGCAGTCACCCATCCGACGCCGCGACCTTTCATCCAAGAGGGGACGCGCTCCTCAATCGATGCGGCACAGATGAGTCGCGTATTGCCGATGCCGATCAAGACGCTGCCCTCCGGATATTTTAAGAATCCGGGTTCGATCGTCACCGGACGCAGCTCGTCGTAGCCTCGCCGGTCGCTGCGGACCATTACTCGACGGTAACGGTCTTGGCCAGATTGCGTGGTTGGTCCACGTCCTTGCCTTCGATGTCGGCGATATGGTAGGCGAGAAGCTGCAATGGAATGACGTTGACGATCGGCGACAGCAGCTCGTCGACCTTCGGTACCCAAAAGACGTGATCGCTCACCGCGGCGATCTCGTCGTCCCCGCGATTCGCGACGACAATGACCGGCGCTTCCCGTGCTTTCGATTCCATCAGATTCGAGATCATCTTTTCGCGTACCCGATCGTCGGTTGCAATGCCGACGACCGGCACGGTGGAGTCGAGTAGCGCGATCGGCCCGTGCTTCATCTCTCCTGCCGGATAGCCCTCGGCGTGAATATACGAGATCTCCTTGAGTTTGAGCGCGCCTTCCAAGGCGGTCGGAAAATTGACGTAGCGGCCGATGAAAAGGACGCTCTGTGCTTTTCGCAGCTCGCGCGCGACCCTTCGAATCTCGTCCGAGGTGTTGAGTACGACGTCGACGGCAGCCGGGAGGAGCTTCGTTCCGTGCGCAATCTCCTCGAGGCGTCGCTCGTCCGCCGTGCCCCGCAGCCTCGCCAGATAGAGCGCGAAGAGGGTCATGGCGGCGACTTGTGAGACATACGTCTTCGTGGCGGCGACGCCGATCTCAGGACCGCTTCGGGTGAAGAGCATGCCGTCGGCGAGGCGGGTGAGATGGGAGCCAAGTACGTTGCAAATTCCTAACACGCCTGAGCCGGCAGCCTTCGCAATACGCACCGCTTCGATCGTATCCGCAGTCTCGCCGGACTGTGACATAGCGATCACGAGCGTCGTCGGGTCGATTACTGGATCGCCGTAGCGGAACTCGCTTGCCAGCTCCATTTCCACCGGAAGGCGCACGAGCGAACGGAGCAGATACATGCCGACCATCCCGGCATAATAAGCAGTGCCGCAGCCCATGATCGCGATCTTACTGATGTTTTGCAGACGCTGTGCCGTAATCTCACCCAGCTCATTGCCGAGGTGAACGGCGCCCGCAGCGTCGACCCTGCCGCTCAAGGTTCCTTTGATCGCCTGAGGCTGTTCAAATATTTCCTTGAGCATGAAGTGCTTGAAGCCGGTCTTCTCGGCGGAGCCCGCATCCCAGGTAATCGCAATGGCATCGCGCTCGATGCGCTCGCCCGAGTAGTCGGTGAGGCGATAACCGTCGCGCCCAACGACGGCGATTTCTCCTTCCTGCAAGATGATCTCGCGCCGCGTATACGGCAGGATTGCCGGCGTATCGGAAGCGACGTACATCTCGCCTTCACCGATGCCGACGACGAGCGGACTGGCACCGTTGCGTGCAAAGACGAGATGATCGGGGTCGTCGCTGGAAATTACGCCGAGCGCGTATGCACCGCGGACTTCGTGGAGGGTCCGGCGCACCGCTTCTTCGAGATCTCCGTCGTAATGAAGCTCGATCAGGTGCGCGAGCACTTCGGTATCCGTCTCGCTGTTGAACACATGTCCGAGCTCGAGCAGGCGCGCGCGCAACGCAGCGTAGTTCTCGATGATGCCGTTGTGGACCACGGCGATGCGCCCGCGACAATCCAGATGCGGGTGAGCGTTGGCATCCGAGGGCGCGCCGTGGGTGGCCCACCGCGTGTGGCCGATTCCCACGACGCCGGATAACGTGTCGCCGTTATTGAGCCGCTCGGCGAGCCTGGCAAGCTTACCTTCGGCTTTCGAGCCCGCCAGCATCCCGGTCGAATCGATCACCGCAATTCCCGCGCTGTCGTATCCGCGATATTCCAAACGCTGCAGCGCGTCCAGAATGATCGGGACGCTATCGCGCCGCCCGATGTATCCAACGATGCCGCACATGGATGCTTACTTAATTCCTTCTCTGGTGCGGCGATAGCTGATCTTGCCTTCGGCGATTTCGTCGAGCGCGATCGAAACCGGCTTGTTCGGATTCATACTCTCTCGGTCGACTAGCGGCTCGCTTGCGAAATATTCGCGGCGGTCGGTCGCCGGCAGCTGTTGGACGCGAACCCAATTGTTCAACTGACGGGCGCGCTTCGTCACGATATTGACGAGACTGAATTTGGAGTCGGCGTGCTCGAGCAGCGCGTCGAGATCGCCGAATACGGATTTGGTCATGAAGTATCGAATGATTCCTTTCTGTCAGGACGACTCGACGCGCCGGATCGAGTCGTCGGGATAACGGTGGATGCGAAAGCGCTCCGCTTGCAAGATTGCCTCTAAATCGCGCACCGCCTCTTGCGGGCGATCCTGTGCGTTGACCACGATGTAATCGAATCTTCGGATGAATTTCATCTCCTGTTGCGCGATTTCGAGCCGCGATGCGATCTCTTCGTTCGTTTCGGTGCGCCGCGCGAGAAGCCGCTCGCGCAGATTCGAAAAGCGATCCGGCACCAGAAAAATCAGCATCGCGTCCGGATACGCGGCCTTGACGGCGAGTGCACCGTTGACTTCGGGCTTCATGACGACGTCGTATCCTTCGGTCAGGCTCCGCTGAACGTAATCGCGCGGCGTCCCGTAAAGGTTGCCGTTATACTCGCGCCACTCCAGTAGGCCGCCCTGGTGCAGGAGCTGGTCGAACTCCGGACCCGAAACGAAGAAATAGTGTTCTTCGTTGCGTTCGTCCGACCGGGGCGCGCGAGTCGTGGCTGACACCGAGTACCGCAGGCTCGGGCGGTTCTTTCGGAGTGCCTCGACGAGGGTATCCTTACCGGCCCCCGACGGCCCTGATACGACAAATAGCAGACCAGGCCCCGTTATCAACCCCCTTGTGTGTTGCGGATGGTCGCGATGCTCTCCTTTAAAGCGATGCCCGTAAGCACTGAAAAATCGAGGCTGTATCGCCGTTGCGCACCTGGCGCTAGAGTCGGCAAGAGGCCGTGGCCTTCCGCGAAAGCGCGGCCCTGGATCGCCCGCGTGTTGGCCGGCTCGACCGACATCACATAATCTCCCACGTCCAGCTTGCGCCAGCTGAAGAGTGCCGGAAGCTCCGCGGGGTCAAAGGCGATTTCGAAGCCGAGCCCCGCTCCAGCGCGGAGTTGCGGCCGAACAATTGCGGCGCGAGCTTTCCCATCCGCGCACGGCACCGGAGTGTGAATGAAGACTTGCTCGGCAAATCCGGCCTCGGGCTCCCCGCCTCGGTCCCAAACCGGCAGGCCGACTTGTGCCTGCGCGTCGCGAGGTTCGACGCTCGAATGCGAAACGTATACCTTCGTATCAGCGCCCAACAACGGGAAACCGGCGTTGCAATGGTAGAGAATCATATGCGGCCACTCGTTCCCGCTCTCATTCACGACGCGATCTTCGAGACGCAGCGTCGTGCTGCCGAGCTCCGTCGACCACCGCCGATGGAGCGCGAGCTTAACGCCAAGCGCCTTCGTCTCTCGGATGGTGCCGGCGATTTCGAAGGTGCACCGCTCACCATCCCAGCGCGTCGTTGCAGAGAGTTCTTCGACGGGAAGGTTGTCGATGCGCCCGTGCAATCCGAACTCTCCCCAGCGGTCGGTTCCCGCAGGACCGAAGTTCGATAGTCCGCACGTCGTGAGCCAACCGCCGAAAAAGGATCGCAGCCATTCGTCGCCGTGCGGCTCGTAGAAAGAAGGCGCCGCGAGGTCGTTTGCGCTTCGCCAGACGAACGGAACGCCGTCGCAGGAGGCACGAACGATGTCAAGGGCCCGGTCGGCGACGAACTCGACGCAAAGGCGCCCGGTCTCGACGCGAATGCCGCGCACTCCCCGCGCCCGTCCGCCGCCAAACGATAACTCGGTGATTCCGCCGATTTGCTCGAGCCGGCCGGTACGCTCCAAGAGCTCGGCTCGTGAGAGTTTTAGGCCGTAGAGATGCGGCACTCGTGGCTCCTACGGGACGATCTCGAGCATCGCGAAGCCGCCCGCATCGATGACGATCGGAATTCCGGACAAGATCTCGTCTTTGCTCAGCCGGCCTTTGTTCTGCCATTCGTTCCAGACCGTCGAAAAGAGCCGCACCGAATATTCGGCGGCCTTGAGATCGGAGAAGGTTGCAGCCGTGACCGCGGTACGGGTGCTCGAATTCCCGACAAAGAGCAGCGTACGGTCGTCGCTTCCAAGCGCGACGACCGTCGCATCGGGATCGGAGACCCGCGCGCCGTCGGTCGCGTCGCGTGCGTACATCGTCTTTTTTGCGCGCGACGGAAGGTCGGAAGTCGTGTGCACGTGCAAGCCGTCCGGCATCCGGCAGGCGATCCACGCGATCGAGGCGCCCCGATAGGGAACGTTAACCGCTGTAAGCCAGCGCCAGTCGTCGGCGAGCGCCGGATTGATGCCGTTCTCGGCCAATCCGACCTGCAAACCGCCGGCGCCTTCGATCGCGGCCCAAAGATAACGTGGGGCGTCCCATGGCGAGAGCATCATCCCTTGGTTTGCAAGGATCTCGCCGTGCAGCCACTCGGAGAATTGTCCCGGCACCGTGTTGTTGCGCCGCGGATCGATGGAAAAATGATGGAAGCTGCTCGCGAGCGCTCTCGCCATGAAGCTCGGCTGGTGTTTCGCGGCGGCAAACGCGAACCAATACGAGACCGCAACCCAGACGCCGCCGAGCAGACCGTAGCCGTTGGTCGGCCCATAATCGAGCGCATCGCGAGGCACCGTGCGGATTCCGGCGTCGGTCCAGAAGTGAGCGTCGCTAAGCGCGTTGATGATTCCGGCCGCGCGGTTCGGCGGCGCCACGCCGAAGAGCACCGGAAAAATGAGATCGGCCGTTACGTCGGTGCGCCTATAACCGTCGACGTCGATGTTGAGCAGGTAGAGATCGTTTTCGGGATTGACGAGATGCGTATTGATCGCCTCGCGGAGCGCCTGAGCTTGCGACGCATACGCATCAGCCTTCTCGCTCGCCGAGCGCGTGTGCCATGCGCGAAAGCGCGATCAGCGCTGCGTAGCATTCGGAGTTGAGCTCTGTCGAAGCGCCGCTGATGCGGTAGTTCTGGATGACGTTGCGCCAGCCGACGATGCCCCAATCGGACGTGCCGGTTGCGGTGCACCAAATCAAGCCGTCGGAATTCCGCTGCGAGAGCATGTACTCCATCGCCCGAACCGCGCCATCGTAGCACCGACGTAAAAAATCCTCATTTCCCGTCGCTCCGAAGTGATGAGCGAGGGCGAGCACGGCAAGCGGCGTATTGTCGTTCACGTTCAAGCCATAGTCATCCCACTTGTCGTTACGCACGTCGTAATACTCGACGATCTTTCCGCTGGGCTCTTGAAGCCGAAAGTATGCGGCAAGAGACTCGCGCGCGAAGTCCGGATTCAAGTAATCGGCGCCGAACGACATCCACGCCGTATCACGCCCGACGCTGTTGTTGCTGCGAGTCGGATCGTTACTGAAGCACCAGCCCGTCGGGGCATACGTTTGCACGCGAAGAATGTTAGCCTTGGCCCATAGGACGCCGTGGTTGACGTCGACGTTGGGCGTCCGTAGCACTGAGCGCCGCAAGAACTCCCAATAGTACGCGGTGGTCTGCCGGCTCGCGTCCTCACCCGGCGGGCAACGCTTGCGACTCGCGGCGAGATCCTCGCGTGACGACGCCGAAAGTACGCAGAGAAACTCGATCCAGCGATCTTCTCCCGGCGCGAGATCGACCGCGGCGTGAAGCACCCCGATGGGGTCCGCACCCAGGCCGTTGGCTGCATTTGCAAGCGACCCGGGCGAGAGGCGCCCGACAACCTTTCCGCGATCTGCGTTCGTCTCCCAACCGTCAGCCTTTCCGAGCATGGCGAAAAGCCTGAGTTGCGAGGTGCACGCCGCGTTCCAAGCGACGATGCCGCCCAGCGCCTCGTCGTACTTCGCAACGACGTCGTGTTCGGTATTTCCGCGCAGCTCGCAAAAACCGTAGGTATCGAACGAGGCCCGAAACTCCGACGTGTTTTTTAAATGAAGTCGATAGTACACTGCCGGCGGCGGAATCGATTCGGGCGCGTCCCACCGGGAGTTATAGGGAAAGATCTGCTCGTGCACCCGAACGCCGTTGTCGAGCGTAAAGATGTGGTCTTGGCGTTCGGGATGGATGTGAAACTCGCCGTGAAGCTTGCCGAGGCGAACTCTGCTGCGCCGGTCCCAATGGCGAACTTCGACTGCCCCCACAAAGTCGTATCCCGCATCGGGACAAAAGATCTTTGCAATGGCTCCGCTCGGTTTGATGACGGTGCAGCAGCGCGGTGCGCCGATCGTGCTGCCCTGCGCCATTTCATCGTCGTTGAGCACGTAGGCGAAGCGCGGGTCGACGACGGCGTGGTGCGAAAAATCGGTTGAGACAGGCAGCAGATCGTAACGAGTGATCACGTGCACGCGACGCTATGCCGGCGTTATGCAGAGTGCGCTTTGCATCGCTTCCGTGACGTTGGGATCGCTCGGCGTTCCGCTCGGGCGAACGTACGTCGTCCGGATCGACTGACCGTTACCCACCGTGAAGCCTTCCTGGAGCGTCTTTCCGTCGGGCAGCGTAAACGCGGCAACGCCTGCGGAGCCCGGACAAGGTGCAAACGGCACACTGCCATGGAACTTAGCGCCGCGATGGTGCATCAGCGCCTCAATGGTCACCTGCGACGCGAGATCCTGCAGCGTGCCGCCAAACTTTCTCTTGGTGTAGAAGTACCGTTGAACCGTCGAGCCGCTCCCGCTCGACCAGGCTGCGCTTGCGCCGGGAATGGGCTGCCATCCCTTGGGAGACGCCGGGGAGCCGCCGCGACCACATGCAACGAGCAGCGCGAGTAAGGCGAGCGTCAAGGCTATTGGGTTTCTCACCATAAGAATATTTTGATGCTGACCGATTGGCTCCTTATTCGCCGGCTGGCTCGCGAGCTCGAGCAGCGCCTGCGCGGGGGAAGGGCGGTCGACGCCGGGTTGCTCGCGGACGGCCGTACCGCGATCGTCTTTCGTCTGCAAGGCGCGCGCTCGCTTCTTGCGATCGATCTCTTTTCTTCGCCGCCGCTCGTGACACTCGAAGAGGCTGAATTGGGAGTGGGGATTGAGCCCGGTTTCGTCCGCGTCCTCGCGCGATCGCTGCAAGGAATGATCCTCAAAGAGGTGAGCGCGCGGCGTAACGATCGGCTGCTCCGTTTGAGCTTTGCGTCGCGTTCGCGCTTCGGAGTTGGCGACGAACTCGAACTGTACTTGGAGCTCGTTCCGCGCTTCGGCAACCTGGTGCTTGTGAAGGATGGCAAAGTAATCGCGGCAAGTAAAGAATTTGCGCTTTCCGAAAACCCGCGCCGCGCGGTGCAATCCGGTGCGCCGTACGTTCTGCCGCCGCTTCCCGCTCGAGCCGGCGAGCTTGCCGCGGTGCACGACGACGATGCGCTCTCCGAGCCGCTCTTCGTCTATCGCCGGAGCGGAAAACTGCTGCAAGCGTACGTGGTTCCGCTCGAGGAATACCAAGATGCGGAAGTCTCGAGGGAAAACTCGATCTTGCAGCTTTTCTCCGAGCTGCGTTCCCAAGCAATCTTCCCGCGCCGGCGAGCAGAGAATTGTCGCGCGCCGGCGCTCGCTCATCAAGCGGCTCGATGAGCGTGAGCGCAAACTCCGAGCCGAGCTCGCTTCGCTGGCAGACAAACTCCAGCGTGCGCAGCAGCGGTACGCGATGCGCACGGAAGGTGAAAGCATTTTTGCCAACCTCCACTTAGTCGAAGAACACCAACGCGATGCCGCCAAGGAACGCGCCGCCAAAATTTTCGCCGAATACAGGAAGCTCGTGAAGAGCGTCCCGCACATTGAAACGCGAAAACGCGGCGTGGGGGCCTTGCTCGAAGCGATTGAGACGCTGCGCTGGGAAGCAGAGCGTGCGGCCGACGAGGACCTCGAATCGGTCGAAACCACGGTCGACAGAGCTTACACGGAAGCGCCCTCAGGCGCGGCGTCCGCCCGCGAGACGCAAGCGGCCGTTGCTCGAGTTTCGCACACCGCGAGGGTCCCGGATCGTCGTAGGACGATCGCCGATCGAAAATGCCGATCTCACCTTCCGGGTCGCTCGGCCCAATGACCTCTGGTTCCATGCGCAACGAATTCCCGGCGCGCACGTGATCCTTGCCCGCGACGACACAACGACGGCGCCCGAAGAGGATCTGGCGCTCGCCGCCTCCTTTGCCGCGTTTTACTCGCGCGCGAAGACGTCCGCCTCGGTGCCGGTGGACTACACGCTACGCAAGCATGTGCGCAAGCGACGCGAGGCGCCCCCTGGCCTCGTCTGGTACACGGAAGCCAAGACGCTCGTCGCGCACCCTAAATCGATAGATTCGCTGGCTCCGCTCTAGCTTGGGAGCTTGACGAGAGCTATTTCATGGAAGCCGAGTTTCGCACGCTTTCCAGTCGAGATTGGCAAAGAATGCTTCAATGTACTTGCCCTTCTCGGCGGGCTTATAGTCCTTAATGTAGGCGTGCTCCCAAAGATCCATGACGACGATTGGAACGAACCCGGCGAGGTTGCCGTTTTGATGATCGTCAATCCAGTGATTGGTGATCCGGCCGTTCGTAATGTCGCAGTATGCGATCGTCCAACCGACGCCGCGCATGCCGCCGACCGCCACGAAGTCCTTCTTCCATTCGTCGAACCCGCCGTAGCATTCGCCCAGGGCGTTATAGAGCTGCCCGTTGCCGATGTCGGCCGGCCGCCGCGTAAGGTTGTCGAAGTAGTACTCGTGAAGCCGCATGCCGTTATACTCAAATCCGAGCCGGCGAACGAGCTCGGCGTAAGCGGGGTCGGCTCCGGACGCCTTTCCGGCGGACCGAATTTCGCTCAAGCGCTCGTTCAATAAGTTCGTGTTCTTGACGTAGCCTTCGTAGAGACCGAAATGGGTCTCGAGCGTTGCGTCTGAGATCCCGTGCAAGCCGCTGAGATCCCATTTCTTGGGCGCGTAGGGCGCCACAGGGGAGTCGACTTTCATAATATAGAGGCGTTACCCCCGCAATGTTTGTGCGAAACGGGGCTGCCGTGCCGTCGGGCCTCGAGCTGCCGGCCGAGGGAAGGACCCTCCAAGGAGGGCGCAACCATGCGCTCATAGCAACACCCACGAATTCGAGGAGGCTGTAAACGTGAAGAATCCATTGGACTCGCTCTGGGGCACCGTCATTAGCGGCTTCATCCTGACCGTGATACTCTGGGCCATCGCGCGGTGGATCGTTTCAAGCGCGACGGGGGTAGGCGCATAATGCAAGTCAATCCGGATTTTATCTTCCGCTGGTTCCACATTTTGGCTGGCATCATGTGGATCGGTTTGCTCTATTTCTTCAACTTCGTCAACGCCGCAGCCGTCAAAGAGGCCACGACAGCCGGCGAGGCGGCGCCGATTTCGAAATATATCATGCCGCGGGCTCTGCTCTATTTTCGCTGGGGCGCGGTTGTGACGTGGATTTTCGGCGCTGCGTTGCTGGGCAATTACAATGGCGCCGGCGCCAACGGCTTTGTCGCGGCCTTTGCGCTGCGAGGCCCGATGGCGCCCATCGGCTTTGGCGCTTGGCTCGGCACCATCATGCTTTTCAACGTGTGGGGCATCATTTGGCCAAACCAGAAGAAAGTTGCTCGGGCTCGTTCCCGCGACCGATGCGGAAAAGGCAAAGGCTCGGCGCTCGCATTCCTTGCGTCACGAGTGAATACCATGCTCTCGATTCCGATGATCTTCTTCATGGCGACCGGATTTACGTCGCAGAGTCAAGGGATTTACCATTAGCTAACGCGGCGTAAGCACGAGCTTGCCGACGTGCGCGCTCGATTCCATGCGCACATGGGCGTCGGCCACTCGTTCGAAGGAATAGACTCTGTCGACGATCGGCACGATTTTGTCTCGTTTGCGGAGCAGCGGCCAGATCCGCCGCTCCAGCGCCCGCGCGATCGCGCCCTTTTCCCGGGCTGTGCGCGGCCGCAAACTCGAGGCGAGAATTGCTCCGCGCTTGGCGAAGAGACGCCGTAAATCGAGTTCGATGCGGCTGCCGTGCGGCGTCGCGATGCAAACGACTTTCCCATCGAGCGCAAGGCACTCGAGGTTACGTGCAACGTACTCACCGCCGACGATATCGAGCACCACGTCGACGCCCCGCCCGTTCGTGATTCGTTTGACCTCGACGACGAAATCGGTCGTGTGGTAATCGATCGCATGGGCGGCTCCAAATCGAAGGGAGGCAGCGCATTTTTCGGGCGTGCCGGCGGTCGCAATCGTGGTTGCGCCCAGCGCGTCCGCGAACATGATCGCGGTGGTTCCGATTCCGCTGGTGCCCCCGTGAACGAGAACGGTTTGGCGGGCGCGTAGCCGCGCGCGCGTGACCAGATTGTCATAGACGGTGAAGGAATTTTCCGGCAGAGTTGCGGCCTCGATGGCGCTCCAGCCGTGTGGTATCGGAAGTACCTGGGCCGCCGAAACACCGACGTACTCGGCGTACCCTCCGCCATTGGTCAGCGCGCAGACGAGGTCTCCGATCTTCCAACGGGAGACGCGCTCGCCCGCGCCAACGATCTTCCCCGCCACCTCGAGTCCGAGAATAGGCGACGCGCCGGCGGGCGGAGGATAGTTGCCTTGCCGCTGCATGACGTCGGCATGTGAAACGCCCGCGGCTTCCACGGCGATCAGCACTTCGTAGGCGCCGGGCTGCGGGACGTCTGTCTCGGCGACCCGCAAGACTTCCGGACCGCCCGGGGCATCAAAAGTGACGTATCGCATCTCTGCGGTCACTTCGAAACAAACATAGCATCGCCGAAAGAGTAGAATCGGTATCTCTGATCGATCGCTTCCGCGTAGGCTCGTAAGATGCGTTCGCGTCCGGCGAATGCGCTTACGAGCATCAGCAGCGTCGAGCGCGGCAAATGAAAGTTCGTGATCATTGCGCCGACCATTTGAAAAGGAAAGCCGGGAGTGATAAAGAGATTCGTCACGTGCTCGCCGGGTGCGATGCGTCCGAACGAGCGAAAATTTCCTTCCAGCGCTCGTACGACGGTCGTTCCTGCCGCGACGATTCGGCGTCCTTCGCGCCTGGCCCGCTCGAGGGCGGCAGCGGCTGCGGGTTCGATCGCATACGCCTCCTCATGCATCACGTGTTCGTGCAGCGATTCCGCCGTGACCGGACGGAACGTCGCCACACCTACGTTGAGCGAAAGTCGAACAATTTCGATGCCGCGTCGCGCGATTTCGTGCAGAAGCTCTTCAGTAAAATGCAGCGATGCCGTCGGCGCGGCGACGCTCCCGGGGAGACGCGCGAAAACGCTCTGATAGCGCTGCTGCGCGTAACGTGAATCGTTTTTGATGTAGGGCGGCAGCGGCATCCGACCGGCGCGCTCGAGAAATGCTTCGAACGGCACGTCGAGGTGGAATTCGATTTCGCGCAAGCCTTGCGCTAGCTCGCGGCGAATCGTCGCTTCTCCGAGCGAGCCGAACCAGACCCGATCGCCGGCGCGCAAGCGGCGTGCCGGTCGTGCGAGCGCGATCCAGGCAACGGCATGTGGATCGTATCGCATCGAATCGGCTGGATGGAGCAAGAGCAGCTCGACGGTACGCGGCTTTTCTTGCGCTGCTCGCATTCGCTCGCCGAGAAGACGAGCCGCGATGACGCGCGTCTCGTTGAGCACCAGGAGATCGCCGCAATGAAGCAATTCCGGCAGTTCGCGAAAGGTGCGGTGCGACGTCGCCTCGCCCTCGAGCACCATCAAGCGGCTTGCATCTCGTACCTGCGCCGGAGTTTGCGCGATCAGCGCATCGGGCAGCGGATAGTCGAATGCTGCGGCGGAAAGCGTCGTCTTAGGTGAGATCGTGGACGACCGTACCCGGAAAGTAAAATGCGAGGATCTCCGAGGCGGCACTTCCCGAGAGCGCCATCCCGCGAGCTCCCCATTGGCAGAGACCGACGCCGTGTCCGAGCCCGCAGCCGTCGATGAGAACGGCGGGGCCATCCGCCGTCCGACGCACGTTGGTCAGCAGTAGGCTCGGCAGCACGCGCGAGCCGACGGCGTGGCGAAAGGCGGTGCCCGGCACGATCGCGCTGCCGCGCTCGGTTACCAACTCGAATGCGCGGGCTCGCCCGCTGGCGTCGCGTGCGCTCACGCGCAGGTCGTCGATTCGGGTCAGCGGCGCAAGCGTTTGAAGGCGCGAGGCGATCGCATCGAATGAGAGGTTCCGCTCCCAGCGATAGTTCGGAGAGCCAGAGCAGTAGGTGCAAGCGACGCCGGTAAGGTACGGAATCGCCGCATTTCCCCATGCGTCAGAGGACGATTCGGTGTGTCCGCCACAGCACGACGAGTACGCGATTTGCGCAAACCCGCCGCCGAACGCAAGCACCGTTCCGGCCGTTGCATCGACGGCAGCGATGCCGGAAACCGTCTCGCCTGCGATTCCGTCGTAGAGCTGATCGAGTTCGGATGGAACGAGATCGTAGGAGCGGCGAGGGTCGCTGCGTTGCAGAACGTAGGTGCGCGCGCAGATCGCTTGGGTTTCGAGCGCGGGAGGCGGCCAATCCGCGGGCATTTCGCGCGAAACGACGCTGTAAAGATACTCCTCGAGGTCGATGACGTTCACGATCTGCCCGTCCGGAGTTCGTCCGAAGGTTCCGCGGTAAAGTTTGCCGTCGAAGGTGAAACTCTGCGACGCGGGCGTGGCATCGCCGCGCCCGAGGAGCACGCGCAACGCCTGACGACGTGAGGAAGTCGCGGGGTCTGCGTCGTCTTGCGCGCGCGCTTGACGCTCGCAGAGCAACGTCGCGCCGAGCATCAAAAAACCAGCGCGCCGCACGAGCGCCCTAGAGAAGGCGGTCCTGTGCGGGCGTTGCGCCCGGCGAGGCCGAGGTGTCGATAGGCCTGTGCGGTTGCGCGCCGTCCGCTCGCCGTTCGCGTGACGAAGCCTTCTTTGAGCAAGTATGGCTCGACGACGTCCTCCAGCGTCTCCGCGTCTTCGGTGAGCGTCGCCGCGATCGCCGCGATTCCGGCGGGCCCGCCGCGGTACTGTTCGACGATCGTGCGCAGGAACGCGCGGTCGAGCCGATCGAGGCCGAGCTGGTCCACGCCTTCGCGCTGCAACGCCTCCTCGGCAATCGCCGGCGTAACGCGGCCGTTCGCCCGTACCTCCGCGAAATCTCGCACGCGCCGTAAGAGCCGGTTCGCAATACGCGGCGTGCCGCGGCTTCGTCCTGCGATCGTCGCGGCGGCATCCGAGTCGATCGGCACGCCCAAAACGCTCGCCGAGCGACGCTACGATGCGTTCCAGATCCCCCACAGCATAGTAATCGAGATGGTGCACGATGCCGAAGCGCTCGCGCAGCGGAGCGGTCAGCATTCCCGCGCGCGTCGTCGCACCGACGAGCGTAAAGCGCCGCAGCGGAAGCTTCAACGTTTTTGCGTAAGCGCCACGATCGACGATGAAGTCGATCTGGAAATCCTCCATCGCGGGATAGAGGAACTCCTCGACAACGCGGCTGAGACGGTGGATTTCATCCACGAAGAAGACGTCGCCCTTCTCCAAGGCCGTGAGAATTCCGACGAGGTCCTTCGGTTTCTCGAGTGTCGGACCGCTGGTTGGACGAAAGTTTGCGCCTAGCTCGCGAGCGATGAGTCCCGCAAGCGTCGTCTTACCAAGCCCAGGCGGACCGTAGAAAAGCACGTGCTCGAGCGGCTCGCCGCGCTGCTTGGCCGCATCGATCGAAATGCGCAGATTCTCGACGACCCGCTCTTGCCCGACGTACTCCTCGAAAGGATCGCGGGCGTAAGCTCGCACCGTATAGCTCGTCTTCGAGGGTATCGTGCGGATCGACGATCCGTTCGTGCTCGAGAGTCCCACCCGCTTCAAGCAAAACGTCCGCGGGGCCGAGCAGACGTTTGCGTGCCTCGCTCATGACGGCTCCTTCGCTTTATGGCGGTATATTTCCGCGAGCAGCCGTTCGGCGTGATCGATCGACGGTTCCGCTTCGAGGGTTCGCCGAATCATCGCCTCGCCTTCGTTTCGCTTGTAGCCTAGCTGCAAGAGCACCGCGAGCGCTTCGTCCGCAAAGTCGGGAATCGGCTTCGAGGGTGCGGGGGGCGCGTCGCGGATGAGCAAGAACTTTGCTACCTTCCCTTGGAGTTTTGCAACGATGTCGCGCGCTTTCTGCTGCCCAATGCCGGGAAGGGTCTTCAGGAAGGCGTAGTCGCCGCGATCGATCGCTCCGGCGATCGTCGACATCGGCGCGCTGAACGCGCGCGCTGCGGAGCGCGGCCCAATCGACGCCACGGTGAGCAGCGCTTCGAAGAATTCACGCTCGATCGCGTTGGTGAAGCCGTAATACGTGAAGCGTCCGCTGTTGCCGTCGAGATTGACGACCGAATAGATCTCCAGAGTGACGTCGCTCGCCCGGCGTAGCGGTAACCTTTTCGGCGATGCAGGGCGGGAGCACGATTTCATAGCCCAATCCACCCGCCTCGATCACGGCGGATTCGCCCGCGCGTTCGATGAGCGCACCCGAGATCCTAGAGAACACGAAAGGGTCCGCCGCGGTCGACCACGTTCAGAAACGCGAGCGCAAGCGCGAGGGCGTCAGAAACGTCATGCGGCTTTGGCGCGCGGCGCAGGCCGAGCAGTCGCGTCACCATCGCATTGACCTGTTCCTTGCGCGCGCTTCCCGAACCGACCAGCGCGCGTTTCACGCGCGCGTGTCCAAGCGTGTGGACGGTGACGCCGGCCTGGGCGCTCGCAAGACAGAGCACCCCGCGTGCGTGTCCCATTAAGAGCGCGGTGCGAGGGTTTTTGTAGGTCGTGTAAAGCTCTTCGATCACGACGAAACCGGGCGCAGTTTGAGCGATTACTTCGCAGATGCCGGCGTGTAGCTCGCGCAACCGCTCTTCGAGCGTCGCTTGCGTTCGGCACGACGACGCCCGCTTCGATCAGCCGCACGCGACCGTTACCGCGTTCGACCGCGCCGTATCCCGTCGTGCGCAACGCCGGATCGATTCCCAGGATTCGAAGTATCTGCCGATTCAGTCGTATTACGGCGGCGGGGTCCCGTTGATGGTGACCGATACGGAAGAACCGGGGGCAAGCGCGGTTCCGGCGCTCGGCTCGGTTCCGATCACCTTCCCGTCCGCGCCAAGGTTTGTCGTGTACTGCCATCGCGCCACTGAATAGCCGTAGGCGCGCAGCGTCTTGATCGCGTCCTCGGCGGTCATGCCGACGGTGTCGGGAACTTCCCCCGAAACCGAGAGCATAACGATCACGGTCGAACCTTGCGGCACTTGACCGGCCGGCGGCGTTTGACCGACGATCGTGCCGTTGTTTGCGCTCTGTTGCACGAATCGAACGGCGAACTGAAAACCGGCCTGCGTCAGCATCTGCCGGGCGGAATCGTAATCTTGGCCGACGATGTTGGGCAGGCTCACGATGGGAGCGTTGCCGGAGGGCGTCGGCGGCCCGTTCGGCACGCCTGCGTTGACGACGACGCGCACGATCGCATTGCGATCGACCTGCGTCCCCTTTGGTATGTTCTGCGATGCGACCGTGTCGGGGGGCGTTCCGGCAACGCTCTGGGACTCATCGAGCGTGATACCGAGTCGGTCGGCAAGCGCGCGCGCGTCTTCGACTCGCATGGTGACGAAGTTCGGTATCACGACCGGCCGCGGGCCGTTCGAGACGATCAGCGTGACGCGAGCTGCCTTCCGGAACCTTTGCGCCGGGTTTGGGCATTTGGTCGATGACGTTATCCTTGACGGTGTTGTCGAATCGCCGCTCGAGCGTCACGGCGAAGCCGTCCTGTTGGAGCGTGCGCTGCGGCGTCGTTCGCGCTGTATCCGCGCACGTCGTCGAGCCCGCGCAGCGGTTTTCCGTTGCTGACGACCAGCTCGACGACCTGATTCTTCTCGACCTTCGTTCCGGCCGGCGGCGATTGGCGTATGACGTGGTCGGGCGGAACGGTTTCGCTTGCGCTCTTCGTAAAGCGGGTGCGCAATCCGGCATTGACGATCGCTTCCTGCGCGTCGGCTTGCGTCATGCCGGAATAATCGCCGACCACGACTCCGCCGGCCAGCGGTGAGAACGGTTTGGCGAAGAGAAAGTAACCGAGCGCAGTTGCGGCGAGCAGCGCGGCAAAGAGCGCGACGAGCGGCCACGGCCGAGCGACGCGGCTCGCGCTCCGTCGGCACGCGGCCTGCGCGGCAGAGCGGCCGATCGGGCATCGGCGAGCGCCGCGGCGGCAACGCCGGTGGAAGCCGAGGTCGGCGCGTCGTCGGAGATGCGGTAGCCTGCGACGCTTGGGCGTTCGCGAGCCTCCCGCAGCGCGGTCGCCAGCTCGCTCGCCGAGCGAAAAACGATGCTCCGGCTTCTTCTGCAGCAGCCGGTTGACGATCGCGGCCAACGCGGGGCTGACGCCGGTTTCGCGTACGTCGATCGTCGGAACCGGGTCGCCGATATGTTTGAGCGCGACGGTTACCGGCGATTCGCCCGGTATACGGCAGTTTGCCCGTCAGCATCTGATAGAGCACGATGCCCAGGCTGTAGAGATCGGCCGTCTCGTGCAGCTCGTGCTCTTGCGCCTGTTCCGGCGAGATATAGTAGACGCTGCCCATCACCAGGCCCGGCTTGGTCAACGCCATCGTCTGCTGTGAGACGGCACGCGCGATGCCAAAATCCGAAAGCTTGACGACGTCGTCTTTGGTGACGAGGACGTTAGCCGGCTTGATATCGCGATGGAGCAGACCTTGACGGTGGGCATAGGCAAGTCCGCTTGCGATTTGCGCGGCATAGTCGATCGCGACCGGCTCGGGAAGGCGTCCGTCGGCGGCGATGATCTCCGCAAGCGAAGGTCCGTCGACAAGCTCCATGACGATGAAGTACGTGCCGCCTTGCTGGCCTACGTCGTAGGTGTTGACGATGTTTGGATGCGAGAGCTTCGCTGCCGATTCGGCTTCTTGGTAGAAGCGCCGTACGAACTCGGCGTCCGCGGCGTACTGTTCGAGCAGTACTTTGATGGCGACGCGCCGGCGCAGCAGGATGTCGGTGCCGCAATAGACCGTCGCCATGCCGCCTTCGCCGAGCTTGCGGTCGAGCCGGTAGCGGTTATTGAAGATGCGTTCTTCGATCAACTCCCAACGCTCTCTAGCGCCGTCCGATCACGTCGCGCGCGATCGGTGCGGCATAGGTCGCGCCGTATCCGACGTTCTCGACGACGATGGAAACGGCGACGCGAGGGTGTTGCGCCGGCGCAAACGCGACGAACCATGCGTGCGAGCGGCCCAGCGGATTTGTCGCCGTGCCGGTCTTTCCGGCGACCGTCACGTGCGGCAGCTGCGCCGGAGTTCCGGTTCCGCGCTGCACGACCGCGACCATCATCTTCGCAACCTTCGCGGCAGTATCGGGCGATACCGGGCTTGCGAGCGTCGCGCGTTCCGACGAGCTCTGCAGATATGCCGCCGCTGACGACTTCGCGCACGATGATACGGCCGCGGCTCGTTGCCGCCGTTGGCGATCGTCGCGCCCAGCAGCGCCATTTGCAGCGGCGTCATGAGCAGCGCGCCTTGCCCAAAGCCCATCTGGGCGAGTTCACCGGGTACGATGCTCGATTTCGGCGGCACCCGGTCGCGCTCGGCCGGGAGCTGAAAGTCGAGCGAGTCGCCGATTCCCCAGCGCCCGAGATACTCGTAGAAGGTATCGACGCCCATCTTGAGCGCGATCTGCGCGAAATCGACGTTGCTGGAGAGCGCAAAGGCCGTCGTCAGATCGGCGTAGCCCGTCGCTTCGCTCTCGTTGTCGTGCAGCGTGAAGTCCCCGATCACGAGATATCCCGGATCCTCGAAAGTCCGAGTCCATCGTGACGGTGTTGCTATCGAGCGCCGCGGCCGCGGTGAAGATCTTAAAAGTCGAGCCGGGGGGATAGAGTCCGTCGACCGCGCGATCGAGCAGCGGCGATGCCGGATCTTCGCTCAACGAGGGAAACTCCGCATCGAAATCGTTGGGATCGTAGCTCGGCACGCTCGCAAGCGCGAGGACCGCGCCCGTGCGCGGATCGAGCACGACGCCCGCTGCGCGCGGGTACTGCGAGAGCAATCCGAAAAGTTTTGTTTGCAACGGGCGGCACGATCGTCGTGACGACGTCGGCGCCGCGACGGCGATCGCGGCTGCCGCGCAGCGATGCGGCGAGCTGGCCGAGCTGCGCCAGCGGATCGCCGCTGAAGTCCGGGGAGGTGAGCGCGCGGTCGAAACTGCCTTCGATGCCGCTCGTACCGTAGCGTGCCGACGCGTACCCGACGCTTTGGGCGAGCTCGGCGCCGAGCGGATAGACGCGCTTTCCGGCGACCGTTTCTGCAAGCACCGTGCCGTCGGTCGCGAGTATACGCCCGCGGCCGACGTCGAGCAGCGCGTGGCGCGGATTGGTCGCGCGCGCCGAAATCGCGGGAGCGGCAACGAGCTGAACGTAGATTTGGCGGATGGCCAACGTGGCAAAGAGCAGCACGAAGAACGTCGAGAGATCGCGGATCGCGCGGTTGGTCATGCTTCGCGCAGCACCACGATGCCGCTCGCCGTCTTCACGGCCATGTGCGAGCGCGGCCGGATCTTGCTTCGAGCAGCAGGTTGACGATTGCGCGCACCGCCGAATCGGGGAGCGCGACGACCGTCAGTAGAGTCTCGACGCCGAGTTCGGACAGTAGCTCGGAGACCACGTACGCGCACGAGGGAAGCGTTTCAAAATGACGCGGCTTCGTACGCGCCCTCTCGCCACGGCCCGCGCCTGCCAAAGACCTGGGCATGATAATCCCAGGCGCACAGCTCCTTCTCTTTCCACATGAAATCATCGCGCACGCAGAGCCGCCGGCAAGCCGCACAGGCGACGAGCGCAGCGGGCGGCCGCGCGAGCGCTTCGGCGATTTCGTCGGGAAGATCTTCGAGCGTTGAGGACGCTGCGGTCGTCGAGCGGCTTCGGGAAACGGCGCGTCCCAACCGATCCGGGCTAAGCAGCTCGAGGTCGCGAATCGATGCGACGAAGGCGTGCTCGTCATCCGGCGGAAACGTGCGGTCGATCCAATCGAAGAGACCGGCGAGCGGAATGCCGACGTCTTGCCGGTTATCGCCGATCGGCGATCCCCAGCGGCGTCCAGGCGAGCGGAATGAGACGTACGGTGATCGCGCCGTCTTCTTTGGGCTGGAAGCTATTGACGACGCGCGAGCGTGCTCGCGTTGACGCCGATGACGAATACCTGGGCCTTGCTCGGTGATTCTACGAGCCGATCGTCGCCGGAGCGTTGCGATACTCTTGCAGGCTGCGTGGCGGTCCAGCCTTGCTTGTGAGCGCCTCCGCCAGCGCTCGAGCGGTATCGAGACTCGTCAAACACGCAATACTCGCTTCGACCGCGGCTCGACGAATCTTGTAGTCGTCGGAGATTTCCCGCGGGCCCTTGGCATCGTTGATCACTAAATCGACTGCTCGCGAACGAATCACGTCGAGCACGTGCGGGGATCCGTCCGCGATCTTATTGATCGGTTCCGTCGCGATGCCGGCTCTCCTGCAGCATCGCGCGCGTCCCCGGCGTTGCCACCAGCGTATGTCCGAGTGCGGCGTACGCGCGAAGAACCGGTATAGATTCGTCCTTCTCTTCGTCGGCGATCGAAACCAGAATGCGGCCGCCGCTGCCGGGCAGGCGAATGCCGGCCGCTAGGAATCCCTTGCGTAGCGCTCCTCCGAACGAATCGTCGATCCCGAGCACTTCGCCGGTAGATTTCATTTCCGGGCCCAGCATCGTCTCAACGCCGCCCATCTTAGAGAACGAGAAGACGGGCACTTTCACGACGACGTAGGGAACGTGCGGGCGAAGTCCGGTTCCGTACTCCATGTCGCGCAGCTTCTCGCCAAGCGCGACGCGAGTCGCGGCGGCAACGAGATTGATGCCCGTTGCCTTTTGAATGATCGGAACGGTACGGCTCGCGCGCGGATTGGCTTCGATGATGTAGAGCGCGCCGTCGTGTACGACGAACTGGATGTTGATCAGACCGCGGATGCGCAGCTCGGCGGCGATGGCAAAGGTGACGTCGGCGATGCGCCGCTCCATCGCGGCGTCGATCGACTGCAACGGGATAGACGCCGATCGAGTCGCCGGAATGAACGCCGGCGCGCTCGACGTGCTCGAATATCCCGGGAACCAGGAGATCGTCGCCGTCGAAGACCGCGTCGACTTCGAGCTCGAGTCCGCGCAGGTACTTATCGACCAGCAACGGTGCTTGCGAAAGGATCGGCGGCGCAGACTCCGCGTACGCTGCAAGCTGCGCTTCGTTGTAGACGATCTCCATCGCGCGGCCGCCCAACACGAACGAGGGGCGAACCAGGACGGGAAAACCGAGTTCGCGCGCGATCGCTCGTGCCTCGCGAAAGCTTCGCGCCGCACGTCCTTGCGGTCGCGCGACGCCCAGTCGCGCGAGCGCGGCATCGAACTGCTCGCGATTTTCGGCCATGTCGAGCGAGCGGCGGTCGCTGCCCACGATCGGAATCCCGCGCCGGCTCAGTTCGCCGGCGAGATTGATTGCGGTCTGTCCACCGAAGGCGAGCATCACGCCGCGCGCCTCCGTCGCGCGGTACGTCGCCTCGACTTCGTCCGCGCCGGGCGGTTCGAAGACTAGCGTGTCGGAAATGTCGAAATCCGTCGAGACGGTCTCCGGGTTGTTGTTGATCACGACGGGCGAAAGACCGGCGCTCTTGAGCGCCCAGGCGGCATGCACGCAGCTGTAATCGAACTCGATCCCTTGTCCGATGCGGATCGGCCCGCTTCCGACCACGACGACGGCATCCCGAGGTGTTTTGCGCATCTCGTCAAGCTCGCCGCGTGAAAGGTAATAGTACGGCGATTTGGCCGGAAACTCGGCGGCCGCGGTATCGACCATTCGAAACGCCGGCTTTGTGACGCGCCCATCGGGGTACGCTCCATCACGCGTCAGCTTATCAAGACTTAAGGTAGAATAGCCGCTCTGCAGTGCATCGACGAGGTGCGGACCTAGGGGAGCATCGCGCATACGCTCTTCGATTGTGACGAGCTCCGCAAGCTCGAAGAGCCAAAAACGGTCGATCGCGCAGAGCGAATGGATGCGCTCAATCGCGTTCGTGCGGTCATTCTCCGCAGCGCGGCGCAAGAGTTCGCAGACCGCAAAAAGGCGCTCGTGCGTCGGCCGAGCGATCGTCGCTTCCAGCTCCGCGTCGCTCCAGTCGGCGAGTGCGCCGGTCAGCGTTTCGCGGTTCAAATCGAGGCCGCGCACCGCTTTGAGCAGCGCGGCGCGAAAGGTTCGGCCGATTCCCATTGCCTCGCCGGTCGACTTCATCTGCGTTCCAATGGCCGTGTCGGCGATCGGAAATTTGTCGAAAGGCCAGCGCGGTATTTTGACGACGACGTAATCGAGCGTCGGCTCATATGCGGCTTTGGTTACGCCGGTGACGGGGTTGGGGATTTGATCGAGCCGCTGCCCAAGCGCGATTCGCGTCGATACCTTGGCGATCGGATATCCGGTCGCCTTAGAGGCCAGCGCGGAGCTACGCGAGACTCGTGGGTTCACTTCGATGATCGCGTATTCGCTGCGCTGCGGGTGCAGGGCGAACTGTATGTTGCAGCCGCCTTGAACGTCGAGTGCCCGAATAACGTTGATGCTCGCGCTGCGCAGCATTTGGTACTCGAAATCGGAGAGCGTCTGCGACGGCGCCACGACGATCGAGTCGCCGGTGTGGACGCCGACGGGATCGATGTTCTCCATGTTGCAGACGACGATGCAGTTGCCCGCGCCGTCGCGCAGCACTTCGTACTCGATCTCTTTCCAACCGAGCAACGACGTTTCCAAGAGAGCCTGATGAATCAGGCTCGCGTTCAGCCCCGCATCGAGTGTCGCTCGCAGCTGCATTTCATCATAAACGACACCGCCGCCGGTTCCGGCAAGCGTGTACGCGGGCCGCACGATGAGCGGATAGCCGGCACCCTGCGCAAACGCCAGGCCATCGCTCGATTGCCGTGACGATCGCGCTCTCGGGAACCGGCTCGCCGATCTCCAACATCTTGAGCTTGAAACGCTCGCGGTCTTCGGCGAGCCGAATCGTTTCAATCGGCGTTCCGAGCAGCTCGACGCCCGTAGCGTCGGAGCACGCCGGCTTCCTCGAGCTCGACGGCTAGATTGAGTCCGGTCTGGCCGCCTAGCGTCGGCAGCAGCGCGTCGGGACGCTCGCGCGCGACGATCTCTTCGACGGAAGCGACGGTGAGCGGCTCGAGATAGACGGCGTCGGCGATCTCTGGGTCCGTCATAATCGTTGCGGGATTCGAATTGACGAGGACGACGCGATGGCCTTCCTCATGGAGCGCGCGGCACGCTTGTACGCCCGCGTAATCGAACTCTGCGGCCTGACCGATGACGATCGGTCCTGAACCGATGACCATCACGTTGCGCCGGGGCACTAAAATGCCTTACATTATCGGATTACGGCGAAAGTCCCTGGCTTGCGGTTCGGAGCCGGACGTAGGCCGGCTGGCGATCATGGCGTTACGAGTGTGGCGTGCCGCAATCTTCGCCGATTGTCGCCTAGTCTTCGTGACGTTCGCCGTCGTGGGGTCCTCGGCAAACAGGTTGGCGGGTAGCGATAGTCAACGGTCGGACCGCCGAAGTTGGAGAGCGCATTCGGGGAGCTCCTCAAATCGATCGTCCCACCCGTGCCGTCGGGCAACCACAAGTCACGTACTCGGATCGCCGGGGGTCTTTTAACGGCTTTTTTGCGTAGCTTTCAGCGGATCCGGCGGCGCCCAGGCGGTGATCGTGCCGTCCGAGGAGCTGACGTAAACCATGCCGTTGGCGATCACGGTACCCTGCCTTCCGTAATACGGCAGTGGTAGTGCCCATAACTGCGCGCCGGTTGCTGCGTCAAATGCGTACTCGGTATCGCCGGTGTAGTTGCTGACGTACACGACCCCGTTCGCGATGGAGATCGGGGAACGCGGCGCCGGAATCGGCTGCGCGCCGGCCGGTCCAAATTGCGCGCTCCAGATGGGAGTGGCATTCAACGTGCAATTCGGCGCCATGCTGAAAGCCGCGATCCCCGGCTGGTAGATCCCTTCCGCCGTGGGCAGCCCGACGTACACAAAGCCGGTAACCGGGTCGTACGCAGGCACCCCTACGAAGTTTCCGTAGCCCGATGGGACCGACATCGCAATGTATTGAATTGGGCCGCGACTAATCGATTTGCGGTCGTAGAGCTCGAACATGCCCGACTTATTAATCGCCGCGAGCAGCGGCGGGCAACCGGGGGGCGCAAAGAGCAGCGGCGTCGCACCAAAATCGAAATTCTCCAAGCCGTCGTTCGGAATATTCGTGGGATAGTTATGTTGGCGAATATTCGACAGCCACGGGCCGAGCGCGATCACCTGCTCCGCGTAAGCGGCGTTCTGCTGCTGCTGGGGAGTCGTTTTCGTATCCGCATTGCCGGTTGCGATGTAAACGATGTTGGTCGCCGGGTCGATCGATGCGCCGCCAGGCCCCCAGATGCCGCCTCCGCTCGTCCCTGGCGTGTTCGTGCCGCTCATGGTAAAGAACGTGTTAGCGATAGCCGGTCTCTTCGTATTGATGGCGACGATGCGCCCATACCAAGGCGATAGGTCGCACGTCGAACCCGTCACCGCATACAACAAACCGTTGGCCGGATTGTAGGTGAAGCCGCCATGCATAAAATCGTTGCTCGCATTAGGGATCGCCAGGGGCCAGCCTTTCGCTTCCACGCCAGTCGCTAAGTCCACGGCATAGACATGGTTAGCGCCGTCGGCGAAGTAAATCAGGTTTTTTCCACGATCGATCGCCGGCGTTTCGCCAATCGCGAAATTCCGAGATGTTGTTGGCGTGCAAATATAGGGACGTTGCGAAACCTTGAAACTCCAGATCAGCGCGCCGGTCTGCGCGTTGATGGCATACATCGTCGCACCGGCGTTCGAGCCCGCATAAAGGACGTTGGTCGGCGTGCTTGCCGACTTGAACCCCGTAGGCGTAAACGGGTTCGTGAACCATCACGCCGCCGACTTTGAACGTCCAGATTTCCTGTAACGAGCCGACGTTCGTCACGCCGACGGTGGTTTCGTACGGGTTGTAGCCGGTGCGTTGCAAGTCAAAACCGAACGAATCCCAGTCGGTACGTCATCGTAACACATTTGTTTTTACCTCGGCGATTTCGGGGCTCGAGACGTCGTGCTCGTTGCGGGCAGTCCTTGCATGGGGGGTGTGGTAGCTCCGTTGCTCGGCCCGCTGCAGCCGGCCAAAACGAGCATAAGCGCAATGGGCAAGAGCCCGCTGATATTTGCCGGCATGCGGCAAAGAGAGCTCTCGCGGCACAGAACCTTGAATCAACGTTAGATCACCAAGAGAGGATGGCATACGTGATTAGACAATTTTCGTTTTCCTGAGGCTGGAACCTCTTTACGGGGGCTGGGTTTCGGCCAAGTGCTATAGCGACGGTGAACCCTCAAGTCGCAGCGTCTCGGCCGTCGGACACACGAGTAACACGCGAAACTGAGGGTGCGACCAGTCAACGGCTCAGGGCGCGATCGGCCCGGGCGCACGCGCGATCGGCCGTCCACGCTCGCGTGAGGCCGGCCATCGGGCACAGTCGGAAGCGTTGAGCCGAGCGCCGATCCAGGTTGAATGGATTCGGTACGCCGGTACATTGCTGAGTACATGACGCCATTTGCGATCTTGATCGGGACGCAGAAACAACGCTAGCTTAACGCGTTGATGGAGCCCGCATGCGAATGCGGTCGCGCGCGATTCCGGTGCAGTGCCTGTTAACGGTCCGGCCCCCGAAGTTGGAGAGCGCATTCGGGGAGCTCCTCAGATCGATCATCCCGCCCCGGCCGTCCGGCACCGACCAGTCGCGCACTCGGATCGTCGGGCGTCTTTTAACGGCTTTTTTCCGCAGCTTTGCAGCGGATCCGGGCGGCGCCCACGCGGTGATGGTGCCGTCCGCGGAGCTGACGTAGACCATGCCGTTGGCAATCACGGTACCCTCCCGTCCGTAGTACGGCAGTGGGAGTGCCCATAGTTGGGCGCCGGTTGCTGCGTCAAAAGCGTACTCGGTATCGCCGGTGTAGTTGCTGACGTACACGACGCCATTCGCGATGGAGATCGGTGAACGCGGCGCCGGAATATCCGCGGCGCCGGCCGGTCCAAATTGCGCACTCCAGACGGGAGTGGCATTCAACGTGCAATTCGCCGCCATGCTGAAAGCCGCAATCCCCGGCTGGTAGATCCCTTCCGCCGCCGGCAGCGCGACATACACAAAGCCGGTAACCGGGTCGTAGGCAGGTACCCCGACAAAGTTTCCATAGTTCGACGGAACCGACATCGCAATGTATTGAATACGGGCCGATGATTGATCGATTTGCGGTCGTAAAGCTCGAACATGCCCGATTTATTAATCGCCGCGAGCAGCGGCGGGCAACCGGGGGGCTCAAAGAGCAGCGGCGTCGCGCCAAAATCGAAATCCTCCAAGCCGTCGATTCGGAATATTCGAGGGATAGTTATGTTGGCGAATTTGCCACAGCTTCGGGCCCAACGCGATCACCTGTTCGGCGTAAACGCCGTTTTGCTGCTGCTGGGGAGCCGTTTTCGTATCCGCATTGCCGGTTGCGATGTAAACGATGTTGGTCGCCGGGTCGATCGATGCGCCGCCGGGCCCCCAGATGCCGCCTCCGCTCGTCCCTCGCTTGTTCTTACCGGTCATCGTAAAGAACGTGTTGTCGAATAACCGGTACTTTCAGTATTAATGGCGACGATGCGCCCATACCAAGGCGATATGTCGCACGTCGAACCCGTCACCGCGTACAACAAACCGTTGGCCGGATTGTAGGTAAAGCCGCCGTGCATGAAATCTTGGCTCGCATTTGGGATCTTCAGCGGCCAGCCTTTTCCCTCCACGCCCGTCGCTAAGTCGACCGCATGGACGTTGTTCGATCCGTCGGCGAAGTAAATCAAGTTCTTTCCACGGTCGATCGCCGGCGTTTCGCCAATCGCAAATTCCGCGGCATAGCCTGAGCAGCTATAGGAACGTTGCGAAACTTTGAAACTCCAGATCACCGCGCCGGTCTGCGCGTTGATGGCGTACATCGTAGCGCCGTCGTTCGAACCTGCGTAGAAGACGTTGGTCGGCATGCTTGCGACTTGAACGCCGTAGGCGTAAACGGGCTCGTGAACCATCGCGCCGCCGACGTTAAAGGTCCAGACTTCCTGTAACGAGCCGACGTTCGTCACGCCGACCGTCGTTTCGTACGGATTGTAACCGGTGCGTTGCAAGTCAAAACCGAACGAGTCCCAGTCGGTACTCTGCAACCCATTGCGTTTTAACTTCGGCGATCTCGAGGTTGAAACGGGGGCGCGTGTCGCAGGCAGGCAACTCATGGCGATGTCGGCGGAGCCGTTGCTCAGCCCACTGCAGCCGGCCAAAGGGACGATAAGCGCGACGGCGAAGGGCCGCCATATATTGTGACTGCACGCTGCAAGGCGGGCTTTCGAACACAGCAAATCTTCGAAACATCGCTAACTCCAAGAAGTAGACGAGTAGTAAGCAGATGCTTGGAGGCGGCTTTCTGTTTTGCTGAGGTCGGAACCTCTCTGCTAGGGCTGCGGGCGGGTCGCGCTGCACCCCCGACCGGACGCCCGTAGAGATGCGGCCGTGCATGCGGTTTGACGGCCTTCAGAGTTTTTGCCGACAGTCGACAGCCAAGGCGCCGGTACCGAGCTTAGTGCGCAATCCTGCCCGGCGATGAAGTGTCCGCCGTCCCTAACTAAGGCTGTAGGCGGGACGCCGTCCAACCGTTGCCGCAACGTGTATAAAGAACGCGATCGTGCATGCGGTTAGGACGGCCTTCCCAGAACTCGATACGGGACGGTGCGAGCAGATAGCCGCCCCACGAGTGCGGCCGCGGAACGTCGTCGCCTTCAAATCGTTGGTTGAAGTGCGCAAAGCGCTCTTCAAGCGTGGCGTACGACTCGAGAGGTGCGCTCTGCTCGGAAGCCCACGCAGCGATGCGATGGCCGCGCGGGCGCGCGCCGAAGTATTCGTCCGATTCCTCGTCGCTCAGCGCGCTAACATCGCCTTCGATGCGCGTTTGGCGATGAAGCTGCGGCCAATAGAAAACCGCGGCTGCGTGCGGGTTCGCTGCGAGCTCGCGTCCTTTGCGGCTATGATACGACGTGTAGAATCGCAGGCCGCGATCGTCGAGACCGCGCAGAAGCACGATTCGGGCCGAAGGGCAACCGGCCGAGTCGGCCGTCGCCAAACACATTGCGATTGCTTCAATCGTATCAGGGCCGCCGGCCTCATCGATCCATTGAGCGAGTGAGGAGATCGGATCGATCACGGGTAACGGCCGAGTCCAAAGCCGGCGAGAAAGGCGGCGAGCATTCCGAACGCGCCGGCGAGCGTAAAGCCCAATGATGCGTCGACCGGCTTGCGCGCAAGCGAGGTGACGCGGCCCAGCCGCGCAAGGGCGTCGCGAAGCTGCGTCGCGTTCTCGGCTCGCGCGTACGCGCCCCCGCTAGCGCTTGCGTAGCCGCGCAGCGCCTCTTCGTCGATTGTCGCCTCCTCGTTCGTTCCGGGGATGAGCCCGCCGTTCGGCGTTCCGATGCCGACGGTGTAAACCGGAATGTGATGGGTGCCGAGCCATTGAGCCATCTCCGCGGGGTCGGTCCCCGCGTTGTTGACGCCGTCGGTGATGAGAATGACGACGCGGTGGCCCGTAGAGGGTAGCATCTGGGCGGCGAGCTTGAGCGCATCACCGATGGCCGTCGCACCATTGGGCAGCGGCACCGCATCGAGCGCCGCGACAACCGATTGATGGTCGGCGCTCAAAGGCGCAACGACTCCGGCTGCTCCGGCGAAAGAGATAATGCCGATCTTCGTGCCCGGTGGGCTTTGTGCGATGAATGCTCGGGCCGCGGCATTAGCCGCTTGGGCGCGAGTTGGGAAAACGTCGGCCGAGGCCATCGATCCCGACGTGTCGATACAAATGAAGACGGAGCCATCCCTGACCGGCACCGGGATCGTGATATGCGGTCCCGGCTACTCCCAACACCACGCCGGCAAGCGCTAAAATCCAAAGAGCCTGCAGCGCGCGCGGAATCCATTGTCTGCGGCTTGGCGGCTTGGACGAAGAACGCAACGTTCGAGTAGGCTAAATCGCGAGCCGTCGCCCGCCGTTGGAGTCGCGCGTAGAGGATAGCAAAGGCGAGGACGAGCGACGATGCCGAGAGCAAGCCGGGCCGGGTGATCGACGCTCACGCGTGATGCAGACCGAAAGCAGCGGCAAGCGATGCGCAGCCGTCTTCTTCTCGCAAAATTCCGGTGCGCCAATTCGCAGATCCAAAGCGCGTCAGCAAATTCGTTTCGCGCCGGCGGACGGCGCTCGCAAAGGCCGCGCGCTCGCGCGCTCCGACGTACGCGCGCACTATCCCTCCCTCGGCTCCGCGCATGCGGACGATTCCTGCGAGCGGCAACTCGTCAAACCACGGATCACGCGCAACGAGCGCGGTGCAGTCGAACCGCGCCCCCAGGTCGGCCAGATCGCGATCGAGCGCCGAATCCAGATCGTACCAGTCGCCGATTGCCAGGAGCGCACTTCCCCGAGGCAATGCGGCGCGCGCCGTCCGCAGAGTGCGCGAGGCGTCGAATCCTGCTGTGCGAGCGCAGACCGTCAGCGCTCGGTGCGCTTTGCGCTGGAGCGAAGGCGGCGTGATGCCGTCAGCCTCGACGCGAATGCATCGATCCTCGCCGCTGGCAGCGCCGAACCAGCTCTCCAATGCTTCGATGCCGGCGTCCAGCAGTCTCCGGCGCTTACCGACAAGCATCGACGGCGAAGTGTCGACGATCGCGGCCAAGGTGAGTGCAACGTCTTCAAGTACGACGCGAGATTGAAGTTCGCCCGAGCGCGCGGTTGCTGCCCAATCGATACGGCGAACGTCGTCCCCCGGAACATAGGCACGCAGCTCGACGAACTCGTAGCCGTCTCCGCGATAGATCGTTGGTGAGCCCGCGCCCAGATGCCGAGGACGACGGCGCGCCCGCAGCAGGGCCTCGCGAATGGTCACGGTGCCGGCACCGCTGCGACCAGCGCGTCGATCACGCAGTCGACGCTTATCGCTTCGACGGCGAGCCGGTAATTGAAACCGATTCGGTGACGCAGCGCATGAGGCGCGACCGCCCGCACGTCGTCGGGAAGCGCGAAATCGCGGTCTTCGAGCAACGCGAGCCCGCGTGCAAGAAACGCAAGCGCGAGCGTCGCACGAGGGCTCGCGCCGTAGTCGATCAGTTCCGCGGCGGATAGCGTCGTCCCCGACGGCGAGCGCACGACGACGTGCTCCGCTTGGCGGGTCGTCGCGACCAGCTCGACGATGTACCGCTTGAGCTTCTGGTCGATGTGCACGCTATGGGCTTGTGCGCGCCACGCTCGGACGTTGTCGAGCGTGGCCGCCGCGCGCACGGGCTGCGTCTGGGCGACAGCGAACCGGTCGAGAATTCGCAGCTCTTCTTCGCGTGAAGGATAGACGACGTTTACCTTCATCAGGAAGCGGTCCATCTGTGCGATCGGCAGGGCATACGTCCCTTCGGAATCGAGCGGATTCATCGTCGCCATGACGACGAACGGATCGGGCAGCGCATAGGATTGTGGACCGATCGTCACCTGGCGCTCCTGCATCGCCTCCAAAAGCGCGGACTGCACTTTGGCCGGCGCCCGATTGATTTCATCCGCCAGCACGACGTTTGCGAAAATTGGTCCCAGCACGGTTGCGAAGGCGCTCTCACGCTGGTTGAAAACCCGCGTGCCGACGATGTCGCTCGGCAGTAGATCGGGCGTGAACTGAATGCGCTTGAAATCGCCCTCGAGTGCTGCGGCCAGAGAGCGGCAAGCCAGCGTTTTCGCCAGCCCGGGGGGCCCTTCGAGCAGCACGTGGCCGTTGCAGAGCAGTGCCAAGAGCAGAGCCTCGAGCACCCCCGCCTGACCGACGATCGTCTCTTGGAGCGCGGCGCGAAGATCGCCGGGAGTGCGTGCGACGATCATGCCGCCGACTCGATGTAGCGTTCGAGCGCCGAGCAGGCATCTTCGATTGCGGCGCCGAGATCGCCGTCGTGCGTGAACGCGCTTCGCTCGAGCGCGACGAAAAGCTGGCGCATCGTCATCTGGTCCAAGCCGGGTCGCCGCAGCACGTCGCCCAGCGTTTCCCCGTCGGAGGCGCCCACCATGCGCCACATCGCGGTTCGTACTGCGACGGCGGCGGTGCGCGAACGCTGCGTGCCCAGCACGGCGAGAGCATCTTGCGCCTGCTCCCGTTGCGAGCGCTCGCGAAGCGAGGGCGCCGTTGACGGGCGCGGCCGGAGGAGGCGCAGGAAGGCGCTTTCGGCGCCGAACGAGCAGCACTACCGTCGGCGAGGCAGCCGATGCCGAGAATGCCAAGCAGCAGCCACAGGATGAACCACAGTGCGGCAAGCGACGCGGCGAGCATCGCGCGGGCTCCGGTGCGCATCGCGTTTGCGCCCGCTCCGACAACGCGAAGACGCAGCGAGTTACTATACCATTCTTTCGCTCTGCCGTCTCGTGCATCGATTGCGAGCAATGTTGCCGGTGCTATCGCCACAGTGCCGGGGGTACGGGCGACGACGGTGATCGTCTCGCGATAGAGCGTTCCATGGGGTCGGGTCGCGGTCTCCCGTTCATCACCGAGCAGCTCCAGCTCGGCGAGAATCGGCAGATTGATATTCTGTACTTCCGAGACTCTCTCGCGTACGCGCAGCGTGAGCACGAGATGAAAGGGCACGCCGAGTTTCGGCGATGTAGTGTCGGGGGCCAGATCGAATGACTCCACGGTCAAGCGCGCAAGGGTTTGTCCGGGTGCGGATTGCACGACGGCCGTGAAGAGAGCAAGGCTCACCGCTACGCGTGCGGCAGCTCGTCTAACCATTCTGCGAAGAGCCTGTGCGCATCGAATGGGCCCGGTGAGGCTTCCGGGTGAAACTGAACTCCGGTGACCGCAAGCGCGCGGTGGCGAAAACCTTCGTTTGTTCCATCGTTGAGATTGGTCATCGTCGCTTCGAGCTCGTCGGGCAGTGATGCCGCATCGACCGCATAGCCATGGTTGTGCGCCGTAACGAGAACCTCGCGTGCGTTCAAGTTCATCACCGGTTGATTTCCGCCGCGGTGTCCATAGGGAAGCTTGTAGGTGCGCCCCCCGCACGCAAGTGCGAGGAGCTGATGACCAAGACAGATGCCGTAGAGGGGCTTATGCCCGACCAGCGCGCGCAGCAGCTCGATGGTTTGCGTTAGATCGGTCGGATCGCCTGGGCCAGGCGAGATAAAGACGGCATCGGGATCCGAGGCGAGCACCTCCTCCTTCGTTGCGTCGTACGGTACCACGACGATTTGCGCGCCGAGCGCTTCGAGCTGCCGCAGGATCGCGCGCTTCACGCCACAGTCGATCAGCACGATCCGCCTTCTCTGCGCGGTGCCCACGTCGTACGTTTCGCGCGTGGCGACGCTCGAAACGAGCGCCTTCGTGCTCGCGTCACGCACGAACTCGGTAAGCCGTCGCTCTGCTTGGGCGAGCGCTTCGTCGCCCACCGCGAGCGCCGCCCAAATCGTTCCGTGTTCCCGCAGGGCGATCGTTATTGCGCGCGTGTCAGCCCCGATCAACGCCGGAATTCGCTGCTCGTCGAGCCACGATGGCAAGTCTTGTTTGGCGAGATGATGCGACGGATGGTAGGCAATCTGCTTGATCACCGTGCCGGCGACGCAGGCACGCCGGTACTGCGCGGCGCTGCCGGAGATCCCGTAGTTGCCGATCATCGGATAGGTAAACGTGAGAATCTGCCCCGCGTACGACGGGTCGGTGAGCGCTTCTTCGTACCCCGTCATGCCCGTATAGAAGACGGCTTCGCCCAGAGCGGTGCCCTCGAAGCCAAGCCCGTGGCCGTCGAACCGGCTCCCGTCTGCAAGGAAGAGGGCCGCGCGACGAATTCGTAGGCGTCATGCCGCATGATCCCGCGCGCGATGTCGCACGACACCGCCGACGATCGTTGCCAGCACCCTGCGAGGCAGCCGGCGTCCGGCGAAAGGCGTGCCCTTTCCCTTCGATGCAAATACCGCCGGATCGACCGTCCAGACGCGGTCGGCGAAGATCGTTACGTCGGCCGGCTCGCCGACCGCGAGCGTCCCGCCGCGGATGCCGATGATGCGCGCGGGGTTGGTCGAAAGCAACTCCACGAAGCGCCCCAACGGCAAGATCCGGAAACGCAGCCGCGTACGCGCCGACTGCGATCTCCAATCCGGAGAATCCTGGCGCGGCCGGGTACCCATTTTGCCCTTTTTCGGACGGCGCGTGGGGCGCGTGATCGCTCGCGAAGGCATCGATGGTGCCGTCACGCACGCCGCTGCGGAGTGCTAGAACGTCCTGCTCCGTGCGCAACGGCGGGTTGACGGTTGCGGCAGCTCCAAACTCGGCAACGAGAGCACTGGTAAACGTCAGGTGATGCGGGGTCACTTCGCACGTAACCCGCGCGCCCCGAGCGCGCGCCTGCCGTACTTGCTCGACTGCATCGCGGGTGCTGAGGTGCGCGAGGTGCCACGCTTTGCCGGTCTGTCGTGCGATTCGCAGATCGCGCCCGACGATCATCTCTTCCGGCTCGCAGTGTACGATGAATGGAGCGGGAAGATTGCGTGCGAGGTCGGCCGCTTCGCGCAGCAACTGCGCATCTTCGACCGTATCGCCGTCGTCGGAAAACGCGACCGCCCCCGCTTCCGCCAGCGCGGTAAAGTCGCACGTTTGCGTGCCTTTGCGCCCGCGCGTGATCGCCCCAATCGGCACAACGCGGCATCGAGCATCACGTGCGACTTCACGCATCAACCAGTCGATCGTGGCTGGATCGTCGAGCGCGGGGTTCGTGTTCGGCATACATGCTACCGTCGTGAAACCGCCGCGTACCGCCGCTTCCGTCCCCGTTGCGATCGTCTCTTTCTCTGGGAACCCAGGCTCGCGCAGGTGAACGTGCATATCGATGAATCCTGGTGCGACGACGGCGCCGACGGCATCGAGGATCGCTTCGTCGCTGCGCGCTTCGAGATGCTCCCCGATTTCGACAATGGTGCCGGCGCGCGCGCGCAAATCCCGCAGCGAATCGAGGGAGGTCGCCGGATCGACGATCCTACCGCCTTTGATCAACAACCCGGTCATCGAGCGTTGACGAGCAGATCGAGAACGGCCATTCGAACTGCGACGCCGTGCTGGACTTGCCTGGCATATCGCCAGCCGGCGAAATCCAACACCGAATCGTCGAGCTCCACACCGCGATTGTAGGGTCCGGGATGCATGACGATTGCGTCCTTGCGCGCGAGCGCCAAGCGGCGCCGGTCGAGCCGGTACCGATCGACATACTCGCGATCGGAAATTGGAGTTTCGACGAAACGCTCCCTTTGAATGCGTAACAGAACGATCGCATCGAGCGTGGGCAGAGCTGCGTCAAAGTCACGTTCCACTCGGATTCCGTTTCCTGCATAACTGCTAGGAAGGAACGATTCGGGGCCTATCAGGACGACCGATGCGCCGAGGCGAGCGAGCCCGCGAATCGTGGAATGCGCGACGCGGCTGTGCAGAACGTCGCCGACGATAGCGATCGTGCGATCGCGCAACTCGCCGAACTCTTCAATGAGCGTGTAGATGTCGAGCAACGCTTGCGTAGGATGCGCATGCACGCCGTCGCCCGCATTGATGACATGCCCGTCGAATGCGAGCGCAATGCGTTGTGGAAAGCCGGCTTCCGGGTGGCGTACGACTAGCACACCAATCCCCAGTGCGCTCAAAGTGAGGGCCGTGTCCTCCAACGTCTCACCTTTGGTTGTAAGGCTAAGATTCTTCGGCGCAAGGTTGATGACATGGGCGCCGAGCGCCAACTCGGCAAGGTTGAATGAGGTGAACGTGCGAGTGCTCTCTTCAAAGAACATGTTGACGCAGGCTTTGCCAGCGAGCAACGGCGCGGGCGCCGTGCGTTCGAACGCTGCCGTGCGATCAAAGATGAGCGCGAGCTCCTGCGCGGTCAAATCGTCAAGGTCGATCAGACTACGGCGTACTCGCACTCAGGCACTCCGACTCTCCACGATCGTGATCTCGTCGGTTGGCGTGGGGCGGGGGGAGAGCAAGACTTTGACGTGCTCGCGGTGGGTGGTCGGCGTGAAGCGTCCGACGTAATCGGGTTGAATTGGAAGTTCGCGCAAACCTCGATCGACGAGGACGCAGAGGCGGATCGCAGCCGGTCGTCCGAGATCGGTCACCGCATCGAGCGCCGAGCGAATGGTGCGGCCGGTGTAGAGCACGTCGTCGACGACAACCACGATGCGTCCGGCGAGATCGAGCGGAATCCGGGATTCCGGAAGTTCGTGGGTCACGCTGTCGTCGCGGTAGAGGTTGATGTTCAGAAAACCGAGAGCCGGCGCGCGTCCGCTTATCCGTTCGATCTCCGAGGCGAGGCGCTCGGCAAGCGCTTCGCCGCCGCGCCGGACGCCGAGCAGGACGAGCCCCTGCTGGGCCTCGTTCGGCTCGAGAATCTGATGAGCAAGGCGCGCGACGATCCGCTCGATTTCGGCGCCGCGCGCAAGCACTCGGCGGTCGACAGCCGTCGTCATGCAGGCTCCTTTAGCTCTACCAATGCCGCCTCCACTTTCGCGAGCTCACCACGAAAGGCCGCGAGCTTTTTTCGCTCTTTTTCAACCACGCTCGGCGCCGCTCTCGTGACGAAAGCCTCGTTGCTGAGTTTTCGCTCCCCGCGCTCGATTTCCGAGCGCAACTGCGCGGCCTCCTTGCGGTAGCGTTCCGATAGAAGCTCCCTAGGCGCCCGCACGGCGATGGCGGCGAGCGCCGCTTCGGTGCTCTCCTCGACGCCCGCGGTGCGCTCGATCGAGGCGGTCGCGAGAAGCGCTAAAAGTCCCGCCATCTCTTCTGAAACGTTCGCCGGAACCTCCAACACGACGCGATCTTTGGGATGAAGACCGAACTCGGCGCGCATGTTGCGAACACGCTCGACCGCGCGTTGGAGCAGCGCAAAGTCGCGTGCATGCGCCGGGAACGCCGGCACCTCGAGCGGATCGGGCCAGTTTGCGGTGACGATCGTCTCGCCGTCGTGTGGAAGAGCCTGCCAGATTTCCTCGCTAATGAACGGGGCAATCGGATGGAGCAAGCGCATTGCGCCGTTCCAAACGTAGGAGAGCACCGGCGCCCTGCTCGGGCGATTCGCGTCTGCCTTGGTCGCCTCAACGTACCAATCGCAAAACTCGTACCAAATGAATCGCCACATCGTTTCGGCCGCATTGCCGAAGTCGTACGCGTCCAGGAGTCTTCGCATACGCTCGATCGTCTCGCGAAATCGCGTGAGAATCCACCGGTCGGCGATGGTAAGCGCCGCGTTGCACGGCAGCGTCATCGGCGGCGGCAGGTCTTCGGGCAATGCGAGCATATACCGGGTTGCGTTCCAAATCTTGTTATTGAAGTTGCGGGCCTCTTCGCAACGCGACTCTTGGTAGCGGATTTCTTGGCTCTCGAGCCTCATTTGTCGAAGGATCGAAAAGCGGAAAGCGTCCGCGCCGTACTTATCAACCAGGTCCATCGGGTCTATCACGTTTCCAAGCGACTTGGACATCTTTCGGCCTGCCGCATCGAAGACGAGCGGAGTGACGACGACGTCGTAAAACGGGAGTTTGCCGATCACGTGCAGGCCGAGCATCACCATGCGCGCGACCCATAAAAAAATGATCTCGCCGGCGGTAATCATGACCTGCGAGGGGTACCAGCAGCGCAGCTCGGCGGTCTGTTCGGGCCAACCGAGAATCGAAAACGGCCAAATTCCGCTCGAGAACCACGTGTCGAGCGTATCCGGGTCGCGCGTCAGCGCTTGGGTCCCATACTCGCGCTGCGCGATTTCCAACGCGGCCTCTTCGCTTTCGGCAACGACTTCTTTCCCGTCGGGCGTGTACCAGACCGGAAGCCGGTGCCCCCACCAAATCTGGCGCGAGACGTTCCAATCTCGGATATTTTCCAGCCATTGTTCGTACGTGCGCCCATAGCGCTCGGGCACGAATCGAAGTCGGCCGCTGCGATAGGCATCCAGCGCCCGCGCGGCCAACGGCGCCGCCTTTACAAACCACTGCAGGGACAGGAGCGGTTCGATCACATCGCCGCTGCGCTCGCTCCTGGCGATCGAATGACGGTGTCGGTCAGCGGCGACGAGGAGTCCCATCCGCGCAAGGTCCTCGACGATTCGAGCGCGCGCCTCGAAGCGGTCGAGACCCGCGTATCGTCCGACGGCAACTTCATCTCCCCGCATTCGCGCATCGATCCCTATGACCGACGGCATGGGCAGCGAGTGACGAACGCCGATCTCGTAATCGATCGGATCGTGCGCGGGTGTGACCTTCACCGCGCCGGTTCCAAACGCAGGATCGACTGCGTCGTCGGCAAGGATCGGAATCGCACGATCGAGCAGCGGCGGCAGCCAGGCAGTGCGCCCGATGAGGTGAGCGTAACGCCTATCGTCGGGGTGAACGGCGATGGCGACGTCGCCGAGCATCGTCTCCGGTCGCGTGGTCGCGACCTCGATGCCTTCGCTCCGATCCTCACGCGAGAACGGATAGCGGATGCGCCAGAGGGTGCCTTCCTGGTCCGCATGCTCGAGCTCGGCATCCGAAATGGTCGACTGAGCCGTGGGATCCCAATTGACGAGCCGATTACCGCGATACAGTAGTCCCTCGCGGTACAGCTGTACGAAGACTCGCCGTACCGCCGCCGAGAGGCTCTGATCCATCGTAAAATGCGAGCGCTGCCAATCCGCCCCAAAGCCGAGCCGGCGGAATTGCGCGTCGATCTGGCCGCCGTAGCTGCGAGACCACTCCCAAAGCGCGTTCGACGAACCGCTTCGCGTCCCAGATCCTCCCTCCGCATTCCTTCGCGAGCGAGCTCCTTCACGAGCACCGCCTCGGTCGCGATAGCGGCATGGTCGACGCCGGGAAGCCAGTCGGCGTTTTCGCCCAGCATCCGATGGTAACGCGTAAGTACGTCCATCGGCGTGTAGGTCGAGGCGTGACCCAAATGCGCGCGCCCGGTCACGTTCGGCGGCGGCATGCAAATGATAAACGGCGGCCGCGCGGGATCAGGCTCCTCGTGAAAGTACCCGTTGCGTTCCCAGCGTGCGTAGAGACGCGCTTCAACCGCTTGCGGATCGTAGTGTTTGGGGAGGTCCATGCGCTCAGGCATACCTAGGGCTCAGATTTGACCCAAATCTAGGAGACGAAAGCCGAAGTTTGCTATGGCAATCGAGGCTTTCGACGACAACGAGTTGGGGCAAATATGGGCCCTAGGCGGGCATGTCCTTCTTCTGCTCGTGATAAACGAGCGTCGGAGATTCCTTCTTCTCGATGACGTCCTTGTTGACGACGCATTTCTTGACGCCCTGCAGCGACGGCAGATCGTACATCACCTCGAGCATCGTCTCTTCGAGGATCGAGCGCAAGCCGCGCGCGCCGGTCTTGCGGCGCTGAGCCTTGCCGGCAATCGCGACCAACGCTTCTTTCGTGAACTGAAGATCGACGCCGTCCATGTTCAGGATCTTTTGGAACTGCCGAACGAGTGCGTTGCGAGGCTCCGTGAGGATCCGGCGTAGCGCCAGCTCGTCGAGCGCGTCGAGCGTCACGACGATCGGCAGGCGTCCGATAAACTCCGGTATCAGGCCGAATCGCAAAAGGTCTTCGGGCATCAGCTGCTGCAGCAGCTTGCCGACGCGAACCTCGCGCTTCCCTTCGGGTTGCGCGCGAAAGCCCATGTTGTTGGCCGCGACGCGCGACTCGATGATGCGCTCGAGGCCATCGAATGCACCGCCGCAGATGAAGAGCACGTTGGTCGTGTCGATCTGAATGAACTCTTGATGGGGATGCTTGCGGCCGCCCTGCGGCGGCACGTTTGCCGTCGTGCCCTCGAGAATCTTTAGCAGCGCCTGCTGAACGCCTTCGCCGGAAACGTCGCGCGTGATCGAGGGGTTCTCGCTCTTGCGGGCGATCTTGTCGATTTCGTCGATGTAGACGATGCCCTTCTCGGCGCGCTTGACGTCGTAATCGGCCGCTTGAATGAGCTTGAGTAAGATGTTCTCGACGTCTTCGCCGACGTAGCCGGCTTCCGTCAGCGACGTGGCATCGGCCATCGCAAGCGGAACGTCGAGAATCTTGGCCAGCGTTTGCGCCAGATAGGTCTTACCCGAGCCGGTCGGACCGACCAAAAGTATATTCGACTTTTGCAGCTCCACGTCGTCGGCCGCTGCCGCCGACGTTGATGCGCTTGTAATGATTGTACACCGCGACGGCGAGCGACTTCTTCGCGCGCTCTTGACCGATCACGTATTGGTTGAGGATGTGATTGATCTCTTTGGGCTTGGGAATGTTGCGAAGGCGCAGGTTCTCGTCGACGTTCTTATAGAGCTCTTCTTCGATGATCTCGTTGCAGAGCTCGATGCACTCGTCGCAGATGTAGACGCCGGGGCCCGCGATCAGCTTGCGCACCTGCTCCTGCGATTTTCCGCAGAAGCTGCATTTGAGCTGACCCTTATCGTCTCCAAAGCGAAACATCGCGCGCCGGATATCCTCTCTTTATGCCGGTAGCGGCAGACCTTGACGATTTTCGATAATCTGGTCGATTATCCCGTAGTCCTTGGCCTCGGTAGCCGTCATATAGTAATCCCGCTCGATGTCCCTCAGGATCTGTTCGAGCGGCCTATTCGTGGTTTCTTGGTAGATCCGTGCGACCGTCTGGCGGGTGGCCAACAGGTCGCGGGCCGCGATCTCCACGTCCGTCGCCTGACCCCCGATCTGGGATACCCACGGCTGATGGATGACGATCTTGGCGTTTGGGAGGGCATACCGCTTTCCGGCCGCTCCGCCGGTCAAAAGAATCGATCCCATCGAGGCGGCAAACCCCATGCAGATCGTCGCCACATCGGGCTTGATAAAGCGCATCGCATCGTACATGGCCAACCCCGCGGTCACGCTGCCGCCGGGGCTGTTGAGGTACATGTCGATGTCTTTCTCCGGGTCTTCCTTCTCGAGAAAGAGGAGTTGCGCGATGACGAGATTCGCCAGGTGATCGTCAATCGCGCCGCCGACGAAGACGATGCGATCTTTGAGCAGGCGCGAGTAAATGTCGTAAGCGCGCTCGCCGCGCGCCGTTTGTTCCACGACCATTGGCACCAAATGTCCCATGCCGTCTTCTACGACGTCGCGCGCGGGGTTTCTTCGTCGCTCGTGACGACGGCATTGTCGATGAGGAAGTCGAGCGTCTTGTTTCGCACGATCCCGTCCACGAGCGAAAGCAGATTGTTCCCCAAGGCCTTGCGTATTCGAGCGACGGGCTGACCGTAACGCCGTGCCAGCGCTTCGAGCTCCGCCGCGATGTCGGACGGCGTCGCTGCGATGTTTTCGGCTTTGGCAATCGCTTGGATCAGAAGCGCCGCCTTGACGCGCGATTCCGCCTCACCGCGGTGGGCGTCGCGAAGCTCAGCGTCATCTGCTTCGCCCTTCGGGCGCCGCCCTCTGCGCCTCTTCGACGAGGCGGTTGAGCTCGTTCTCCACCATCGAGGGAGGCAGCGGAAAATCGTGTGCTGCAAGGAGCTGCGTCATGATCGCATTGCCGACGGCCCGGCGGGCGCGCCCCGCAGCCACGGCTTCCAGGCGGCGGCGAAGGTCCTCGCGTAGCTGTCCGCACCGTTTGGTTTTCCGAGATGCCCCGAGCAAAATCGTCGTCAATCGCGCGGCAGTTCGAACTCCTTGAGCTCCTGCAGCGTCACGGTAAACTGCGGCCTCTTTTCCGGCGAGCTCTGCAGCGGGATACTCGTCGGGAAAGCGGACCTCGATTTGCTTCGTCTGGCCCGGCAACATGCCGACGATGCCGGCGGCGAAGCCCGGCACAAAACGGCCCTCGTCGAGTTCCACGATCTGTCCTTCGCCGCGGCCGCCTTCGAAGGGCTTTCCTTCGACGAACCCTTCGTAGTCGAGCGTGACGACGTCGCCCAGGCGCGTCGGGCGTTCGACCGGAACGAGCGTCGCCCGCTCCTTGGCGAGCGCCTCGAGGCTGCGGTCGACGTCCACTTCGGTAACATCGGATGGCGGCCGCGAGACGACAACGCCCTTATACGCTCCCAGCACGATCGTAGGGCGAACCTCGACGGTCGCCTTGAGGCGCGTTGGGCGCCCGCCGGTCTCTTCCACGATCTCGAACTTCGGCCGCTCGACCGGCTCGACGTCATGCTCTCGAATCGCCTTCGCATAGACCTCCGGAATGACTTCGTCGACCGCCTCCGTGCGTGACCGCGTCGCTTCCATAGGTCTGCTCGAAGATTTTGCGCGGCACTTTGCCTTTGCGAAAGCCGGGCAGGCGCACGTTCTTGACGAGCCGGCGAAAAGCACGATCCTCGGCGGCGGCGAGCTCGGCTTCGGTAAGCGAGAACTCGAGCGCCACCACGGTCGGTGCTAGCTTCGTCAGCGTAGAGCCGGTCATAGAAAATCAGCGGAAGACGAGATTCGAACTCGCGACCCTCGCCTTGGCAAGGCGATGCTCTACCACTGAGCTACTTCCGCGGGTGTCGCTCGCTGCTTCTGGTGCGCAGATAGACGTGGATCTTGCGGCCGCTTGCGACGCGCATCCTGCGCTTCGCTGCGCTCGGCCTCTGCGCTGCTCTCGCCTCCGTGGCTGCGCGCGCATTCACACGCCGCGCGATCCACGTCGACTTGACCCAGGAACCAGCTCGCTAGGTTAAATTCAATGCAGCATCCGATCTTCGTGCCCACGAGTGTGGGCAAGCAGAGACTCGAACTCTGACGGGTCGCCCCACTGGATCCTAAATCCAGCGCGTCTGCCAGTTCCGCCACTTGCCCGGCGACTCCGATAGATAGAACGCCTCGGGTGCTTTTCCTGTTGCTGAGCCATCGTTGCCGGTGGGCGCCTTACTCCACGTCGGGCGCCCTCTGATCGGCGGGCTGCGCCTTGAAATAGCCGGCGTCATGCGGGGCTCGAATCGGAACGAACTTACGCGGCGGAGAAGCGAAGTCGAAACAATCGGGCTCCGGCGACTTTGCGCGTGAGTCGCTTGCGGCTAAGCGGGCCAGTCCAAACTGGTCTTCTATGAATCTTCAGGATGCTGCCGTGCTCGTAATGCACGTGCGAGACGTAACCTCTTTTTGCGTACGGTGAAACGATCAGCAAGGGAAGCCGAGCGCCCAAGTCCGTCGTTATTTTCGTAAGCCGGAGGCTCTGGGTCGTACCAACCCCCATAGTCGTCCCAAAAGATAAAGATTGCGGTAGAGCTCCAGTACTGCGATTCACCGATCGCATTGACGACTGAGGCGACCCAGGACGGCCCGGTATTCGAGCCGGATCCGCCATGGTCGGAGTTTTTGCAATGTTGGCGTGACCCAAGTGACCGTCTCTGAGATTTCCGTTCGAGACGTCGTTTAGGAAACGCGCCGGCGGCGAGAAAATGTTCTTTCTCCACTCGTGACTGTAGTAAATGTGTTTTATTGCCTGATAGGCGCTCCAAACGCCATGACCGGCGGCGACGGCTACAGCATAGAATGCCCACGGCAAACCTGCCTGGTCGAGTTCATCGCCGAGCGTCGTAGGATTCCAGCACGGCACCGTGTAGCCTTGCGGAAATTCACGTTCCGGGCCAAGCACCGCTACCTTGTCCGTCTTGCCGCCCGGACAGCCCCACCTCGTGAACGGATAATCGATCGAAGAGTTGGGCTTCTGCACCCGTGATGATGTACTGGTGTGACGTAAAACTACTGGAATCGAAGTTCGAAGCGAACATCTCATCAGCTAGAACATACTGCTTTGCCATGTCAAAGTACGGCTTGGTCTCTTCGTGGGGAACGTAACTGTACGGCGGGTTCTTATTCGGGCAAGGGCGACAAGTCCACTTTTCGTGATCGAAGCCGTTCATCCGGCAGTCCGTACCCGGAATTTTCCCTGTGCCGTTGCACGCCGCGAGGAACCCCAGGGCGTTGTGCTCGAGATTCCACTTCGTCTCCAGTGGGACCGGCTCGAGCTCGATCTTCTCGTTTTGCAGACCGTAGCCGTAGCTCACGGTCTTCGCGCCGGGAAATCCGTAGAAAAGATTGTTGAAGCTACGATTCTCCTGAACGATGATGACGATATGCTGGATTTTTGTTTTGAACCGATGCAGCGGTTGAAGCGGCGCCGTGCCTCGCTGCAGATCGGAAACCGGCGGCCCCGGCTGATAGCGCCGGCCCACCCGTGCCCTTGCAAGCGCGAAGAAAAAGGGCCACGCTTGCGATTGTCAGCGATCGTTTTACCAAAGATCCCTCACTCGGGTTCCTCTTCACTATCCCGAGACGTCTCGGGTCATTTTGCGTTTACTTTGGCGCTCGTTACGGAACGCCCCGCCCGGCGCCAACTCCCCCGCGCCTATAGGCTTGGCGCCCGTGTGGATCGAGCGACCCGAAGGGGCCGCTTCTCATGATCTCGACTGACAAAGGAGAAACTACCATTTAAATCAGAGTCTACAGAGGCATGGTCGTTGACCACTTTTTAAGCCTCCCCGAGCTCGAGTCCCTTCGACCCCGGTGGATGGAGCTTTACGACGCCGATTCGGAGGCGAGCTTATTTCTTTCATGGGAGTGGCTCTACGCATGCCTTGCCACCGAAAAAAAACGCTGGATCGTGCTGGGCGTGCGCGACGGGGAAGGCCCGTACGTAGCCTTTCTGCCGTTGACACTCGGGCGTTTTCCGCCGCTCGGACCGGTGGTGAGCCGCGCCGTGTCGTTAGCCGGGAGTCCGCGGGCCGACTTCACCGGCATGGTCGGCGCGGCGGCCGACGAATCCCGATTCATTCCGGCGCTTGCGCGTGCGATCGAAGCGCTACCTTGGGATAACTTTGCGCTGAGCAGTTTCGACGATCGACGCATTGCTGCGCTGATCGACCAGTTCTTACCGAACCGTTATCAGATCGTGCGCGGCGAATCGACGCCGTGTCCTTACGTTGAGTTGCCGACGACCTGGGAAGAGTATCTCGAAGGACGAGGCCGCTCAACTCGACGCACGATCCGCTCCCATCTTCGCAAGATCGAGTCGTTGCCCGGTTACCGACTCCACTTTGCGCCGTCCGAAGAAGCCGACCAGGCCATCGATACTCTACTGCATGTCAATAGCATGCGCTGGAAAAAGGATGTCCGAGCTTGGCGCAAGCTATACGGTGAGTTGTTCTCTCGTTGTTACGCCTCGGGACGCTTTCAAGTGGCTGCGATGTACCAAGGGAAAGCGCTGATGGCCGTGCAGGGTTTTTTCATCGAGCACAAGCGGCGCACGCTCGTTGCGTACATGATCGGTCATAATCCTGCATACGCGGAATTTTCGCCGGGTGTCATGTTGGGTGCCGCGAGCATTCGTCGCGCGATTGAAGACGGGTATCGCCGCTATGAGCTTTCGCGCGGCGGCCAGGCCTATAAGATCTCGCTTGCAACCGCCGTCAAGTACACGACGAATACTACGCTGCGGCGAAGAGGAGTCCGAGAAGCGGCGCTCAACGCGGGCAGAGACGGCTTTTTCGCCGCCAAGCGCGTCGCACAAAGCCTCTTGGCCCGCCGAGCATGACTCGCGATGACTCGCCATCTCCATAAGCGACTGACCCGACGGGAACTTTACAGAAATGCCTGGCTTACCGTTGAGGCTCACCGGATCGTGCACCCAAGTGGTGTGCCTGGCGAGCACGTCCTCCTCGCGACGCCGCAATCTTGCGGCATCGTCGTCGAGGATCACGGGGAATTGTTATTCACGCGACAGCCAAGATTCGCCGCGCAACGGCCCGTTATCGAGATCGTGAAGGGGGGAGCCGGTGCCGGTGAAATTCCGTTGGATTGCGCCAAGCGAGAACTGCGCGAGGAGCTCGGAATCACGGCTCGTATATGGTCGGACCTGGGAACCGTGCGTGAGATTCCGTCGATCGTGGATCCACCGGTTGCGCTGTTCTTGGCGCGCGAGGTAGAGTACGGCGTCGCCGAGCCTGCGGACGAGGAAAGCATCACGCTCGCGCGGTTCGAGATCGGCGCCGCCTTTGACGCCGCCGTCAGCGGTGAAATCGACGATGCCGTCACGATCGCGGCGCTCTTCCGCTTCGCCGCCTCATCTGGATACGTGCAACGGCCGCAGCACGGCCCTTGAGCGTGCTAGCGTCGAGGCGACACTAGACTCGTCGTAGGCGGCGGCGCGCGCGCAGGACGAACACCAGCGTCGTGACGGCTACAGCCGCAATCGACGACGCTAATAAATACCGGCAAGGCACGAACGCGCCGTTCAATTCCCGCGCATCGAGCGAAGTCGGCGATAAGAAGAGTTTGCGCGCACCAAGCGACCTGCCACCGGTTCCCCTGCCAAACTTCGTGCGACGTCGTCTGATCCGTCGGCCAGCCCTGGGCTTGTTCGTCCCATCGGGCGCGAGTAGCTGGAGCGTTGGCCAACTGCGCGTGCAAAGTCGACAGCGATAACGCATCGATCCTTTTGACGCCCCACGTCGCGTCAAAACTTCGAGGAGTCAGCCATTCTAGCACCGACTCATCAAATGCGTACACGTCAATATCGTGTAACAACCCGTTCGGCAAGATTCGCAGGATATAGAATGCGGGATTGTTGCCATAGATTGGTGACAACGATCCGAGTACGATGATCGGCACGGTGCCGGCGAGCCTGAAGTCGAAGTGGTGCGTGTGCCCTGCGATCGCATATGCGACGCGATTGTTTGGAACTGCGAGCATACTCGCCAGCGCCGCATTGTAGCGCGGCTTTAGAAATGGCCACGCCAAAAATCCGTGAACGTAGTTGGTTGAAAACGCATCGAGTCCCGGGCGGAACGTGCATCATGACCACATTGCGCGTGCCCGACGGGGTAGCGCGTAGCGTCATCCGCAGCCAAGAGAGCTCTTGCGTCGCAGCTTGGTAGTCGTCGCCTGCGCAGTCGCCCCCGTACTCATTCGACATAAGTACCGTATTGAGAACCACTAGTCGAAGACCGCGAATTGGAAGCCGCACCGTGTAGTAACCACCGCGCACAAAAGACGCCTCGAAGCCGGGCGAAGCGCCGTAGCGATTTACCAAGGGCGCCCACACGCGCGCGAGCGCCGCCATGTACGTGCCGCCATCGTCACTTCGGTAATCGCCGCATGGTGTGTCGTTATTCCCTAGCGCAACCGCAAACTGGGCCTTGGGAAAGGCGCGTTTTAGAGTTCCGGCAATCCAGCGCATCGTCGCAATACCAGCTTCATCCGGCGTGCCTCCGTTACGCGAGATGTGCCTCCTGAAGCTGTGCATGAGCAAGTCGCCGGGAATCAATACCACAGCGGGGTTGCGCGCGGCCTTCTCCATCTGGGCGAGTGCCGATTTGAAAAGGGTTTCGTTTGCGTCCTGGCCGGGCTGGCTTGGCCGTGACGACCGATCGAGGCTGTGAGATGAATGTCGCTCACTGCGAGCCAGACGTTGTTCGCGACTCGGCGATTCGCCGCGTGCCGCTATGCCGAGGGACAGCCAGATCGGAATCAGCGACGAAATCAGTACTATAACCGTGCGAAAATACCAAAGCGACCGGATTGCGCCGCACCTCTTCCTCGAGCGGACTGCATACGGCGGCGTCGAAACGGAGTCTAGCAAAAGAGGAGCCGCTTGGCCGTCAAACTCCAAAAGTTTGTGAACGGCCCCTCTAGGCCGGCAAAAAGAGCCGTTTTGTGCAGCCGGCATAGCGTATAAGCACATGGCTGCTTGCTTTCTGCGGAATTAAGGAATAAACATCCGTGAGGTTTCTCGGCGACCGCATCGGCGAGTGTCTGACTCCAGTTCCTAGCCGCGGCGGACTTGGACAATAAGAGGTTCACGACGGCCTACATGATCAGAACAACAAGAGGATGGGCAAGGCGCCCTCGCCGGGTTTGCACAGGCCGCAGACATCTCCGGGCGGAGTCATGAACCGTCCCAATGCCGTCAGAAGGCCGTAGGCGCGACCCGATTCGCGTTCTCGCCTTTCTCGATGACATCGTTGTTTCGGGCAACGTAAAACCGGTGCTGGCTCTTGCAAGGTATGCCCGACAGGCCGATGGAGAGCTGCGACCGCTCGAGGTATCGATGTTGGCATTCTCTCGGACCGAACGTGAGCCCGCTTTGATCGGCTCACTTCGTGAGGAAGGCTTCGTCGTGGACGTTGTGCAGGAGCGTGGACGCTTCGACTTCGGCGTTTTTACGACAATTGCGCGCAATCGTTAATCGGCGGCAACCACACGTGCTGTGGACGCACGGAGCGAAGACCCACTTTCTTGTGCGATTCATGGGTCTTAACCGCAGGAAAGCCTGGGTAGCCTATCACCACGGCTACACGGCTACGAGCCTGACCTGGAGGTTGTACGATCAGCTTGACCGGTGGTCTCTTCACGGAGCCGATGCAGTGATGACTGCGTGCGACGCATTCGCCACTGACTTACACCGACGGCTCGGAATACGACGAGAGCGACTCAGTGTCGCTCGGCCGCCGATCGCGGCCAGGACATCGCCAAAAAGCCTTTCGTCTGCCGCTGACTTGCGGAGGGATCTCCGTCTACCAAAGGAGGCGCGGATCGTGCTTTCGGTGGGAAGATTGTCGAAAGAAAAGCGCCACGCAGATCTCATTCGCGCAATCGTGCACCTCAGACGAACGCGCGAGTTCGAAACCGCTCTCGTGATCGTCGGCGACGGTCCGGAGCGCGCGGAACTGGGTCGCATTTGCACTCGGTTAGGCGTCGCAGACGCGGTGCGGATGGTAGGGTACCAGCATGACGTAACACCATATTACGACGCCGCGGATGTCTTTGCGCTTACGTCGCATAGCGAGGGTTCGCCCAACGTGCTCTTAGAGGCGATGGACGCTGAGCTGCCGATCGTTGCGACAGCGGTCGGAGGAATCGGCGAGATGATCGAAGATGGTAAACAGGGTTTGCTGGTGCAAGGCGGAGACGTGGAGGGCATTGCGAGAAGCATCGCAGCGCTGTAGGGAACCCCGAATTGCGGCGCACTCTCACCGTCACTGCGCGTCAATCGCTGGCCGCGTATTCCCCCGCGAAATATTACGGCAACGTTCGTTCCTTGTTTGAGAAGGTGGCCGCACCCTAACCACCTTCCGCTTCACTCGATCCGGCGAAGGTCGATTAGTTACTTTGCAGTAGGACGAGTCCGCACGGGCCGCACAGCACTTCGCCGCTGCCGCGAAACGCTGTCGTTTGCGCGGCGAGGCTGTTGCTGCCCGAGCAGTAACGTCCGTTCGTGCACGTGCTCAATCTGATCGAGCCTCCCTGCACGCCCTTATAGGGCACCGAGGTCATCTCGCCGCCTCTCAAAGCCAGCACGTAATGATACGACGACATCGGATCGTGCTTGAACCAGGAGCTGGCCACGTGCTCGGTCGCGGTGCTCGTGTTGAAGCAGACTGCCATCTTGCCATGGTCGGCTCCGTTGACGTAAAGATGCTCGTACTGCTGGCAAAAGATTCCCGACGAGCCGACGCACTGCGCGAGCAGCGAAACCGCACCGCCGCTGTCGCCTGCTCTTGACGGGCAACCGCCGCCGATGGTCTCGACACGGCCGTTCCAGACGAACTTGGGAACGGAGACTTCAGCTCCATACGGTACCAGCGTGTCCTCGAAGAAATAGGGTGCTTCGCTGCGCGTCCCACCCTCGCTGTATAGCATCGAGATCACGCGATCGGGTATGCCGGTCTGGGGGTTGGCGACGAGCCAGCGAAAGGCAAGGGTCGCAAGACGGACGCGATAGCCGCCGGTAATGTCGCCTGGGCCGCCCTGGCCGTAACTCGTTTCGATCGCGACGATCTTGGTTTTGGCGCAACCATCAGAGGTATGCGTGTAGAGATTCGCATTGGTATTGATAAACGTGGTTACGGTTTGGCTATCCAGGAACGTATAGCCGAATCGCCCGGCAAAGATCGGGCGCTCCGCCATCATGTATTTGAGATTACCGCCCGAGACCGTGTGGCAGATATTGTCGATCGCCGACTGATCGTCGATCAAACCAGACTGGCCCGGACTGTGGCAGTGACCATCCCGAATGTCGCTGCAGGCACGGGCGTTTCCGGCTCCGGTTGCTACGCCGTTGAACGCCATGTCGACGCAGTTGCCGCCGCAAGCCCCATTGACGAACTTTCCAATCGCCGTCTCCCAGTCGGTAGCGGCATGATAGCGTGAGTCTCCAATCTTGTTTGCAAAGCCCGACGGCGATACGCCGCTGCCGTACTCGGTCGATACCTTGCTCCCAGGGACGCCGCCGACGGAGATCCACGCGAGCACTCCGGCGGTGTCTTCCATGATGCCGTACGGCCGCGGAAAGTCGTTCGTATAGTCCGAGCCGTTCCAAACGTGGTTGTAGAGCCAAGAGATGAACGCGGGGTCGCCGGGAGCCATCCGTATATACGCGTCGGAACTGCCCGGGCAATTGCTTCGCGTTGCCGCGAAGACAAGGCGATTGCCCTTTGTCTTCGGTCCTGGATACGTGTGCATGATTGCGGATTCGTCGCTGCTGTTGGCAAACTGATACGCCGCCATCGTGGCCGGTGTTTTGCATAGGTTGTGGAAAAGATTGATATACTTGTACGGTTGACAGGTTGACGTACTGCTGACGCCGGGGCAATTACTCGCAAGAGATCTGCTGCTAGGCGCGCTGTTGTCCAAGACCACGGCAAAAAGGTGTCGATCGGCAATCGCGCCAGGATCCGTGTCTTGCCCGTCGCCGCCTTCTCCCCAAACCGGAATGACGAGTGGAACAGATCGCACTGCGGCGACGCGTTGACGCGTCGACAGCTGCGAGAGCTTATAGCTCCCCGAATCATTCGAAGCGCCGAGCGTTTGTTTCGCGGAGGTGGCCGCGGCGGACGACGAGTTCACGCCCTGAGGCCCTGATGGCCCGGGTGGAAGCTGAGAAGGCGCCATTGAGGACGTTTGTCCGCCGCAGGCGCAGAGGCCAACGAGTAACGCGTACATTGCGGTAGCACGCAACCGGGCTAAAGTAGTCATGCCGCGCATTATGCCAAAGAAGCTGACGAGAAGGCAACCCTTGACATCAAAATAGATCGGGGTTTCGACTGTTCGCTTGGTTACCCGTGCGGCACGATAACCCCCGGAACGTTCTCTTGCAAGAGGATGACGCCGCATTGCCCGCACAGCGCATCGCTTCCGTTGCCCGCGAACGTTGCCACTTGTGAGGAAAGCGCGTTGCTTCCCGTGCAATATCGTTTGCTGGTACACGTGTTCAAGTTGATCGTTCCGCTGGGGACGCCCTGAAACCGCACCGAGGTCATCTCGCCGCCTTGTAGAGCGAGCGTGTATTGATACGACGAGATTGGATCGTGCTTGAACCAATTGCCGACGATATTCTCGGTTGTCGTGCTCGTATTGAAGCAGGTTGCCGTAGCGCCGTAGTCGGCTCCGTTGATATAGAGATGCTGGTACTGCTGGCAGTAGATTCCGGCCGAGCCGACGCACTGCACGAGCAGCGAAACCGCACCGCCGCTGTCGCCGCTGATTGACGGGCAACCACCGCCGACCGTCTTCACCTTGCCGTTCCAGACGAACTTGGGAACGGAAGCTTCAGCGCCGTACGGTACGAGCGTGTCCTCAAAGAAATAGGGTGCTTCGTTGCGCGCCGCGCCCTCGGTGTATTGCATCGAGATCACACGGTCGGGCATGCCGGTCTGCGGGTTGGGGACGAGCCACCGCCAGGCCAGGGCCGCAAGGCGGACACGGTAGCCGCCGGTGACATCGCCCAGACCGCCCTCGCCGTAACTGGTTTCGATATCGACGATCTTGGTGCTGGCGCAACCGTCAGAGGTGTGGGTATACAGATTCGCATTCGTATTGATCGTCATGGCGTTGGTCTGGCTATCCAAGAAGTTAAAGCCGAATCGCCCGGCAAAAATGGGACGTTCCGCGATCATGTATTTGAGATTGCCGCCCGAGACCGCTGCGCAGATGTTGTCGATGGCCGCCTGGTCGTCGATCATGCCCGCCGAAGCCGGGCTGTGGCAGTGACCGCCGCTGATGATACTGCACGCGCCGACGTTACCGGCTCCGGTTGCTACGCCGTTGAAAGCCATGTCGACGCACTTTGCGGCGCACGCCCCGTTGACGAACGTTCCAATCGCCGACTCCCAGTCGGTGGCGGCATGATACGGGCGAGTTTCCAATTTGGTTTGCGAATCCCGAAGGCGCCACGCCGCTGCCGTACTCGGTGGAAACGCGGACCCCTCGGTTCCCGCCGACAACGATATCTGCGAGGGTTCCGGCGGTATCTTCCATAGCGCCATAGGGCGACGGAAAGTCTCTTGTGTAGTCGTTGCCGGTCCACACGCTCCCATAGAGCCACGCGTTGAACTGCCTGTCGCCCAGGTTCATTCGCAGGATCGGGTAGGGGTTACTCGGCCAGCATTTGTGTCGCGAAGGGTTTGTAACTCCATCGACAAGGCGGTTTTCTTTCGTCAGTCCGTCTGGATACGAATGAAGGAATGCACCTTCGTCGTTTCTGTTGGCCCACTGATATGCGGCCAGGGTGACGGGGTTACTGCAGTGGTTATGGGAAAAGTTTACATATTTATACGGCTGGCAGGTCGAGGTGCTGCTAACGCCCGGGCAGTTGCCGGCAAGCGGTCTTGCTCGTAACCGCGCTATTGTTGAGGATTGCGGCAAAAAGATTTTGGTCGGCAATGGCGCCCGGATCGGTATCTAGTTCGTCGCCGCCTTGTCCCCATACCGGAATGACGAGCGGAACGCCCTGCGGCGGTGGCTGCACGGCGGCGCGCAGGAGCGCCCGCGTGTGCGACGACTTGTCGGTATAATAGCCGACCATGTCGCCGCGAGCATTGATTGCGGTCAGGACGGTGAAGCGGTCGGCTTTGACTGCCTCGACGGACTGCCATCGAGGGTTGGTCGCGGCATCGCGCAACACAAAGCCGTGCGTTCTTCCCGAAGCGTCAACATACGAGCCGACGATCTCGCCCTGCTTGTTCAGTCCAAGCGCCTTGGTTTCGGCAGCGCCGGGGTAAGAAAATTTCATAAAGCTGCCCGCATGCAAGAGAAAGCCTTTGACGGATCCGCGCGAGGTCGTCATGTAGCCGACGATTTCTCCTTGCTCGTTGATGCCCGAAGGGGTCACGCTAACGCTGCCCGGAGGGCGAATGCGCAGAAAATCGCCGGTCTTGGCTCCGATCTCAAAGCCGACGTTGACTCCATGCCGGTCGGTGTAGAAGCCTACCTTCGTGCCCGCGTCGTTGATGCCAAGGTATTTGGTGACGGTCGATTGGCCGGGGCCGACATAGTGCGTCCAGCTTGCCGTGCTGATCCATAAACGCCGCCGTGTTGCCTTTAGCGTCGAGGTAGTAGCCGACGATCGTTCCGGCGTTGTTGATCGCCGTGGCCGCAGTACCAACTCCCCCCGCAAACGCTATTTTCTTGAAATCGCGCTGTCTATATGGCGGGTGGACGACATACGCTCCGATGGGAGTGGCGTCGCCCGCGGTGTCGACGATGTCGCCGCGATCGTTTATTCCCAGGAACTGGTTAACGGCCGGATTATTCGGCGCGTCGAGCGTTTGCTCCGCAGAGGCGGGCGCGGCGGACGCCGCGTCGACTCTTCCGGGTCCCGAGGCCGACGGAAGAAGCTGAGATGGCGCCATTGAGGACGTTTGTCCGCCGCAGGCACAGAGAGCAACGAGTAACGCGTACATTGCAGTAGCACGCAACCTACATAAAGTGTTCATGCGGGGCATTATGGCAGAAGCCCGTAGCGTTAATGCGTAACCAGCACACGACGTTGAGTTAGAAAACTTGGCTTCTGTTAATCGTTAAACGGCGGCGCGCTTAGAAGCTGGTTCCCCAACGCCGCTATGTAAAGCGCCGGCGCATAATGCGCCGGCGCTCTTTTGACTGTTCGGTTTATTATCTGCGCCGCGGCGCGACGGCCCCCGGAGCATTCCCTTGCACGAGAATGACGCCGCATTGCCCGCACAGCGCATCGCTTCCGTTGCCCGCGAACGCTGCCACTTGCGAGGAAAGCGCGTTGCTCCCCGTGCAGTACAGTTTGTTGGTGCACGTGTTCAGGTTGATCGTGCCGCTGGGGACGCCCTGAAACGGCACCGAGGTCATCTCGCCGCCTTGTAGCGCGAGCGTGTATTGATACGACGAGATTGGGTCGTGCTTGAACCAATTGCTGGCGATATTCTCGGTTGTCGTGCTCGTATTGAAGCAGGTCGCCGTAGCGCCGTAGTCGGCTCCGTTGATATAGAGATGCTGGTACTGCTGGCAGTAGATTCCGGCCGAGCCGACGCACTGCACGAGCAGCGAAACCGCACCGCCGCTGTCGCCGCTGGCTGACGGGCAACCACCGCCGACCGTCTTCACCGTGCCGTTCCAGACGAACTTGGGAACGGAAGCTTCAGCGCCGTACGGTACCAGCGTATCCTCGAAGAAATAGGGGACTTCGGTAACCGTCCCGCCCTCGGTGTATTGCATCGAGATCACACGGTCGGGCATGCCGGTCTGTCGGGTTGGGCACGAGCCAATGCCAGGCTAGGGCCGCAAGGCGGACACGATGGCCGCCGGCGACATCGCCCAGACCGCCCTCGCCGTAACTGGTTTCGATATCGACGATCTTGGTGCTGGCGCAACCGTCAGAGGTGTGGGTATACAGATTCGCACTCGTATTGATCCAGTTCGTGATGCTCTGGCTATTGAGGAACGTAAAGCCGAATCGGCCGGCAAAAGTCGGGCGCTCCATCATCATGTACTTGAGATTGCCGCCCGAGACGGTTGCGCAGATGTTGTCGATGGCCGTCTGATCGTCGACCATACCGGCCTGGCCCTGGGCGTGGCAGTGACCGCCGCTAACGACCGTGCACGCGCTGACGTTACCGGCTCCGGTTGCTACGCCGTTGAAAGCCATGTCGACGCACTTTGCGGCGCACGCCCCATTGATGAACGTTCCAATCGCCGACTCCCAGTCGGTGGCGGCATGATACGGGGAGTTTCCAATTTGGCTTGCGAATCCCGACGGCTTTTCGCCGCTGCCGTACTCGCTCGTTACCTGGCCGCCAGGGAAGCCGCCCACAGAAATGAATGCAAGCGCCCCGGCAGTGTCTTCCATTGCGCCGTAAGGCGACGGGAAGTCCCTCGTGGAGTCGGTGCCGGTCCAGACGTTGTTGTAAAGATAGTCGTTGAGTCCAGGGTCGCCTGGATTCATGCGCGCATACGCGTTGGGACTACCAGGGCACTGGCTCGGCGTTGCCTCATAGGTGATCCGATTGCCTTGGGTCGGTGCATTCGGGTACGTGTGAAGGAATGCGCCTTCGTCATTGCTGTTGGCCCACTGATATGCCCCAAGGGTGACCGGGTTACTGCAGACGTCGTGGAAAAGATTGATATACTTGAATGGCTGGCAGGTCGAGGTGCTGCTAACGCCCGGGCAGTTAACGGTAAGCTTCTTGTTGACATACGGTCCGTTATCGAAGACCACTGCAAAAAGATTTTGGTCGGCAATGGCGCCCGGATCGGTATCTAGTGAATCGCCGCCTTGTCCCCATACCGGAATGACGAGCGGAACGCCCTGCGGCGGTGGCTGCACGGCGGCGCGCAGGAGCGCCCGCGTGTGCGACGACTTGTCGGTATAATAGCCGACCATATCGCCGCGAGCATTGATTGCGGTCAGGACCGTGAAGCGGTCGGCTTTGACTGCCTCGACGGACTGCCATCGAGGGTTGGTCGCGGCATCGCGCAACACAAAGCCGTGCGTTCTTCCCGAAGCGTCAACATACGAGCCGACGATCTCGCCCTGCTTGTTCAGTCCAAGCGCCTTGGTTTCGGCAGCGCCGGGGTAAGAAAATTTCGCAAAGCTGCCCGCATGCAAGAGAAAGCCTTTGACGGATCCGCGCGAGGTCGTCATGTAGCCGACGATTTCTCCTTGCTCGTTGATGCCCGAAGGGGTCACGCTAACGCTGCCCGGAGGGCGAATGCGCAGAAAATCGCCGGTCTTGGCTCCGATCTCAAAGCCGACGTTGACTCCATGCCGGTCGGTGTAGAAGCCTACCTTCGTGCCCGCGTCGTTGATGCCAAGGTATTTGGTGACGGTCGATTGGCCGGGGCCGGCATAGTGCGTCCAGCTGCCGTGCTGATCCATAAACGCCGCCGTGTTGCCTTTAGCGTCGAGGTAGTAGCCGACGATCGTTCCGGCGTTGTTGATCGCCGTGGCCGCAGTACCAACTCCCCCCGCAAACGCTATTTTCTTGAAATCGCGCTGTCTATATGGCGGGTGGACGACATACGCTCCGATGGGAGTGGCGTCGCCCGCGGTGTCGACGATGTCGCCGCGATCGTTTATTCCCAGGAACTGGTTAACGGCCGGATTATTCGGCGCGTCGAGCGTTTGCTCCGCAGAGGCGGGCGCGGCGGACGCCGCGTCGACTCTTCCGGGTCCCGAGGCCGACGGAAGAAGCTGAGATGGCGCCATTGAGGACGTTTGTCCGCCGCAGGCGCAGAGAGCAACGAGTAACGCGTACATTGCGGTAGCACGCAACCTACATAAAGTGTTCATGCGGGGCATTATGGCAGAAGCCCGTGGCGTTAATGCGTAAACAGCAAGCGACGTTGAGTTAGAGTATTTGTGCGCGATTTTGTTATGCGTTAACGCATCCGCGCAGGGGTCGCCGTATTAGTTATTTAGCAGTAGAACGAGTCCGCACGGGCCGCACAGCACTTCGCCGCTGCCGCGAAACGCTGTCGTTTGCGCGGCGAGGCTGTTGCTGCCCGAACAGTAACGTCCGTTCGTGCACGTGCTCAATCTGATCGAGCCTCCCGGCACGCCCTTATACGGCACCGAGGTCATCTCGCCGCCTTTCAAAGCCAGCACGTAATGATACGACGACATTGGATCGTGCTGAACCGGAGTTGGCCAACGCCAGGCTAGGGACGCAAGCCTGACGCGATAGCCGCCGGTAATGTCGCCTGGGCCGCCCTGGCCGTAACTGGTTTCGATCGCGACGATCTTGGTTTTGGCGCAACCATCAGAGGTATGCGTGTAGAGATTCGCATTGGTATTGATAAACGTGGTTACGGTTTGGCTATCCAGGAACGTATAGCCGAATCGCCCGGCAAAGATCGGGCGCTCCGCCATCATGTATTTGAGATTACCGCCCGAGACCGTGTGGCAGATATTGTCGATCGCCGACTGATCGTCGATCAAACCAGACTGGCCCGGACTGTGGCAGTGACCATCCCGAATGACGCTGCAGGCGCGGGCGTTTCCGGCTCCGGTTGCTACGCCGTTGAACGCCATGTCGACGCAGTTGCCGCCGCAAGCCCCATTGACGAACTTTTCCAATCGCCGTCTCCCAGTCGGTGGCGGCATGATAGGGTGAGCTCCAATCTATTTGCAAAGCCCGACGGCGATACGCCGCTGCCGTACTCGGTCGATACCTTGCTCCTAGGGACGCCGCCGACGGAGATCCACGCGAGCACTCCGGCGGTGTCTTCCATGATGCCGTACGGCCGCGAAAGTCGTTCGTATAGCCCGAGCCGTTCCAAACGCGGCTAGCAAAGATAGCAGTTGAACCGGCTGTCGCCCGGATTCATCCGCATGACCGCATTGGATTACGGGGCCGACAGTTGACTCCAACCGGGTTCGGCGTTGCCTCGTACGTAAGGCGATTAGCCCGTATCTTGGGCCAGGATAGTCGTGGAGGAATCCGGTTTCGCCGCTGCAGTCGGCATGCTGATACCCGCCGAAGTGACCGGCGCGTTGCAAGGATTATAGAGAGGATCGATGTACTTATACGGTTGGCAGGTGGAACTCCGGCTCACGCCGGGGCAGTTACTTGCCAGCTTCCTGTTGCTATCTTGAGTGTTGTCGAGGATTACTGCAAAGAGATGTTGATCGGGAATCGCCCCGGGGTCCGTATCTTGCCCGTCACCGCCGAGCGCCCATACGGGCATGACGAGCGGTGGCGTCGGCCTTGTCACTGCTAAGCAATGCCCGGCTGCGGAGTCGCCTTCTGATAAGACAAAAGCAAAGAGCGATAGCAGCACCAAGCCATGCCTCAGCCTGGAGCCATGGGCGCGAATGGGAGGAGATACCTATCGATCGAGCGCACGGCAGGCATTTCGGCCGGCTACCCTAATAGGCATGAAAGATCCCTGGGCTTCGGAAGCTTTTGCGATCCGACTATATGGATATGGTATCAGATGGACTTGGTATCAGAGCAGGTAAAAAAGTATGCCCTCGCCGGGTTTGCGATCGCCGGCATCGATCGGCTTGCATTTTCTTTACACGCCCGCGACGCGCTCATCCTCGTTTATCACAGCATTTTGAAGGAAGAGAAAGGGGAGCCGTTCGGATACCATCATACGGTAGCCGAATTCGAAGCGCATCTCGATTGGCTCGGTGCCCGTTGCACGCCGGTAGGTCTCGCCGATTTTGCGCGATGGAAGTCCGGGGCGTGGCAGCCTCGCAAGCCGCCTGTTCTCATAACGTTCGACGATGGTTACCGCAATAATGCGACGCTGGCCGCGCCGCTCTTGGTCCGTAAGGGCTTTCCAGCATTATTTTGCATCACTACCGGCTACATAGGAAGAGATCGAGTCCTGTGGGCGGATGAAGTTTTCTCGCGCATTCTCGCCTGGACCGGCCCATCGCTTCACGATCCAAATGGAGCGGTTTACGTGATTCCCGAAATTGCAGGCGGCTCGTGAGGCGCTGGCACTCTCGATCGTCGAGTCGTGCAAGAATTGCAACGACGGGCGCCGCCGCGACTTCCTCGCATATCTTGCCGGCGAGACGCCGCACGCCGAACCCTTGCAGGACTCAGCCGTGCAGGAGTTCATGTCGTGGAATGACGTGCGCGGCCTGTCGGCCGCGGGGTTCGAGCTTGGCTCCCATACGATGACCCACCCGATTCTAAGCAATATTTCGTCCGAAGACCTGGAGTGGGAATTGCGCGAGAGCCGCGCCGCCATTGAATTGCAGACGGGCGTTCGATGCAAGGCATTAGCATACCCAAATGGGCGCACCCGCGATATTGCCGATACCGTTCTTGCCGCAGCAACCGACGCGGGCTATGAATTAGCGTTCACCGTTTCAAACCAATGGTGCCCTCGCACGCGCGATGCGCTGCAGCTCGACCGCATCTCGCCTCCGAGTTACAGTAGTCTTGCGACATTTGCTTTTCACGCAAGCGGCTGCCGGCAATTGTTTCATCGCTTAACGAACGGACGAGCCAAACAGCCGATCGGAACGATGACCGGCGAAGAGCTCAACAGCGCCGGCACAAACAGCGGCGTTCGCCAGTCGCGTGGCGAGAGAAAGCGCCGCACGAGCTGACGCGCCTGACGCCACTCGCCCCAGAACCCCATCACTGCGGCCGTTTTGCAGGCCGATATCTTTAGAAGACGGTCGAGAACCGGGAGCAGATTCTTCGGGCACGCATTGCGAAGGATGCTCGGATCGAGCAAAAACGGCTCGATTGGTCGCGCCGTCCGATAGTTTCGACAAAGCTCCGAAGCCTCGACGTCGAGTTTGACGAGTGGGCGCAAATGAAAGTAGAACGGCTCGTTCAGAAAAACTCTCAGCCAGAGCGTCGTGTCTTCGCCATATACACAACGATTTTCGTAAAAGCCGCCCCAGCGGCGTACGGCGTCCGTTTTTGCAAGTATGGTGCTTGGGTTCATATAAGCAAGCATTGCGCACAGACGCTCTGCGCTCGTCTCCTCCGAAATCGTGAACAGGCCTTCCTCGATTCCGCGCCTTCCCCAGTATTCCGTCCGGCACACGCCGCTAGGATAGTCGAACCAGCCGCAGCTCACTGCGGCCGCGGTGGGATAGCGATCGAGCAACGCCAAGATTCTCCTCGAGAAACTCGTCTAACCAAACATCGTCGGCATCGATGAACGCAACGTAAGGCGCGCTCGCCTCGCGAAGGCCCCGATTGCGTGCGGCGCCGGGGCCTGCGTTTTTTTGACGGAGCAGGGTAAATCGGGAGTCCGGAAAGTTTGTTACCAGAGCCTCGCCGCCGTCGCTGGAGCCGTCGTCGACGACGATTACCTCAAAGTCAGTCACGGTTTGCGCCGCCACAGACTCAAGCGTGCGCAGAACGTACGAAGCCTTGTTGTAGAGCGGAACGATGACGGATACGAGCGGCAAGTTAGGAGACCATCCTCGCGACGAGTTTTGAGCTGCGTGGCCAGGCCAACGGCCAGGAGCATCTCAGTGAATAGCAGCCACGAAAATTTCGTCGCCAATACATCGACGAAAAGCGCGGCCACCACGAGTCCGATGAACGCCGCTCGATACACCGTGCGAAGCCAGGGATACGGATGCTCGGGGCCGATGAAGCGTAGGCTCCGATATTGAAGTATCAGGGCCGAAACCATGACGATCATTCCGACTACGCCTAATTCGGTGGCCGTTGACATCAGTAAACTATGCGGCGCGAAACTCCACGCCGCCAATAGTTTCGCCTCGTAGGCCGTAAAAAAATAGCGATCGTACGCTGCGGGGAAGGTCCCTGCGCCGGTACCCAGCAGCCAATGATCGCGAAAGATTCGACCGGCAATCTTCCAGATATCAACGCCGCCCCGCACCGCTGGTCAGGGACCCTTCGGCGAAAAAGCGCGTCGTGATTTCGTTGGGGATAACGAGCACGAGACCGACGACTACGCCCGAGGAATGCGCTCAGCGCTAGGCGGTGCCTGCTGGCGAGAATGCCGACGATCGCCATCGCGATGAGCGCCAGCGTGGTTCCACGCGATGCCGTAAGGTAAATTGCGGCAAGCGGAAGCGGCAAAATCGCTAACAGTCCGATACGGCTCCAGCCTCGAGCCTGACCGATCGCGCCCACCGTCATCGCGACGGGCAAAAGCAGCGATGCACCGAAACGATTCGGATCTTCTGTGGCGGTTCCGAAGCTCAGGTAGAGACGACCCACTTGGCCCTTGATCGTCGATAGCTCGTGCTGCGCGCTGACGAGTGAAATAAGGCCGACGATGGCCCCGCTCAAAATCGTGGCTGCAATGACAGCACGAAACTCGGAGGGTTCCATCGGAACCGCGACGACGACGACAAACAAAGCAAACGCCGATACGACCGGTACCACCGTGAGCTTCGCCCATGCCGGATCAATTCCCCAAACGGTGCTCAAGAGCATCAGCGCGACGACCGCCGCCCAGCCTACGACCGCGTGCTGGACGCGAAGCCGGTGACGTCGCTTGAGGATCGTGACGATCGCCGCCGCCGCAACTGCCAGGCCTAAGAGTTTCGTTACGGTAACCGATGATCCCACGAGAAGCACGTCGTCTATCGGGACCAAAACAATATAAAGCGGCAAACAGCGTCGGGAGCGGGTGTCGGTATGCAGCCAACATTAGGAGCGGCAATGCGGCGATCGCGATGGCCGCGGGCAATCCTACTGACGACTGACAGAGCAGCGGCATCGCGAACGAGGCGCTGCAATTTCCAGCAGTGACGACGATGACAAGGGCTATGACAGCGCACAGCCCAACGAACACCGCCACGATCGCCGCCGCACCGGTTGATTCGCCCCGAATGAGGCGCGGCGTAGTACCCAACGACATTTTAGCGGCCCCGGAGGGCGCCTACCGCACTGGTCAGCAGCAGATAGTACGGCCGAAAATCATCACCCGATAAGGCGAAGATTCTGCCGACAGTCATTCCGGTACGCCGAATGAAGTAGACGGCAGCGGCCACGAACGCGATCGTGTAAGAAATGGACGTCGCGACCGCAGCGGCAATGATTCCAAAATGAGGTAGCGCCAGCGCGGTGACCACAGCGCATACGGCCGTCGATAGCGCGCTGAAGTAGAACGGGACGCGCGGCTCGCCCAACTGCTGCGAAAAAAATGCGGCCAACGCGGGCATCATGCTGTAGGCGACGATTCCCGGGAGCAGCGCTATCGTGATCACTGCGCCGTATGAGAATGCCGGACCCATAAACGAGAGGCACGAGCGTCCGGGCGAGGACAGCGACAAACACGGCAGCGGTAAAGACGAGCACGAGTGAATGTCGCATGCACTTTGCCGTGATTTCCGTTGACCTCTCATAGTCGTCGCCGCCGATGACCTGTAGTGCGGGGTTTATCATGGCGCTGCTCAATTGCCAGATAAACTCGCCAACCGCAATCCCCACGGAATACACACCGAGAGCTGCGCTGCCGAGCATAAACATTACCAAGAAGACGTCGATGCGAAAATCAAGATATTGCAGCAGCCCGCTGAGGGAAGCCTGGCCGCCGAAGGTAATCTGTTCTTTGGCAAGTGCCTTGGAGTCGGCGCCGCGGAGCGCCGCGACGATAACGCCTCAGCGCAAACATCGTGTATATCCCGCCTATTACGTAGCCCGCCGCCCATACCGCGAGCACTACGGATAGGCTGCGATGGACGAACAAAATCAATGGGACGTAAACGAGCACCGCCCCGACCGGAGGAATCGTGCTCGATATATTGACGCGGCGGACGTCCCCGTCGCCAAGGAAAATTCCCATGGACGACTGCGTAAATATCGCGAAAGGCAGGGCTGCCGCCACGAAAAGTAAGCTGCTCTGCGATGATATGAGGGAGCCGATCAGAACCATCGCCAGCACGAGTGGCGCGCTCATGCCTATGACGATGCGAAACATCACCCGAATGATGGCGGCAGGCGGAAGACCGCGCTTCCCGTACTGCCAGAGGACGGCGTTATAATGGCCGTAGGTTGCCATGAGCGCAAGAGCGAGGATCGTACCGGCGTACGTAAACTCCCCCTTGCCGGTTGTGGACAAGAGGCGGGCAATAACGATTCCCCCGGCGGCCGCCGTGAGCTGCGTCGCAACTCGCACGGCAAAAGTCTCAAGACTCTTTTGTGCGATGTTGTTCATTTATAAGGGCGCCGCCTAGCCGCAATGCCTGACAAACGGTTATTGAGCTTCGCTCAAGTGCATGAAGCCAACGGCGTACCAGTCGAGCAGCGCGGCAATGGACACGGCAGCGAACAAAGCGACCACTGTTACCGCCATCAGGGCGGGCAATCGCGGTGGCTTTACGGTGGCAAACGCGGGATCGGCACTCTGAATGACCGAGAGATCGCTGACAGCCATGCTTTTAGCAACGACCGCGTTGAAGTAATTACTTTGAAGCGCGCCATAGATCGTCTCGGCCGCCTTGGCACGGCGCTGTAGAGCGGCGAGCTCGGAAATATCCTGCGGATATAGCCGCAGCCGATTCAGGAGCGACGCCTCTTGAGAGCGCAGCATCCGCAGCTGCGCCGAATCTCCGGCGATCTGAGCTTGCAGGGTTGCCGCCTGGGTCGTGAACCCCGCGGTCAGCGGATTCGGCTCTTCGTTCCTTGAGGCAAGTTTCGTGCTTGGGATGCCCTTAAGGGCGGACTCGAGGCTGGCGATCTGTTTCTCCGTGGCGACAACTTCGGGGTATTTCTCGGTAAATTGCTGACGTAGCATGCGCAGCTGGACGCGTTGCTGCGCGAGCTGCTGCTCGATCTGATCGGCGACCGGAGAGCTACTGATCAATTTGCTGGCGTCGATCGTTCCGGGGAGAGGCGGCGAGGTCCGCACCGATACTCGAGAGCTGGCCCTGGGCCTGTACGCGCTCGGCTTGCGCGGCGCGTGCTTTCGACTGAATATCGTTGATTGCGCCGAGAAGAGTTGCCGTTTGCGTACTAGCGTCCGCCAGCTCGTGGCGGGATTCGAAGAGGGTCACCGCACGGTCGGCATTCGAGAGGTCGGCCTGCGCGTTGTTTAAGGCTCCCGAAAGCGACGCCGCAGCTTCCGATGCTTCTGAAGCCGCCAGCACGCGTTGCTGTTCGATAAACGAGCTCGCAAAGGCGTTCGCTATGTTAGCCGAGCCGGCCGCATCGCGCCAATCGACGCTGATACCTGGATGAATGTCCGAGTTGCGTTAGGGGCATTACGAGGACGCTTTTATCGAGCAGATCTCTCGCGCTGGCTTTTAGGTTCAGTTGGCGAATCACGCGCTCCGCGATCGCCGGCTGACGCGCCAGCGCAACGTAGGTTTCCATCGCAGTATCGCGGTTCCAGGCAAGGAGCGCATCGATCTGCGGGTAGTTCGTCGATTGCAACGTGGTATCGGGCCTTTTGATCAGCACTTCGCTCGACGTCGTGTAAGTACGCGGCGACAGCATTACAGCGGCCACCCCGAGAACTAAAAACAACAAAAAAAGACCGATCGCCAGGCGCCGGCGTCGCTTGATCGAGGCGACGAGCTGCGAAAATTCGTACATTTCCTTAGCGTACCACGGCGGCACCGGCGCTGGGCACGGCGAGCAGGTACAAATAGTAGAGCGCGAAGGGAATATTCGCAAGGTTCGTTAGGTCATGTTGTTTTGCCTTAGGAACGTACACGATGTCCCCCGGTTCGAGTAATGGATTTGAGGCATAATCCGCGTTGAGCAGCATGTTGTATAAATTTACGTTGTAGAGCTGCGGAGTGCCGTTAACGACTCGGTTTATGGTAATGTGATTTAGGTCAGCAAACGAGGTAGGACCTACACCCGCCTTAACTAGAGCATCGGCGAGCCGGTCGCCCTTCTCTAACTCGAACTGGCCGCCATGCTCGACGCTACCGAGGACCTCGATGCGCGCCGGCGTTCCTTTCACGACGAGCACGCTTACGGTGGGATGAATGACGTAAACGGCCAGGGCGGCCGCGATACGGTCGGCGGCGGCCTCGGGACGCAAGCCTGCCACGCTAATGGACCCTATGAGCGGGTAGGTGATCGTTCCATCGCTCAGCACGGTGACCGTTTGGGAAAGCGCGGGGATCGTATTAGGCGCAGATTGCCCTTGACTCGAAATCGAGGAAACGCCTTGCGTTCCGAAGACCATTACCTGCAACTGATCGTCGGCGTGAATCGTGTACGGGTTCGTTTCCGCCCGAGCAGCGATTGACGCCATGAGGCAAAACATGACGAATGCCGCGGCAAAGGAGCGAGCTGAGCCCGATATTAAATGCCTCGTTAGTGACGTGTACGTGTACAGCTGCTGTCGCATCCTGCAGGCATAGCAACAGAAACCTGCCTCCCGTGTTGAACCTGCCTCAGACTTGCCTTCACCATTAAGCAATCGCCTTCCCGCCCTCCGAACTTCTTCGAGGCCCCCAGGGAAACGCGACGGTGACGAAATCAAGCTGCCGTCTAGCCTGATAGGCGGCCCAGCGCCATTCGAGGCGACGATGCTCCGCGGTCGTAATAACGCGTTTACCACGGTGCGCTTCAATGTGGTCGAGGATCGCTTCCACCGGCACGTACCATCCGCCGCGCGCGGCGATGTCGTCGAGCCTCTCGATAACTCGAACATCGACCTTTCCATCACGGACAAACCCGTCTGCCACGTGCGCATACACGATGCAGCAGCCACCCGACCGCTCGAGAACCGAGACTCGCGACGGAGAAAGCAGCCGCACGAAGCGCTCGACGTCCGACCCATCGCTAGCAGAAAACCAGCGGCGTACCGCCGGCCGGCGCGGATCGTAATACGGCATCCACGGATCCTTGCGCGAAGTCACCGTATCGTCGAAGTTGAACCCGCGAACGTATTTCAGCCGTTCGGCGCACAAGTCTTCCCAGCGATACGGCGTGCCCGGCGTCGACCCTAGGAAACGCTTGCGCCCCGAAAGCCGGCGAAACATCTCCCGAACCAGCAGAGCGTCAAATCGCTCCTCACCCCAATATAAACATTCCGGATTGACGGCGTGATTTGCATACGTACGAGGATAAGCGTCAAAAACTTGACGAAAGTAGTCAAGTGCTTCGCGGTGAGCCGTGGTTTCCGTTCCGCCTGACCGCGCGCCATGCCACGCGATTTCAAAGCCGGCTTTCTTGAGGTCGACTACCCAGGCGCGGTACGCCGGATTCTGCAGACTATCTCCTCGGAACGGATCGTCGGGCGGCGAATCTAGCGCCCAAACGGTCTTTGTCGTGCGAAACCCAAAGTGAATTAGCGCATCGTAAAACGGTTTTACCGCCTCTAGATATGCTCGGTCCGTATCATCCATGATAGTGAACGCAAATTTTTTGCCATCCGGCCAGCGACTCATGGCTATAGGACTATTCGAAGCATGACCGGCGAGCTTGTGCGGCACGCCGGCGATCATACAACGTCGTCAGTGTCGCCCTTTTAGGGCGCGCGGGTAAACCCGCCTCCTTGAAAATTTCGGAAACCTCCTCGGAGTGCTTATTCCAGGCAGAGACGCAAGCGCATCACCCGCTGGTGGCACTAGTTCAATTCGAGGACGTCGGTTTCCGCCTTCGCAGCGTCACAAAGCCGCGGAGCCAACCCAAGCCGAAGGCGACGTGCATGGTCGCAATGGCGATGGGCTCCAACAGCGCGAGGGCGGGCCGTTTCGATCGACGCATCCCTTCGACAAAGCCGATGCTCAGGAAGCAAAGGTATAGCAGCGGCAGTATCGCCGCTAACATTGCACGTCTGCTGAGCAACAGGACCCCGGAGCCGGCTAATCCCAAAACGAGAACCGGCGGCGCGTAGACCCGCCACGGCACTGAGCCCGGATGCTGAACCTCAGTCCAGCGCCGATAGAAGCCATAACGCAAGTACTGCCGTGCGAGCGCGATCAGCGATGGACGCACCCAGTAGCTTACCTCGATCCTAGGAGAAAGGAAAACTCTGTAACCTGCGGCTCGAAGGCGATAGTTAAATTCACAATCCTCATTAACGAGATTGGTCTCGTTGTAAAAGCCAATTTCGTCAAAAAGATTGCGGTCCATAAACGTGCCCATTACCGAATCGCACCATTGCTCTTCTTTTGCATGGCGATATTTCGAATCGCCCACGCCCAGCGGCGAAGACATCGCAAGAGCGATGGCTTCCCCAACGAGTCCCTCGCCTCGGTGATTAATGACTCCGCCCACGTTTGCGGCGCCGCTGCGCTCTCGAGCATCGAGACAAGCTGCTAGGTACGTGCGAGAAAATCTCGCGTGCGCGTGCACGATGCAGATGATCGACCCGCGCGCCTGCCTAATGGCGATGTTATAACCGAACACCTGATGACGCTTGGGGTTGTCGACTAGCCGAACGTTTCCGCGAGCCGCGTATTGCTCTACGATCGTCCGCGTTTTGTCCGTGCTGCCGCCATCGACGACCAAGACCTCGACGTCGGCATCGATCGCTTCTTGGGCGAGCATGTCGTCAAGGACGGCGCCGATATGGGTTTCCTCGTTCAGCGTCGGGACAATAACCGAAATAAGCGGTCGCTGCTCAAGTGCAGGCAATACCGCAACCATGGGGCTACTCGTGTGCTGAGATTCCAAGCGGGCTAGGCGTTCGGCGTAAATCGCTTAACGCCTGGTCGCGGCCAATCGCGACGCCGAGGGCGACTACCAGTGTTGAAACAGGACTTCTACGGCGGTCTTGAAGGTGATGAAAATGTCCAAGAGTAGCGAGTAGTTCTCGACGTAGAAAAGGTCGAGATCCAGCCGCTCGCCGATCTGGTCCATCCCAGGGCTTCGCCGCATATGGACGTGAGCCCAGCCCGTTACGCCGGGCCGAACCAAATGGCGCTCGTCGTAGCGCGGGTACTCGGCTCGAAAGCGCTCGACAAACGTCGGTCGTTCCGGGCGCGGTCCGACGATCGACATATTACCTAGCAGGACGTTGATGAACTGAGGAAGCTCGTCGATGCTGGTCTTGCGAATGAACTTTCCGACTTTGGTCACGCGGCTATCGTTACTCGGGTCGCCTACTGCCCATACAGGACCGCATTGCGCTTCGGCGTCCCGCGCCATCGAGCGGAGCTTGAAAATTTGGAACGGCTTTCCATCGCGTCCGATTCTCGTTTGCCGGAATATGAGCGGGACGGCCCGACTCTAAAAGGATTGCAATCATTGCACCGACCATGATCGGCCACGTTACCAAAATCCCAATTGAGGCCACCATTAGGTCGAAGACGCGCTTCAAGAAGACGTTAATGGGCGAGCAGGCCGCTACCCGGCCGGCCAGCAGAATGGGCTGCCGTTGCGTGGCCAGGAAGTTCAGGCGATACGCCTGCAACGACAGCCCGGGCGGAGCAAAGGCTATTTTGATGCGGTCCCGAGCGGCACGCTCGACCATAAGCGCAGTGCGTACGGTCGGCATGCCGGAAAAAACGATCTCGTCGCAGCCTTGCTCTCGCAGGCCGTCGTACCAAGAGCGGCCCGAACCATTTAATACGTCAGCTATCGCTTGCTCGGTTCCCTCGACGGGGATCAAACTCAGAACGCTCGACCCATCTCTCATTGCGTTGGCTATTGGGAGCAGCTCCGAAGAGCTCGCGACGAGCGCAATGCGGCGCTTGCGGCGACCGGCATCGACCCCGAAGCGATTATGTACGATCGACCGACTCATGCCCACGAGCAGCAGCGATAATCCAAAGGATCCGACCAAAACCAGCCGCGAGCTCGACAATGCCGGAACAATGCTAAAGATAAGCAAGAGGGGGACGACGCCGGTCGCCAAGCCTACGACGACGTAATACCACTCGTCCCTCGAGTCGAGCGCGTAGGAAATCCGGTAGAGCCCCAGCGTCTTGAACGTCCAAACAGAAGTAAGGGTCCAAATCAAAGCCGACTCGATGACCCTCGGATAATCGAGCACGTGGTTAAGAAATCCAGCGCTGAAGACGGCCGTCCACGAGGCGATCGCGAGCATAAGCCAAGTCGCTCAGCAGGAGAAGGAAAGCTTTGTCGTTCTCAAATACGCGTATCGAACGACTCCGCGTAGATGGTTCCAAGGACCGGTCAGCGACGAACGTATGTTCCGGAACGGTATCTACGACGCTATCCACTGTGGTCACGTCCGAGCCGGGGAGGCGAGAACGCCCCTACCGGACGCTCGCGTCTTGCCTACGCATATCGAACCGAGCTCCGTCTTCACGGGCCTGCGGTCTCGGTTGCGGTGAAAACCACCATTTCGCGCTCCAATCCCCTTTGTAGCGAAACCAAAGTCGCCGGCATGGAAACTATCCAACCTAGCAGCTCGCTTCGAACCCGCCTTTTACCGCTTCGTTAATGCGTTAACGATAATCAACGTAGCGTAACCGTACTCGAACGGCCGGGCATCGTCTGTACGCTTCCGTACAGATGTGCGTTATATTTTGCCGTAGACTTAGGGCTTTGTTAAAGGAGCGTTATGGCGTGCTGGGGTGCCCCCGGCCGAGCCGTTCGGCAACGCAGGGAGTCATTTGCCTGGTTCCTCTGCCAGGGACGCGAATTGGCGAGCGATCGGTCGCGCGATTGCCGCGACGGACTGCCCGACTAGGCCCTGCAGCGAGCGCGCGCAAAGAGTGCCTCGAACTCTTGTCTCGTCGTCGCGTAGCATTCACACGCCGCTCGTTCCAATGCGGTGCGGTCGGTAATCGTCAATTGGCCATGACAATAACGGATCAAGCCCGCCCGCTGTAAGGTTTGCGCTGCAACCGACACGCTCGCTCTTCGCACGCCCAGCATCGCCCCGAGAAACTCGTGCGTGAGCGAAAAGGTACCGCCCAGCGCGGTATCATGAGCCATGAGAAGCCAACGACAGCAACGCTCCTCGACGGAATGAAGGATGTTGCAGGCGGCGGTTTGGGCCAACTGGTTTAGAGCGACGCCGGCATAGCCGCGCATCAGGTGAAATAGCTCTCGATCGTTCGCTAATCTCTTCGAGAGCTCTTCACGACGAATGCGCAAAAGCTCTCCCGGAATCAAAACGACCGATTCAAAGACCGCTCGCTCGAGGTCGAAAACGGCACCGGGAGGCGCAATCCCTTCTGGGCCAATGGCGCTGATTTCCACCGCTTCGCCGTTCTGCATCGACTTCATCAGCGAAATCATGCCGGATTCAACGAAGTAGAAATGCGAAATGGGCTCGCCGATCCGCCCGAGCACTTGCGCATGCCTGCTCTCCACCCGCTCCATGCCGGACCAAAGACTCCGACGGCTTGCGTCGGAGAGCGCCGCAATAATGCGATTACTTGTTTTTTGGGCCTGGCCTCGAAGGCCGTGAGCCGGCGAAACGACCTTGATCTCATCGGTCGTGGTAATCGTCGCTCGATTACCCTTCAACGAACGCAAGAAAAACTGCAGCCCCTTCCTCGATCGCGCAAACCTCAAGGTATTCGGTGGACTGCAGAGTCATGAGTGCAGGCGTCTGTACGCCAACGTATCACATCGAACGGTTCAGTGCCACCACTCATCGCGCTTAGGGCGGACGCCTTCGTTCGATAAGTCTGGCCGTCGCATGATAAAGGACGAGCCCCCGCAGCGTTGTGCGAGGGCTCCGCGAATCTGCACCGCCAGGGACTCGAGCCCCGAACCAAGTGATTTAGCGCTCTTTACCCAGACACGGCATGGCGGCAAATAGACGTGAAACCGCAGTATATACTGCGCCACGTCTCTTTCTTTGCTCACCTATCGGCGGCGCAATGGCGGTCCAAAACAAAGAGCCCCAGCAAGCCGTGAACTCGCCAGGGCCATGCCGGCGGAAGGTTGAGCTCCGATGACAGCTACGATTCTACCGCAACTCCCCTTAGAATTTCCTTGCGCATCCGCGGCCACCACTACGATCAACGCATGCTCGGCGAAAAGATCGTCGGCCTATAAGCGGTACCGGTCCGGCTTCATTGTGGTTTACCTTTCATGTAGAAAACAGGAGGCGCAATGCCGGAGCATCACGCCTCTTGGTCCGTTTTAGGAGACGGCCGCTGCAATGGCTTACAACGGCGCACCGTCACCTCCGCCGAAATAGGAGAACGGCTAACGGGAACTTTTACTGGCCGGTTACATTGCGAGATCGTGGGTCGTTATCGTGGTGAGCGTTTCGTTCGCGCTGTATGCCTATGTACTGTGGGCCGGCGCGCTCCTAATCGTCGGTCTGCGATGCCTCGGTAAGCGCTTGTCCTTCACTTTCGTGCGCCGGGTACTTGTTTTTAATCGTATGCTCGTCGCCGGCCGGCGCTTCGTCCTTGTAGACGCTGCTAAGCTGCGCAATGATTGCGCGCCGCTGCGGCACCGTGCAGTGCCTGAGGGCCCCCATAAGGCCCTTGAGATAACGACGGGCTTCGGCTTCGTGAAGAACCTGCGCCGCCGAAGGCGCGGGATAGTTCGAGTCCGGATCATCCTCGGGGAAGTCGTTCATCGACATGGGCGAATCTTTCCGCGCCTTTTGCGCTATACTGGCGGCGCTGTGGTATGCTGGATGCCTCAGCCGATACGCCTTGACCGCATTTCCAGCAACCGGCCAATCCGCATTTTCGCGAGAGAACAGGTCGGCCCAATGGATAACCACTCACGCACGATAGCTCTTCAAGGCGAGTACGACATCGCCGACAGGGCAAACCTGGCGACGCTCTTTGGCGCACTTCGTTCAGAAGCTCCAGTCACGATCGATATGACCAAGGTGATTTACTTTGATTCTACGGTGCTTTACGAGCTAGTAAAGCTGCAGGCTCGCCTCAAGGGGCACTTGATCAAGTTGCTCGTTAGCAACAGAAACGTTCGCCGCACGCTTCGAATGGGACACTTCGAGCAGCTATTCGAGATTGTAGACGCTTAAGCTCGGCGAGCGCGGGCGGAATACTAGCAAGGTTTGACGCCGGTCTCCCGGCGAACCGCCGCGCTTCCCGTGCCTTGAAAATAGCACTTGTGCCAGAGGCTGAACGTTCCGGTCTGGCCGGAGCAGCTGGCCATCGCAGTGTAGGTGCCGGTAATTCTGCGATACTTGTACTTGCCGGTCATCGAAAAGGTGCAAAAGCTGCCGCTGCCGCCGCTGCTCCCACCACCGATGGCTGTGCCATTAATCGTCTTGCCGTTAGCGACCCATGCAATGACCCCATTTAAGCCTTGCGATCCTTTGGGCTTGACTAGGGCCCCGCCGAGCGAGTCTTGATATTGCGAGAGATAGAGCCTGAGTCTCGACCTGGTGCCTCTCTCGTTTCGAAATTCTCCGACATATTCACCGCTAAAAGCGACGCTGACGGCGTCTTGCCCAACGCGACTTTGATTCGTCCCCAATGGTAATGCCGCATTCGGTACACCGCCGTTGCCGGCGCAAGCGGCCAAGAATGCGACGGCGATCGCGGCGCACGAAATAATGCGACTAGTTGAACTTTGCATCGTGTCCTCCTCAAGCGAACCTGCTCGAGGACCGATACGGCTTTAGGATGCTAGCAACCTCCCCCACGCCTGCTATGTCGCGCTAGGCGCACCATCCGATAATTCCCGATTATCGGTAACGTCGGCGAGCACCGGCGGCGAGCCGATCGACCGGTTCTTCAAGGAGCCTTCGCCGGCGCAATCTCTGACGGTTGGCGGCTGCGTGACGGCTGGAACAGAACTTCCGTGACTCGGCGACAGCGAGGTTTCGCATCCGTACTCCTGGTCAGCTGCGCGGCTTCGCCTGAGCGTTCACGCAGCAGCGCCTGGCCCCGGGGCACCGTGGCCGAGTTGCTCGCTTCGAACCTCTCGAAAGGGCGGCGCCGCGGCCTCAGAGGTACTTAGGCAGTACATGGCGGTACAGAGCGCCGGCTCCCAAAAAAGAAGTCCTCGCAAAAGTGTAGCGTCGTATCTGCAAGGACTTCTGAGCTTTGCACCGCCAGGGACTCGAACCCCGAACCAAGTGATTAAGAGTCACCTGCTCTACCATTGAGCTAGCGGTGCCTAGCTATGCGCCCTCCGGGGATCGAACCCGGGACCAACGGATTAAAAGTCCGGTGCTCTACCTACTGAGCTAAAGGCGCTTACGTCGGCGCTCTCGCTTTGAGTTGTACGCAATGGCGACGTAACGTCCTTCGCACACTTTGGGGTGACTGACGGGACTCGGACCCGCGACCTTCGGTTCCACAGACCGACGCTCTAACCAACTGAGCTACAGTCACCGCGATTTCCATTAGCATGCGCCCGGAGGGACTCGAACCCCCATCTTCGAGTTTAGAAGACTCGTGCCTTATCCCGTTAGACCACGGGCGCAAATTTTGGTCGGGGCGACAGGACTTGAACCTGCGACTTTTGCGTCCCAAACGCAACGCTCTACCAAGCTGAGCTACGCCCCGATATTCCGCCACGATCCAAACTGGCTGCCAGACTTGCGTCGGTGGCAGTTGGCACAGCGAATTTCAGATTTTGCAATTTCTGGCTCTGTCCTCGATCAGCTTAGGCCCCTTGCGGACGGCTCCGCAACATCAGTTAGCTTAACACCGCTTACGTGATCAAACTCCAGCACTCGAACATCCGATTCACCGCAGTCGACGCACGGCCACAGCAGTAAGTATTCTCTTAAGGGCGCAGCGTTCCGCTCCCGATACCGCTTGTGATTGATACCGCCTCCTTAGGACGTCCTGGGCTTGCGACGATACCCGCCTCAATGCGAACGATTCAAGCGGTAACTACTGCGATCGGAGCGGACAATTCTTCATGCAGATATTCAAGCAGAATCTGCCAACGGTGGCGGAGTCCGCACGGGAACAGCGCAACTGTCAGCTAGAAAAGCAACTGGTGATAGCCGACGTACGTCGACAGATCGAGCATAGAGGAATCACTGGCGATCAAGTAGCTTTCGTGGATCCGCAAACCGGCACGCAGTGCGGCGCGGGCGATTCGCCGATTCGAACCCGGTACGAGAGCGGTGCACCACGAGGCGCAATAAATTCTCTGGAGGTTAACGAGCGCGTAAGCGAAGATCTGCACGAGGTACGCTTCCGACGCGCATGCGAGCGGACCGACCCGGCCGTCCGGTCCTAGATAGGCGTAACAAACGCATTCGCCGCTCAAAAAGAACAGCTGGCCGGAGCCGTTCTGAATGAAGCACGAATGGTCGGCTTTCCGGAGAGTGCCCCGCGTTTGACGGTCGAGCTCGCTTAAGGTGTACCCGTGCGTGATTGGATCGATCGCGTCGACCGCGAACCGGTATTGGCCCGCCGCCATCTTTGCGAGCTGCTCTTCGCGCGGAAGCGGCCCGGCAAAGCGGAGGATCGAATCGCGGGTCGCCATACCAAAGCGGAACGCCAAGGCAAGAGATCCGCGGTCCGCAGGATCGATCCGCATTGAGCGGGCGACGTCCGCGGCATTGGCCAACGCGGCATCCAACAACCGCGCGCCGACGCCTTGGCCGCGATACGACGGCTCGACGAAGAGATCGCCGACGTACCGCTCGTCGTCGGAATCGTGCGCGACGGCAATCCCGATGACTTCGGGGCCATCACGCGCCACCCAAACCGTGCCATGCTCCGCAAACAGCAACGAAAGCCGCAGCCCCGCGTCATCGATATTCCGTCGCCGCTGTATCGTCCGTACCTCGTCGGGCGATGCAAGCCCAACGACGGCCTCAACCACGCTCGCGGAGCATCGCCAACAGCGCGTCAGCCGCGCGGCGCCGATGGCTGACTGCGTTCTTCTCCTTCTCTGAAAGGGCCGCGAAGCTGCGGCCGTCGGGCGCGTAGAGGAAGAGTGGATCGTAGCCGAAACCGCTGCTTCCGCTTTCTGCTTCCAGAATGTAGCCGCCAACTTCCCCTCTGGCAATGAGTGGCTCGCCAAGAGACTCGATCAATGCCAGCACGCAGACGAAACGAGCCGTGCGCCGATACGGAGGTATTCCCCGCAGCTCGGCGAGAAGCGCGGCGCGCCGCTGCGGCCAACTGATCTCCACTCCGCCATAACGAGCCGAGCGAATCCCGGGCCTGCCGTCGAGCGCGTCGACTTCCAGACCGCTATCGTCGGCGAGGACGCTCGCGGCGACGTGACGCTCGCGTAGCCTTTCAGCGAGCGCTTGCGCTTTGAGCACCGCGTTGCCGGCATAGGTGGATTCGTTTTCAAGGACTTCGATTGCCGTGTGATTGCGCGGCGTGACGATCTGCAGAGCCGAGCGCGCGAAAATCGCCTTAAGTTCGCGCAATTTGCCTAGGTTATGCGTGGCGACGTAGGTTTTCACGAACCCAGCCGCAAGACCGCCATGAAGGCCTCCTGCGGCAGCTCCACCTTACCGACGCGCTTCATGCGTTCTTTTCCGGCCTTCTGTTTCTCGAGCAGCTTGCGCTTGCGAGTGATGTCGCCACCGTAGCACTTCGACAGCACGTTCTTGCGCATCGCGCTCACCGTCTCGCGCGCGACGATCTTCCCGCCGATCGCTGCCTGAATCGGCACCTCGAACATTTGGCGCGGGATTAGCTCCTTCAGCTTCTCGGCTAAAGCACGGCCGCGCGAAGCGGCTTTGTCCCGCGCGACGATAAAGGAGAGCGCGTCGACGACTTCGCCGTTGAGGAGGATTTCGAGCTTCGCGAGATCGCCTTCACGATAGTCCGTCACCTCGTAATCGAGCGACGCATAGCCTTTGGTTCGCGACTTCAGCGCGTCGAAGAAATCGACGATCACTTCGATCAAAGGCATCTGATAGGTCAAGATCACTCGGCCGTCGTTAAGGTACTCCATGTTCGCGAGCTCGCCGCGCCGGCTCTGCGTAAGCTCCATGATCGCTCCGACGTACTCCGGCGGCGAAATAATGGTCGCTTTGACGTACGGTTCCTCGATCGATCGAATGACGTTTGGCAGGGGCAGCTTCGACGGATTGTCGATCGTCAGCGTCGTTCCGTCGGTCTGCACAACGCGAAAGACGACCGAGGGCGACGTGGCGATCAAGTCGAGCCCATAACCGCGTTCCAGCCGCTCCTGGACGATTTCCATGTGAAGCAAGCCCAGAAAGCCGCAGCGAAATCCAAAGCCCAGCGCCACGGAACTCTCGGGTTCGTAGACGAGAGCCGCATCGTTGAGCTTGAGCTTCTCTAAAGCGTCGCGGAGGCCGTCGTACTCGCCTTCGTTCGGATAGAGCCCGCAGTAGACCATGGGGACGGCTTTGCGATAGCCCGCAAGCGCTACGTGTGCCGGATCGCTCGCCGACGTTATCGTGTCTCCCACATCGATCTCACCGAGCGACTTGATGTTGGCGATTACATAGCCGACGTCGCCGAGCTCGAGCGCTTGCGTCGCGCGCATCTGCGGCGCGAATATCCCAACTTCCGTACATTCGAAGACGCGCTCGTGCGCCATGGACATGAAACGCGTCCCCGGCGAAAGCTTGCCGTCGACGACACGAAGGTAGCTGACCACGCCGCGATAAGGGTCGAACTGCGCGTTGAAGACGAGCGCCCGCAGTCGATCGCGGTGACCCTTGGGAGGAGGGATGCGTTCGACGATCGCTTCGACGATGTCTTCGATGCCGATGCCGTTCTTGGCGCTGGCCAAGATGCACTCACTCTTCTCCATCACGAGCAGCTCCTCGACCTCGCTCATCACCCGGGCGGGGTCGGCGGCGGGAAGATCGATTTTGTTGATGACCGGGATGATGGTAAGCTCGTGCTCGAGCGCGAGATGATAGTTCGCGAGCGTTTGCGCCTCGATCCCTTGTGCCGCATCGATGATGAGCAAGGCGCCCTCACAGGCCGCTAACGAGCGTGATACTTCGTAGGAGAAGTCCACGTGTCCGGGCGTGTCTATGAGATTGAGCCGATAGAGCTCTCCGTCGTTGGCACGATATTCGAGCGTGACCGGATGCATGCGGATGGTGATGCCGCGTTCGCGCTCGAGGTCCATCGCGTCGAGGGCCTGCGCTTCCATCTCGCGCGTATGAACCGTACGGGTTATCTCGAGCAATCGGTCCGAAAGTGTGGTTTTGCCATGGTCGATGTGGGCGATGATGCAGAAATTGCGAACCTTGCTCGCTACGTCGATACGGTGCGGTCGCTCAGATTTCAGAGCCAACGAGCGCTAGTAACCGACGACTGGGATGCAGCTATTGAACGCGAGGTGGCCGAGTGCCGGCCGAACGACCAGCTGCAGCACGAGGAGCAGTATCAGAAAGGCGAGGTCCAGGCCGCCGAGCGGCGGGATGATGCGGCGGATCGGAATCAGCACCGGCTCGACGACCGACGCCAAGTAGTAGACCCAGCGCCCCCGACGAAGATCCGGTATCCACGAGATGACCGCGTAGATCAGCAACAAAATCGTATAAATGTAGACGATGTCCATGAGCGCTTTGGCCGCGTCGCAGAGAAGCAAATTCACAGCGCCGCCGTTCTACGGCGCGGGCGCCCGCGCCCGCTCGATCGCTTCGAGTTCTTCGGCAGAAGCTTGAACCGTAGGCTTGAACGCTGCGACGGGCTTTCCAAAAGTCCGCGTATCGTTGCGCGAGTAGATGCTGTTAAGCACGACACCGTCGCCGTGTCGATTGAGCAAGGCGAGCGCGTAGGAAAGCCCCGATCCACTGTCGGCAAACGCATCGTAGCGCACGAAACCGGCGCGTGAGAGGTCGGTTGCAGCCAAAGCTTCGAGCTGGGCGATACGATCGCTCAGCGCTTGCATCGCCGCTCGGATCGCGAGCTCGCCACCCTCGAGGGCGCCGAGCCGGCCCGCCGCGCTCTGTGCGTCTCCGGAGAGAAGATTATCGTGAAGGTCGAGCAGACGACGAGTCCGCATCAGCGATGGTCGCACGACGTGCGATATGATAGATGAAGAGCGCCACGAGCGCGCCAACGAACGCGCCTGCGGCAGCATAGAAGCTTTCCAACTGCATCCTTTTGACTTCGCGAGCGGGCCACGACGAGAGCCAGGGGGCTCACGGCACCCGTAAGGGCCCGCTTACCGTTGCTACCTCCCGGTTCTGGCGGGGTTCGCGGGGTTACGCCGCGTGAGGCCTAACTCCCATCATGGCCAGGCCATGATACCATACGGCCATGCTTCGCATGATAGCGGTGACGGGCATCGTGCTGGCTGCGGTAACGCCCGCCATGCGGCTTGCGAGCTCCGACTTTTCGCCGGCGGGTCTGATTCCGGCTCCCTCGATGGCGGCCGATTGCGGCGGTAAGAACCGCTCGCCCGAACTACAGTGGAGCGACCCGCCGAAGGGGACCGCGTCGTTCGCGCTGATCGTTCACGATCCCGACGCACCAATTCCAGGCGGCTTCTTCCACTGGGTCGTTTACAATCTTCCGCCGACGACCCACCGGCTCGTTGCCAATGCGAAGCTCGCCGTCGGTCAGCTCGGCAAAACGTCGCACGGCGAAGCCGGATACTACGGACCATGCCCCCCGCCGGGCTCGACCCACCATTACACGTTCACGTTGCTCGCCCTAGACTTGGCGAAAATCACCGCCCCCGAGCCGCTCGCCGCATCCAAAGTCGAAGCGCTCGTTAGCGGACACGTCTTGGCTCGCGCCGTTCTGCAAGCTACGGCATCGCAGTCGTTAGGACCGCATCGGGGATACGTCGAAGCTGCACGAGCAATGGATGAAGTCACGATCAAAGTGCGCGAGAGCGGTCCCTATCTCGTTCGCGGGAAGGTAACGATCACCGATGCAGACGGAAACCGCTACACCGTCGAGGGGCCAAACGTCGCGCTCTGCCGGTGTGGCGGCTCAAAGACGAAACCGTTCTGCGACGGCTCTCATCGTGAGAATGGTTTTTGCGCCAGCGAGCGCGCGGTCGTTATCGAGGCAATCGAACCGGAAGGCGCGGCGAGCTAATGCCGTCATATGTGCGGGCGGGCTCGGTTCCGCACAAGCGGCACATTCAGTTTCGCCGACCTGACGGCGGGCTGTACGCCGAAGAGCTTTTCTCCACCAAGGGGTTCGAGAGCGTCTACTCGCTTCTCTACCACGAGCGTCCTCCGACGGCGACGCTGGACGTTCTTCCGTGGGGGCGCCCTGCGGTTTCCTTTCACGCGAACGAACCGCTTCGTAATCGTCATCTAAAGACGGCTGCTTTGGATCTGGAGGGTACCGATCCAATCGAATCGCGGACGCCGCTGCTCGGCAACGACGACGTCGTCATCTCCGTCGCAAACGCGCGGCAACCGATGGAGTACTTCTATCGCAACACCGGCGGCGACGAGTTGCTCTTCATCCACCACGGTGCGGGCGTGCTTCAAACTCAGTTCGGCGAGCTCGCGTACCGCGAGCGCGATTACCTTCTTATTCCAACCGGAACCACGTATCGGTTCGCACCCTCGTCCGCGACGCGGATGCTCGTTTACGAGACCACGGGCTCGGTGACGGTCCCGCGCCGGTATAGAAACGAATTCGGACAGCTCGAGGAGCATGCGCCGTATTACGAGCGCGATTTTCGAGCGCCGGTGCTCAAGGCGCCGGTCGAGGCCCAGGGGGAGTACGAAGTTCGCGTCACCAACGGTGGCCGCAACGCGATCTACGTCGTTCAGAACCATCCATGCGACGTGATCGGCTGGGACGGTTACTGCTATCCGTACGCGTTTAACCTCGAGGAGTTCGCGCCGATCACCGGCAAGCTTCATCAACCGCCGCCCGCGCATGCGACCTTCGAAGCGCCCGGAGCGGCGTTTTGCGCTTTCGTTCCGCGGCTATTCGATTACCATCCGCTGGCTATACCGGTGCCGTACAATCATTCGAGCGTCGATTGCGACGAAGTGCTCTACTACGTCAGCGGCAATTTCATGAGCCGCCGCGGCGTCGAGGAGGGCTCGATCACGCTTCACGCCGCAGGTGCGCCGCACGGCCCGCAGCCCGGCGCGGTCGAGCAAAGCCTCGGCAAGACTTCAACCGACGAGATCGCGGTAATGATCGACACGTTCAAGCCACTGCAGCTCGCGCAGGCCGCGGTCGAATGCGAAGACGCGGAGTATTTTCGCTCCTGGATTGAGGCGCCGACGGGCGTTACCTGAGCCCGGCATTCATCTACTCGCGCGCGGGGTCGATACGACCGCGCGCCGCACCAAAGCCGATGCGACGCGCGCCTGGCTTTTCGCACCAGCCGCGCAGCGTCACTTCATCGCCGTCTTCGAGGAAGGTGCGCTGCTCGCCGTCGGGGAGCGCGATGGGATGCTCTCCGTTCCACGCGAGCTCGATGAGACTTCCCTGCGTACCCGGCGCCGAGCCGCTGATCGTTCCCGATGCAAAAAGGTCGCCGGGCTTCGTCAGCGCGCCGTTGACTGTTGCGTGCGCAAGCTGTTGCGCAAGGTTCCAATACATATCTCGAAAAGTCGTTTGCGAGATCATTTTGGGCGCGACAGCACGCTCGCGCATTGAAGCCGTTTGCAGATCGACCGCAAGCTCGATCTCGTACGCCCAAGCTTCGTTGACGCGCAGATAGTCGAGCGGTTCAGGGTGCTGACGAGGCCCCTCGACCCGAAATGGTTCGAGCGCGTCAAGGGTGACGATCCATGGCGAGATCGTCGTCGCGAACGACTTGCCCAAGAACGGCCCTAGCGGCTGATACTCCCACGCCTGAATGTCGCGAGCGCTCCAATCGTTAACGAGCACGAGTCCGAAGATGTGCTCCGCCGCGTCGGCCACTCCGATCGGCATTCCTAACTGGTTGCCCGGTCCGACGACAAAGCCCATCTCCAGTTCGATATCAAGGCGGCGGCTCGCTCCGAACTCGGGAGCCAGCGCATCCGGAAGCTTGCGCTGTCCACACGGGCGCCGTATCGGCGTGCCGTCGATGACGATGCTGCTCGAGCGTCCGTGATACCCAACCGGAATCCAGCGCCAGTTCGGCAGCAGCGCTTCGGCGTTCGGACGAAAGAGACGCCCGAGATTCGTGGCATGCTCGATCGATGAATAGAAATCCACGTAATCGCCCACATCGATCGGCACGCGCATGCTGACGGTCTTTTGGTCGAACAAGAAATTCTCCGCATCAACTTCACGCATGCGCGGGTCACCGTCGGCACGCAACAGCGATGACAAACGCTCGCGCATCGGCCGCCAGACGGAGCGACCCGCCGCGAGCAGCGGATTGAGCAGCGGTGCTCGGAGCAGCTCCGGCTCACAGCAATCGTCGAAAAAACCGGCTTCGGCGGTTGCACGGCAATCGAGAACCTTATCGGCGATCGCAACGCCGATGCGTGGCGGTGAGCCTTCGCGCACGAAAACGCCGAAAGGAAGGTTCTGAACGGGGAAATCGCTCCCGGCCGCTACCGGAAGCCACGATTTGAGACGAGCGTCGGTGGTATCTGCCTGCCGGCTCACGCGGGCGAAAGAAATCCGAGCGCCGTGAGACCCTCGACCGGCTCGGCAAAACTGCAGCTGCCGTAGGAAACGAATGCCTCGCGGCGCGTCCGCGTCAGCTCGACGAGCTCGATTCGCTCCTCTCGCCATGAAAGCGATTCGTTATCAAAAACGAACGCGCTCGCCTCTTCTTCGGCCACAACGCGCCGCACCATTTCGCGCGAGGCGTTGGGTGCGAGCGCCGCTGCCGCAAGGATGTTGAGAAATCCGTGCATCGTGAAGCCCGTCGTGTTATCTCGGTGACGCACTGGATGGTGCAATCCAGCCGTTGCCTTAAAAGCGACTTGCGCTTCCTGCGCCGCCGCGATATATTCGACGATCTCGTCCACGCTTGGGAAAGCTGCCGCCGTCACGCCGCCGCAGCGCAGCTTGGCGCCCAGCCGCATGCGCGCCAGCGCATCCATCGTATCGGACAGCATTCCACGCCAGGGCTCGGAGTGAGGGATCTCAACGAAGATCGGCAGATCGCGTAAACCGGCGACGACAATGTCTGCCTCCAACTCGCCGGTGAGATCGAGAATCTCGTCCGGCGAAATGCTTTTGCGAAACGGCGGAACGCTCTTGGCCAGTGAAATCTCGACCGCATCGATTTGCACTCCGTTTTGACGCATCGCTCCAAGCCTGTTGAGAATGTCGACGCGAGCGTCGGCGATGACTGAGAACGGACCCGGGAAGTCGCCGGGAGAAGCCGTCAGCAGTGATGCCGGCATGATGAATCGGCCGAGCATCCACGCGTGTGGGCCGCGGCAGGCCGCTTGGTACTGGCTTCGTGCCTGGTCTAACGGGAGCTGCGCGGGAGGAAAGAGGCCCGCGTAGTCGATCAACGTGGCAAAGGTCGCGCGTACCGAGTCGAGCAGCGCCGTGGATGCGGTCATAGGTTAATGCTTCGACAGGGCCGGCGGAGAGGCTTCGCCAAGTCGGTGCGCCATGAGCACGGCGACCGAAGCTCGCAGCAATCCTTTAGCGCAGATCGACTGGGATCACATCGAGTTTTACGTCGGAAACGCCAAGCAGGCGGCGCACTATTACATGTCTTGCTTTGGCTTCGACCAGATCGGGTATGCGGGACCCGAGACGGGCGTCCGCGACCGCGTGAGCTATTTGCTCGCGCAGAATAAGCTGCGCTTCGTACTCACCGGGAGCCTGGCGCCCGACGACGACATCGGGCGCCACGTGCTCCTTCACGGAGACGGCATCAAGGACGTTGCCATACTCGTGGGGGATGCCGAGGCCGCCTTCGATATGGCTCTCCAGGGCGGAGCGCGGGCTCTGCTCGAGCCGACGGTCCTCGAGGATGCCCGCGGGCGCTTGATCAAGGCGACGATCGCGACCTACGGGGAGACCGTCCACTCGTTCGTCCAACGCGACGGCTATTTCGGACTCTTTGCTCCCGGTTTCGTGGAGGCCCGCAAGACGATCGCACATGCGGTCAAACCCGGCCTGCAGTTCATCGACCACTGCGTCGGCAACGTCGGCTGGGGCGAGATGGATGCGTGGGGCGATTTTTACGGCCGCGTCTTCGGCTTCTCCCAACTCGTTTCGTTCGACGACAAAGACATTTCGACCGAATACACCGCGCTTCGCTCCAAGGTCATGACCGATCCGCGCCACCGCGTGAAGTTTCCGATCAACGAACCGGCGCAGGGCAAGAAGAAGTCGCAGATCGAGGAGTATTTGGAATTTTATCGCGGCGCCGGCGTTCAGCACATGGCGATAAGGACCGACGATATCGCGGCCACCGTCCGGGCGCTGAAAAAGAACGGCGTCGAGTTCCTCGATACGCCCGACTCGTACTACGACATCCTCGAAGAGCGGGTCGGGAAAATCGACGAGGCGATGGAGACTTTGCGCGAGTTGCGCATCCTCGTGGATCGCGACGACATGGGATACATGCTTCAGATATTTACCAAGCCGCTGCAGGACCGGCCGACCGTCTTCTTCGAGATCATTCAGCGCAAAGGCAGCCTTTCGTTCGGCAAGGGTAACTTCAAGGCGCTATTCGTTTCGATCGAGCGCGAGCAAGAAAAGCGAGGAACGCTATAGTTAGCGCTACCTCGCTCGATCGCGCCTACTTGGTCGATTGGTATCGCCGCAACCGCGCACGGACCGCCGCCGTCTTTGCGCTCGTCGACGAAGCGGCGTTCTACGATCGACCGATTCCGCTACGCCATCCGTTTGTATTTTACGAAGGACATATCCCGGCGTTTAGCTTTCTGACGCTCAACGAACGCGGGCTTGGCGACGAGCCCATTGATTCCAGGCTCGAAGGGCTCTTCGAGCGAGGAATCGATCCGGCGAGCGTCGACCAGGCGCGACGGCTCGAACGCGCCGACTGGCCGAAGCGGCGAGCCATTGCGCAGTTCGCCGCACGTTGCGACTTGCGCGTCGAGCACGCCCTCGAGTCTGCGCAGATCGAAAACTCCGGCGTACCGCGGCTCGTTCGCGCACAATCGGCATATGCGATACTCGAACACGAGGCGATGCACCAAGAAACGCTGATGTACATCGTTCATCAGCTTCCTTTCGAGCGTAAGCAACGCAAAGCGTTTCGTCACGAAGACCATGCGGTGCCCAACGTCGAGATGCGCAACGTTCCGGCAGGCACGGCAACGCTCGGAGCGGAGCCGGACGAGATCCAATTCGGCTGGGACAACGAGTTCCGGAGCACCAAGGTCGAGGTCGCCGGCTTCAGTGTTTCCGCTTATCCGGTGACCAACGGCGACTGGTTGCGCTTCATGGCGGACGGCGGCCCCATACCGCTCTTCTGGAAAAACCGCGACGGCGCGTGGTTCCTGCGCTTGCAGTTTGAAGAGATTCCCCTGCCGCAATCGTGGCCCGTCTACGTGATGCATCAACAGGCAGTGGCGTACGCGCGCTGGAGCGGCATGCGGCTTCCGACCGAGGCAGAGTTCCATCGCGCGGCGTACGGGACGCAGGCGGGCGAGGAACGCGCGTTCCCTTGGGGCGACGCACCGCCGGCTCCGGAGCATGGGAACTTTAATTTCGAGCGGTACGATCCCGAGCCGGTCGACGCTCATCCAGCCGGCGCGAGCGCGTGGGGCGTCGTCGATCTCGTCGGCAACGGCTGGGAATGGACCGCCACGCCGTTTGAGCCCCTTCCGGGCTTCGAGCCCATGGCATCATACCCGCAGTATTCCGCGGACTTCTTCGACGGAAAGCACTATGTGATCAAGGGAGGCTCGCCGGTCACTCCACGAGAGCTGATTCGCAGGTCGTTCCGTAACTGGTTCTACGACGACTATCCGTACATGTACGCAAAATTCCGCTGCGTGGCCGCGTAGCCGTTCATACCGAAACAGGACGATCGTGCAGAAGACGCCCGTAACGGTTGCGTACGGCGACGGCATCGGACCCGAAATCATGATGGCGACGCTGCGGCTCCTGGAAGCCGGCGGCGCGCGTCTCGCGCTCGAACGCATCGAGATCGGTGAATCCGTATATAACAAAGGGCTAAGCAACGGTATCGAGGCCGCCTCGTGGGAGTCACTTCGCCGCACGAAGGTATTTCTCAAAGCGCCGATCACGACGCCGCAGGGCGGCGGCTTCAAAAGTTTGAACGTCACCGTTCGCAAGACGCTCGGAATGTACGCGAACGTCCGTCCGTGCATGTCGCTTTATCCATTCGTCGCGACCAAGCACCCGCACATGGACATCGTGATCGTTCGCGAGAACGAGGAAGACGTCTATGGCGGCATCGAGCACCGCCAAACGAACCAAGTCGCTCAGTGCCTTAAGCTCATCTCGCGCCCCGGCAGCAAGCGGATCATCCGCTACGCGTTCGAGTACGCACACGCGAATAAGCGCAAGAAAGTCACGTGCTTTACAAAAGATAACATCATGAAGATCACGGACGGGCTCTTCCATCGGACGTTTACGGAAATCGCGGCGGAGTACCCCGAAATCGAGCACGAGCACTGGATCGTCGATATCGGGGCCGCAAAGCTGGCGGACACCCCCGAGGCCTTCGACGTAATCGTGATGCCCAATCTGTACGGCGACGTGCTGTCGGATGTCGCCGCACAGATCACCGGATCGGTTGGTCTAGCGGGATCGGCAAATATCGGCGATCACTGTTCGATGTTCGAGGCGATCCACGGCTCCGCTCCACGCCGAGCCGGCCAAAATCTTGCAAATCCATCGGGGCTGCTGCACGGCGCAATCCTCATGCTTGTTCACATCGGCCAATCCGACGTTGCCGAGAGCGTTCACAACGCGTGGCTGCGCACGATCGAGGACGGCATCCACACCTACGACATTTACAACGAGGGGACGTCGCGCGAAAAAGTCGGGACGAAAGAATTTGCCGACGCGATCGTCGCCCGACTTGGGCGGCGCCCGGAACGTCTCAAACCTGCCGAGTACGACACCAAAGCCCACATGAACCTGGCGATTCGCCCGGCGGGCAAGCGGCCCATGAAACTGCGAGCTGGCGTCGATGTTTTCGTCGACCGCCGCGACGGCAATCCCGATCAGATTGCCGGGGTCATGCGGCTGCTCAACGTCAAGGGCGTCAAGCTTACAATGATCAGCAATCGCGGGACGAAGGTTTGGCCCGAAGGGAATCCCGATACCTATTGGAGCGATCACTGGTGCTGTCGCTTCGAGGCCGACGGCGAGCTCTTCACGTCGCAGCACGTCGTCAAGCTCCTTGCAGCCGCCGATCAAGCCGGCTTCGACGTGATCAAGACGGAGGGACTTTACACGTTTAATGGCGAGCGCGGCTACTCGCTTGCGCAAGGAGAATAGGCCGAACGGCAATAGTGCCTCGCCGTGCTCGCACGAGCTGTAGACAGCGCCTAGGATGACTGCATGCAGAGCAGCTCATTCGTATTTGAGCAAGACCCAACGCGCTCGAGGCGAGACTTAGCGGCCGCGTTCTGGCATTCGACGGCAACGCGTACCTAAGCCGCCCGGGCCTTCGTTTGGGTCGATGCAACTGAGATGATCGAGCAGTGGTATACTAACGTTGCGAAGTACGCCGGATGACCGCCCTGCGGGGAGGAAAGTCCGGGCTTCATACGGGCAGAGGTGCAGGATAACGTCCTGTCGGGGCGACTCGAAGGAAAGTGCCACAGAAACATACCGCCTCAAGCCATTTGAGGTAAGGGTGAAATCGCGAGGTAAGAGCTCACGGAGGCTGCGGAGACGCAGTTTCGGGTAAACCCCACCTGAAGCAAGACGCTCAAATAATGGAGAGCCCGTCCAAACGAGCGCAGTCGCAACGAGGCGATCGGCAACGATCGTCCCAGAGAGATGGTCATCGCCCACCTGGTGGGAACAGAATCCGGCTTACAGGCGTACTTCGCACTACTGTCGAGACACGACGCTAGCCTGTGAGAAAGATGCGATGAACTCGACCCTTTGGAAAAGCGTCGCGCTTCCGCCGATCGTCGCGGCCTTGCTCTTCGTCGCATTTGGCTGGGCGATCGAGGTCCCGCGCGGAGATTTGGGCATGACCCTCTCACCATCGCAAGCCCGCCCGGGCGCGATATGGGTCGTGAGCATCGTACCCGGCTCGCCCGCTGCGCGAGCTGGAATCCGCCCCGGCGAGTACGTCGCGCCAGTCGGAAAAGATCTGCGTTCGATAGCAATGTTTTTTGCGCCGAGACCGAACGCGCACGTTCCGATCGTCGTTAACGGCCAGCGCCGAATAAACCTGACGGCGCAGGCCGGCAGCCTCGACTATCCGATAGCCGCTACCCTAGCTCGCGTGATGTTCCTGTTGATCGCCGGACTGTTGGTCCTGCGTCGGCCCAGCGATCCGTCTGCACGCAGCTTGGTGATCTTTCTCGCGTGCTTCGGCTTTGCGATTGCACTCGAAAACAATGCGTTTGGCTCGCCGGTGGTCACATACTTGGTCATGTATGTGGGCGGCGCGTTGGCGTTTCTCATCGGTTCAGCGGCTGCGGCGCACTTTGCGGCGACCTTTCCCTCGGGCGCGGGCCCGCGCCTCGAGATGACCCTCGCGGCGGTTGCGGCATCGTTTACAACGGTCGGCGTCCTCTTCTTGATTGCCTCGTTCGTCGTTCCGGTGGTTCGCGCGCTTGCGTATGCAAACGAGGCGATGTTCGTCGCTATCATCGCGAACCTAGCGCTGACTATCGCCATTCTAACGATCGGCTATCTTCGCGCAGATTCCGACCGGCAACGCCGGCTTTGGATACTTCTTACGATCGGCGTTGGGTTGCTCGGGCCGCTCGCCGATCTGGTCGTGGCGGTCACGATTGGTTATCGACCGCTCGTCGATGAACTGACCATCGTTACGACGATCTTTTTGCCGATCGGGTTGGCGTACGTCATTCTGCGCCATCGCGTGCTCGACGTGGGCTTCGTGCTCAACCGTGCAATCGTCTACGCGACGGTATCGGTCGTGATCGTAGGGGTCTTCGTTGTTGTCGAGACCCTGCTAGCGAGATACGTCGAAGTAATGAGTCGCGCAACTAGCGTCGCCGTTGAAGTTGGGGTAGCGCTGTTGCTGGGATTTTCGATCCGCTATATCCACGCTCGCGTCGACAAAATCATCGACACGCTCTTTTTCAGGGAGCGCTACGAAGCCGAGGCCGCCCTGCGCAATTTTGGGCGCGATGCGGCGTACATCACGGATCCGGACACGCTCTTACAGCGCTCCGTCGAGCAAGTGCTGCGCTATACGCGCGCCTCCCGCGCCGGCGTTTGGTTAGACGACAAGGCTTTGGCTGCGTACCGGCCTCAGGATAGCACGTTTGAGGCTTCAACCGCCGTTGACGAGAACGATCCCGCGATTGTTGCGATGCGGGCGCGCGGCATCGTCGCCGACCTGCGTGATCTGCGTTCCGCGCTGCCGGGTGAGCTCGCGTTTCCCATGACCGTTCGCGGGCAATTGCTTGGCGCGCTCGTGTGCGGTGGGAAGCCTCTTGGCGAGAGTTATGCGCCGGACGAGCGATCGGCGCTTGAGGCCATGGCGGCGGCGGTGGCGCATGCTTACGATGCGCTCGAAGTCGAGCGACTTAAAGGAGCCTACGAGCGGCTCCTTGAGGGCGGCGCGCCACCCGGCGCAACTCGTGGGGTACTCGGGACGTTGTAGCGAAGTGGACAAGCCAATGAGTCAGCAATACTTCACCCCCGAAATGACCGTCGACGAGGCGTTCAAGCGCCATGCGGGTGCGCGTCGTGTTTTTGCTCGGTTCCATTTGGGCGGGTGCTCGAACTGCGCGATCAGCGAATCTCACACGATCGGCGCGATAAGCGTCGATTACGGCATCCCTTTGCCGATGCTGCTCGAGAGCCTGAACGCTTTATTCGATCAAGGAACTTTTGGGGTCGGAGACCGCGTGCGCATTCCGGACGAGATCCGCGCGAAGGTTCCGCAGCTTGCCAACGTTCCGGAGGTCGGGGAGATAACGGGTGCCGAGGGGGGCGCCTACACCGCCGATTTCGGCGACGTGCGCCTGCAGGGGCTTGCGGAAGACTTCGTTGCCGCCGAACCGTCCCTCGACTCCGCTCGCTGAGGCTCGCTTCGCTCCGCTGCCGCCCTAAAGCGGCTTTCGCGCGCTGAAGCCCTCATCGACGCCATGCCAGTAGGCGACTTCCGGCTCCCCCAGTTTCCAGCACAGGTAGATAGGCTCGTCGTGGAGCATTGAGGGGAAGTCGACGAGCCCTAAGTCGAGATCCTTAACGACGCAACCGAACGATTCGATCCGGTAGATCAACCTGCCGATCTCGTGTTTGAGCTCGCCGAAGCGAGGCGCCGGCAATGCCGAGCGAGCCGCAGCGAGCCTGGGGCGCCGGGGCGGCGCGTGCTGCAGCGCCGGATCTGACTCCAGCAGCTTGATTGCGAGATCCCGGCGTCGCTTTAGAAGCTCTTCTATAAGCGGCACCAGCTTAGAAATGAGGGCGTTGGCGCGTTCGGGCGAAAATAGTTTCATATGAGTGCACTGCGCATCGTCTTTGTGACGGGCCTCTCCGGCGCGGGCTTGAGCCAAGCAATTAAATCCTTTGAGGATTTGGGCTTTTACTGCATCGAACACCTGCCTCCCGTCGTGCTCGACGCGGTGATTTCCGCTCTGGAACATTCGACGGTCCGGGACGTCGCCATCGCGCTGGATCTCCGCAGCGATGCCGAACTCGGCGACCCACGTTCTGCTATCGACCGCGTCGAGCGCTTCCACGATGCGCGACTGCTCTTCTTAGATGCTGCCGACGACTTGCTGGTACGGCGCTTCAGTGAGACCCGGCGGCGCCATCCCCTCGCGCTTGCGGGTTCCGTGCGAGAAGCGATCGACGCCGATCGCCGAGTCCTCGCTCCGTTACGGGAGCGGGCCGACGCGATCATCGACACGACCAACCTTACTCCGGGAACGCTCAAACAACGAATCGCTGCCGCGTTCCTCGCCGATCGCCCAATGAAGCTCATGATGACCTTCGTTTCCTTCGGTTTCAAGTTCGGAATACCGACGGATCTGGATCTGCTTTTCGACGTGCGCTTCTTACGCAACCCGAACTATGAGGAAAGCCTAGCGACGCAGACGGGCGAGGACGCCTCGGTCGGCGCATTTATCCGAAACGATCCGTCCCTCGAGCCGTTTCTCGCAAGAATCGTTGACCTGCTCGATTACCTGCTCCCTCAGTATATTGCCGAGGGAAAGACGCAGCTGACGATCGGCATCGGCTGTACGGGTGGTCGGCATCGCTCCGTCTATGTGGCGCGGCGTCTGGCTGCGTGGTTCGCCGATGACGTTCGGCTGGACGTCGCCGTCGAGGCGCGGGATCTCATGCGAGCCGCCTAGTGCGTAAACGATTAGCGGCCTCGCTGCATTGGCTCTTGCCGGGCGTGGGCGTCAAACGCTGGATCCTAGTGGCTGCGTTCGGCGTCATCGTACTGCTCGATGCTGCCACGCGTTGGCTGATCGCGGAAGGCACCGGGATTCACATCAATGAGATCCTCGACGACATTGTCGACGATTACTTCTCGCCGGCATACCTCACGTGGATTTTGACTGTCGTCGGAATCGCGCTGATCGTAGCGGGCGTCTGGATGTGGCTTCGTGCGGTCGTTCGCATCGCGCGCGGGCGCAACCCTAAGGGTTTTCGTGACGCACTAGCGGGACGGCGACTGCGGCAGGGCTACAAGATCGTTGCGATTGGAGGAGGCACGGGGCTCTCGACGCTGTTGCGTGGCCTCAAGCGCCGCACCAGCAATCTGACCGCGATCGTGACGGTCAGCGACGACGGCGGTTCGTCGGGGCGTCTGCAGAAAGAACTGGGAGTGTTGCCGCCCGGAGACGTTCGCAACTGTCTCGTGGCACTCGCCGACGATGAAGCGCTCGTAACCGACCTGTTCCGCTACCGTTTCACGGAGGGACAGGGGCTGAGCGGTCATTCCTTCGGCAACCTATTCTTGGCTGCGATGAGCGGCATCACCGGAAACTTCGACCAGGCGATCAAGGAATCGAGCCGGGTCCTCAACGTTGTGGGACGAGTCCTTCCCGCAACGCTCGGCGTTGTTCGGCTCTGCGCAGAACTCTACGACGGCACCATCATCGAGGGCGAATCAAAAATCTCACTGGCAAAGCGTCCGATCAAACGAGTCTTCTTCGACTCCCCCCCGGCCTCGCCGCTCGACGAAGTCATTGCTGCGATCCGCGATGCGGACGCGATCGTCCTGGGACCAGGCTCGCTCTACACCTCGGTTGCACCCAACTTCTTGGTTGGCCGCATCGCGCGCGAAGTCGCACACGCACATGGCGTAAAGATCTACGTCTGTAACGTCATGACACAACCAGGCGAAACAGATGGAATGACGGCTGCCGATCATGTAGAGGGGCTGCTTGCAAACGCCGGCGAGCGCGTCTGTGATTATGTCATCGTCAACGACGAGCCCCCTTCGCGCCTCCTCGGAGCCTACGCGCAAGAGGGACAGGTGCCCGTCGAACCGGATGTCGAGCGCATAGCGGCCCTTGGGTTGGAACCGGTGTGTGCTGCCGTAATCGGCGAAACGGAGAACGTGCGCCACGACCCGGAAAAGCTCGCGGCGGTAGTTCTAGGTATCGTCGACCGTACGGTCGCGAATCGAGCGACACTGGTAAAGCCGGCGAGTGCGTACCGCCGTTCGACCGCCTAGGCTAGATCAGTGCGCGGGTTGATGGGCGAGCGTAAGATTGAGTTGGAAAGGTTTTCCAGGCTCGACGTTTGCCGTCGATGCAACGGGTTGGTAGCCCTTCGCTTGCACGGCATAATCGGCGATTCCGCTGGGAACCTTATCGATCGAGAAGCGGCCGGCAGCATCGCTCGTCGCCGTCAAGACCGTGTCGATGGTAACGACCGCTCCCGCAATCGGAGCGTTCGTCGCGGCGTCGACGATGACGCCCGTAACGCTTGAAAAACCTGAGGCAGGCGGCAAAGCATCGTTATTACATCCTTGCGTCCCTAAAAGCAGCAGTGCAACGACCAAGGAGAACGCGCCGAACCCTTTCATAGGCGAACTTCTTCGCCGCGCCGAAGCCGCCGCTCCTATGGCAAGCCCCGCCCCGTCGTCCAAAACGACCGGACTCGTCTATTGCGAAAACGCATTGGAAGCCATCGGCCGCACGCCGCTCGTAAGGCTCAACAAGGTAGTCGACGGTGCGGCGTGTCTCGTGCTTGCAAAGATTGAGTACGTGAACCCCGGCGGCAGCGTCAAGGACCGCCCTGCCGTCGCGATGCTCGACGCAGCCGAACGCCAGGGGTTGCTCAAGCCGGGCGGCACGATCGTCGAGCCGACGAGCGGCAACACCGGCACGGGACTTGCAATGGCGGCGGCGATTCGCGGATACCGGTGCATTCTCGTCATGCCTGATAAAATGTCGCGCGAAAAGATAGACCTCTTGCGCGCCTACGGCGCCGACGTCGTCATTACGCCGACGAGCGTTCCGGCTGACTCTCCCGAATCGTACTACGGTGTCGCGAATCGGCTTGCGTCGGAAATTCCGGGAGCCTTTCAGCCGAATCAGTTTCACAATCACTTCAACCCCGACGCGCACTATCATACGACCGGTCCGGAAATCTGGGAGCAGACCGGCGGCGAAATCACGCATTTCGTGGCCGGCATTGGGACGGGCGGAACGATCTCCGGCTCGGCCCGCTATCTCAAAGAGAAGAATCCGGAGATCCACGTCGTCGGTGCCGATCCCGAAGGCTCGATCTACTCAGGCGACATTCCGCGCTCGTATGCGGTCGAAGGCATCGGAATGAACTATCTTCCCGAAACCGTAGACATGCGCGTGATCGACGAGATGGTGCGCGTTTCCGATCGCGATTCATTCTTGATGGCGCGCCGCATCGCGCGCGAGGAGGGATTGCTGGTGGGCGGGTCCTCCGGCACCGCCGCCGTCGCCGCCGTCAAGCTCGCGAAGACGCTCGCCGCCCGGGGCAATCGTCGTCGTCATACTCCCCGACTCGGGGCGCGGCTACATGTCGAAGATTTTCAACGACGATTGGATGATTGCGAACGGCTTTTTGGCGGACTCCAAGCGTCGGGCAACGGTCGGCGACGTGTTGCGCAGCAAGTCTCCGTTGCCTCCGCTCATTACGGTTGCGCACGACGACACAGTCAAGACCGCCTTAGATCTGTTGCGACGATACGAGATTTCGCAACTTCCCGTAATGCGTGGGCACGAGCAGGTAGGCAGCGTGAACGACATCGGCGTTATGCAGAGCGTTTTCGATCACGCGGACATCATCCATCAGCCGGTGAGCGAAGTCATGGCCCGGCCGTTCCCGGCTTTGGAACAATCTGAAGAGATCGAACGCGCGTACAAGGTCCTGACGCTTGCCAATCCCGCTATCGTCGTCACCGACAACGGCGAGCCGATCGGGGTGCTGGCCCGCCAAGACATCATCAGCTTTCTCTCGACCAGCTCCAACGTCGTCCATAAGTGACGACAAGATACTCCATATGAGATTCGCGACCAAAGCCATTCACGTCGGTCAAGAAGCGGACTCCGCGACCGGTGCTACGATCGTTCCCATCTACCAGACGTCGACGTATACTCAGACGCGGGTCGGCGAGCATAAGGGTTTCGATTATAGCCGCACGATCAATCCGACGCGCTTGGCGCTGGAACGCCAGCTCGCCTCATTGGAAGGAGCGCGGTACGCCAGCGCGTTCGCGAGTGGAATGGCCGCGACGGCCGCGGTGCTTGGTCTGCTCCGCGCCGGCGATCACGTCGTTGTCAGCGACGATCTGTACGGTGGAACGTACCGCCTCTTTTCTCGTGTCCTTCAGCGCTACGGCCTCGAGTTTAGCTACGTCGACATGACAAACCTCGACGCACTGAGCGCCGCGGTCAAACCTGCAACGAAACTCTTTTGGATCGAAACGCCGAGTAATCCGCTGCTCAAGCTCGTCGACATCGGGGCGATTGCGTCGTCGCGCCGAGCCGAGCAACTCATCGCCGTCGACAATACGTTCGCCACTCCATATTTCCAGCGGCCACTCTCACTCGGCGCTCAGATCGTGGTCCACTCGACGACGAAGTACGTCGGCGGCCACAGCGACGTCGTGGGCGGCATCGTCATAACCGACGATGCGGCACTCCACGAAGGGATCCGCTTTCAACAGAATGCCGTTGGAGGCGTTCCGGGACCGCACGACGCATGGCTGACGATGCGGGGGGCCAAGACGCTCGCGCTGCGCATGCGCGAGCATGAGCGCAACGCGCAAATCGTCGCTGAATTTTAGAGTCCCGCGATGACGTCGCTCGCGTCTACTATCCCGGTTTGCGCTCCCATCCACAGCACGCGCTCGCAAAGCGACAGATGAGCGGCTTCGGCGGCATGCTCTCCTTCGAGCTCGAAGGCCCTGTGGAGCGTGCGCTCGACTTCGCCAGCCGATTGCAGTACTTCAGCCTTGCCGAAAGTCTCGGCGGGGTGGAATCGCTGATCTGCCATCCGGGGCGCATGACGCACGGGTCGATACCCGCAGCCGAGCGCGAGCAACGGGGTATCACCGACCGATTACTACGACTTTCGGTAGGTATCGAAGACTCGGCCGACTTGCTCGACGACCTTCAAGGAGCGCTTGGAGCTACGGCTGGTTCACGGGATACTGAACTGCCGTCACCCGTTTGAGAGCCTCGCGGGCTTGCTCGGCGCTGACGTCGCCCAACCGTGCGGTTTCGGAGAGCACGATGCCGCGTTGTCCGTCGGCCCAAACGATCGCAAACTCTTTGCGAGCATCGAAGCCGCTGCCGAACGCAACCTCGACGAAGGTGGCCGGCATACCGTTGAGCAGCGTCATCGGCGTCTTATTTCGGATCAGTGTGCCGTCTTGCGAGCTATGCGTCTGGCTCTCGAACTGAGCCTCCCACTGATCCGGCGGTCCCCCAAAGGCCTCCATAGCGATCTGGATCGTGCGCACGTTTTCCTTGCCTGGATCGAGCACCCACGCGGCTACGGGCTGGAGATCCTGACTTAGCGCACTTAACGGCGCTTCTTGCCGCGTCAAGAGAACCGCCTCCGGTGGCGCGGTAAAGGTCATCGCAGGATCGGTGTACGTATGCGGGTCCGGCGCCGGGGTTGGAGGCGGCGGCACCTGTGCGAGCACCGGGGCACTCCCAATAAGCCCCAACAGTATCGCAAGGAAAAGAGTAATCTGTTTCATCATTGGTTCTTCAAAACGGCGGCGAGCGCCGGAAGAGATATTTCGTACCGATAGCCGACGTTGCGATGGTCATCGTCGAATTCCTCGTGACGCACCGAGAGCCCGAGATCGCGGATTCGCTGCGCGACGACCCGCGAGCCGATGTCCAAGCCATATTCGTCTCGCCGGCCGCAATCGAGGTAGCGTAGGCGCAGCCGCGCCAGTTCGGTTCGGTGCGTCGCTACCCTCTCCGCCGGGTCGAAGGCGAGCCAACGCTGGAAGACGTCCTCGCGCAACTCTCCGCTGGCTCGTTCGAACGGCAGGTCGAAATCAAACGCGGTAGCACCACGCGGAGAGTATGCCGCCGCGTACGCAAGCATCTCGATCGTCGTATACTCGGCCGCGTTGGGCTTGTGCTTGTGCTCGAAGGCCTCCACGTAGGCGGCGAGATCGAAGCCGTAGCCTTCGAGCGTGCGGTGGACGGTCGCAAATGCCGGCGTGTGCGCGTAGCGAAAGTACGAGTCTCCGCTATGCGAGGCAAAAGCGCCAAACGTGCCCGGGTGCTCAAGGACGAGATGCATAGCGCCGAACCCGCCGGACGATTTACCTAAGACGGCTCGCCCGCCTTCGCCCGGAATCGTGCGGTAGGTACGATCGACGTGTCCTACCACGTCGTGCACGACGTAGGTCGCATAGCGGCCGTTGTGCACCGAGTCGACGTACTGCGATCCTCCCAACCGTGTGAATCCATCGACCAGCGCGAGCAGCACGGGCGGCATGCGCCGGTCGGCGATCAAACGATCGGCCCACTGCAGGACGTTGGTCTCCCACGGACGAGAGGAAATCAACGCGGTTACGTCGCCGGTGTAGCCGTGCAGCACGTAGAGCACGGGATACCGACGTGAACCTTGCGGATCGTACTGTGCAGGAATGTAAACGGCGATCGGACGCGTCGCCGGATCGCCCAGTGGATTTCCGGCCAAGGACTCGCTCTCGATGAAATCGACGCGCACGTCGCCGACAAGGCCTAGAATGCGCGAGATATCGCTGCGATCGTGCATGGCGGTGAGCTTCTGCGCACGAAGTCGTTCCGCCTAGATGAGCGATCTGAAGCGCGCGATCGATTTGCGCGGCGCGGTTTCGATCAATGTCATCACGATGATCGGAATCGGGCCGCTCGTCACCATCCCGCTGGTCGTCGCGGCCTTGGCAGGACCGCTCGCACTCGTCGGCTGGATAGCCGGCGCCATCGTGGCGCTTTGTGACGGTCTCGTGTGGGCCGAACTTTCGTCGCGCTTCCCCGGATCGGGCGGCACGTACGTCTACTTGCGTAACGTCTTCGGCTCAGACGGCCTCGGCAAGGCTCTGGCCTTCCTATTCAATTGGCAGTTTCTGTTGGCGGCGCCCTGCCTGCTGGCCACCGGCTACATCGGCTTTGCGAACTATGCGGCGTATTTTTATCCCCGCCTTGGTTCGAACGCCGTCGCGCACGACGCCGTTGCAATCGGTATCGGCATCATTACGATGCTCTCGTTGTATCGGCGGACCTCGGGCGTCGCATCACTCGGCGTCGTGCTTGCGGCCGCGGCGACGTTCACGGTTGCCCTCGTTGCGGTGGCCGGCCTCTCACACGCAAATTTCGCGCAAGCGTTTCATCTTCCCCAGCCCGTGCAGTTGGGCGCTGGATTCCTCGCGGGCTTCGGGAGCGCGCTCTTCATTACGCTCTACGACTATGCTGGGTATGCGGAAGCCGCCCTCTTGGGGGATGAAGTCGTGCGACCCGAGCGGACGATTCCTACGGCCATCGTACTTTCCGTGCTGCTTGTTGCGACGCTCTACGTGCTGCTGCAGATTGGTGTGCTTGGCGTCGTACCCTGGCACTCGCTGCTGGATGCGCATGGACAGCCGACGACCCAGTCGCAATACGTGGGAGCTTTCGTCGTGGAAAGAACCTGGGGACGCACCGCCGCCGTATTGGTTACACTGCTCGTCCTGGTGACGGCATTTGCGTCGCTCTACGGCAACCTGCTCGGATTCTCGCGCATCTCGTTTGCCGCAGCGCGCGACGGCGTCTTTCTTCCGATCTTTGCCAGGCTCCATCCTCGCAAAGACTTTCCGCATATCGCCTTGCTCGCGGTCGGAGCATTATCGCTGGTTGCGTGCCTCTTTACGCTCGACGAGGTCATCGCGTTTCTTACCGCCGGAATCGTGCTTATCCAAGGCATCGCGCAAATCGTCGCGCTGGGCGTGCTGCGCGCGCGGCGGGCGAGCGGACCATTTAAGATGCCGCTCTACCCGCTCCCTCCATTGGTTGCGCTCGTGGGCTGGAGCTTGGCCTTTGCGGCGACGGGCGCCGGCGCGATCGCACTTGGCCTCGGCTGGCTCTTTTGCGGATCCGTCGTCTATCTCATAGCCGCTCGCGTCCAACGGTGGTGGCCGTTCATGCTGGCGACGATTCTTGCGCTTGCCGTTCCGACGGCGGCTCGCGCCGACGGATTGCGCGGATGGTCGAACTGGAACGTCGCGCGTGTCGTCTCGGAGGACACCTACCCGGTCTTTGAGGTGGATGCGCGGCCATTCTTTGTCTACGGCGCGGCGTTCTTTTACGAGCGAATCCCGCGCGATCGATGGTATTCCGCCCTGATCGCCTATAAGCAGCTCGGAATCAATACGATCGATCTCTACCTCATCTGGAACTGGCATGCCTCGACAGACCCGGCACAGACTCCGGAGGCAATGCGTTACGATTTCACCGGCACGAGCGATCCCCGGCGGGATCTTTTGGGACTATTGAAGCTCACGCACCAACTTGGCTTCCGGCTGATTCTGCGCCCTGGCCCGGTGATCCGCAACGAGTGGCGCAATGGAGGTTATCCTCCCTGGCTGCTCCAGCGCGCCGAATACAACATGCCGCTGCACGACGTACTCGAAGGCCGATACCCGGCCACCGCGACGCTACAAAACGCACATGCCGACGGCGCTGCCCGCGAGTGGCTCGCCAATGCGACGCATCGGCGCTACGCCTCGGCATGGCTGCGCGACGTCCTTCAAGTGGTCGCGCCGTACGCTCGCGATACGATTGCGATTGCGCTTGACGACGATCAAGGTGCCTACCTCGATAACGACACCTGGCCGGCTCCGCACTGGCGCGCGTACGTCGACTGGCTGCGCGCGGATCGTACGCTCCGTCGTCGGGCGGCGCGTGCCCCTCTTCGTCAACACGTACGAGATGAAAGTCGCCGCGGCCTCGCCCGTTTGGGCATGGGGCAACTGGTATCAAACCAACGCATACCGCATCGGCGCCCACGATTTGGCCGATCTCGACTTTGCGACCGGATTGCTGCAGACACAGGCGCAACGTCCGGTGATGCAGGCGGAGTTTCAGGCGGGTTGGTTTCAAGCCGCAGAGGACGCCGCCCCGCGACGGAGCGATCCGTCGAATACGACGCTCGCGTTACACGAGCTGCTGCGCGACGGCATGCACGGCGTCGTCAACTTCCCGGTGCAAGACACGCTCTATCCCGCGGGCTGGGAGGTACCGTGGGCGAACTGGTCCTACGCATGGGATGCGGCGCTGACGGTCGACTCGCACGCTTCCGCGCGATACGCTCCGACGCATGCGTTCGGCGAGTTGATTCGGCGCTACGGGCCACTCTTGGCACGTACGCACGTTGCCGCCGATGCGGCTATCATTTGGCCGCCGACTCTCTTTCGCCCGAGCGTGCTGAGCAACGGCGATTTTGCCGAATTCGCCGACGCAACGATTGCGACGCAGCGAGAATGCAACGCGCACGGTATCGCCTGCACGCTCGTCGATCTGGAAGATATCGACGACCGTGCGCTGCGGCGCTATCCGCCGCTGCTGCTGCCAATCGTCCTGACGCCCAAGATCATCGAGGGAATCGAGCCATGGGCGTACGAGCGCATCGCGAAACTGCGACGCGACGGCCGGCTGGTGCCCGATGCGTCGTCGGTCAAGTTGCAAGGACGCACGCGGATGGTGCCGGACTCCACGCTGCTGGTTGCAGACGATGGTTCGTATGGCTTTGTCGATGCCGTCAATCCGAGCGACTCCGTTCGCACGGTTGGGCCGTTGCACATCGGTCTGAGGCATCGCAGCATCACTCTTGCGCCAGTTCGTCTTGCGCCACATGCGGCGCGATTGATTCCCGTCGGCCTCGGCGTCGGTAGCACGACGGCCTACGCGGCGCCAAGGCTCCAAGATCCTCCGCCGTTTGCGGACGATAGCGCCAGTGCTCTTCAAAGTGGACGTCTTCGCGTTGCTTTTGCGCCGCGGGCCGGCGCGCGTATCTCAGAGCTCGACGCCGGCACCGGCAACGTCGCGACGAGCATTGGTCTGCTCCGAGACGCGGTTGATCCCGAGCCGTCACCATCGGCGCGCGACTACATCGCGGCCTATACCCACCCGCTGCCGGCCGGTACGTTCAACCGCGCATACGCGTGCGCTACTTCCACCGCTCGATCTTCTTCCTTTCGCTGCTGGTACGAGGCTCCCGACATTCCTTCCGGAGGCGCGCACTTCGAACGCCGTCTGGCCCTACAGCGCGACCAACTGCTGGTGGCCGAGCAGTTCGAGCCACACGATCCCACGTCGACTGTCCGGCTAGCAAGCATATCGGGCTTCGCTTTCGTCGCCGGTGATCTGGCTATCACATCGCCCGACGGCAACTCGCTAGGTGTGTTGCACGGAACGCGGTTTGCCTGGGTCGGCTGGCGTCATGGCGATGTCGCGCGAATCGAGATGCGCCAAACGCGTGGTGCACAACTCGTCACGCTGGTTTTCGCGCGCCGATCGGTCGAGCTGCGACTCGGCGTCTCCTCCGCTCGCGACGCATCCGAGGCGCGTCGCCTCCTGGACGCGAAACAGCCGTAGCTTGCGCGGGGAAGTGGCGGAATGGCAGACGCAGCCGCCTCAAAAGCGGCCGAGGCAACTCATGTGGGTTCGACTCCCACCTTCCCCATAAGTATTTGAACACGAAACGGCTCTAAGAGCGGTCTACTGGTCACGAATTGGTCACGAAGGTACAAAAATGGAACGCTCTGCGCCAACGGTCTTCATCTCATACGCTCATGAGGACAGGGAGCGGTTCGTAGACCCCCTAGACGTAGCGCTTCGGGCGAGGGGCTTACAGGTGAGCGTCGACACGCGCATCCCCGCAGGCGACAACCTTATCAGTGCGATCTTTGAGCAGCGCCTCTCGCGTTCTGACATCGTAGCCGTGGTATTGAGCGCAAGTAGCGTCGCGGCGCCCTGGGTCGAGGAGGAGTACAGCGTTGCCGTTGTGCAGCGAATCGCAGGCTTCGTAAAGCGCGTCGTGCCTACCCACTTGACGGCGTAGCGTTTCGAGCGAGTCGTAGTTCAGCGCATTGCCGAGGCGCCCGTGAGCGATCGGTTTTCGACAGGTGCGCGAAGGCGGTACCCGTCATCGCAGCGGTCGATTGTGGACATATACGCCGAGCCATAGCAAGTCGCTATTGCAAGCACGCAGGCGAGCAGGCCCCACGCAGGCTCCTTCTGCGTGGGGGTTGCGAGCGAGACGCAGGCGATCCCCAATGCGACGTTGGCGACGGTGAGAACGGCAAGCAGCCGCGTTCGTGCTATCGTCATCGTGGGTGACAGAAGATAAACAGCGCCAGGACTGCGACCATCGCCGTCGTGGCTACCAATGAGAGTTTCTTCTTGATGGCGGGCCGCCGCCGAGCCATAAGATTTGCTACGATCGCAAAGATAGCAAGCGCGTAGCCGATGCCGAAGTAAGGGCCACGCGGCACTGGAAACGGCGGCTCCGGCAAGTAAGGAAACAGCACGAACCCCGCCGCACCGAGAGGGATCGCGAGCAGGCGTGCGGGCTGCTTGTAATACCACGCCGAGAATATGACGAGCGCCACAATCGCGACGAGGAGACCGTAGACTGCAAATTCACGAAGTAGCATGGTCGTCATCGCGGCGTCGGCAAGTACCGCCACGCGATTTGCACGAACAGCACGGCGATTAGGCACCACGACCACAGGCGGAAAATCTGCGGTCGCTCGTTCGGCCGCAGCGCGTAGCGAATTGCCGGCGGGATCGTGATGACCGCTAGCACGAACACGAAAATTAGCTTGTCGTTCATCGGTTCGTACAGTCATTGGCCATGTGACCGCCCTCCGCCGCGACAGCTAGGGATAAAGAGATCGCAATCGGCCAATCGACGACCGCCGCCGCCCAGGTCGCCGCGCAGGCAATGGAAGCCGCAGCGAACGCGATCCTGTCATTCGTGCAGGTCGGCCGGAACATCTTTGCCCTTCCCAAAGCTCGAAACGTACTCAGCCCCGTTCTGTTCAAAGCCGAATACCGTCGCGTATAGTTTTGCTTGGGAATATCGAACGCGCAGCGAATGAGCACGTTGCCGCTCGAATCGCAGAAGTCGCCGCCCTGCGGTCGCGGTTTGAACCAATACTTACCAAGCAGGCGAAACAGCTTGTCCTCGCTCCAATTAACAACTACGCGATTGTCGGGGCGAACCCGACATATCACGGGTCTTCGAAAAGCGACGACGCGATGCTGGCACGTTTCCCCAACCGCTTCTTCGCAGCGCCGCTAAACCAAACCAAATGCCAGGGACCGCAACTCGCTTTCGCCGGGACGGTAATCGCCGAAACGGTCGCCTGCGTAGCTTCTGGAGCGGGTTGGGCAGTCATCGTGCCGCTCGCCTTTGCCGTCGCATCGACAAGTATTGAAATGAATGAGGACTGTAAATGAACGACCTGGCCGTAACTGCGATCATGCTCGTAGTTCCGACGCTTGGGTTTGGAATCCGTGCTTGGCGCTGGCCGTCGCAGCGACCGTTTGCAGTCAACGCCTGGTGCGTAACGATCGCGATCGTAACCCTCGTCACCAGCACCTACGAACTCGTGAAGCTACAACTGCGATGAGGGCGATCGACAGGCCGCACAAGGAGAAATTAGGTGTTGATTCGTGAGATTGATGGTTGCTGTTTCAGAACTGCGCCAGAAGGGCTCTCAATACTATCACGTTTACCCAGTGGCGTTCTGGAAGTATCTCGCCGGCGGTTCGCAAACGTCGGAGATAGCCGGCTACTCCTACACGTCAGGCGTAACACTAAGCCTGGCCAAGCCTCGCTGAAAGCCCCCTCTTCGCAGCTGTGCGAGGCACCCGTGCACGTCAGCCAGGCTCTCAGCGTATCGCAGGCTCGGCTCAGGTTAGCACTGTAAATCGCAGCGGCTTTGTGATGTTGCGAGCCGCACTGGTCGGAAGGGGGCGCGAGAATTTTCGAGCCCTCCTGTCCGACTAGATAGCCGTCAGCACATTGCACACACCATTTTACGCCAAAGTGCAGAAATTGGGTTTCAATGCGGCCGGTAACACGGGCCGGTCGATGCGCGATCTTGTGCAAAGCGATAGTGACGCTGCCGCGCTCATGCGTGGGTCCTCCCGATGAGGCCGGCGGACGCGACACTCGCGGAAGCCGCGGAAATGATTTGAAAGCTGAACGTCCAGTGGCTTCGGCGGCCGCGAAGGCGTAGGGGGCTCGTGCGAACGACCTGAGACGACGGATGCGGAGAAACGCGCCGGAACGAGTATTATAGCAAAGCGGCAAATGCTAAGCGACCGGTCACCTAAAGCGGTCGGCGGGCACCCACGGCACCATAACACTAAGGTTTCCCCGGCGCGATGCTTTTTAGCGAGGCTCGGTTTACCGTCTGGCGGTCAGCACCCGCGGTTCGACACATACCCGTGCCGCGACGGCCGAATCGCGATCGGCTAGCGAATTGACGAGATAACCCGGCGGTTACTCCAAGTCGACGGAAGTTCCAAAGACGGTACGGAGGAAGGCTTGCCAAATACCAAATCTAAGTTCGTTGGCGCGTTGTCATCAGCTCGAGCGGCCAATCAGCGGAAAACTAGCGTTGTGGTCGCTATCTTAGCGACGCTGTTAGCCGCTTGCAACGCAGCCCCTAACGAAATAAGCCCTACCACGTATAGTCCGTCGGCTCTCAGGCTTCGTAGCAGCCCGATTCACCACGTCGTAATCATCGTTCAGGAGAATCGTTCGGTTGATAACCTGTTTCAGTATCTAGTTCACGCAAACACGCAACTTGGGGGCTTAAATTTCTGGGGCAGCGCATTCCGCTCTCTGCGGTAGGTATCGCACCACCTTTATCTCAAACATCAGCATGCCGACTTCCTAACTAGTTATAAATCGCGGCAAGATGAACGGCTTCGATAAGGTCGGCTGCGACGAGCACTGCACGAATGCAACGGCCTACGCGTACGTCCCAAAATCGGAAGTTCGCCATATTACGAGATGGCGCAGGACTACGCATTTGCCGATCACATGTTTCAGACAAATCAGGGACCCACGTTCCCCGCGCATCAGTACATCATTAGCGGTTCCTCCTCCATACGCGACCATAGCGAGTTAGTGGTTGAGGATAACCCAGGGCATAAGAGTGAAAGCAAGAACGGCGGCTGCCACTCTCAACCAAACAGCGTAGCGCCCGTCATAAATATCAACAATGGAAAACTGAGAGAAGAGATATTCCCGTGCTTTGAGCGCATCACGCTGATGGATTTGTTGACGGCAAGGTCTCCTGACCACAGTTGGACATATTATCAGCAAGAAGCCGGCTCTGGCCTAACTCACGCTCCCGCTGCAATCCGTCATATCTTTCAGCAGTCCAGCTTATAAAGAGCACGTGAAATGGCCGAGTCACAGAGTCCTCGCCGACACTTCAAAAGGCCGCCTAGCCACTGTATCGTGGATCACCCCGCCGCGATTGGCGTCCGATCATCCTGGTAATACGAACTGAACAGGGCCTTCATGGATAGCCAGTATCATCAACGCGATTGGTGAATCGCCGTATTGGGATGAAACAGCTATCTTTGTCACGTGGGACGATTGGGGCGGCTGGTACGATCACGTTAAACCAAAGATTTATAACGATTACGAACGAGGATTCCGCGTGCCGCTTATTCATTTCGGCTTATACGCCGCGCGGCTATGTTTCACACGATCGCCATGAGTTTGGCGGCGTCTTGAAGTTCACCGAAGAAACGGTTGGCCTAGGGTCGCTAGGAACCACGGACCAACGAGCCGATGATCTGTCGGACTTCTTTAACTATGAGAGCCGGCCACGAACCTTCGGTCCCATAGCGTCGCCAAAAGGTGCGTCACACTTCTTACACGAACAGCAAGGATTACCGTTGCGCGACTAGCGTTTTATTGGACCCGGAAATCGCCCAAGCCGCCGGGGGTAACTTTTAGGGTTCAGGTCAGCTGACGTGAGCGCTGTGAGCCGCTACTCCGAGTCAACGGGCAGATACGACGGCGGCTGACGGAGAAAAAACCCCGTGGAGTACTGCGAAGGAATCGGTTTGAACGTACGCGGCCTTTTGGTGAAGTCGAAAACATCACCAATACTCGTCGCCCGCGTATCCGTCGTTCCCAGCCGACCGAGGCGCCAGACGTCCTCGACGAACTTCAGAATGCTGCCAAACTCGTAGTGCGTGTCTGAGATATAACCGCCATGCCTCGAGCTGCGCGCGTATGGCGAGATCATGAGCATTGGCACGCGGAAGCCCAAGCCGCCCCATTGATCGAACATCGGCGGCTTCACGTGGTCGTAAAATCCGCCCCAATCGTCCCACACAACGATAACGGCCGTCGATTTCCAATACTTGCTCGTCCCAACCGCGTTCACGATGCTTGCCACCCACGACGGACCGTCGTCGGTGTTGCTAGGATGGTCGGAGTTGTTTTGATCGGGAACGATCCACGAGAGTGCAGGGAGCGTGCCGCCTGATATATCGCTAAAAATAACCGTCGGCTGCTTCGTGATGTTCGTGCCCCACTCCCGACCATCGCGCACGGCTTTGATCGCATCAAAGGCATTCCAGTACGCACCGAGACCGTAGGGCTCCGGCGGAGAATAGTATTTCCAGGAAACCTTCTTCGCATCGAGTAGATCGCGCAACGTCTTGTAGGTGAAGCAGGGTGCCGGCCCCTGATTCGGCTGCAGCCTCAGATCCGCGAGCAACGAGGTTTTCGTACCGGTCTGCGCGTCGCAGCCCCAGGGCGTTGCCGTCGGAAAATCGACGACCACCTCGTTCTGCGACTTGTTGAGAATCGTTCCACCAGCGATAAGATCTTGATGCGCGGTAAAACTCCCGCTGCCTTGCGTTTGGAACATTTTGTCGGCGAGGACGTATTGCTTGGCGATGTCCCAATACGGGGCGATTTGCGATGGCTTTACGTACTGGTACGGTCCCTTGCCAGCTTGCCCATGGCACGCCTTGCTGCCTCCCTCTAAATTAAAGCCATCCATCTTCCCGTCGTCATAATCCCTACGATAGTTCGTGTACCCGTGTCCCCAGTCGCAGGGCTCGGCCAGGTTCACCTGGCGTAACTTAATCCGCACTCTTTTCGCGCCGTTTTTCATCTCACCGTACCGCGTTCCGTCCGCACCCGGGAAGGTCGCGAAGAAATCGTCGAACGTGCGATTCTCCTGAATCACGATGACGACGTGCTTGATATAGTGCCCGAGACGGTTGTCGCCGCTGTACGCCCCCGGCGCAAACGTCCGTGGCTCGGCCTCGGTGATCGGCGCCATTGTGCTGCCCCCACAAGCGGCCACGGCAAGAACAAATAGTAACCCCAGTAGCCGTGGTACACGTCCCATGTAACATACTTTGACGCCGCTTAGCGAAAGGCCCGCGCGACGTACTACATGTTTCGCATGGTAGCGGTGACCTTCGGCCTTCGTGGCGAATCGCGGGTGCGACGGGGTGTGTTAGCGCCGGAGTAAAATTGACCACCCCGCGGTTGAAAATTGACCCACCTGAACCGATCGCGAACCTCCGTTCGCGATGCTAAGCAAGGAGATTCAGGTGGAAGTCGACGTCCTGCACCGACAGGGCAAGGGAATCAGGACCATCGAGCGAGAGACCGGTCTTGCTCGGAACACGATTCGCGCGATCTTGCGCGGTCGGCACGACGGCCGCTACGGCCCAAGGGCGCCGGGACCGACAAAGGTCGGGCCGTTCAAAAGCTATCTCCAAGAGCGATTAGACGCCGCCGGCAAGGTGCACTACCGGCAACGGTGCTGTTGCGGGAGATCCGTGCGCAAGGTTACGAGGGCGGCATCACGCAGCTCAAGGAATATCTTCGCGAGGTTCGGCCGGCGCCGCCGCCTGAGCCGGTCGTGCGCTTTGAGACCACGCCCGGCTCACAGTTGCAGATCGATTTTGTGGTGCTGCGGCGTGGCGCGCTGCCGCTGCGAGCGTTCACGGCGGAGTTGGGCTACTCACGATACGCCTACGTCGAGTTCACCGACAACGAACGCAGCTCGACGCTGATCGCGTGTCTCGAGAACGCGCTGCACTACTTTGGCGGCGTTCCCACCCATGTGTTATGCGACAATCCCAAGACGATCGTTGTCGAGCGAAACGCCTACGGTGAAGGGCGGCACCGCTTCCATCCGGGATGGCTCGATTTCGTCAAGCACTACGGCGTCGGCGTCAAGCTCTGCGCGCCATATCGAGCGCAGACCAAGGGCAAGATCGAGCGGTTCCACCGCTACCTGCCGGCATCGTTCTTCAATCCGCTGCAGACAAAACAACCCGAGCCGCTCGACGCGGCGCTGCTCAATCGCGAGGTGCGCGACTGGCTGACCGACGTCGCCAACTGCCGCCTCCACGCCACACTCAAGGAACGTCCGATCGACCGATTAGTAGCCGAGCGGCAGTCATTGCGGGCGCCCCAGATGCAGCGCGAATAGGCGACATGCGGCGAGGCGAAATGGCCGTTCACAGGTTCGACTCCCACATTCCCCACCACGAGTTGCACTCACAACTCCGCATAAAGACCATACCCAACACGGCGTCATTATCATTTAAGAGCACCGAAGCATGATAATCCGTTTTAGCGTTATGCAAAGGCACATGTGCAGACGGCATGGCTGAACGAGAAGGAGCCCGCGATTGACCTAGGGCGCGTGCTTTCCGGGTAGAGCCGGCCGAACCGACTTGCTACTGCGTGTCCACTGGTCGCGTATCCAGCGGCTGACGGAGGAAATACTCCTTGCCCAGCCGCTAGGAATGACTTCGAACTTACGCGGCGGCTGAGTGAAGTCGAAACAGTGACTCGCGGGCGAGTTGGCTCGGGTATCGCTGGCAGATAGCCGCGGCAAGCTGAAGACATCCTCAGCGAACTTTAGGATGCTGCCGTGCTCGTATCGCACGTGCGAAACATAGCCCTTCTTCGCGTACGGGGAGACGATCAACAGCGGAAGGCGAAACCCCAGCCCGTCGTAATCGACATATGGCGGAGGCTCGGGATCAAAGAAGCCGCTGGCGTCGTCCCAGAAGATGAAGATCGCGGTGCTATTCCAGAACTTCGATTGCCCGATCGTATTGACGACCGACGCTACCCACATCGGACCGGTACTCGAATGACTGTCGGGGTGGTCCGAGTTCACCAACGTTGGCGTGATCCAGGTGATCTGGCGAAGCTTCCCGTTGGACACATCGGTAAGGAACTGCGCTGGATTCTGAATAACGTCATTCTTCCAATCTGAGCCATAATAGATGTGATTATTGGCCTGATATCCATTCCAGCCGCCGCCGTTTCGGGCGCCGATAGGTGCCGAATAAAAGGCCCACGTGACACCGGCGTTGTCCGCCTCTTGACCGAGCGTGAGATCGCTAAAGCAGACTGATTTGTTGCCCTCCGGGTACTGGCGCTTTGGGCCGAGGATTGAGATCGATGTCGCCGGGCGGCCCTTCGCAGCCCCACACCTCGCTACTCGGCCAGTTATACGTCTGCGAGGCTTGGGCGGCGATGATGTATTGATGGGAAATGAAGCTGCTCTCATCGATGTTCGATGCGTACATTTGATCTGCCAAGACGTACTGCTTGGCCAAATCCCAGTAGGGCTTCGTCTCGCTTCGCTCCACGAAGGAATATGGCGGGTACTTAATTGGACAACCCTGGGCGCCGCACTGCCAGGGCACTTTGTCGAAGCCGTTCATCCGGCAATTGGTGCCCGGAATGCTGCCCGTCCCATTGCACTGAATGAAGAAGTTTTTCAGACCGTAGTTCGGGATGAAGTTTGCCTCCAGCGAGACTGGCTCGAGCTCAACCTTTTGGCCGGTGCTGATGTAGCCGTAGTTCTGCGTCGTCGCTCCAGGATAGCCCATGAAGAGATGGTTGAACGGCCGGTTCTCTTGAACGAGGATCACGACGTGCTTGATCTTGGAGCTGCCGCTGCCTGAGCCGCGACGGCTGATCACCAGCTCGTGCGCGCGCTCGGGGTTGGCAGACTGCGGGCTAATCCAAGGCGAGGAGCCCGGATTGCCGGCGCAGGCGGCAAGGGTAACCGTTCCAACCGTGAAAGCAACAGCAAGGGCGACCTTACGGACAGTTAGCATAACTGGCTCCTTTCCAGATAGGACCAGCCCCCCAAAATGCCACGGGCTTATTGGTGGGCCTTCGTTCGTGTAGTGATACCGTCGAACCTGTGGGTCGGGCGGTTCAAAACTTCCAATGAAGAGGCGAACGTTACGGTGCTCGTCAAAGTCGAAACGGTGATCGCCCGGATAAACGAGACATCTAGGTCCAACGTTGCACCGCCCGGAAAAACGGGTAGTACGATTCTCTCATTTGGTGATTTCAGGCACGTTCTAGGACGCAAGGGGGCACAATAGACGGTGAAGCGGCTCCTCGCGTTTTCGGCGGTCGATTATTGAATCGTAACGCTGACCGGCGCCGAAGCGATGCCGTTTGCCACGACGACCAAGCTGCTCGGCCCCGTTTCGATGCCGGACGGAACGTCAAACTTCGTCGAAACCTTACGATAGGAACCAACGCCCATGAAGCTGTGTCCATGCGTTCGCGCGTAAAAGACATGACCGGTTGCCTGGTTGGTGATGCGCACGAGCGGATAGTTTGTCGCTTGCTGAGCATCGTCGCCGTAAAAGTTCGTTTGTGAGACGCCATTGAAACGCCTGCCCTTGATCGTGTAGGTGCTTCCCGCCGTCAGGTTCCTCGCCACCGAAGTGATCTGCGGCGCGATTCCGGCGTGAACGCCACCGGCTTGAGCATAAATCTCGACGTCACTGGAATCGTCGCATTCCATAACTTGTCCCGACGGAAGCATCAGAAGCCGAATATTATAGCTCGAGTCGTTCGGCGCGTTGGGCGGTCCCGGGATTGCGCTGAGCTTTTTACCGTTGAAGATGTAAAACGTCGCTGGGGCGTTGTACACTCCGGGGCTCGCGGCAACCATTACCGTGCCGTCGGTAAGTAGCGTCGACGGAGCATCCGCTGTATCTAACTGCTGCTTGTCGATAACCGGGAAGCTGGGACCTCGCGCCCACTTGCCAGTCGTAGCATGGTAAATGGCGGTGAGGCCGGTGGATCCCGCTATGAAGACTGTGTTATTCGGTCGCAGCGTCTGAGGCCCGATCTCATCAGACGTGACGAGATTTACTGGAATGGTCCCGGCCGTTTGCCACATCTTTGCCGACGGAACGTAGACCTCCGAATCGGGAGTGGCAACGACGTCTGCGGCCAGGAGATCGCCGTTGCGCAGCAGCGTCCAGCCTTCCTCACTGTTGGCATCGCGTTTGCCGGCCGATACTTGCGTCCAAGTCATCGACGACTCATTGAAGAGGGCTTGGTCGCTCGTGCAGCAGTTTCCGAGCATGTACGTGCCGTTTTCGAGCACCGCGCTTTGCCCGTCGCCGATCCGGTCCCACCCAGGGGGTGGAGAAACCACCGTCCACTTATCGGCAACCGGGTCGTAGATCGCACCGAGATTCGTTTCGACTATGCTTGCGCAGAAGTTGTACTCCCCGCCGTCGACGATCAGTTTGCCGTCGGCAAGGACCGCAGACGCAAAGTACTCGGGTCCATAGCCGGAGGACATTGACGCCGTTTTCCTCCAGGTGCCCTGTACGTAGTTCCCATACTTATTCGGCCTGAGTGCATACCAAAATGAAGTGCACGCATCGTGCACCATGACGGTACCGTCGGTCATCAACAGTTCCGTATCGGCTCCTCCCGACCATGGCGCTTTACGTTTGACCGGCGTCCATCCGCCGGCGAGCGCCCGGGCTTGATCAGCCGCCGTCACGTTGTGCCGGTGCCGCGGAGGGTGTGCCGGCGTGTGTCGCATCTGCAGCAGACGCGACGACGCTGCCCCCGCGTCGCCTATCGGCGCGTTGACGTTCCCGTTGCACGCGGCAACAGAAACCGCAGGCAGCAGCGTTAAGAGAGAAGCAGCTAAACGTCGCATGATGACTTTTCGTTTCAGGTAGCGCGGTTCATCGCCTTGGCGACGGTGCCCGCACAGCGGGTGAATTGGGTCAGCGCTTTTTGCGACTGTTGCTCTTTTTGGCGGTCGTCGACGCTTTGCGTGCTGTCGACTTCGATCCGCCCTTTTTGCGGGAGCCACCCGCTCGTGCTCCTCGCTTCGACATGACGGCTTCTTTGAGCGCCTTAGCCGGTAAAAACTTGAAAACGCGCTTTGCCGGCACTTTAACTTGTTCGCCGGTCGCGGGGTTTCGCGCCATGCGCGCCGCGCGATCGCGGACCTTGAACTGGCCGAACCCTGGAATCTTGACGGCCTCACCCGCGACGACCGCGTCCTGAATGTCTTCGAAAAGACCATCAATTAACTCGATGGCATCCTTGCGCGAAATCTCAAGGCGGTCGGTCGCCGTCCGCACCAAATCTACTTTGTTCATCGGTTCCTTTCGTTCTTGAAAAAAGCAGGCTCCGATTGTCCTAAATAGCTCCGCGCTGCTTGCTACGAAATGATGATGGACTCCTTGTCTGAAATGAAACGCTCGTGCCAGCCGAGGTCGTGACTTTTGATCCAGGACCGCTGCGCGGGAGCGTCTGGGTTCCGGGCGACAAGTCGATCTCGCACCGGGCGTTGATTGCCGGCGCCTGCTGTAGGCCGTCATTGCGCATCTCTCATCTCAACCCGGGGCTTGATGTGAGAGCGACGCGCGAGGCATTGGCCGCATTGGGAATACGGATCGACACCGACGGCAGCGACGTCGTGGTTACCGCAGCACCCCTGCGCTCGCCCACGGTCACGCTCGATTGCATGAACTCCGGCTCGACGGTCAGGATGCTCCTTGGGGCCTGCGCGGGCGCTGGAGTTCGGGCTCGCTTCGATGGGGACGATTCGCTACGACGACGGCCGATGGAGCCGGTCGCGGCGCAACTACGCGCATTTGGTGCAAATATCGTTAGCAGTGAGGGCCATCTGCCCCTGGAACTCTTTGGAACGCCCGAGGTCGAGACGCAGCATTTTATTCTCCTCACGCCCTCGGCACAAGTAAAGTCGGCGCTGCTCTTTGCCGGACTTTTTGGCGGCGTTCCGATACGCGTCGATGGCGACCGCGGATCCCGCGATCACACGGAAAGGCTCCTTCAATATCTGGGTGCCGAAGTCGAGTGGTCCGAGCGTTTTGTTTCTCTTAAGCATACTTCGCTCGCCGGCGGAGCGGTTGAGATCCCCGGCGACTTTTCCGCAGCCGGCTTTTTCATCACGGCTGCGGCCGTAACGCCCGGTAGTGCGCTCATCGTGCGAGATGTCGGCGTCAATCCGTCCCGCGTCGGCTTGCTGGAAGCTCTGCGAGCGATGGGAGCCGCGGTAGAACTAAAGAACGCGCGAACCGTGTGCGGGGAGCCGCGAGCCGATGTCGTGGTCGAGTTTCGACCGCTTGCGGCAGCCAGTATCGGACCCGACGTCGCGTTGCGCGCGATCGACGAGGTCCCTCTGATCACCATCGCGGCCGCATTCGCGCCCGGCAGCACGACCATTGCGGGCATCGCCGATCTGCGCACCAAGGAGTCGGATCGAATCGCCGCTATCGAACGGCTTCTACGAGGCGTTGGCGTCGAGGTCAGATACGAACGCGGCGCTTTACACGTCGTGGGGGGCGCCCCGCTTGCCGTCGGCGGAACGATCGAAACACGACACGATCATCGGATCGCTATGGCGGCAGCGGTGTTGGCGTGTGGGGCCGGCCCATTGGCCATAGACAGCGCGGAGAGCGTCGACGTCAGCTTCCCTGGTTTCATCCGATCGCTCGAGGGACTTCGCCGAGGCTAAGCGGCCGAGTCCGAGGTGTCGGAGGTTTTCGACCCCTTCGCCGGCGCCTCGTCTGCCTTGGCGGGGCGACTCGTTGCAGCAGGCTCATCTTTTGACTTGTCGGTCTTACTCGAGCCCTTCCCGCGGCGGGAATCGGTCACGTAAAATCCCGAGCCTTTAAAGAGCACGGGCGCGGGATTGAAGACGCGCCGCAACGGGCCGCCGCAAGCTTCGCACGGCTGCCCGTAACCTTCGTCAAATCCGTGCCGGACCTCGAATACTCGGCCGCACTGCGGGCAGGCGTAATCGTAAAGCGGCATTATCAGAGTATAGTCTCGTTAGCACTCCCGGTCAATGACTGCTAGGACACGCCTCACTAGAAGTCGGCGAGAATCGTTGCGTCCCGCTTGTATTCGACGAGGCCCTTGAAGTGGACGAGCGAGTCGTCAAGCGCGCTGGCGACGCGGCGACCGCGTTGCCAGCGGTCCAGCAGCGTTCCGAGCCGGCCGTGATAAGCCGGATAGTCGAGCCGAGCGTGGAGCTTCGAACACGTAGTGCGGCGCTCGATTCGGAACTCGAGACGCCGACGCAATGAGTATGCGCCAACCAACGAGAGCCGATAGTTCGTGATGAAGCCGTCAACCTCGTAGAGCTCTTCCTTCTCCCCAGGCAGCCACGAGCGAACGACGATCTCGCTGCCGAGGCCGAGCCGGGGCTGCGAGTCGGCGCGCCGCACGCTGCGCAGGAATGAAAGCCAAACGGGCCATTTCTCGACGGCACAAAGCAGCGCGAATGCGTCCTCCGCGCGACAATCGAGATTGAGGCTTGCGCGATGCGATTGCATCCCGGGTCCAATTGCATCCTCGGTGACAATCATAGAAACGCCTATTCTGTAGGCCTGGGAATCGTATCCTTTCACAAAATATCCGCTCCGGTAACGAACGCCACGAGCGTCATCACGCCGAAGCGCAAGGCCGTTTCGTCGATTCGAAACTGCGGGCTGTGCCCCGGATGTACTGCACCGGACGCGTCGCTGCGCACGCCGAGTCGAATCAGAAGACCGGGCACGCGCTGAGCAAAGTACGCAAAATCCTCCGCTCCCATCGTCGCCGGAGATGCCTCGACGCGTAGATCGCTGCGCTCGCGCAAGTATCTCGCGAAGCGCTCGGCAAGCGCCACATCGTTGTGCACCGGGGGATAGCCTCGCACGACGCGCACGTCGACTTCGACGTTATAGGCACCCGCGACGCCGCCCACGATTCGGCGGACGCGCGCTTCCAGCTCGTCGCGTAAAACGGGATCGTGCGCGCGCAAGGTTCCTCCCAGCTCGACGGTGTCCGCAATTACGTTGTTGCGGTAGCCGCCGGCGATGGTTCCAACAGTTACCACGGCGCTCTCTAAGGGGTCGATTTCGCGAGCCACCACGTTCTGTAAAGCAAGAACGATCGCTGCCGACGCCGGGATCGCGTCGATTGCGCTGTGCGGATAACCGCCGTGACCGCCGCTTCCCCGGACGGTAAGATAAAACTCGTCGGCGGAGGCGTTGACGGCGCCCGGAGAGATCCCGACCGTTCCCACGTGCAAGCTCGAATCGACGTGCAGCATCGCTATCGCTTGAGGTGACGGGTTCTCGAGAACGCCTTCCTCGATCATCGGCAAAGCGCCGCCCGGGCCTTCTTCCGCCGGCTGAAAGATGAGCACGACACTTCCTGCCAGCCGTTTTTTCATCCCGACGAGCAGACGCGCCGCCCCCAAGAGCATTGCGGTGTGAGCGTCGTGCCCGCATGCGTGCATCTTGCCCTCGACCTCGGATGCAAATGGCACCCCGCTTTGCTCTCCGATCGGCAATGCGTCCATGTCTGCGCGCAAAGCGACGGTACGCCCGGGCGCATCGCCATCGATGCGCGCGACAACTCCCGTTTTTGCCGCGCGACGGTGCTCGATACCGAGCGCGTCGAGCTCGCGCTCGACGAGGGCGGACGTTTCATATTCCTCGAAACCGAGTTCGGGCCGCCGGTGGATCGCACGCCGCAGCTCGACCACCCGCGCGATCAGCGGTTCGTTTACTTCGATGACCATTGCAAGCAATGTTAACGGACCGGTACTTCGCTTCCCGCCGGCGAAGCGAGGTCGCTGGATGATGACCGCCGATCTCGCCTTCGCGCTATTAATCAACCGAACGAGCGCGTTTTATGAAGCTCACCCTCCAATCTACATGACCTACCTGGAGCACACGCACGTGAGCGCGCCGACTCTGGGGCGCGCGCAGGACATCGATCGCTCTATCGCGGTGCGGGTTGCCGACGATCTCGCGGTGATGAAGGATCTGCCGAACGGCGGTCAACGGACCGGTCAGGCCTTTCCAATCGTCGCCTATTTTGACCCGCTTTCAAACTTCAAATTCGGTTACTTTGCCAATCTCAAGCGTGTCGACATCACGTTGCAGCGCGGCGCACCGTTTTATCTGACGATTCCCGATACCGATCCCAGCGTGAACGCCGTCGTTCCTTACAATAGCTATTGGGCCGCTCGTTACGCAAGCGATTCGACCGATGCTGCGCTGCATCTCTTGATCGAGCCGACCCCACGCGTGCAACAGGGCATATATCCTTCCGAAGTCGTCGAAGATGCCTCCAGCGGGCTGCCTTCGCGCATCGAAATGCGCGTAGCGGGGGGAGGCGACGAAGCGATCTCGCTGGAGTACTCGGTCATTGACGGGCACTGGGTGATCGTGCACGGCACGTTTAGCCAAACGATGCACGTCGCATTCCTGACCTATAAAATCATCGCCGACATCACCTTTAGCGACATCGCTTTTCCGACCCAACCGCCCGACCCACGCTTGGCCGGAACGCCTATGCCGACGGCATCCCCATCGCCCTGAATTTCAGGCTAGGAGGAACTACGCGCGCTGCGGCTGGGGAATCGTCTGCGCTTGCAGCTTCAACTGCTCCGGTCCCGGCTGCGCCTCGCCATTGGTCGACGGATGATCCTTGGGAGCCACCCACATGTAGACGTTCGGAATGAGCAGCAGCGTAAGCGCGAGCGAGCTGAGAACGCCGCCGATCACGACGATGCCGAGGCTCGACCGCGACGACGATCCCGGATCGAAGGCAACCGCGAGCGGAATGTTGCCGGCCACGACCGAGAAACTCGTCATGATGATCGGCCGAAACCGCGTGTGTGCGCTCTCTTTGATGGCCGAAAGCTTATCGAACCCACGGGATCGCAAGGTATTGGCGTAGTCGACCAAGAGGACGCCGTTTTTGGTCGCGATGCCGATAAGCAGAATGGTGCCGATGAGCGAGAAGAGATTGAGCGTCCGACCGGTGATGAAGAGCGCGCCGATTGCGCCGATCGCTGCCACGGGCACCGAAAAGATGATGATGAAGGGCGAAAGGTAGCTATTATAGAGCGCAACCATCAGCAGGTATACCAGGATCACCGATATGACCATCGATAAGCCCATGCCGACCAGCGTCTGGTGCATGAAGTCTTGTTGTCCGAGCGGCGCCGGCCGCACGACGATATTCGGAGGCAGATGCAGCGAAGGAAGCCGCTTGAGCACGCCGTTTTCGACGCCCGAAAGCGACGAGCCGGGCAGATAGTTGGCATCCACGTGAATGACGTTGTTACGATTGGTGCGCGTGATCAGCGGCGCGGTGGGCGTGGAGGTGAATCGGGCGATGTCGCCGAGATAGACGATGCCTCCGTTCGAAGATCGCACGGTGACTGATTTGAGCTGGTCGAGGCTGGTTCGATACGACTGCGGATAAATTGCTTGCACTTGCTCGATGCCGGCCGTCGTTTCGAACTGCGTCGCAACGTTGCCGCCGAAGGCCGCGCCGACGGCTTGGGCTGCCTGGCCAAGATCGACGCCGACGGCCTGCGCCTTATTACGGTCGAACTCGATCGAGATCTCCGGACCGAGTTGTGTGCCCGTGCTGTTCACGCTCGTCGCACCCTTAACCGTACGCAAGAGGTTCGTAACTTTTTGCGCATACGGCGTAGGATCACCGCCCGTCACGTCGGTGACGAGAAAGTCTATGGGTTGCGCGTTTCCACCCGACGTGGCGGTTGACGGAACGGAGACCGCCTGCACGTACGAAGGCAAATACTGCCTCGCGATTTTCCCGAACTGCGTCACCCAATAGCTGGTCGGATGGGAGGGCTCGTCCTTGAGCCAGACATGGACTTGCCCGACGTTGCTTTGCGATACGAAGCCGCCGAATGAGGCCGCATAGGCGCCCGCCACCGCCGTGTTGGCGAAGACGTCGGGCGTACGCAAGACCTTACTCTGCAGTCCGAAGACACCTTTCTCGACGGTTTCAATCGGCGTGCCGATCGGATAAATAAGCTGGATAAATATCTCGCCGCGGTCGACTGGTGGAATGAACTCTTCCCCCACTGCTCCCAAGCCCACCATCGCGAGAGCCAGCAGGAACGTCCCGGCGCAGAACACCGCGACGAGCCTCCCGTGATCCAAGCTCCAAGGCAGCGCGCGCTGTGTGTACCAGGTTCTGGCGTCATCGAACTTTCGCCCGAACCAATCGACGACTCTCCACGGCTTCCAGTGGGAGCGTAAAGCCCACAGGCCGGCGAGCGTCGGCGTTATCGTGAACGAAACAAAGAGCGACGTGAGGGTGGCGATCACAACGACGATCGCGAACTCGGCGATTTCACGCCCGACCTGACCTTGAATGAAGGCGATCGGCAAAAAGACAACTACGTCGACCAGCGTAATGACGACCGCTGCGGCGCCGATTTCCTCGCGGCCTTGCACCGCCGCTTCCTTCGGCGGTTGCTTGAGCTCGGTAAAGTGGCGTTCGATGTTTTCAAGCACGACGGTCGAGTCGTCGACGAGTATTCCGATGACCAGCGACATCCCCAGCAGCGAGATCGTGTCGATGGTAAGATGCATCATCTTCATCACGGTCACCGCAATCGCCAGCGAGGTGGGGATCGAGACGCACACGACGATGGCGCTTCGCCAGGAACGCAGGAAAAAAATCATCGCGACGCCCGTGAGCAGGATTGCCAGCATGAGCGTCCGCGTCACTATAGTGATCTGCTGTCCCGTAAACTTCGATTGCACGTTGATGACGCGAAACGAGATCGACGGGAACTGGCGCTCGATTTGGGGCAACGCGCGTAACACGTTGTTCGAGGCCTCGACCTCGCTACCGGTGGCGGATTTTTGCACCTGCATGAAGAGGCCGGCCCGGCCGCTAATCTGCGCGAATTGCAGGCGCGGCTCGTACCCTTCGGTGACGGTTGCGATGTCCCCGATGCGGACGACGGCATTGCTGGCGGTCCATGGATCCACGACGCCTGCAAGGCCGGAAAGCCCGCTGACATAGTTTTGGACTTGAGTTCCCGTCGAAGTTGCGATGGCGGAGGCACCGGTCGTGCTTCCGGCAGGAATGACTGCGAGGTCGCGAACGGTATCTAAACTTTGGATGTCGCCTCGGACGTCGATCGTCGTTTGACGGTTCGGCTCGTAGGCGAAGCCTCCGGGAACTCTCTGATTATCCGTCTGCAGCGTGTTGATGACGTCGTTGAGCGTAAGGTTCGCCGCCGCAAGCCGAACCGGATCGACGACGACCTCATAGGCCGGCGTAACGAGTCCTCCGACGTTAACGTTAGAAATCCCCGGAACTTGCTCGAGCTGCGGCGCGATGACGTTCTGAGCGTATAAAGCGAGCCGTGAAAGGGAAAGCTTCCGCGAATAGATTGCAAGGGTTACTACGACCGACTGGGTGGGATCGTAGAGATTTACTGTCGGCGGCGTAATGTTTGTCGGGAGGTATTTCTCCGAAGCCTGAATCGCCTTATTCGAGAGCGCCAAGTCGGTGGCCGTGTCCGAACTGATATCGAAGATCGCGCTGATCGATGCAGATCCTTGCTGGACGACTGAATTGACGGTTTGGAGATCGGCCGTGCCGGCGAGACTCTGCTCGATCGGCTGGACGATATTATCCCGCATTTCGGTCACCGAGGCGCCGTTGTAGTCGACTCGAATCGTTACGGTCGGCTGCGAAATGTCTGGGTAAAGCTCTTTAACGATCGTGACGGTCGAAAGAATGCCGCCGAAGATCATCAAAGCGACGATGACGAAGACCAGAGTCGGCCGCTGGATGAAGAGCCGGGTGAGGCTGAATTTCACTGGCGGTAGGAGACTTTCTCGCCGTCACCCAGGCTCATCTGGCCGTTGCGGACGAGACGGGCTCCCACGCCCAGGCCGGTGACGACCGACGTCGTTCCATCGGTGCCGGCCTCGGCCACTTTGGTCGTTTTAATCGTGCCGTCCGGCTGCACGATCATTACCGCGTCGTGGTTGTCGTCGGTGAAGGCCGCAACCGGAACGCGAACACCCGCTATGGGAAGCGTTGCAACGTTGCCTTGAACGACCATTCCCGGACGTAGCTTTTGCTGAGGATTCGCAAGCAGAATTTTGACTTGAAAGTCGGTCGATCCAGGGTTGATCTCGTTGAGCACGCCGGTGACATGGCCGGTGAAGCGAACCGTGCCGGTGAGGTCCGCCGCGGTCACCGTGGCCGGAGCCCCGTTTTCGATACGCGCAACTTCTTCGCTCGACGCGTGAAGTACCGCGTAGATCGGATTGACTTGCTGGAGCGTGAAAAGCTCTCGCGAGCCAGGATACTCTCCGGGATTGATGTTACGGTTGACGACCACGCCTTCGATCGGCGACACGATCGCGGCTTTTGCGATTTGGACGCGAACTTGATCCGCCTGAGCCAGCGCGACCTTCTCTTGCGCCGCCGACTGCTGCACTGCCGAAGCCTGTAAGCCTTGGCCGGAAATGCTGCCGTTCGCCTGCACTGTAGATCTCGCCGACGCCAAGTTGGCGTTGGCAGAATTCAGGGCTTGTTGATCGTTTTTCACCTGAGTTAGCTGCGCGTCGACGGATTGCTGCGAGACGTAGCCTTGCGCCAGCAAGTTTTGATCGCGGCCGAGGTTCCGCTGATCGTTAGCGAGTGTCTGCTGCGCTTGACCGACGGCGGCTTCGTCGGTGCGCAGCGTGTCGACGCCCTGTGCGATCGAGAGGGAGCCTTGGAAGACCGTGTGCACGGTGCTGGCGTGGTTGCTGTTTGCGGTTGCGAGATCCGATTGAAGCTGGGCTTGCAAGTCGGAGGTGTCGAGCTGGGCCAATAGCTCGCCCGCATGCACGACATCCCCTTCGCGCACGTAGACGGCGTCAGCCGGCTCGGCCAGGGTGCTCTGAATCGCAACGTTTTGATAGGGGGCGACCACGCCCGCCAACTGGCGGGCCGGCTCGATCGCGCCGTAGGTCGTCACCGTCGTTTCGACGTAGGGTGGGGGTGCCGCGGCAGGCCTCTGGTGGCGAGCGCAGCCGCTCCACGATAGGATTGCGAGAACGGCACAGAAGACTCGTCGCGAAAGGGCGCCCCTACTTTTCATTGCTGGCCCGATTGTAGCGAAAGCGTGGCTTTTTAGTCCTGGAGTGAGTCTGAGAATGATTTCGGCAAAACCGGCGCGCGTGCTTGTGGTGGACGACGAACGAGCACTGCGGGAACTTCTCGAGTACGGACTCGAGCAAGCCGGGTTTTCCGTGCGCAGCGTCGCCGAGGGATCGGCCGCTCTCCCTCTCCTGCGCGCCTGGTCGCCGGACCTGATCGTGCTCGACGTTATGTTGCCCGGCACGGACGGTCTCACGCTTTTGCCGGAAATCCGAAGGCTGACCACGGCTCCCGTCGTCATGCTGACCGCTCGCACCGAAATCACGGAAAAGGTCGCGGGGTTCTCGGCGGGAGCCGACGATTACGTCGGCAAACCGTTCGATTTGGAGGAACTCGTGGCGCGCCTTCGCACGCTGCTGCGCCGCCCGCGGATCGAGCAGCGGGAAACCTTCACTTACGCCGATCTCAGCATCGACCCAGCGGCTCGCACGGTCTATCGAGGAAACCGACGCATCGAACTTTCTCCTCGCGAGTTCGACCTGCTGCGGGTCTTCGCCGAACACGCCGAAGACGTGCTCACGCGTTCCCAGCTTCTCGACCTTGTGTGGGGCGTCGATCGAGACGTCATTCCCAATACCGTTGAAACGTACGTCTCCTTTCTGCGCGCAAAGCTCGATAGCGGCGAGCGCGTCAAGCTCATTCAAACTCTACGCGGCGCGGGATATTCGCTGCGGGCGACGACCTCATGACGACACGACTCGCCCGCCGGATTCAAACTCTCGCTGCAGTCGAAATTTCGCTCGTGCTTGCCGCCTTGCTCTTGTGCCGGCGCGCTTCTCGCGTTCGGCTTTTATATACGGACGCTCTCCAACGAGTTGACCGGCACCATGACGCAGCTTCGAGCCTCTCTCGCACGGGCCACACCACTGCCAAACGCCCGGGCCGGCGGCGACTTCGCCGCGTCGCTGCTTCTTGGGACGGGCAGTGAGATAGTCTTTCTGGACGCAAACACTCGGGTGGCGGTCTACCGCCTCCACCGCGCCGATCCGCGGCCCGTCGTAACGGAGCGTAGCCGTGGCGATCTTACCGGAGACCCCCGCGGTTTGGGCCCTTTCGCGCGGGTGATTCTCGGCTTGGCAACCGCATTCGGCCTTCAATCGCTATTCGCGCACATCGGAAATCTCTACATCATCGTTAAGAGCAACGACGCGACCCTCGTGTCGACCGTGCGCTCCTTCTTCTTACCGCTCCTCATCACGCTCGCGCTTGCGGTCATATGCGGTATTCTCATCGCTCGCGCTCTCACGAGACAGGCGTTGCGGCCGCTCGACGACGTGACGGCCGCGTTGCAACGCTTTGCGTCGGGGGACCTTACGCCGCAAATTGATCGCCGCCGATGAGCGGCACGAGCTCGGGTCGCTGGCCGTTGCATATAACGGCGCGATCGAGCAGATGGAACGTGCGTTTGGGGCGCGCGATCGTGCCAACACCTCGATGCGTCAGTTCATCGCCGACGCGGGCCATCAGCTGCGCACTCCACTGACGGTCGTCCAAGGATTCATCGCAATCCTGCGCCGCGGCGGCTTCGACAGCCCAGGCGATCGTGAGCGCATCCTCGATACGATGAACGACCAGAGCCGTATCATGGGCTCGTTGATCGATAAGCTCATTTTGCTCGAGCGGTGGGAGGGCGCGGAGCCTGCCGATTCCGTGACGCCAATTGACGTTGGCACACTCGTCGCCGATTTGGTTGCGCCGATTGCCGACGCGCATCCCGAGCGGCAATTCGCGATGTCGACGCACGCCGGAATCCTCGCGGCAATCGATCCGACGGAGCTCGGCTACGTGGTGACCAACTTGACCGACAATGCGGTAAAATACGGTTTAGGCGAGATCCAGGTGCGCGTCGACTCCCGCGACTCGACCGCGGTTATAGAAGTCGCTGATCACGGCCCTGGCATACCGTCGACCGATGCGGCGCGCGTCTTCGACCGATTCTATCGCGGCGCGCAACGCGACGTTCCCGGCTCGGGCCTCGGTCTCGCAATCGTCAAGCGCGCCGTCGAGCGCGCCCACGGCACGGTGTCGATTGATAGCAGCCCCGCAGGCTCGCGCTTCATCGTCGAGCTTCCGCTCGCCGAATAAACTGGCGGGGAGTACCGTTTCGCTCGCTGCGCTCGCTCCACTGTTTGAGCGTTCCGCAGTTCGAGCATCGCGCAACCGACTGGCGGAGAGGGTGAGATTCGAACTCACGGAACGGACCCCACGCGGCAAGCCGCGCGGGGGCCCCAAAGTTCTTGCCGTTCGCTCGCTGCGCTCGCTCCACTGTTGAGCGTTCCGCAGTTCGAGCATCGCGCAACCGACTGGCGGAGAGGGTGAGATTCGAACTCACGGAACGCTCAACACGTTCGCCCGCTTTCGAGGCGGGTGCCTTCAACCACTCGACCACCTCTCCGGAGGGGTGGGTTGGGATGGCTCACCCGTTATACCTTCTTGCGCCTTTGCGCGTCTCTTTTGAAAAAACTGCTGCAGCTGCGCCGCACTTTCGGCCTCCAAGATTCCGGCCGTAACTTCGACGCGGTGATTCGTTCTCGACGATCGCAATACGTCGAACGCGCTTCCATCCGCGCCGCCCTTCGGATCGCGCGCTCCGTAGACGAGCCGCTTGATTCGTGCGGCAATCATCGCGCCGGCGCACATGAGGCACGGCTCCTTCGTGACGTATATGGTCGCATTCGACAGACGCCACGCCCCCCGGCGCCGCGCCGCTTCGCGCAACAACGTCATCTCGGCATGAGCCGTTGGATCCGCGCGCGCCTCCTTTTCATTCTTTGCCTCGAGAATCAGATCGCCGCTCACGAGTACGGCGCCGATCGGGACATCGCCGTCATAGGCCGCTTGCGCGCCAAGCTGCAGCGCCCGGCGAAGATGAGCTTCATCTTCGCTCATACTGGCGCAAGCGCAAGGCTCGTCTCTTGCCAGAGCCGTTCGAATGCCTGGCGGTTCTCCTCTAAAACGTCGTTGAGGTCGCGCTTCCATAACGATCCTTCGAGGTGCAACGAAGAAAGGATCTCGACCACCCATGGGCCTTCATATCCGGTCTCACGAATCGCTCGGACGATCGTCGCCAGAGGAATTTCTCCCGTACCCAGGGTGTAACGGTCGGCTGTGGACCGCGGCGTCTTCCAGTCGCTGAGCTGAACGACGAAAATCCGCTTTGCGCATTGCGCGATGACTTCGTCCAACCTGGGCGTTTGCCAAACGTTCCAGGTGTCCACGCAAATGCCGACGTTCGGCTGCGCCGCTCGCTCGACGATTTCGAGCCCTTGATCCAAATACCACACGGCCGTGTCGGTATGAATGTTCACCGGACTCAAGGGTTCGAAGGCGATGCGCATGCCGCGCTCTGCCGCGAAGTCTCCCAGTTCCTTGAGCGCTTCAACGGTGCGATCCACCGTTTTGCGAAAGTTGCCTTCGGGCGGAACGCCCGTGATGACGATGAACGGCGTCCCAGTTGGGATGTAGGGAGCGGTGCGAGCGATCGCATCCTTCATGGTCGCTATGCGATCTTGCGGATCGTTCGGCTTGTTCGCCATCGAGTCGACGAAAATTGAGTGGACCTGCATTTGGACTGAGGATGGGACGAGCGAATGTCTTTGCAGGTCTTCGAGCCGCGCGTAATCGTGATGAGCGAGCTTGAATTCGCAGATCTCGATGACGTTAGCTCCGTGCTCCGGGTATTTTCGCAGGTCATCTTCGAAAGGACCACGGCCAGGTCGTGAATTCGCTATAACCGAAGCGGAGCGAAGACGTCGTATCATTTTGGTGCATGGCCTTAGCTTACCCATTGCGGTCAGAGGCGCGCGCCCGGAGGGATTCGAACCCCCGATCCCAGCCTTCGGAGGGCTGTGCGTTATCCAGCTACGCTACGGGCGCACGGAGAGGTGGTCTTAGCGTGGAGCGTCGGGCGGCGATCCAGCGCTCGGGATGTGCTTGAAGAGATCGAGCTTATGATCGACGAGCGTACGGTAAAACTTCCGCACGCAATCGGGATGGCCAAAAAAGTACGTTCGCGCGTAGGCGAGATCTTCGCCGGAGCTGTCCGGCACGTAATGCGAGATCTCGATTTCTTCCATCTGGCCGCGATCGACCGGATGAGGGCAGAAATCGCACGGAATCGTCGACATGGACATACCACCTAGCCTTTATTTCTTCTGGCTCGGGTAGGACTCGAACCTACGACCAAGGGCTTATGAGTCCCCTGCTCTACCACTGAGCTACCGAGCCGCACAGTGCCAGCTGCACCGATTCGACACCGCAGTATAGCAAGACCCCGTCGTTACGACAACCGTGCCATTCGGCAGAGCGGGCGCTGCCATAGGGTATGCAAAAAAACAGCAGAAGGACGAATACATGTTCGCCAGGAGTCTGATCACCCTTGCATCGCTGGGCTTCCTCGCCGCCTGTTCTTCCGGCGTGCAGTCGGTCGAGAATGGGCTTCCGTCGGCCGCGCAATCCGCGATGGCGGCGCCATCGACGGGAAATCCCGCGAGCAAATACATCAAGCACGTCGTCGTCATCATTCAGGAAAACCGGAGCTTCGAGAACTTTTTCGCAGGATTTCCCGGGGCCAATGCTCCTATGCTCGGCTACTCACAAAAGCTCGGGCACAAGCGTGTAAGGGTGCGTCTGCATCAGACCACTTTTGAAACAAACTCGAACCTGCCACACTACTGGCAAGCTGCCATCACCGGATACCACAAGGGCGCCATGGACGGATTCCACCGAGGACCGCACGGCAACTACGCCGCGTATGCCTATGTCGAGCGATCGCAAGTTGCGCCCTACTGGGCGATGGCGGAGCAATACGTCCTCGCCGATGCCATGTTTCCTACGGAGTTCGGCGGAAGTTATACGGCCCATCTTACAGCGGTAGCCGGCACCGATAATATCAGCCCCAGCGGTCGCTCAAGTCAATTACCCGACCCACACACCCAACGACTGCGACTCGCCGCCCGGTACGAAGAGCTCGACGGTGAACTCACACCGGAAGGTGGGTCGCGGAAACGGGCCGTTCCCGTGTTTCACGCAGTTCAACACGATGGCGCAAGTGCTCGACGGCGCTAAAATACCTTGGAAATATTACGTAACGCAGCATCTCAATGCCGGAATCTGGTCGCCGTTTGAAGCGATATCCTACGTTCGCTACGGCCAGGATTGGAACGCCGATATCATCGCACCTCAGACGAGGGTCTTGACAGACATCCAGTCCGGACAACTGGCATCGGTCAACTGGGTTACGCCGAGCCACGAGGACTCCGATCATCCCGGAGCACATAGCGATACAGGGTCCGTCCTGGGTGACGTCGATCGTAAATGCGATCGGCGAGAGCAAGTATTGGAAATCCACGGCGATCGTCGTCATTTGGGACGACTGGGGAGGCTGGTTCGACAACGCGCCGCCACCTCAACTCGACTTTCGCGGTCTAGCGATACGCGTTCCATGTTTGATCATTTCCCCGTACGCTAAAAAAGGGCAGTCAGCGCGAGGGTACATTTCCCACACGCGATACGAGTATGGAAGCATCTTGCGGTTCATCGAACAAGCCTTCACTCTTCCGTACATCGGGCCATCATCGGCCGGCTATACGGACGAACGCGCTAACAGCATCGTCGACAGCTTCGACTTTACGCAGCCGCCCCGCAGGTTCACGCCGTTCAAATCTAAATATCCCGCGTCGTACTTCGTTCAAGAACCGCCTTCGGACGAGCCAGTCGACTCCGAATAAGCCGCGCGTATGGGGAAGAATCGCGGTCGGAGGGACTCGAACCCCCAGCCTACAAGTTCGTAGCCTGTTGCTCTATCCAATTGAGCTACGACCGCTCGTTCGATCTTAGCGAAGGCTTTGCGTCTGAGCTTGAAACCCCTCCGCTGTGGTGATGCGATGAGCCTCAAACTCGCTCATGCGAACGAGATGGTGCTCGCCGGCTGCGCGAAGCGACGGCTCGGCAATGAATCGAGGTGGCGGCGAAAATCCGGAGAGAGAGGGATTCGAACCCTCGATACGACTTTACACCGTATAACGGTTTAGCAAACCGCCGCCTTCAGCCGCTCGGCCATCTCTCCGCGCTCAACTCAACACCGTTTGATGATGGGTTGCGACCACCTCCGAGCGCGATCCTTCGCGCGCACCACACCATCACATTGATGCGATCGAGAAGGTGACAAAACCGCCTATTCAGGGAAAGCTCTCTGCCACTTATGAGTGATGAAGACTTGACGCAGAACCAGCGGTTGCCGGGAGTTCTCGTACGGAGTTGCTTGGCTTTCATCTTGTTTGCGGGATGCGCCCATCATGCGGCCAACGTCACGACCCAGAGTGCCGGTGCCGGCCAAAGCGCGTCGGGCGGCGCGACGGTGGTCTCGGCAGGCACGGTCTACTACGGGAAGCTCGAGCAGCCGATCGCGTCGAAGACAAGCAAGGGCGGCGACACGTTGTCCATCGCCGAAACACGATCGAGCGATTCGGCGCTCAAGGGTGCCGTCATCGACGGTCACCTCGAAGACGTTCAATCCGCCGGGCCGATGCGCAATCCGAAGATGACGATCGTTTTCGACGACATTCGCATGCCGGACGGCACCAAAGCACCGGTCGACGTACAGCTGATAACGCTGCGAGCCTTTTCACCAAAGTCGCACCACCTCCGAACGATCGGCCTGATGATCGGTGGTGCGATCGCCGGTCGTCAGGTTGCCAAGCGCACCGGGAGCAGGCACGGAGCGCTTCTCGGCGCGGCCGGAGGCTACGCCCTCTCGCAGTCGTTGAAAACCGACATCTCGGTGCCGGCCGGCACCGTTTTGGAGCTTCGCTTCAAGTCACCGGTCACCAGTGGGAGCGCTCAAAACTCCTAGCCATCGCCCCGCGCCCAGGGCGCATTAGGCTGCTCGCGAATGAGCGCCCTGATGGGAACGATCCGTAGCGCGTGCCGCGCATTGTGGCTTTGCGCCGTTGCAAGTATGCTTTTCTCGTGCGGCTCGACCCAGTCGTTTAATCCCCTGAGCTCCCTCCAGCGTGGCACGACCAGCTTTGGCCGCGACGCGGCCAGCGACGATCTGATGTACGTTGCCGGCCGCAATACGGTCAATACCTATACGTTTCCGCAGGCGCATCATAAAGGAAGCTTCAAGGTGCCGGGCCTGGTGAGCGCCATGTGCTCTGATTTGAAAGGAAACGTCTTCATCGCGCTCACCGAAGCGGCGTCGGGCCACGATGCCGGGTACGTCTTCGAGTACCCTCACGGGAGCAGCAAGCCGATCGCGGCCCTCCAGACCCCCAAGCACGACGTTCCAGTCGCTTGTTCGAGCGACCCAACGACCGGCAATCTGGCCGTGACGCTTCAAAACAGCGCAGATTTCGAGCCGAGCGTTGCGATTTATCGCAAAGCGGCAGGCACGCCGAAGGTCTACTTCACCCGCGCGCTTGGAGCCAATCCACAAGCGGGGTACGACGATCACGGCAACCTCTTGGCCACCAGCGGCGGTAACGTCGCTGCGGAGCTCGTGGCCGGCAAGGCTCGATTCGTCGAAATAACTCTCGCCAAGACGCTCGGTGGAGTCGCGCACGTTCAATGGGACGGAAAGAATTTTGCGCTGGAATCCTTCGATTATTCAAAGCATAATCGCGAAAATATACCCGAACGGATTTTCCGGTTGCACCTTTCGCGGACGACTGGGAAGGTCGTCAGCACGATCCGATTCCACAACTGGTCCCAACGGGATGCAGGCAACTCCTGGATCCAAGGCGACGAGATGGTTTCAACGCCGTTCCACTCGATCGTTCTCTGGGCGTATCCGGCTGGAGGCAAGGCTCTCAAGGTAATCCATCCGATTTCTCGCGGCAAGGCGATAACGATCAGCATGGGCGGCCAACAACCCTAGATTGCCTCGATCTTCGCCATCATGCCTCGGTCTTCGTGATCGAGGATGTGGCAGTGAAAGACAAACTCGCCGCGGATGATCCGATCGCGAAAGTCCATCAGCAATACGAGCGACCCTGGCGTGCTCTTGCCGCCTATAACCGAGCGGTGGGGCACGATGACACTGTCCGCCCAGTATGGATGGGCAACCTTTACGCCGTTGATTCTCTCGACCAAAAAGTGAAGCTGATGGATGTGGAAATCGTGAATCTCTTCGCTCACATTTACGACATGCCACTCCTCCATGGTGCCAACGTGAACCACGAACATCGGCGGCGAACGCATCGAGAAGTATTTGCCGTTGATGAAGAAACGCGGGTACTTGTTTTCGCTAAAGACGACCAAACGTCGAGCGGACGGCGGCGGAAGGTTCGTCGTGTAGACGTTCTGTGGTAGCGACGCACCGACTGTAAGCGGGCGTTTCGAGAAATCTCCGCCATTCTGGCGGTGCTTGGGCGCGACGAGGTCGCCGAGCCAAATGGCGGGATCGGGGTCACCGTTCGGACCGGAGTCGTAACAGAGGGTGCGGAACTTCGCGCGACCGCTCGCCGGTCCAGTCACCACGAACTCCGCGCGGCCGGCCGAAGGAATGATCACCGACGATTCCATGACGGTGGGCGGAGTCTTCGGGTAGGTATCCAACGCGAAGCCGTCGACGGCCACCAACTCCACTCGTTCTCCTTCAACGTTGAGCCGAAGCGTCTTATGAGCAGTCGCGTTGACGACTCGGAAGAATTGTTTTTCGCCCGGAGCGATGCTTATGAGCGGGTGAGAGACGCCGTTGAGCGTTACTTTGAGGCCGTCGGGGGTCGTACAGGGAGCGGTGTTGATACCCTGCGGTCGCATCGGCGTCCGGGCGGAGACTTCGCTGCGCTCCGACATCCCATCGTCGCTCATCTCCGTAGCGGCTGCAGCTTCGCCTCCGCGTCCCGTCGCCCGCACGATGATGAGGCGCTGCTTCATGCCGGCCAGGCCGGGTAGATGACGCGTGAGTCCTTCAACGATAATCGCACCCGACATCCCGCTCGTACCAACCTGATAGCTCGTCTCCCCGTGCACGTGCGGATGGTACCAGTAGAGTCCCGGCTCTTGAGTTTTAGGAACGTGCACGACGTAATGCAGCTTTCCACCGGGCTTGCCGAGAACCGTGAGCACGTCGTCACTCGGTTTTTGCGGTGATACGCCCAACCCGTGAAAGTGCAGATTGATGTCCTCTTGCAGCGCCGAGGCCGCCGGAGGCGGAGTTTTTGGCAGATCGTCCTTCACGTCGACGACGATCGTTTCTCCCGGCTTGACATCGATGGTGGGCGCGACATCGCGCATATGCTCGTACTCGAACTCGGGCAGACCCGTCACGTTGTTTTCATTCACGATCAGTGAAAGCTTAGCGATCCCATTGACCGCTTTTACTACCGGCGGCTCAGGAAGCTCGTTAATGCCCGTCTCAACGCGAGGGAGCGTCACTCCGGCGGGCGCCGCGGCGTTGGGGATCGGATTGATCGGCCCGCTGGCTGTTCCGCCACAGCCCGCGACCCAAGCATATCCGATCGCAAACGCAAGTAAGCGTCGCGCCGCGCTGCGTAACATAAAAATCGTTAAATCGCTTCGATCTTTGCCATCATCCCTGCGTCCTCGTGCTCCATGATGTGACAGTGAAAGAGGAACTCGCCCCGAATGATCGGGTCGCGAAAATCCACGAGCAGCTGCATAGAGCCGGGGACACGCTTGCTTCCTCGCATCGAGCGAGGCGGTACGATTGCGGTGTCGGCCCAGTGCGGGTGCGCGACCTTCACCCCATCGGCACTTTCCACTAAAAAGTGGACCTGGTGGACGTGAAAGTCGTGAACTTCGTCGGTAACGTTCACGACGTGCCACTGCTCGACCGTGCCAACCCGAACGACGAACATCGGCGGCGAATCCATGTTGAACGTCTTGCCGTTGATGAAAAATTTGGCCGCGGTTCGGCCGTATCCGGTTTCACTCAAGACGACCAAGCGCTTTTGCGACGGCGAGGGGAGCGCGCTCGTGTAGGCGTTCTGCGGCAGCGGCGAGCCGACGGTAAGCGGACGGGCAGCAAAATCGCCGCCGGCCTCATGATGCTTTGGCGCAACGATGTCGGCGAGGTCCAGAGCGGGATCGGCGTCGCCGTCGGGCCCCGCGTTGTAACAAAGCGTCCGAAACTTGGCGTGACCACTCTTTGGCCCGGTCACGACAAACTCGGCGCGGCCGGCGGGCGGAACGATGACTGACGACTCGCGCAGAGTCGGGGCAGTTCCAGGGTAGGCATCGAGCGCATACCCGTCGATCGCGACCACTTCGACCGCTTCCCCCTCAACGTTGAGCCGCAGGGTTTTATGAGCGGTAGCGTTGACGAGGCGGAAAAACTGTTTCTCACCGGGCGCAACCGTGATCTCCGGGTGCGATGCCCCGTTGAGCGTTACGATCAAGCCGTCCTTGGACGTACAGGGCGCCGTATTGACAAAGAACGGACGCGACGCCTGGATATCCTCATCGCGTGCGGCGTTCTGATCGGTCGTCGTTGCCCGCACGATGATGAGACGCTGCCTCATTCTCGCCAACTCGGGGAGGTGCCGGGTCAGACCTTCGATTACGATCGCGCCCGACATTCCCCATTCGCCCACTTGATAACTCGTTTCGCCATGGACGTGCATGTGGTACCAGTAGAGCCCCGGGGTTTGATTTTGTGGAACGTGCACGACGTAATGCAGCCGCTGGCCCGGCTTTGCAAGCATTCCCAGCGTGTTGTCGCTATCGCCTCGCGGGGACACGGTCAGTCCATGAAAGTGCAGGTTTGCGTAAGAGGCCATGCCGCCATGGGCCGGCAGATCGTCGGCAAGCTCGATTTCGAACGTTTGGCCCGGCACGACGTCAATCGTCGGAGCTATGCCGTGCTGGCGATCGTATTCAAAGGACGGTATGCCGGTTGAGGGATCGATACTCGCCGTGAGCGAGAATTTTACGACGCCGTGCACCGCACGCACGACGGGAGGCTCGCGCAGTTCGTTGGGGTTCACGCCGCGTGCCGGCGACGTCGATCCGGCCGGCGCCTGAGGGATTGCATTTGCCGGACCGCTCGCGCGACCGCCGCAGCCCGAAAGCCAAGCGTATGCGACGAGAAGCCCTATGACGCGTCGAGTCACGAAGAACACCCTGGCTTTCAAGTGATCGCGTGGCCGTGCAGAAGGAACTCCTTACATCGTCGCCTTGACCCTGCGACTCCTCTTTACCGAACGGTCGCTTGGCCAGTGACGAACGCTTCGCGAGGACCCCGGGTTCACCGTGGCGCGGTAGGGCCATCCATCGGGCGCTCTGGAACAACCTCAGCAACGACCGCCGGCCTGCGACGCACGCGAGGAGCGCGTAGACCGTCGAATCCGGCAATCAACCCGGTCGGTAAGACCAAATTTATTGCCGACAGCAGGCCGACTGCGGCGTCAAGGGATCCCCACCCGTCGAGAGTCCAAATGGCCCCACGTCCAGCCATGTAGTCCAGCGTCAATACGATTCCAAAAAAGCCGCCAACTCGGGAAAACAAACCGAGTACCAGCGATATCCCAACGAACAGCTCCCCAAAGCGCACGAGCTCGGCAAAAACGCCCGCATTGGGCGCAACGATGTTCGCCAGAAAGTCACGGTATGGTCCGGTCGTCGTTGCGAGGCCGCGTTGGATAAACGTGGTGAAAAAGCCGCTGGGGGGCAGAAACGCCGCACCGTCCACAAACTTCGGCACCGCGTGAATCAGCCAGATCGCGCCGGTCAGAACGCGCACGAGCGCTAACCAGCCGGCATAAGATCGCGCGGTCGGCAGGTTCAAGCGACAATCTCCTTTCGTGATTGCACGAGTCGTGCAATCATTGCGGCCGCTTCAGCGGCCGCATCCGGTCGCCCCAAGCGTCGAGCGGCCGCCAGCATGCGCTCGCGTCGCGTTCTGTCGGTAAGCATCGCCTCGACGGTCTCCGGCAGTTCCTCCACTCGGCGAGTTCGCACCGCGGCTCGGGCTTCAACCAACACTCGAGCGTTGCGCTCCTCCTGGCCGGGCAACGGCTTGCACAGCACAATCGGAATCTGGGCGACCAGGGCTTCGGCTGTGGTTAAGCCGCCAGGCTTGGTTACAAGGACGTCGGCCGCGTGCATATAGTCGTACACGTTGTCGACGAAACGTACCGCGCGCACTGGAAAGCTAACGCGCTCCGCCGCGACTGCGAGCCGCCGCTCGATTCGCGCGTTCCGTCCCGCCACGACGACGGCCGCGAGCGGGACGCCCACGCTCTTGAGGGCATAGAGCATGCGCTCGACTGGAGCGATCCCTAGGCCGCCACCCATCAAAAGCACGACATACCGGTCGCTCGGCAGGTCGAGCCGCTCGCGCAGGACTGCTCGCGCCTCAGAGGACGGGACGAATTCCCGGCGCACCGGAATGCCCGTCACGCAGACTGCGTCGCGTGCAACGCCGCGCGCCGTCAAGGCGCTGCGCATCGCGTCCGTCGCTACGACATAACGGTCGATGTTCGCATGAATCCAGAAGCCATGGACGGCGAAATCGGTGACTACCGCGACGACCGGCGGAGCGTCGGCAAATTCGTTCTTGTATTCCGCCATTGCGCCGCAGGGAAAGGCGTGCGTGCACACCACGCCGTCCGGTCTCTCGCGCAACATCAGCGGGCGTAGATTGCTCGCGGTAAATTGATGCGCCCAAGTACGAAACGGACCGATCTCCGTCGCTCGTTCGGCACGGTCGTAGATGTATCGGTACATCTGCGGAATCGTTTTGACCATCCGGAGGTAACCGTCCGAAACCACGCGTGCGACGACGAGAGCGGCGTACTCATACGAATCGACGATCGGCGTCTGAGCGCCGAGCTCGATCGCATGGAGCTCGGCTGCAAGAGCATTGGCGGCTGAAACGTGACCGACGCCGACCCTTGCCGAAAGAAAAAGAATGCGAATCAGCTCGTCTCCCCGTCGGACGCGCTGTGGTCGTCGCTTTCGCAAACCGCTAGGAATTCGTCCAGAATTTCCTGTGCGAGCCGGTTCTCTTCGAGGAGCTTGCCGTCCAGATCGGTGACGATGAAATCGTCCTCATCTCGACCGGTCGACTCGTGGCGAAGCACGGCGTATTTCGCGCCGTCGTCGGGGTCTTCGAGAATTCCGACGACCTCGAACGCCAGCGCGGAGCCGGCGTTCGTTTGTATGTAGAGCACGTCGCTCAACTCGAGCGGAGCCTGCCGCTTCTCTCTTGCGCCGTTCGACCTCGACATCGGAAGTCTCCCTTCTATGATCCTAAGCAATGGGCGACGTTGGCTCGGTGTTGGGCGAGGGTGTTGGCGAAGATGTGCCGCCCGTTCCCGCAATAGACGTAGTAGAGATCGTTGCCGTTCGACGGATGAAGCGCCGCCTCCAGTGACGGCAGGCCTGGATTTGCTATTGGCGTGGGAGGAAGCCCCGCGTGCGTGTAGGTGTTGTACGGCGAATTGATTTTCAGATCGGCGTACGAGAGTTGGCTCTTGTGCGCCGGCAAAGCATATTCGATCGTAGCGTCGACCTGCAACGGCATCCCGAGCCGAAGCCGGTTGTAGATCACTTCGGCGATCCGCGGCCGGTCCTTGTCGCTTTTGGCTTCGCGCTCCACGAGCGACGCCACGGTGACTGCCTGTGGGATGGTCACGTGCAGCGCACGCCCGCGGTCGCGCGCATCCGCCGGCAGCTCTTTGAAAAACTCGGCGATCATCGGAGCGGTGACTTGTTCCGGTGAAGCTCCGAGCGGCACCAGATAGGTGCTTGGAAAAAGAAAGCCCTCGAGGCTTTTCGTAGCGTCCCATCGACGACGATGTGCTGTTGCGTGAAGTTACGCAGGAATGGCTCCGATGCACCGATGCCTTCCTTTTGCAAGCGCCCGGCTATTTCGGCTGCCGTGAATCCTTCCGGAATCGTCACCCATGCGGCTACCTGCGCGCCTTGCGTCACGAGCGCCTTGAGGACTTCACTCTGCGTAAGATGCGCCGGGAAGCGATATTCGCCCGCCCGCACCGCAGCCTCCACACCGCGCCAACGCGCCAGGAAGCGAAAGGTCGTGACGTTCGCGATGACGCCGGCCGCCTCGAGTTCCCGCGCGGCCTCGCCAAACGTCGAACCACGATCGATCACGACTTGCTTCGCCGCTACTGGACGCGAGCGATCCACGTAGATCGCATACCAAAGCCATGCCGCCGCAGCCCCGAGCACAATAAGGAAAGCAACCGCCGAACCAAGGTATCGAGCCGACGTCACGCGCGCGAGTCGTCGCGGCGTGCGAGAAAGGATTCTAAGATCAGCGCAGCCGCCATCCGATCGACCACCTCGCGCCGCTTGCGGCGCGGAACATCCGCCGCGATGAGACTCTTGACCGCTTGCGCCGTCGTCATTCGCTCGTCCACGCGATGAATCGCGCCGTCGAAGATTTCCCGCAGGCTTTCGACGAACGCATCCATCGCGCGAGCGGCGATTCCGCGCGCACCCGCCAAGGTGATCGGATCCCCAACGACGAGCTCATCGACGCCGTAGTCATCGAGGTAGCACTTGATCGACGCGAGATCGTTGCGTCGATTCGTGCGGGTCAGCGTGGCGAGCGGCAACGCGAACGTTCCGCTCGGATCGGCGACAGCGATGCCGATGCGCCTACTCCCGACGTCGAGTGCCATCAGCAATTTTACGCTCCGAGGCTCTCGAGCTGGGCAAGCGCTTTGGGACGCTTACCTAAATGGTGCACCACGAGCTCTTCGACGGCAGCCGTGGCTCGCGGCGTGGCCACAACGGCGGCCCCGCGTTGCGCCGCCTTTGGGCTGGGCGAGCGCCCGCAGATTCGCAAGATCGCGTTCTTGAAGCTCGGGAAGCTCTTGCCAGCGTTCGCGACAAGCGCCGTCGACAACGCCGCCCGAGGCAGCGTCGAGCCAGACCGGACCGGGCGGCAAAGGAGCTGCGCAGCGCACGCAGTTCGTCAGTGGCGGCGCCAAACCAAGCATCTCGAGCAGCCTCAGCGAGAAGCGGGGCAATAACGTCCGCGGGGACGTCGAGGCAGCGATCGCGCCGATGGCACCGCTCAGCAGCTCGTAGACCTCGGGAAGGGCAAGGTCCAGCTCGCAAAATGCATCGATCAACTCCGCGACGACCGCCGCGACGGCGTAGCGCTCGGGCTTGACCAGCCGCGACCATGGCGCGCGGAAAATTTCCGCTGAAACGATCACCTCGAGCGAACGGCCGCGGTGCATGAGGAACTCGCACTCGTTGAAGAGCTCGACGCGTCCGGCTAGATGACTGCGTGGGCGGCGAACGCCTTTTGCCACCGCGTCTAATTTCCCCCGTTCGAACGTGAAGAGCGTGAGGATTCGGTCGGCTTCGCCGAGCTGCCGTCCCCGCAATACCACGCCTCGCGTCTTATAGGCGCGCGGCTGCGTCAGCGTCCTCCGCTTCCTGCGCCTGGTTGATCCTGCCGTTTGTGTAGATGCGAACCGCAAGGATACGACGGCCGCGCGTACGATCGACGCGCAACCGAATCCCGTCGGCCGCTTCGATCTCCTCACCTTCGTTTGGAAGTCTTCCAAAGAGTCCAACCGTGTAGCCCCCGATCGTCTCGAAGTCTTCGGTTGGCAGCTCGGTAGTGAGCTTGGCGTTGACGTCTTCGATATTCGTTCCCGCTTCAACGACCGCTTCCCGATCGGAAACGACCGAGATCGACTCTTGCTCGTCAACGTCATGCTCGTCCCGAATCTCGCCGACGATCTCCTCGAGCAAGTCTTCCATTGTGACCAGGCCCGCCGTTCCACCGTACTCGTCGACGACGATCGCCAGCGAAAACTTGTCGCGCTGCATCTCCCGCAACAAGTCTGCAATCTTCTTCGTCTCGGGAACGTGCACCGCCGTACGCATCAACTCGCGCACGCTGGCATGCGCGATGGTACCGTTCGCAAGCGCGACCAAAAGTTCGCGATCGTGTATGACGCCGACGATATCGTCCTTGGACTCCTGGTAGACCGGAAGCTTTGAGTAGCCCTCAGCGATGACGACGTCGAGGACGCGCCGCGGCGAATCGTCGAGTGAAACGGCGACCATCTCCGGACGGGGCTTCATCACCTCACGCACGATCGTGTCGCCGAATTCCATCACCGAATGAATCAGTTCACGCTCTTGCTCCTCGATCACGCGCTGTTCCGCTCCAACGTTCACGAGCGCTCGAATATCTTCTTCCGTAACGTACGGACGATGCGCGTGCTTGATCCCGAATAAGCGCAGAATTAAATCGGTGATGATTTGAAATGTTCGGGCGATGGGCGTTAAGACGTACGTGGAATAAACCATCGGCAAGGCAAGCCGGAGCGCCCACCGTTCGCTATCGCCGGTTGCCACGGTCTTCGGGATGATCTCTCCAAAGAGCAGAAAGACGACGGTCATCACGACCGTCGCAAGAATCGCCCCCGAGGGAATGCGCAGCGATATCGCGATGTACGTCGCCAGCGAATCGGCCGCCAGCAGGACGATCGTGTTCCCGACTAAGATGGAGGTGAGAAAACGAACCTTATCGTCAACGAGGCGCTCGAGATCGCGCGCGCCGCGCACTCGCCGCTCGGAGATCGCTCGTGAGCGCAAGCGCGATATCGAAACGAGCGCGGCCTCCGAGGCGGCAAAGAATGCTGCCAGGAGGACGAGCACGATGAGCGCAGCAAGCTGGTACGGCAGGCCTTCGGGGGTACTTCGAGAGGGGTCCGTATTCAAGTCGGCGCCATTATAGCATAACGTGAGGTCGCACCAGCACGTAGATCGCCAGAGCAACCAGCGTCCCGAGCACCGCTCCCCAGAAGACCTCGAAGGGACGGTGGATGCGCGCCTCGACGCGGCTTTGTGCGACGAGAAAGGCCACGAAGTAAGCCAAAATGGCGGCGAGCGGCTTCTGGTAAAAGAACGCCAGCATAGTCGCCACCGCGAAGGCCAGCGCCGAGTGACCGGAAACGGCTCCCCCTTGCAAAGCCGACCCACGGCCGACCCAGGCCTTGGCGAAAACGGTTACGATCGCGACGACGGCCAGCGATATGAGTGCAAGGTTGGCCGGCACGGATTGGACCGCTTGGAAAACCCGGGCGCCGCCGCTGATGATCCCTTGATAGAAAATCAGATACGCGCAAAGCGCCGCTCCGATCGCAGCAATCAGCACCGCGCCGGCGGCCGCATCCTTGGCGCTCTTCGCGAGCGGGTGGTGCGCAACAGTGAGCAAATCCACGATCGCCTCAATTGCCGTGTTCATGAGTTCCAAACTCAGCACGAGCGCCACGAGCGAGATCGTGGCGACGACGTAGTAGCGATCGAGTCGCAAAATCAAGGTTGCGAGAAGCACGAGTGCGGCGATTACAAAATGTACGCGCATGTTCGGCTCGCTGCGCGTGGCGTAGATGATGCCCTCGAACGCATGGTGGAACGACCGAAGAAAGCGACTCTGCTCGATCGGCAGGAAATGCGGCGAGCCCGTCCTCAGTGGAGTCGAAGGACGTTTTCCGCGATCGTCGACCGGATGATGCATTAGCGAACCGTCGGGTACGGCCAGGGAAGCGCAATTGCATCGGCGAGCCGCCGCTCCTCACGCTGCATCGCGCGCCGTTCTGAGACGGCCACGTGGTCGTGACCTCTTAGGTGAAGCAGACCGTGAATGAGCAAGCGGTAGAGTTCACGCTGAAGCGGCGCGTCGTAGGTTGCCGCCTGTCGTTTCGCGGTTTCGACGGAGATAACGACGTCGCCGAGCAGGCGGCCGGGTACGTCCGATTCCGCCGCTTCGTCGAGCGCGAAACTGAGCACGTCCGTCACGGCGTCTCGGCCGCGATAGGAGCGGTTGAGCGAACGAATTGTCTCGTCATTCACAAGCGAGAGCGAAAGCGCCGAGCCTGCTTGCCCGATGGCGCCCAGTAACCGTTGTGCGGTTGTGACGAGCGCGCGTCCGTCAACGCCGCTTGCGCGAACGTCGTTGCGGTAATGGATCACCGCGGCGATAGCGACGGCATGCCGGCGGCATAGGCTCGAACGATCTTCGCCACGAGCGAGTGCCGGACCACGTCGGTGTCGTCGAGCTCGACAACGCCGATGTCTTCAATAAAGCGCAGGCGTGCGGCCGCGGTGCGCAGACCGCTGCGTTGACCCGCCGGAAGATCTATCTGGGTCACGTCTCCGGCAACGACCATCTTGGACCCGCTTCCAAGCCGCGTTAGGAACATCTTAAGCTGGTCGTCGGTCGCGTTCTGCGCCTCGTCGAGGATCACGAACGAGTCCGAAAGCGTTCTTCCGCGCATAAAAGCCAGCGGCGCTACCTCGAGCGTGCCACGCTCCATGTATTTGTTGACGACGGTGTCGTCGAGAAGTTCTCCCAGCACGTCGAAGAGCGGTCGCATGTAGGGGTCGAACTTCTCCCGCAAATCGCCGGGAAGGAAGCCAAACCGTTCGCCCGCTTCAACCGCCGGTCGTGACAGAATCACGCGAGCAACGTCGCGTCGCTTGAGCGCACGCACGGCCATCACGACGGCCAAATAGGTCTTGCCCGTGCCCGCCGGCCCGATTCCGAAGGTCAGCGTCAATTCTTCGATCGAGCGTACAAAGCGGCGCTGACCAGCGGTGCGAGGACGAACCTCGCGTCCGCGGTGACTACGCAGCAGCGTGCTCGGCAGTGCGGCACCGCGTTCCACATGCGCATCAGAGAGTGCAAGCGCGACGTCATCCGGCGTAATGTGAGCCCCGGCTACCGCGGCGTCAAGGACCCGCCGGACAACCTCCTCGGCGCGCGCCACCGCGGCGTCCTCGCCGGCGAGCAGCAAATGATCGCCGTCGGCGTGAACCGCGACGTCGAGCGACGATTCGATCGCCGAGAGATTGCGATCGTACTCCCCGAAGAGGCGAAGGCGGTCGGAAAGCTCCCCGAGGTCGACGGATCGTTGGGCGGTCAATCCCTCAGCTATTCGTCGCGCAACGCGCGGGGCTTTCCGAGCACCTCCGAGGCAATGATGGCACGAAGGACGTCCCGCTTGGTTCCGAAGGGCCGGCGGAAAGCGATGTGGCCCGGGCGGGACGGCGGATGCTGTAGCGTAGTGCGCGGCGCAGCGGGCGGACGCACGACTGGCCGGGGCTTCGGTGGCGATGGGGCCGGCTGAGCTGCAGGCGAGGAAGAGACCGGAACCGGCCTTGGAGGCGCGTAATGCGTCTGCGGGCCCCTGCTGGGCCTGGCGCGACGTCCGCGGCTGAGTCTGTTTTCGCAAAGCTCGACACCATGCTGCCGACGACACCGACGATCAGCAAGCCCACCCAGACGAGAATTCCTACGTCGCGCATGGCGGGCGGTTACGTGGGATTTGGACCGGAAATCGTCGGCGGCTGGGGCTCGGATGAGGGCTCGGTCGCCGCGCCGATACCTGCGCGCATCTCCGTATCGGCCTGGATGTTCTTTAGCCGGTAGTAATCCATGACGCCAAGATTCCCGTGCAAGAACGCTTGTGCGATCGCCTGCGGAATGGAGGCCTCGGCTTCAACGACCTTCGCTCGCATCGCTTGCGTTTCTGCCTTCTGCTCTTGCTCGGCGGCCAATGCCGCATATTGCCGCTCTGCGGCTTTCGCCTGCGCGATCCGGCGATCGGCTTCGGCCTGACTCGTCTGCAGCTCGGCACCGATGTTCTTTCCCACGTCGACGTCGGCGATGTCGATTGAAACGATCTCGAAGGCCGTCCCCGCATCGAGCCCTTTTGCCAACACCGCCTTGCTGATGCGGTCGGGATATTCCAGGACCTCTTTATGATCGATGGCGGCGCCGACGGCAGACACGACGCCTTCGCCGACACGCGCAACGATCGTCGGCTCCCCGGCACCGCCGACGTAGCGGTCGAGATTACTGCGCACGGTGATTCGCGCTTTAACGTTGAGCTGAATGCCGTTCTGCGCCACGCCCTGGAAGACCGGCGTCTCTATTACCTTGGGATTGACCGAGGTTTGCAGCGCTTCGAGCACGTTGCGGCCGGCCAAGTCGATTGCTGCGGCTCGCTGCCACTCAAGCGGAATCTGCGCGCGCTGTGCTGCAATCAGGGCTAACGTTACGTTTTCGACGTTTCCTCCGGCGAGATAGTGCGATTGCATCTGGTCGACGCTCAGATTCAATCCCGCCTTGCGCGCTCGGACGTAGTTCGTCACGATAACGCCCGGCGGAATACCGATCAGGCGCATGCGTACGAGCGCGATGATCCCAAGCGGAACGCCGGCAGCGATCGTGCGGATCCACAATCCGATCGGAAAGTAATAGAGAAACGCAAAGAACGCGATGACGACGATCAGAGTGATGATCACGCCGCTGACGGCAATCATGATGCGCCCCTATCGGGCTCGACGAATACTCGCGCGCCCTCGACGCGCACGACGCGGACCGGTGTTCCCTGCGCAATGAACTCGCCCTCGGTAAGCACGTCGACGCGCCGCCCGTCGATCGAGGCAATTCCGGCGGGGCGAAGGTAGCTCACGGCCGTACCCAGGCGGCCGCGCAACTCGCGATAATCGCCGCTGGCGACGTACTCCGGCCCTTGCGCCGCGGCGAGGGCGAGCCGTTGGGTCCACGCATTCTGCGGCACCGCGCGCACCGTCATCGTAAAGGCAATGACGGTGAGAACTATTGCGGTCGCGATCGTTTCGATTCCGACGAATAAGAAGGGCAGGCCAAAGGCCCACAGCACGGCCACCAGCAGAACGCCGGCGCCGAGAATACCCGGCAGACCGTGGCCCGGAACGACGTGGAGCTCCCACAGAATGCCCAAAAGTCCAAGCAGCGCGAGCGCGATCACGAAGGCATTCGAAAATCCAGCATAGACGTGACTTCCGAAGAAGAGCGCCAGCGCTCCCACGCCGACGATGCCGGCGATCGCGTGCAGCGTTTGCATCTCGATGAGAAGTCCAAGCATACCGAGGGTGAGCAGCAGCCCGCTCACGACCGGATTAGTTGCAAAACGCGCGATCTGCTCCGCCCATGAGAAGGACTCGGTGATTCTCGGCGCGTCGGCCAAGTGAAGCTGCGCTAGCGCCGCATCGAGGGTCGGGGCGGTCCCGATAGCTATTCCCGACCGTACCGCATCGTCGGTGTTGAGCGTGAGAACCATGCCGGCGCGTTTGTATTCAGGAAGGTTGACGTTCTTGTCAACCATACCGCCCGCGAGTTGTGGACTGTAGTGGTTGCGCTGCGCCGTTGATTCGAACTCGCCTCGGAGCGCCGAGACGATCTTGTCGCTTGGCGGGACCGTTCCGCCGGCCTCAACAGGTTCCGCGGCCCCGATCGACGCTCCGGGCGCCAGGACGATGCGGCTCGCGGTCAAGGTGATGAGGGCGGCAGCCGAGTAGGCGCGTTCGCCGACGTAGGCGACGACCGGCTCTTGCGCCGAGAAAAGCGCGTCCCGGATTCTAAATGCCGCGTCCACGAGACCGCCCGGGCTATTGACGTCGAGGACCACCGCGCGCGCGCGATTCTGGTTTGCTTCCTCTACCGAACGCTCGACCTCGTGCGCCATCCCCGAGTCGACCGTTCCCGTAATCGGAACAACGACGATCGGACGCCCCGACGGCATGCCGGCGACCACCCCGGTCATACCGTAGAGCAGCAGACACGAGCAGAGCCAAGCTCGCAGCCGAAATCGCCTCATGCCGCTAGCTACCTTGGGCGGCCGCCGAAGGTTACGACGACGACAAAAGTTCCGTAACGATTTGTCGCACGAGGTTGCCGTCGGCTAAGCCGCGGAGGTTCGGCATAACGACCTTCATAACTGCGCCGGCGTTGCGCGACTCGGGGGCAAGCTCCGCGATAACGCTTTTCACGATCTCGCGCACTTGGGCGGGCGACCGTTGCGCGGGAAGATAGGCCAGCAAGATCTCACGCTCGGCACGCTCCTTCGTTGCCAGATCGGCCCGCCCAGCTTTTTCATACTCGGCGAGTGAATCGCCGCGCTGCTTGACCAAACGCCGTACCACGTCGAACTCGTCGGCATCTGAGAGGTCCTGACCGCCTTCTGTGCGCTTGTAGATGAAACCCGAGAGCGCCGAACGCAGCGTGTCGAGGCGCAATTGGTCTCGGGCCCTCATCGCGTCCTTCAAATCGGAAGCGATTCGATCTTTAAGCGCTCCCACGAAGCAACCTAGGCGCGGCGCTTACGTGCCGCAGCTGACTTCTTTTTGCGGCGAACGCTCGGCTTTTCGTAGTGCTCGTGCTTGCGCGCCTCCGCGAGAATGCCCGCCTTCTGGGTGGCCTTTTTGAAGCGGCGCAACGCGCTCTCGATCGTTTCGCCGGGAGCGATGCGAACTTCCATCTGTGACGACCCCCCTTTCGGCGCGCTTCCGCAGTGCGGAAGCACGAAAAATGAGGCCCCGAAGGGCCGTTTCAAAAGACTAGCATAGGCCGCAGAGAGCGTCAAACGTTCGCCCAGCTATCCGGGTGGCCACGACATGCGGCGGCCAGCTAGCACGTGCACGTGCACGTGGCCCACCGTCTGACCGCCATCCGGTCCAGTGTTGACAACAAGCCGAAACCCACTCGAGCCTCCTCGTTCGCGCCCCAAACGCGCAGCGACCTCAATCAGACCGGCGGCTACCGTATCTTCGTCTGTCGTGGCGGCGGCGTCAGCTAGCGTTGCATAATGTTTCACAGGCATGACGAGCAGATGCGTCGGCGCCTGCGGGTTGAGGTCTTCAATTGCGACGACGTCTTCGTCGCGATAGACCATCGTGGCCGGTATCTCTCCGGCGGCAATTTTGCAAAAAACGCACTCCATCAGCGTGACCGGATCGTGAAGCTCCAGGATCTGACGGTAGTATTTCCGGCCTCGTCGGCGACGCGAACCGTCACGTGCACGGGACCGTCGCGGTAGTTATAGGATGGGAGGTATTGGATAAACTGACTCGAGCGGACGCATTCGGACGTTACGTCGCGTCCGTCAATCCAGAGCAGCGCACTCGACGCATTGACCGGAACGGCGGCTGATGCGAAGCTTGCGTATATCGCCGGCCGCTTGGTGTTGATCGTTACGCCGGCGCCGGGTGCAAAATCGGCGATGCCCGGCCCGATGCTCGACGCAGAGACCGTCTGCGGCGCGGCCGCTTGCGCGGTGGCGTTGCCGATCGAAAGTCGTCCGATCAAAGCGACATCCTCGAAGTTTGCGCCGCGCGGTATGGTGTAGCTCCCGACATAGACGCCGGGCGATCGCTGCTCCATCGTCTGTCCCACGACGTCGGAGCCGATATCAAAGGTCGCGGACCCTCCCGCGGTTCCCCGCATCGTCACATGAAGCGTGTCACCGGGACGGAGCGGATGGTTCGCGTCGCTCTCGACGCCGGCGATCTGTACGGTCGGCGCTTCGCTTGCTGGCCCGCTAACTACGCTGCGGCTGCTAAGTATTTCCCGCACTTCGTTCGTCTCGACATTGTACCGCACGGTGACTTGATCGTTGGGCCGCAGCTGGTCCAGCGATGCGGCCTTTCCATTGAGTGAAATCTCGGTCGTCCGATCGGGCGCGATGACTTGACCGTCATCGAGCACGAACTCCGCGCCGGCGATGGCGACGATGTGACCGTCATGCGATCCGTACTCGTCCACAATGCGTACGACGTGCCCGTCCTTGCGCATCTCCGCCCGGGCAAAATCTCCCGGGCGCACGTCACCGAGCTCCCCAGGCGCCGTCACGTTCACATTGACGTTCTGGACGTCGATCGTCACGTTGGGCGCGACGGGGATCGTCTTTACCCCACCGTTATATGCCAAGGTAAGAGTCGGGGGATCCGAAAGCACGTCGACCGCAACGACGGTACCGAACCGTTGGAAACCATTGCCGACCGCGGCGAAACCGTTGGAGGATCGGCCCACGAGCTGCGCCACCAACGTCACGGTGTTCGCGCGCCGATCGAAGGTCGCTTGAGCGCCAAGTACGCCGCTGAAGAAGCGCAACGAGACGTAGAGCACATGCTCGATCTCGAGCGGCGGCGCCTCGAGCGTCAGCTGCTGCGAGTCGACTTGCGCGATGCGGCTGCCGATCGTCAGGGTGACCGTCTTGGAGCCAATTTGCGTGGTAATTCGATTTCCGCGAAGCTCGAATGGAAGCCCGAGTGCCTCGATCGTGCGGCGGACCGGAACGAAGAGCACGTTTCGCTCAAAGCGCGGCGGCGGATTCAATGAAAGCGCATTGCCGTTGATAACGATTGCAATGGGCCGCGGGACGGGCGCGCTCGCTCGCGCTCGCGGCTGCGCGGCGGCGATGAGAGCCAAGACGACCAGAGTTCCTTTCAACATTCCTCCAAAATCTCTCGATAGACGTCGGCGGTCGCACGCGCACAGCGCTCCCAAGTCAAATTCCGCGCAGCTTGGAAGCCCTTCTCAATCGCACCCAGGCGCAAACCCTGGTCGCCCAGGAGTGCTTCCAGCACTGTCCGTAACCCGCCGGCATCCTGCGGTGCAAACGTGATCGCCGCAGACGCAAGTGGACCCGGCACGGCATTTTCGCACGCGACAACCGGGCAGCCTACCGCCATCGCCTCCAGGATGGGCAATCCGAATCCCTCTCGCAGCGCCGGCTGCACCAACGCAGTCGCTCCGGCATAGTAAGTCGCGAGCCGTTCGGTCGTCACGTCACCGAGCGCGATGATCGCCCGAGCCGCCCCGCCATGACGCTGCAGCTCCCCGCCAAAATCATCGGGGCCAGTCAGATATAGATCGACCTGCCACGCATCGGACAAGCTGGTCCATGCGTCGAAAAGGGTTGGTAGATCCTTGTGCCGCCGATGATTGCCAACGTAGAGCAGGTACGGGCGGGGGCCGCGGTACGGCACAACCGGACGCCTGAAAATCTCCCCAACGCCCAGCGGAATGACCCTTACTTTTGCCGGCTTTACCGCCAGGAAGGCTGCAAGATCGTCGACTGTACGGTCGTCGTCGGTAATCACTCGTGTCGCCCGCGCACACGCCCGCCTGACGACCGTCCCGTAATAGGGACGAACCTTCGACTTGAAATACTGCGGAAAGCGCAAGTGAATAAGGTCGTGAATCGTCACCACGAACCGGCTCGGCAAGAGCATCGGAACGTACTGCGAGAGAAAATGCACGACGTCAAGCTTCGCGCGCCGCATGGCGAGCGGAAGCCCGAATTGCTCGCTCCACCCGAAGTTGCCGCCTTCGGTAAACGGCACGTAGACGTATTCCGGCGCGACGTGCGGAAGCCGCGCGGCCAGCTCGCACGCGTACGTCTTCATGCCCGCCGACAACTGACGCGTCAACCGGGCATCGAGTCCAATGCGCGCCGCGCTCACGTCCAAAGCGCTTTTCGCGCCGCAACCACGGGATAGATCGCCGAACGGTAGGCGACGTACCAACCGCGTGGACCGTCGAGGAACCCGCCGCGCGCAAAGAGCAGCCACCCCAAGCGCGGAATGCTTGCGCCGAAGGCCGCGAGCAAACGGGACAGCGATCCCTTCATATTAGCCGCTTCGACCGTGGTGTAGCAGTCGTACTTCGCTCGGTACGACGCAACGTCGGGATATGAATAATGCAGGAGCGAGCCGCGAAGATTGTCGACGCGGCCGTCGCAAGACCAGGCCTCATGCAACGGCGCAGCTTTTGCCGCGGCGGGGTGGGACTCAAGGGTGACGTGATCGGTGCGAAAGAGACGCACGAGAGGCTCGTCGCGCCACATTCGCATCGGTTTGCCGCAAAAATACGTCGTGCGCTTGACACGGTAAGCATCGGCATCGGCCGACGCTTGGAGAATTGCATCGCACAACACGTCGTCGAGTGCCTCATCGGCGTCGATCATCAGCGTCCATGGGGTCTCAACCTGCGAAAGCGCGAAGCGACGCGCATCGACGAAATCGGACCATCGCCGCTTAACGACGCGCGCACCCGCTCCTCGCGCGAACTGCACGGTATGATCGCGGGAGCCCGCGTCGAGCACGAAGATCCGAACTCCGCGCGGGAGGCTCGTAAGCGCGCGGGGCAGGTTGCGCTCTTCGTCGCGGGTCAGGATAACGGCGGTGACTAGGCCTGCGTCCAGGACGCCGCCTCAACGACGGCGGCGCGTCCGTCGATGCGATCTTGGTGCGCGAGCGCCGCGCCTATGAACTCGCGATAGAGCGGCGCCGGGCGGTTCGGCCGGGATTTAAACTCGGGATGCGCCTGGGTTGCGACAAACCACGGGTGCATCTCGGCTGGAAGCTCGACGACCTCGACGAGTCGCATCTCACCGATGGTATGATGCCCGCTGAATCGCATACCATGTTCCTCAAAGATCGGGCGATACCGGTTGTTGAACTCGTATCGATGGCGATGACGTTCGCTGATCTCGAGCCCGCCATACGCGCGTGCCGCCTGGCTGCCTTCTTCGAGCGAGCAGGCGTACGTTCCGAGCCGCATGGTACCGCCGTAAATTTCCAGATTACGCTGGTCCGGCATGAAATCGATTACCGGATCGGCACTCGTTTCGTCGACCTCGCTGGTCATGGCTTCGGGCAGCTGACAGATGTTCCGTGCGAATTCGACGCAGGCAAGCTGCATGCCGTAGCAAATGCCGAGGAACGGAATCCGGCGTTCCCTCACGTATTGAATTGCCTGCAGCTTCCCCTTCACGCCGCGTGTGCCAAAACCCGGCGCCACTAAGACGCCGTGCGCGCCGCGTAAGAGTTCGACTCCCTCATTTTCGACGAGCTCAGAATCGATGCGCTCGATCTCGACCGCAGCATGATGAAAGACGCCGGCATGTGCGAGGGCCTCGTTGATCGAGATATAGGCATCTTTGAGCTCGACGTATTTCCCAACGAGAGCAATGGTGACACGACGCCTTGGATGGAGCAGACGGTCTGCGATTCCAACCCATTCGTCGAGCATTGGCGCACAGGTCGAAAGCTTCAGTTTGCGAACCGCGGCCCAGGCCAACCCCTCGGCTTCGAGATTGAGGGGAACCTGATAGATCGTCCGAGCGTCGCCGTTCTGCACGACGGCGCTTGGTGGCACGTCGCAAAAGAGCGCGATCTTCTCCTTGAGCTCCAGCGGCATAGGAGCGGCCGACTGCGTCCGGCAAACGATGGCGTCCGGCGAGATGCCGATGCCGCGCAGCTCGCGGACCGAGTGTTGCGTCGGCTTGGTTTTCAGCTCGTCCGCCGCGCCCAGGTGCGGGACGAGGGTCAGATGGACGTACATTACGTTTTCATCGCCGACGTCGTAGCGCATCTGGCGGATCGCTTCGAGGAACGGCAGCGACTCGATGTCGCCGACGGTTCCGCCGACTTCGACGATGCAGACCTCGGCCCGGCTCGCGTCGGCGACGCGCTTGATGTGCGCCTTGATCTCGTTGGTAATGTGCGGAATAACCTGCACCGTTGCGCCGAGGTACTGCCCTCGCCGCTCGTTCACGATCACCGAATTGTAAATTTGCCCGGTGGTCACGTTGTTCGCGCGCTGGAGGTTCTCGTCGATGAAACGCTCGTAATGGCCGAGATCGAGGTCCGTTTCGGCGCCGTCTTCGGTAACGAAGACCTCACCGTGCTGGTACGGATTCATCGTTCCGGCATCGACGTTGATGTAGGGGTCAAGCTTTTGAATCGAAACGCTCAAGCCGCGGGCTTTGAGAAGCCGTCCGAGAGAGGCGGCAGTGATGCCCTTGCCGAGCGAACTTACGACACCCCCGGTGAAGAAGATATACTTCGCCATCTCGGGTCGTTTTAGTTCGCCCGGTCTTGCTCGCTTACCTGGGTTCCGTTGTTGCATTCCTTTGGGGGTTTACGTACCACCGCTGCGGACGCTTGGCGAGCGCCTCGTGCGCTCGCCGGCGCTCGATTCTCCGGGCTTCGCCCTCCTGGCTGCGCCCGGATTCAGACGCCGCTGCGGCGGCACGTAACCCCCTTGGAACGCTCTGGGCCCTTACGTAGCGCTCCAGACGAGAATAGTCACGTACGACCGAGATGGTGGAGTCGGGGAAGGTAGCGCGTACCATCGTTGCCAGTGCGTGAATTGTCGGAGGAGCGGCTTCGAGCAAGATCAGCGAGTCTTGCGCGAGTAGCGGTGGCAGCTGTGGGAGCAGCTCGCGGTAGAGGGTCAGACCGTCGGGGCCGCCGTCGAGGGCGGCGCGCGGCTCGAATGACGCGGGGTCAGGCCGCTTAGGCAGATCCGCGGCCGGAATATAGGGCAAGTTTGCGATGATCACCTCGAACCGCTGGCTGCGGACCGGTTCGGCTAAGTTACCGTGGTGGAAACGGCAGCAATCGGCCAAATCGAGACGCCGGGCGTTTTCGTTTGCGATATCGACCGCGGCGCGCGACGAATCGGTGCCGTCGACCCGCGCTTGCGTTTCAGCGGCGATCGTGCAGGCGATGGCGCCGCAGCCGGTGCCTACATCGAGAACGCGCATCGGTCCGCGAATGAAGTCTAGGGCATCGTCCACCAGGTGCTCCGTTTCGGCCCGAGGCACGAGCACGCAATGGTTGAGCAAGAATCGGCGACGGTAAAACTCCGCGTCGCCAAGCAGATATGCGATAGGGATGCCGTCGCAGCGCTGCCGGCAGAGCTTCGCAAACTCTCGAGTTTCTGCTGCCGAGGCCCTTGCGTCCCCATGGGCCGCGATCCAGGAGCGATCGCGCGCTAATACACGCGCCAACAGCAACATCGCATCGGCTCTTGGCGACGCGCTCCGTCTTGCCAACGACTCGATGCCGTCGGAAAGGAGCGTCGCGACGGTCCTCAAACGGCTGGTTCGCCGGCGAGCAAAGCGGCTCGCTCGTCGGCGATTAGCTCCTCGCTGATTTGTGCGAGATTGCCGTCCAAGATGCCGCGGATGTTTCCGAAGCTGCGATTGATTCGATGATCGGTGATGCGATCTTGGGGAAAATTGTACGTCCGAATTTTCTCGGCGCGCTCGCCGCTGCCTACCTGCGACCGCCGCATCGAGCCGACCGTTTCCTCCTGTTCGCGGCGCTTGCGATCGTAGAGGGTGGCTCGAAGCATCTGGATCGCCTTCTCGCGATTCTGTTGCTGCGAGCGCTCTTGCTGAGAGGTGACGACGATGCCCGTCGGAACGTGCGTGATGCGTATCGCTGACTCCGTTTTATTGACGTATTGGCCGCCTGCGCCGGAGGCCTTGTACGTATCGATCTGCAGCTCGGCGGGCTTGATCTCGATCTCGCCGTCATCCTCTACTTGGGGAAGCACGGCAACGGTGGCGGTACTCGTATGAATGCGGCCCTGCGCCTCGGTTGTGGGAACGCGTTGGACGCGATGCACGCCGGACTCGTGCTTCAAAAAGCGGTACGGCTCGTTTCCCTTAACCGCAAAGACGATTTCCTTGTAGCCGCCGGCCTCGCTAGGGCTCTCGGAGACGAGCTCCGTTTTCATTCCTTTGCCTTCGGCGAAGCGCATGTACATGCGAGCGAGATCGCCTGCAAAGATTGCGGCTTCGTTGCCGCCCGTGCCGGCTCGAATCTCGACGAAAACATCTTTGCAGTCATTAGGGTCGCGCGGCACCATCAAGCGCGATAACTCTCGCTGCAGCTGCGTCACGCGCTCGCGCAGATCGGCGTTTTCTTCTTCGGCCAACGCGCGAAGCTCGCCGTCGGCTTGACGAACGAGCAAATCGTTGGCTTCAATCTGCGCCCGCATGTCGAGCAGTTTCCGGTACGTTTCGACAGGCGCTTCTAAGAGCGCTCGCTCCTTGAGCAACGCCGTATAACGCTCTTGTTCAAACGTACCGGTTGGATTGGCGAGCTGCGCGTCGATCTCGTCGAAGCGTCGCGCCATGGAATGCAGGCGCTCGATCAGAGAGCGGCTGCCGCCTTCTTTGCCTCACGGGCGGCCTTTCGGGCCGCGGCCTCCTCTTGCTTGCGACGCGCAACTGCCGAGCGCTGATTGAACTTATCGACGCGTCCGGCCGTGTCGACGAGCTTTTGCTGGCCGGTGAAGAGCGGATGGCATGCCGCGCAAATCTCGACCGAGATTTCGGGAAGGGTCGAGCCCGTAACGAATGAGTTGCCGCACGCGCAATGCACGCGGGCCTCGGGGTACCATTTTGGATGAATCTTGGTCTTCACGGCGATAGCATTATACCAGGGGTGTCAAAAGGAGCCGCTCTGGGTCCCCCAAAAGCCTCAGGGCGGTGAGAACGTCTTCTTTTATCGCAGGTATCGCAGCGAGCGTCGCCGCGACGGCGGTCTTTTTCTTCGCGGCACCGTCCGCGCGGTCCGTCGCTGCGGTGGCTACGCCGCCTCCCACACCACCGCCGATCGGTACGCCTGGCACGCCGCTTCCAAACGCAACCGTTTTCCCGCCGCCCGCAGTCACTCCGTCCGCCTCACCGCCATCGGTGCTCAGGGTCAAACCCACGCCGTCACCGCCGCCCAATGCCCGCAAGGGGCTCGACGGCGTCTGGGAAGTTGAGATCCAGCATCCCAGCAGCACGGACTACACGCACTTCAGGCTGACACAACAGGGCGATGCGCTCACCGGGACCTACCTCGACTCCCGCGGCAAGAAATATCCGCTTGCGGGGAGCGTCGATGGTCAGGCGATTCGTTTGATCGTAACGATGCCCAACGGCACGACGCTCTTACTCGAGGGCAAACTCGACGGCACGACCGACATGGTCGGCATGTTGACGCAGCCCGACGGTCAGCTCCCGTTTACCGCGTCGTATCGCGCGAAAGAGAAGTGGATCGACAACGTGAGCCCGTCGCCGGGCGGCATTTCGCAGCCCGGATCCTACACGCCGCCGTAGCTCAGTTTCGCCCTTCATCTGAGGCGTTGCGCAGGCGTTCTTCCACGTAAGGGACGAGACCGCCCGCATCGATCAGCGAGCGCATGAACGGGGGAAACTCAGCGGCGCGATATTGCGTACCTTGCGTGATGTTGCGGACGATGCCCGTCCCCGGCTCGATCTCGATTTCGTCGCCCGATTCGATGCCGTCAACGGCTTGCGGGCACTCTAAGATGGGCAGGGCGATGTTCAGCGCGTTCCGATAAAATATCCGCGCGAAGCTTTTCGCGATGACGGCCGATGTTCCCGAGGCTTTGATCGCGATCGGCGCGACCTCGCGGCTCGATCCACAACCGAAGTTCCTATCGGCAACGATGATGTCGCCCGGCCTCATGCGCGCGGCGTATTGCGGGTCGAGGCCCTCGAGCGCATGCTTTCCGAGCTCCGCCTGGTCGATGATGTTGCAGTACTTGCCGGGAATGATGACGTCCGTGTCGACATTTTTACCATATTTATGGGCGTGGCCCCGCAGCATTGATTCCATTGATGACATTAATTACGACATCGCGTATTCGACCACGCGCGGGTCGGTGATGCGGCCGGCAAGTGCCGACGCGGCGCAGGTTGCAGGCGACGCAAGATAGATCTCGGCCTTCGGCGAGCCCATGCGCCCTACGTAATTTCGGTTGGTCGTCGAAATCGCACGCTCTCCGTCGCCGAGCGTCCCCATGTGACCGCCAAAGCAGGCGCCGCAGCCCGGCGTATTGACGGCGCAGCCGGCAGCGGCCAGCGTCGTGAGGATGCCCTCATTCGCCGCTTGCATCCAGACCTTCTGAGAACCCGGGTTGACGATGACGCGCAGGTTGGCGGCGACGCGCTTACCTTCGAGGATCTTCGCAACGACGCGCAGGTCGTCGATGTAACCGTTGGTGCACGACCCGATAAAGACTTGGTCGACCGCGAGATCGTCGCGCGTTACTTCGGAGATCGGATGGACGTTGTCGGGCGTATGGGGGCACGCAATCTGCGGCTCGAGAGCGCCGACGTCGATCGAAATGACCCTTTCGTACACGGCGTCGGGGTCGGCGCGTTCCACGACGAAGGGGCGACCGGTGCGCTCTTCGACATAGGCGATCGTTTTTTCGTCGGCGTGAAAGATCCCGTTTTTCGCCCCCGCCTCGATCGCCATGTTCGCCATGGTAATTCGACCAGTAATCGAAAGTTCGTCGACGGTCGTGCCGTGATACTCGATCGCGCGATACGTTGCGCCGTCGATCCCGAGCTCGCCGACGGTTCGCAGCATGATGTCTTTCGCATAAACCATTGGCCCCGGGGTTCCGCTGTACACGATCTTCAGCGATGCAGGCACCTTTAGCCAAACTTCACCGAGCACGAAGGCCGCCGCGATATCGGTCGAACCCATGCCGGTCGCAAAGGCGCCGAAAGCACCGTACGTGCACGTGTGCGAATCGCCGCCGACGATCAACTCGCCGGGCGCCACAAGCCCCTCTTCGGGAAGCACGACATGCTCGATTCCGCCCCGGCCGACGTCGAAGAAGTTTTCAATCCGCTGCTCGGTCGCAAAGTCTTTCATCAGCTTAGCGAGGCCCGCCGACTGCGCGTCTTTCGCGGGCACGAAGTGATCGGCGACGAGCGCGATCTTACTTGGATCGAACACGTGACGCGCGCCCTTGATTTTGCGCATCACCCCGATCGCGACGGCGGCGGAGAGTTCGTTGGCGAGAACGAGGTCGACCTTGGCGTTGATGATCTGTCCGGGCTCGACGTCCGCGCGATCCGCATGGCGCGCCAGAATCTTCTCGGTTAATGTCATGCCCATGATAAGAGCATTATAAGGCGAAGTAAGCCTCGGAACCTACCGATGATGCAGGACGAGCGAGAATTCGGTTTTGCGACTCGCGCGCTCCACGCGGGGACCCCGCCCGATCCGGCGACGGGTTCGCGGGCGGTTCCCATTTACCAAACGGCCGCATATGTCTTCGACTCCAGCGAGCAGGCGGCGGAGCTTTTTGCCTTGCGCAGTTACGGCCATATCTACAGCCGCATCAGCAACCCCACGGTCGCTGCGTTCGAAGAGCGGATGGCTAGCCTCGAAGTGGGGCTGGGCGCCGTTGCGTTCTCCAGCGGCTTGGCGGCGCAGCTTTGCACGGTTCTGTCGCTTGCGCAAGCCGGCGATCATCTGATCTGCACGCAAAACGTCTACGGAGGCACCGTCACACAACTCAGTGTGACCGTTAAGCGCATGGGAATCGAGACGAGCTTCGTGCCGGTACACGAGCTCGCCGCAATACGTGCGGCGATCACGCCTAAAACGAAGCTGCTCTTCGTCGAAACCATCGGCAATCCGTCGGGCGTCGTTGCGGATTTGGACACGCTTGCGGAACTTGCGCACGGAGCCGGCTTGCCGCTCGTCGTCGACAACACTTTTGCAACGCCTTATCTTTGCCGGCCGATCGAGCACGGCGCGGATATCGTCGTGCACTCCGCGACGAAGTTCATCAACGGGCACGGTACCTCAATCGGCGGCGTGCTCGTCGAGTCGGGAAAGTTCCCGTGGGAGAACGGCCGTTTTCCGTTGCTTTCCGGCCCAAGCCCGGGTTACCACCAAAAGATTTTTACCGAAACATTCGCCGAGTACGCGTTCTTGATGCGCGCTCGTAGCGAAGTTTTGCGCGACGTAGGCGCGCAGATGGCTCCGATGGACGCGTGGCTTCTCCTCCTAGGCCTCGAGACGCTCGTCGTCCGCATGGAGCGTCACGTCGCCAACGCTCGGAAAGTAGCGACCTTCCTGAAAGCGCGGCCTGAAGTGGCGTGGGTTCGCGATCCGCAGCTCGGCTCGATCTTCACCTTCGGCTTGCGCGGCGGGCGCGACGCGGGCCGGCGCTTCATCGATGCGCTCGAGCTTTGGAGCCATCTCGCCAACGTCGGCGATTCCAAGAGCCTGGTGATTCATCCGGCGTCCACGACGCACTCGCAGCTTGCCGATGACGAGCTGCGCCGCGCTGGCGTCGAGCCGGAATCCGTCCGTCTTTCCGTCGGGCTCGAAGACGTCGACGATCTGCTTTGGGATCTGGGGAACGCTCTGCAAAGAGCCGGCGCCGCATGATCCTCGCGACGCCGTCGCAGCTTCGGGCGCTGCTCGCACGTACGGTAACCATCGCGGTGGTCGGTGCATCCAACAATCCGCTGCGGCCGAGTTATACCGTCTTCTCCTACCTGCGAAGACAGGCCGGCTACGTGGTCGTTCCTATCAATCCCACGATCGAGCAGATCGACGGCATCGAGGCTGTGCCATCCCTAACCGTTTATGCATCGCAGCGGGGCAGACCGGACCTGATCGACATCTTTCGCAAATCCAGCGAGGCCGTCGCGATCGTCAACGAAGCGATTCTCGTGCAAGCCAAAGTAGTCTGGTTTCAGTATGGGGTGATCAATCCGGAGGCAATTGCACGCGCCGACGAAGCCGGGTTCAGCGTCGTCGTCGATCGCTGTCTGAAAGTCGAGCACGCTCGATTTTGCGGCGGACTCTCGGCGAACGGCTTCAACAGCGGCCTCGTTACGGCACGACGGAGGCCTCCCGAGACGAGAGGGAAAACTCATTACCGGCGAGTAAGGCATCATAGCCGATTTCACTCTCGGTTGCTTTGCTTTGTAGGGGAAAATGGCGTCATGAGGTACGCGTGCAATGTCGTGGGCGCCTGTCTCAGTGCGGCTCTTCTAGCCGCATGCGCTGCAACGGGCGGTAATCCACCGTCCTCAATGCCCATCTTGGCGTCGTTCCCACGACCGGAGAGCATGAGCCTCGATTACGGCTCCTTTTACAGCTTTGGCGAGCACGCCGATGGTAAAACCCCAGAGTCAAGCTTGCTCGACGTGAACGGCACGCTCTACGGGACGACGTATGGGGGCGGCGCGTACGGCTACTACGGAACCGTCTTCAGCATCAGCATCAGCGGCACTGAGAAGGTGCTGCACAGCTTCGGCGGCGCCTCGGATGGCGCCAATCCCATCGGGGGCTTGATTGACGTGAAGGGCACGCTTTACGGCACGACGGAAAACGGCGGGGCCTACGATTCGGGAACCGTTTTCAGGATCAGTACGACCGGCACTGAGAAGGTACTGCATAGCTTCGGCTACAGCCTCTCCGACGGCGCCGGTCCTTACGCGGGCTTGATCGACGTGAACGATAAGCTTTATGGCACGACATCTGAAGGCGGTATCTACAATAACGGAACGGTCTTTAGGATAAGCCAGAGGGGGAAGGAACACGTGATGCACAGCTTCGGCTATGGCTACGACGGCGCCAACCCGTTTGCGAGTTTGGTCTACGTTAAGAACCGCCTTTATGGCACGACGATTTTCGGCGGCACGTCGATGAGCGGTACCATCTTTACCGTCAGTACGACCGGCAAGGAAAAGGTGCTGCACGACTTTGGAAATCTCTTCGACGGCAGGTACCCTCAAGCCGGCCTAATCTACGTCGAGAATAAACTCTATGGTACCACCGAGAGCGGGGGTGCCCACAAAGCTGGAACCGTCTTTAGCCTGGATATGACGGGAACCGAAAAGGTGATCCACAGCTTCACAGGCTTCGACGGCAAGTATCCCTACGCGAGCTTACTCGACGTGAAAGGCCGGCTTTACGGTACCACCTACGCCGGCGGGAGTTCCAAGTGCAATCATGGAGAAGCGTGCGGCACTATCTTTAACGTGAGCAGGGATGGCAGTGAAACGCGGCTGCACACGTTCGGCGACGATTCGGATGGCGCGAGTCCGTACGCGAGCCTAATTAGAGTAAATCGCCGGCTTTACGGTACAACGGCATATGGCGGCGTGCACAATCACAATAGGGGCGGCGACGGAACGATCTTCTCGTTCTCCCTCTAGTGTCGAGCTACTCGCAGCGGTTTTCGAAATGATGAACCGGTGAATCGAGGGGCCGAAGGCCAACTCGTCCACGAGCGGCATCAAAGATAATTTCGTTTCGATTGTAGAACGTGATGCCGGTATTGACCTGGGGAGTTGCGCTGGGCATTGGCGTCGCGACCTTTAGCTCGTTCCAGTTTTGCCTGCTGCCCGTCTTGAACTTCGTCAGCAGTTTGCCCTGCGATGTGCGCGCCGAAAACGCAACGCCCGACTTGAGAATCCGACCGCAGTGCGCGGTCTCTTGCGTCGGAAGCTTTGCGGCGGCTTTCGTCTCAAAGGTCACCCCGAACTCGGCACCGGTATCAAAAAGAGTACTCACGCAGCCCGAGTACGTTCTCGACGAATCGGCAATCGTGTAACAGACCGGCACGTCGCGGTCCCAACTTTCAGCTCCGTTGGGCAGCAAACCATTGGTCGGCGGGCCACGCGTCAGGGCCATCGTCGTAAAACCTTTCATCGACGGCGAAGCCTCGAGCTCGGTCGGCGTTACCGCGAAGCGCGTCCAAGCGGTGCCCAGTGCGAAGAGCGCGTTGTATAAGTCGCTTTTGTGCGCGCCTTTAAAAATAGGTTTTGGCTGCAGATCGGCGCCAAGCGTTCCCCAAAGCCCCCGCTCTTTCTCGAGCTTTCGGGTGATGTCACCGGTGCCGTACAGCGCCTTACAATGGCTGTTGACGCAATAGGCTTTGTCGACACGGACTAATGGGAGGTTTTGCACCGATAATCCATTGCCGAAGCTAACGGTAGCCTCGACGGCTTCCCCATCGTAGTGCAAGCCGCTGCCGTACGTATTGTGGACTTCGATATGGAGATCGCGCACCGTCTTTTTCGTATGTGCGATCGTGTTCGCGTAGACCCATAACCCGCCCGAACCGGTGTCGAAGAGAAAACTCCGAGCCGGCGTTCCCGCGATCGATATTCGGACGTGGAAGCCGAACTTGTCGCCGGTGTTGGGGATCAGTGCAATGCTCGTGGGGGCGGCCTTCGTCCGGAGCGCGCGTTGGCCGCTTCCGGCGCCGGGTAGGCCAAGAAAACCGCCGTGCGACGCGCACGCCGCGGCCAAGAGCAATCCAACGATCGTCACGGCTACACTCGTTAACTTCACGGATGCACGCGTCATCGTAGGCGGCTGCTTTGCGGACCACGGCGCGACACCCTTGTAGTCTAACCAGGCCAGAGAAGCTTTAACGTCCTAATCCGTGTAGCCGTCGGAAAATCGTGCCGGTTTGCCAATCGCGCTGCTTAGCTTGACCGATATCGAAGAGCTACTCGAACTGGAAAATTTTAAAGAGATGCGGTACGTGATGACTTAGACTCACGAGGCAAAACTGAAATTTGCGCTCCTTGAGAAACTGCGAAAGCACGACCAGACATTCCAGAACAGACGAATCGACATAGGTCGTCCTTTCCAAGTCTATCACGACGAGCGGCGCATCCGCAGCGACGGCAAAGCCGTATCTGCATGCCCATTGATCCGTTACTGACTCACTATCGGCTTCCGCACGGGCTTTCGGGCGTCTTGCAGGAGTGGTGCCTGAACACGTTCGACTCGCTGTCGCAGTCGGCCGCCTGTAATCGATTGCATCACGTCAACGAACGTGCGCGAAGTGGCTGTTGCTGACCGAAGTCGGGTGGGCACTTCGCTCATTCCCAATGACTCAGGAGTTTCTCTCCGTGATGATCGGCGTGTAAACCGAGCCGCAGTCAGCGTTGCAGAATCTGCGCATCAGCTGGCCGGGTTGATTCACTACTCGCGAGGACGAATGACGATTCAGGACCGCCCCGGCCTCGAAGAGGCCGCTTGCGAATGCTACGCGGCGATGGCGAGAAGCTTCGATCGACCAATGCCGATCGTCGATCCCACTCCGCAAGTCGCTTACCCTTCACCTGGACGCAATCCCAGCCTTTAAGTCCTCGGCGTCGAGCGAACAACCGCGTCGAGGAGCGTCGCGCTCGCGCCCTAGTAAAACGAGCCCGTCAGTGGTCCGCACGCCGAGATCTTCGGTTTGGATTGCAACGCACGAGGAGCGATTGGCGAGATCCACGTGCACGAGCGCGCCGACCTTGCCGTTGCCAAGGCTTGATCCTTCCAGACCGACGACGCGCGCGCGTAACCAAGGCGGAGCCGCCTTGTACGTAGCCGGCGGCGATGCATCGTAATACTGCGAGCTGAGCTCGGTCATGCCGTACTCCGCGACGATCTCGTCGAGCCGCAGACCGAAAGCTTCGCAAGTGCGGGCGTAGAGCCGGTCGCGATCGACGACCCGCACGAGCCCTTTGAAGCCACCCGTCTCCATGACTCGCGATCCCGGCGGCAGGGAAAAGCGAACGCCGGTCCGATCCATGGCGTCGAGCACATTGACGAGCGCGAACGCCGTCGCCGCTAGGCAAACCGGTTGGCTCTCCTCGATGGCCGCTTGCACGTCGCCGCACAACGATTCGAATAACAGGTCGTTTTTTCGCAGATACCAGCCTGTTCGACCGTCCCCACGCCGTTCGCTCACGCGCGCCATCATGTAGCCGAGCGACGATTGGGGACGCTCGATCGGATTAGGAACGCAGTTGAAGTACCGCAAACGCGCGCCGTCCTTCAGTACGAAACGGTCGAATCCCGCAAGCAGCGCCGCTTCATAGATGTCCGGCCTTTCCATGTAGTGGCGCCCAGGCTCGCCGCGCGTCGTGCCGCTCGTTTCGAACGTCAGCGCCGCCTTCGTTGCGTCGAACGTAGTTAGCGCCGCTTCCTTGAATGCGCCGGCCGGTATCGGCGGAATACCTTCCCATGTCGAGGGCGGTGACGTGACCCCCAGTTGGGCGCAATAGCGCGCGTAAGGCTCGTTATATTGGAGTTGATGGCCAAAGAGCCGGCGCGCCAAATCGTTAAACGAGCTTTCCTCCAAAGGTTCACCCGAGACGCGCCATCCCTCAATGATGGCCAGGATTTCGGCGTCGAGCGCTCGCGATTCGGCTTCGTATGTCATGCTGTCGTGCCACCGCCATGCGGTTACGATAGCTACGTAATCAGCTCGATGAGGGAGAGCTCGGCGGCGTCGCCGGGACGCACGCGTGTCTTCGTGATGCGCGTGTATCCGCCGGACCGCCCGCGCAGCGCGGGCCCGATCTGTTCGACCAGCTTTTTGACGACGGCGGGCTCGGTGATGAACTCGGCAAGTTGGCGGCGCGCGGCGAGATCGCCGCGCGTCGCGGTCGTCAGGAGACGTTCGGCGACGCGGCTGACCTCTTTGGCTTTTGAGGAGGTGGTTTCGATCTTACCGTGTTTGAATAGCGAGGTAGCAAGGTTGCGCAGGAGCGCCTTGCGATGTCCGTCGGTCCGGGAGAGCCGTTTATAAGCGATCGAATGCGGCATTGCCTTCCGCTACGCTTGGCGCAGCGTGAGCCCCCTCTCTGCTAAAACCTGCTTTATCTCGTCAAGCGACTTCTTCCCGAAGTTGCGCATCTTCATGATTTCATCTTCGGTCAGGTCGAGCAACTCTGAAACTTTCGAGATACCCGCACGCTTGAGGCAGTTGAACGATCGCACCGAGAGATTGAGCGTTTCAACCGGGACGTCCCATTCGTTTGGAGGCGTTTCCGGCAGCGGCTCGGCCCGGTTCGTGAAGGAAACGAAGAGATCGAGCTCTTCCTGCATGATCGTCGCCGCCGTGGAAAGCGCGTCGTCGGGCGTAATCGAACCGTTCGTCTCTACCTCGATCGTCAAGCGATCGTAATCGACGCTCTGCCCGACGCGCGTGTCGTCGACCGTGAAGTTAACCTTACGGATCGGCGAGAATATCGAGTCCAGCGGAATTAAGCCGATCATGTGCTCGACGTTGCGCTGCCGGTCGGCCATAACGTAGCCGCGTCCACGCTCTACCCCGATCTCCATCGTCAGCTTGGCATCTTTTGCCGACAGCGTGCAAAGACGATAACCAGGATTGAGTATCTCGACGTCGGCATCGGGAACGATGTCGGCCGCGGTTACGTCTCGCGCCCCGCTGACCGAGAGCGTCAAAACCTTCGGCTCGTCGCTGTCGAGCCTGACCGGCAAGCCCTTGAGATTGAGCATGAGCGCGATCGTGTCTTCGACCATCCCCGGGATCGTCGAAAACTCGTGGAGCACTCCGTCGATCTTCATGTACGTGACGGCCGACCCAGGAATCGAGCTGAGCAGCACACGCCGTAAGGCATTACCGAGGGTGATACCAAAGCCGCGCTCGAGGGGCTCGATCACGAACTTCGCGTAGTTATCGCGACGCTCGCGAACTTCAATGCTTGCGCCGACCGGCGTTTCCAAAATGGTAGTCATCTAGCTTCTGGTGTCCTTTATCGCTGTTTACGTTATCCGCCGCAAACGGGTTCGCGACGATCGTACGCCTAACAGCAGCGTTGGGGTTCCAAACTATCGCGAGTAATACTCCACGATGAGTTGTTCGTCGACCGGGGTGTCGATCTGCTCGCGCGGTGGCGCCTGCAACACCTTGGCCGTGTTCTCTTGGTCGTTCCACTCCAGCCACTCCGGCGGACGCCGGCTCTGAGCAACCTCCAGGTTCGACTGGAAAACCGTCGATTTGAGGCTCCCCGGCGCGATCGAAATCACGTCGCCGGCTCGCACGACATACGATGGGATGTTGACGATGCGGCCGTTCACGCGAAAATGGCGATGCGTGACGAGCTGGCGCGCCTGAGCACGGCTGGTCGCCAAGTTTAGCCGATAGACGACGTTATCGAGACGGCGTTCGAGAAGCTGCAGAAACGTCCGCCCGGTTTGACCCGGGACGCGTGCCGCATCGCGAAAATAGTTTTCGAACTGCGTTTCGTGCACGCCGTAGTAACGGCGCATCTTCTGCTTCTCGCGCAGTTGCCGGCCGTACTCCGAAACCTTCGTGCGCGACTTACCTGCCGTCTTCTGTCCGGGCGCGGTGCCGCGGCGCTCGACGGCGCAGTTACGCGACAGGCAACGGTCACCCTTGAGGAAGAGCTTGATCTTTTCTCCCGTCTTGCTCGCCGCCGTCTCTCTACGACAAAGGCGGCACACCGGGCCAATGTAGCGCGACATGCTCTCCTTTAGTGGCCTAAACCCGGCGCCTTTTTGGCGGACGGCAACCATTATGCGGGATCGGCGTCACGTCTTTGATCATCGTGATTTCCAGGCCGGCAGCCTGGAGCGAGCGGATAGCCGCCTCTCGTCCCGCGCCAGGGCCTTTGACGAGCACCTCGGTCGATTTCATACCGTGTTCCATGGCTTTGCGCGCGGCAGCTTCAGCGGCCATCTGAGCGGCGAACGGGGTCGACTTCTTTGATCCCTTGAAGCCGAGATTGCCCGCCGACGCCCACGAAACGACCCCGCCGTGTGGGTCGCTGATCGTGACGATCGTGTTATTGAAGGAGGCATGAACGTGGGCCACCCCGGCCTGAACGTTCTTGATCTCGCGCTTCCGGCGCGCTTTAGGTTGCTTCTTGGCAGCCAAAAATCTCTCCGTCCTCGGCCCCGTCCTTCGCGGTGGTCGCTGCGCTCGCGCCCAGGGCGACATGTGCTGCTCAGGGTCGGGATCACAAGGTTAGTAATGCGTTACGATAGGCTGCCCTGCGACCCAGGGCGCCAAGAAGGTATCTTACCCGGAGAGAGGCGCTAAAGGCAAGGGCCCGGCCAATGGCCGAGCCCCGCCAGCTAGCTTCGCCCCTTTACGGATAAAGGAGCCGGAATCCGAGTCCTGCGAAGGGCCCGTTGTAGGTGCGATTGATCGGGGCGTTCTGTTTGTTCGACCAACTATCGCCCATCCAGCCACCCTCGATGAAGACCGGGGTGTTCCCCAGACCGATGGTGATTCCGGCCTGGTACTTCAGGAGGTTGTAGGCGAGATTGTACGACGCCGACGGTACGACGGACGACGATGGGCTTGTGTAGCTCCCATGAACGTTCGGGTAGTACCAGACGCTTCCAAAAAACGAGAACACATGGTTGAGGTCGGGCAGCTTCTCACCCCCGAAACCCCATGAGTTCATGTTCGGATAACCGTAGTTGTTGGACATCCAGATGTAGCCGACGCCGATATAGACGCGCGGCTGCAGGACGCGCACGGCGAAGCGTGCGTCGGCGTCCTGATCCGCGAGCGGCGAGGTGACTAGCACCGGCGTGCTCCCTAAGCCACCAATGGTCGTAACGTTGCACTCCGGAACGTACGATCTGGTTCCCGGCGTGAACCCGTTGCAATTGTGCGGGTACTGCCAGCGCTCGTACGAACCTTCGAGCATGAACGGGATACTCCCCAGACTAAACTCGCCTCCGCCTCGAATGGCGAAGGAGTCAGTTCCGGTGTTGCCCGGGCTAAACTCGTTGTAGACCGTCGGTGAGATGATGTAATCTCCGGCCACGAAAGCCTCGCCAAGCATCGGCTTGGGCGTCGGCGGAGGTGGTGGAGGCGGGGGTGCCGCCGACGGTGGCGGCGGTGCTGGGCTCGGCGGCGGCGTCGCAGGTAGGTAGCGCACGACGACGATATGCCGATCTGGAACCCACTGAACGTAGGCGCCCATGCCCTCTGAAATTACGCGAACCGGTACGAGTACGACGCCTTGATAAATCATCGGCGGAACGTCCAGCGGACGGGACTCGCCGTTGATGACGACCTCCGGCTTGCCGACGGTGACCTTCACCTCGGCGCCGGCTTTGGAAACCGTGGCGGTCTTGCTGCCCGGGTCCCACGAGACGGTTGCGCCCATCTGCTCGAACATCGAGCGCAGTGGAATCAAGAGGGTGCCGCCTCTAACGAGCGCGGCTAAAACGCGCCCTTGTTTAAGGATGTCTGGTTTGCTGTAAACGTGGTGATCGTTGTATAGGATAGGAATCTGTCCGGACGGCGGCGATCCAAAATCCGCCGGCGGTGCCGACCCCATCTGCGCGACGCTGTTTCCATTGTTTCCTGACGTCGCGTTCGACGGGGCAGCCACCGCATTCAACCCGCAGATCGTTACGATTAACGCTGCGAGTACGCCGGTGCTCAGTCGTTTCACGAGTATGTGCCTCCTTATGAAAATAAGACTACGAGCTAACACTGGGAATGTCCCAAAATGCCAGCCAGAAATACGAGCGGCCGCTCGTAGCGTTGCTGCTCGCATCAACACGATATCAGTCATTCCCCGATTGCGCAACGTGATAAACGCCATAACCAAGCAACCCCAAGTAAGCTTTCTACGACCGCCAAACCGAAGGCGATCCGGGGCGCTGCCGGTCCGGCCGCGCCCACGCGCTGGAGGACGAGGGTGGTGAGGGCGGGAGCCACGACCTGCGGCAGGACGACGGCAAGGTTCCAGAGCCCCATTCCAGCCGCCATGGCGTCCAGCGGCAGGATGCGGCACGCGATCGCCCAGTCAGCTACCAGGAAAACGCCCCAGCCTAGACCCGCTACCAGCGTGGCAGCGACAACCCATGCCAATCCATCCGCCCGTATGAAGAGCACGAGGGCCAGGATGAAGCTTGCTCCTCCGATCGTGGCAACAAGCCGCTTGTCGAGACGATCGCTCGGGCGCGCTGCAATGACCGCGCCTAGTGCTCCAACGAGCGTGAAGCTTACGATCAGGATCCCCGTTTGACGACGCGCGTCGGCGAGCGTTGCGGTTCCCAGCACCGAGGCGACGTAGAAGAGAAGGTAGCCAAGTAGCGTGTAAAATCCAATGTAGATCAGTGCGCGCGACACGAACAAGTCGACGAAGGGGCGCGTCAGCGCGCAGAGGCTCTCCTCCTTCGCTGGGCTCTCGGCTCCGCAGTCGACGGGCATGGCTCGAAGTAACGGCGCAGGTTATCAGCAATAGGCCGCCCAGCACCGAACCTAGCAATCTCGCGTTTGAGATGAAACTTGCTGCAAGCGCACCGATCGCGTTTCCGGACGACTGCAACGCGGCCATCCAGGACGAGGCAGTACCAGTTTGATTGCGCGCCACGAAGTCGGGAATGATTGCCTGATACGGACCGATCGCAACGTTAAGCGTGCCTTGAAGGGCGATGAACGCGATCGTCAATGAAAGAAACGTGCGCGCGTCGTAAAAAGCGGCAACTGCGAGTGTACCTCCGACGGCGCCGGCGAGGTAGAACTCGATGCGACGGCTGCCTTGTTGCCGTCGAGCGTCCGACCAGAGTCCCACGAGGATCTGCACGAGTGCTGCCGTCGCAGCACCGAAAGTGGCGAGTCTACCGTATGCTATGACGGCGTCGCCGGTCGACAGCTCGATCGTGCGCGATTGCAGCGAAATTCCCAAGAGCGCGCCCCATACGGCTTGAATGCCAAGCCAAAACAGCGCAAGCCGAAACGGACTAGCGGTGCGCGCAAGCATACCGATACTCCGCGACCGTATCGACGTCGAAGGCGAGCTCCGGCGCGCAATCGCGCACGGCGGACGCCGGAACGCCCAGGACGCGCGTCGCCAGGGCTTCGAGATGCGTAACGCTCAAACGCCCGAACAGAAAACGGCCCAGCGCAAGCGGCCCGATAAAGCTCGCCATCCGCCACGGCCGTTTACGCGCGTCGAAGAAACGGCGCGCGATCACCGCGAGCTTCTCAGAGGATCCGCTCGGAATCGAAAAGAGGCCACCGTTGACCACTCGCTCACCGGCCAGCGTAACCCCGAACGGCGGCGCGTTGGGGAAACGCGTCGCAAAGGCTGCAAAATCCGTGAGCGCGACCGCGAGCGTGCCGCAGGGGGTGCGCCTCACAAAATCGCCGACAGCGTCGTTGTGCACGTAGGGCAAGTCGCTCGTCGCATAAAGCAGCGGCGTTTCATCATCCGGCCATGCGCGCAGCGCGCGCACGAGGTTCTCGCTTCCGCAAGGGCTTTCGTCGACGAAATTCTCGACGCGAGCGCCGCAGGCCGCCCGCACTTCTTGTCCACCAACCACCGCAAGGCGCGTAACGCCCGCCGCCCGCAGCGCGTCGATCATCCGTTGCAGCATAGTCGCGCCGCGGACGCTCGCGAGCGCCTTGACTCGAGTGCCTGCGAGCTCGGCGAACGCCCCTTCGATGCGGCCTCCGGCAGTAATCACCGCCTTCATAAGAAGGAAGCCAGTTGGGCCACCGAGTTGAGCTACTTCTTGGCTATGGCCTTCTTCTTGCCGGCCACCGTACGTTTGGGGCCTTTGCGCGTCCGAGCGTTGGTCTTCGTGCGCTGACCACGAACCGGCAGTCCGCGGCGATGGCGCAGGCCCCGGTAGCAGCCGATATCCATGAGACGCTTGATATTACCTTGCACCTCACGGCGAAGATCGCCCTCGACGCGCAGCTGCAGCGAGTCGATCGCGTCGCGCAGCTTCTTTTCGTCTTCTTCGCTCAAGGCTTTAACGCGAACGTCTGGATTCACTCCGGCGAATGCGAGGAGCCTGCGCGCGGTCGGCACGCCGATCCCGAAGATATAAGTCAGCGCAACCTCGACGCGCTTCTCGCGCGGCAGATCGATTCCAGCAATACGAGCCATGATGACGTTCCTTCTATCCTTGAACCTGTTTGTGCTTTGGATTGACTTCGCAAATCACGCGCACCTTGCCGTGGCGACGTATGATCTTGCACTTATCGCAAATTTTTTTGACCGAGGGCCTAACTTTCATTCTTGCTTACCTTGTTGGCACGTCATCCTTCGACTGCGGCGCTGCGCGCCTTCCCTCAGGATGACCGGGGCTACTTGTACCGATACGTGATTCTGCCGTGCGTTAGATCGTAGGGCGATAGCTCGACGAGGACGCGATCTCCAGGCAGGATGCGGATGAAATTCATTCGGATTTTTCCGGAGACATGAGCGAGCACGCGGTGTCCGTTTGCCAACTCTACTCGAAACATCGCGTTCGGCAAAGGTTCCACGATCGTCCCCTCTGCCTCGATGGCCTCTTCCTTGGGAGTGGCCGTCTTGGCGGCTTTCTCTGCGGTCGCTTTACCGCGCGGAGGACGACCGCCCCGCTTGCGCGCCATTTAGTGCGCCATCACTATGCAATCGCTTCCCGCGCCGGCCGATATCGCTCGATATGCGGATCCTCGGCATAGTCGCGCAGCGTGAGAATTCTCGGCCCGTCGTCGGTAACGGCGATCGTGTGCTCGAAATGCGCTGCGAGTTTACCATCTGCGGTGACGACTGTCCAGCCGTCGCCGAGAATTCGAATCTTGGGGCTCGCTTGCGTGATCATCGGCTCGAGCGCGAGCACTAAGCCTGGGCGCAGCTCAATGCCGGTTCCACGTTCGCCGTAGTTGGGAACCTGCGGCTCCTCGTGCATCGCCCGACCGACGCCGTGACCGACGAGCTCCCTCACGACGCCGTAGCCATGGCATTCTGCGTGGGCCTGCACGGCGGCCCCGATGTCCCCTAGACGCTTACCACGTTCCATTTCGGCAATGCCGATCGTCAAGCACTCTTGGGTAACCTCGAGCAAACGGCGTGCCGCCTGCGCGACGTTACCGATCGCAATCGTCACCGCGCTGTCACTCACGTAACCATTGAGCGTCGTACCGATGTCGATGGAAAGCAAATCGCCTTCGCGCAGTACGCGCGAGCCCGGGATGCCGTGGACGACTTCATCGTTGATTGAAACGCAGATCGATCCCGGAAATCCATTATAACCTTTAAAGGTCGGCACGCCGCCGGCCTGGCGGATGCCACGCTCGGCTCGTTCGTCGAGCTCGCCGGTTGCCATGCCGGGTCTTGCCGCCTTCATCAGATCGGTCAATACCCGCGAGGTGACGCTTCCGCTACGCCGCATTGCCTCGATCTCGCGCGCGGATTTCAACGTGATCATCGCCAGCGTTCCATATTTATTGCGCGCTGCTCCGCGCCGATTGCGTCGGCGATACGGTCCGCGACGGCGTCGACGCTGGCAAGCGCATCGACTTCGATGAGCTTTCCAACCTTGCGATAGTATTCGACGAGCGGCCTCGTCTGCCGGTCATAGACCTCGAGCCGTTTCTCGACGGTCTCGGGCCGATCGTCTTCACGCTGCACGAGCTCGCCGCCGTCCTCGTCGTCGATGCCCGCGACTTTCGGGGGATTCGTTAGCGCGTTGTACGTTCGTCCGTTTCGCGGATTCGTCCAGCGAGAGGCAAGGCGTGCGAGCAGCGCCGAGCGACCTGCCGCAAAAAGCACGGCCGCGTCGAGCGGGGTGCGGCGTCGGGCGAGCAAAGCGTCGAGCGCTTCTGCCTGCACGACGTTTCGGGGAAAGCCGTCCATGACGAACCCGTCGCGCGCGCCGTCGAGCTCGTGAAAAATCATTTCAATGACGAGTGCGTCGGGAACGAGCTGGCCCCGCTGCATGTACCCCTCCGCCTGCTTTCCCAACTCGGTTCCTTGCGCCAGATTCGTGCGCAGGATGTCGCCGGTCGAAATTTGCGCTAACCTAAAGCGCTCGTGCAAAAGCCGAGCTTGAGTACCTTTACCGGCGCCGGGCGGCCCAAGAAAGATTACGCGCATCGAGCGAGTCCGCCCACTCCTAGTGACCTGTCCCTAGCGTTTGATGAAGCCGCGGTAATCGCGCATCGCAAGTCGTGCTTCGATCTGCGTGATCGTGTCGAGCGCTACCCCCACCACGATGAGCAACGACGTCGAGCCGAGATAGAACGTCGTCACCGAGAGACCGCGTTGGAGCGCGCCCGGCATGACCGCCAGCAATCCAAGGTAGATCGCCGCCGCCGTCGTGATTCGCATCAAGATCTTGTTGAGGTAATCGATCGTCGGCTGACCGGGGCGAATGCCCGGAACGAAGGCGCCGGTCTTTTTGAGATTGTCGGCCACATCACGGGTGTTGAGGACGATCGAGCTATAGAAGAACGTAAAAACCACGACCAGCAAGAAATACACGATGTTGTAGAGCACGCCGTTGGGCGTGAACCAAACGTTGAGCCACGTCGAGAAGGCTGCCAAAGCATGCTGTACGCCCGCAAACGGGCCGCCGCCAGCAGCCGCCGCTTGACCGCGACCGAACCACGAGAGCGCCTGCTGGGGCAGCAGCAGAATGGAAATGGCAAAAATGATTGAGATGACGCCGGCGTTGTTGAGGCGCAGCGGAATGTAGGTGGATCTGCCCGCAAACATTTTTCGGCCGACGACGCGGCGCGCCTGTTGCACCGGCACCCGTCGTTGCCCCTGGTAGAGAAAGACGATCGAAACGATGACCACGATCGCGATCGCGATGTACAGCAGCAGATTGAGCAGCGATTCGGCGCCCTGGCTCGCCGACGCGTAGGTCTGCCGAACGTACTGGGGATAGCGCAGGACGATCCCGATGAAGATGATGAGCGAGACGCCGTTGCCTATTCCTTTGTCGCTAATCTGCTCGCCGAGCCACATGAGAAAGAGCGTTCCACCCACCATGGCGACGATCGCATAGACCAGATACCAAAGGCTGGTGTCGTAGAAGACGCCCGAGCGCTCCATGGAAATCGCCATAAAGGTGGCTTGAATCGAGCCGAGGACGATAGTAAGCCAACGCGTGTACTGACTGATCTTTTTACGGCCTTCCTCGCCGCCTTTCTTCGCCATCTCCTCCAGCTGCGGCAGCACGACCGTCATGAGCTGCATGATGATCGAAGCGTTGATATACGGGGTTATCCCCATTGCGATGATCGAGAGCTTCTGGAGCGCGCCGCCCGAGAGGAAGCCCAGGAGATTGTAGAAGGCGCCGCTCTGCAGGACGCGCTGCCAGGCCGCTTGATTGACGTTGGGAAGCTGCACGTGGATCATGAAGACGAACCACGCGAAGGCAAAAAAGACGAAGAGGATGCGCTGGCGGATCTCCGGGACGAGCACCGCCGCTCGCAGATTATCGAACATTACTCTTCGATCTTCGCTCCCGCGGCGACCAACGCATCGCGCGCGCTTCTGGAAAAGAGCACGTTGCGCAGCCGCAAACCGGCGGGAAGGGCCGCGTCGCTGCCGGCGCCGAGAATTTTTACACCGTCGAGCTCCGACTTCAGCAGGCCTCGGTCACGCAGCGACTCCGGTGTAATCTCGACGGCGGGATCCCAGTGCGTGAGCTCGCGCACGTTGAGGACGGCATGGCGATATCCGAAGTGACCTTGGTCTCGAGCTTTCTGCGAGTAACCGCGGCTATGCGGAAGACGCCGCGCCCAAGCGGTTTGACCGCCCTCGAACGCGGGCCCCTTGCCGCCGCCGGAGCGCACCGTCTGACCTTTGCCGCCCTCACCGCCGGTCTTGACCATGCCCGAGCCGTGGCCGCGTCCAATGCGTTGACGCTTCGGTCGGCTGCCGGGTGCGGGTTTCAGAGTCCCAAGCTTGAGAATGTTTGCGTTTGCCATTGTCTTACGCCACGTAAATTTCCTTAACCGTCTTGCCACGCATAGCCGCAACTTGATCCGCGGTGCGCAGCGATTTCAAGGCCGAAACGGTGGCCATCACCACGTTGATCGGATTGTTCGTCCCGAGGCACTTGGTGAGAATGTCGTGAATTCCGGCGAGCTCGAGCACGGCCCGCATCGAGCCGCCCGCGATGACGCCGGTGCCGGGCGCGGCGGGTTTGAGCAGAACGGTAGCTGCGCCGACTTCATGACGCACTTCGTGCGGAATCGTGCGCTCGACCATCGCCACGGTGATCAGACTCTTGCGAGCCTGCTCGACGGCCTTGCGAATCGCTTCTGGAACCTCGCCCGCTTTCCCGATCGCATAACCGACCTTCCCCTTGCGGTCGCCGACGACGACGAGTGCGCTGAAGCTGAAACGCTTGCCGCCCTTGACGACCTTAGCGACGCGGTTTACGCGCACGACCGTCTCGTCGAGTCCGCTGCCGTCGCGATCGCGCCCACGATACTGCATTAAAAGTTCAACCCCGCTTCGCGCGCCGCGTCGGCGAGCGCCTGAACGCGACCGTGGTATTTATAGCCGCCGCGATCAAAAACGATTTGCGAAATCCCCGCCGCCTTTGCCTTCGCCGCGATCGCGCTCCCGATCGCTTTAGCAGCGGCGAGATTCGTCTTCGAAGGCAGCTCGGCGGCGACCGACTTATCGAGCGTCGACACGGCAGCAAGTGTATGCCCGCGCGCGTCGTCGACGAGCGTCGCATAAAGGTGATGGAGCGACCGTCGCACGCAAAGACGGGGACGCTCGTGTGTGCCCGAGACTTTCTTGCGCAGACGGACGTGGCGCTCGCGCCGAGCTTCGGCCTTATTCATTATTTCTTCGCGGCCTTTCCGGCCTTGCCAAGCTTCTTGCGAATCCGTTCGCCCTCGTAACGAATGCCCTTGCCTTTATACGGCTCCGGTTCACGCAGGCGCCGGATATCTGCGGCCACCTGCCCGACGGCCTGTTTGTCGATGCCGTCGACGTGTATCTTGTTCTGGCCCTCAACCGTGAGCGAAACGCCCTTGGGCGCTTCGAAGGCGACTGGGTGCGAGTAGCCCAAGCTCAAATTCAGACGCTCGCCGGACTTTGCGACGCGGTAACCGACGCCGCTGATCTCGAGGCTCTTCCGGAAACCCTTGCTGACGCCTTCCACCATGTTCGCAATGAGCGTACGGGTCAACCCGTGCGCGCTGCGGTGCAGTTTCGCATCACCTTTGCGAGCGACGACGACCTTGCCGTCTGTGAGGCTCACGTCGACGACACCAGAGAGAATGCGCTGACGCAGCTCACCCTTCGGCCCGCTGACGAAGACTTCATCGCCTTCGAGCTTCATCTCGACGCCCGATGGGAGCGCTACCGGCAACTTGCCTATCCGCGACACGGCTCACCACACATACGCAAGAACCTCTCCTCCAACGCCCTGCTTCTTCGCACGCTTTCCGGACATGATGCCTTGAGGCGTCGAGATGATGACCAAGCCCAAACCGCCCAACACCCGTGGTATCTCCGTCTTGTGGGTGTAGACGCGCAGCCCGGGCCGCGAGATGCGACGCAATCCGGTAATTATTTTCTCCTTTTCAGGGCCATACCGAAGCGCGATTCGAATCGTTCCTTGGGGACCGCCCTCAATCCGTTCGAACCCTTCGATGAAGCCCTCGTCTCGCAAGATCTGCGCAATAGCGTGCTTGACGCGCGAGGCCGGTACGTCCACCGTTTTGTGGTTGGCCGTGTTGGCATTACGAATGCGCGTCAGCATGTCTGCAATGGGATCGGTTACGGACATCTGCTCTCCAACGTTAATAGCTCGGCAGCTTGCGCCATAGGCTTCAGTTCACCATGAGGCCTTGGTCACGCCGGGCACGACGCCCGCATGTGCGTTTTCTCGAAAGCAAATTCGGCACATCGCAAATTTGCGCAAGTATCCCCGTGGCCGCCCGCAGATACGGCACCGATTGTGGCGGCGAACACCAAACTTCGGACCCCGCTGCGATTTGATGATCAAACTGGTCTTCGCCATTACGATGTCGGACCTCTACCAACGAGAGTCTGAGTTTTCTGCAAAGGTAGTCCCATTGCAACCAAAAATTCCGAAGCCTCCTCGTCGGTCCTCGCCGTCGTCACGATGGTAATGTCCATTCCCCGGGCCTTGTCTACTTTATCGAAGTTTATCTCGGGAAAGACGAGCTGTTCGCGCAGACCCAAGTTATAGTTTCCCCGCCCGTCAAACGACTTGTGCGGTAACCCGCGAAAATCCCGAATGCGGGGCAGAACGACGTTGAACAGCTTGTCGACAAAGACGTACATCCGGTCGCCCCGAAGCGTAACTTTCGCGCCGATATTCGTGCCGGCACGCAGCTTAAACGCTGCAATCGACTTCTTTGCCTTCGTTACGATGGGACGCTGCCCGGTGATGGCCGTCAATTCGTTCACGGCTGCGTCGAGGGCTTTGGGATTGGCGATCGCCTCGCCGACGCTTACGTTCACGACGACCTTCTCGAGCTTTGGGATCTCGTTGACATTTTTATAACCAAAACGCTCCTGCAGCTGCGGACGAATTTGCCGCTCGTACGTCTCTCTCAATCGTTCGGCCATGAGTGGTTCTACGCTCCCTTTGCGGAATCGCGCGCCGGCTCGCCGCATCGAGCGCAAATTCGATGCGTCGCGCCGTCGGACGTCCGGCCGCGGCGCAGGCGCGTCGGCGCCTTGCACTTCTCGCAGACATATTGCAAGGCCGAGAGGGGCAGCGCCGACTCTTTCTCGATGATGCCGCCGCTCTGCATTGCTTTGCCCATAGCGGACTGCCTCTGCTGCCCTTGCTGCTTCGCGTGACGCTTCACGATATTCACACCCTCGACCGTCGCGGTGCCGGCGGCGCTCTGCACCGCTTTGACCGTGCCTCGCTTGCCACGCTCCTTACCGCGCCGAACCATCACCGTATCGCCCCTAATAATCGTTGCTTTCATCGCCTCTATAACACCTCGGGTGCGAGGGATGCGATCTTCAGAAATCCGCGCTCGCGCAGCTCGCGCATAACCGGGCCGAACACGCGGGTGCCGCGAGGATCGAGATTATCCTTCTCCCCTTTGATAATGACGCAAGCGTTATCGTCACAGCGCACGACCGATCCGTCCCGGCGCCGAACCGGCGCGCTCGTGCGAACGACGACCGCCTTGACGACTTGGCCCTTCTTGACGGCAGCACCGGGGATCGCGCTCTTGACCGTCCCGACGACCACGTCACCGACGTGGGCATAGACGTGCCGTCCGCCGCCGCTCACATGGATTACGAGCAACTCGCGCGCGCCGCTGTTGTCGGCAACTTTCAGGCGAGTTTCCTGTTGGATCACTTCGCTCGTTCCACGATCTCGATCAGGCGCCACCGTTTCTCCCGCGAGAGCGGGCGGCACTCGACGATGCGGACGACGTCACCGATACCGGCTTCGTTACGTTCGTCGTGCGCCTTGAAACGCGTCGATTTGCGAACGATTTTGCCGTAAGCTGCGTGCGGAACGCGCGTCTCAGAAACGACGACGATCGTCTTCTCCATCTTGTTCGACGTTACGCGGCCTTGCTTGACTCGCCGCTTCCCTCGGGCCATCTTTTGACCCGAGGAATCGTTAGGCTGCTCCATGCTTTCCCTCGGCGTGGCGTTTCTCGCAAATAATCGTCTGGATTTGCGCATAGGAGCGGCGCATCGCTCGGATCTTGCTGAAATCGGTCAGGTGTCCGGTGCGCAGCGCAAAGCGCAAGTTGAACAACTCCGCTTTTGCGTCGCGAGCTTTCTGTTCCAACTCCTTGATAGTGAGATCGCGCAGTCCCTCGAGCTCCTTTTTTTGCACGTTATGCCTCCTCGCGCGCGACGATCTTGGTGGTGATTGGAAGCTTTGCGGCGGCGCGCCGCAGCGCTTCGCGCGCTACCGCGGGCGCGACGCCCGAGAGTTCGAAGAGCACCCGCCCCGGCCGAACGACCGCGACCCACAGCTCGGGATTGCCCTTTCCGGAACCCATGCGGACTTCCGCGGGCTTCTTCGTCGCGGGCTTGTCGGGGAATACTTTGATCCAGACCTTGCCCCCGCGCTTGATGTAACGGGTCATCGCGATACGGGCGGCTTCGATCTGGCGATTCGACATCCAGCACGGTTCCATCGCCTGCAAGCCGTAGTCGCCAAAGTTGAGCGCGTTGCCTCGCACCGCCGAACCGGACATTCGGCCACGCTGAACTTTACGCCACTTGACGCGTTTGGGTGTCAGCATCTCATTGCGCCGCCGGTTCGGGAATCGGCGCGGAAATCGGCTCTGGCGCCGGCTCGACCATCGGCTCCGCTATGGGACGCGGCGCCGCAACGGGCTGGACGCGCGGCTCCCGTCCGCGCCCTCGACCGCCCCGTTCCCGCCGTTCGCGTCCACGATCGCCGCTTCGCGTGAGCGCTCCATCGCCACGCGGCTGATCGGGCAGAACTTCGCCGCGATAAATCCAGACCTTCACCCCGATCCGTCCGAACGTTGTGAAGGCCTCGACTTGAGCGTAGTCGATGTCGGCGCGCAGCGTGTGGAGCGGGACCTTACCATCGGCGTTGTGTTCGGTGCGCGCAATTTCGGCGCCGCCCAAGCGCCCGGAGATCTGAACCTTGATGCCGCGCGCGCCGGCCCGCATCGTCCGCATGATAGCCTGCTTCATCGCGCGCCTGAACGCGATGCGCTTTTCGAGTTGATCCACGATGTTTTGCGCCACCAGCCTAGCATCGACCTCGGGATGCTGGATCTCCATCACGTTGACCGCGACGTTCTTGCCGGTGAGCTGCTCCAAGTTCTTTCGAATGTCGTCGATGCCGACGCCGCGCTTGCCGATGATGATGCCGGGTTTGGCCGTGTTGACGATTACTCGTGCTTGATTAGCGCGTCGCTCGATCTCGATCTTGCTGATCGACGCCGAGCGCATCCAGCGAGCGAACGACTTGCGAATCGCAACGTCCTCGTGCAGCCAGTCGACGTAGTGCTTCTTTTCGAACCAGCGGCTGTCCCAAGTGCGCGTGATTCCCAAGCGCATGCCGACCGGATGTATCTTCTGCCCCATTATGCTTCCTTGCCGTCAGCGGCGGTTTCGGTCGCGGCCGGCGCTTTTGCGCGCACGTTTCCGGGTGCTCGGTTTCTTTCGCCGAGACTTCGCCTGCGGCGCATCGGGAGCGCCCCGGCGTGATGTGCGCGCCGCCTGGATCGATGCACCGGCGAGCTTCTTACGCTTTTGAGCCGGGGGTGCTTCGCTCACAATGACCGTCACGTGCGAGAGCCGCTTGCGCTTGAACGCCGCACGTCCTTGGGCCCGTGGATCGAGTCGCTTCGTAAAGCGGCCGCCCGGTCCTCCGTCGACCGTAATTCGCGAAATATAAAGTTCGTCGGCGTTCATGTCATGATTGTTGCCGGCGTTGGCGACGGCGCTGCGCACGAGTTTCTCGATCGGCTCCGCGGCGAAAACCTCCGCGAACTTCAACAGCACGAGCGCTTCGCGGACGCTCTTTCCTCGGATCGCATCGGCGACTCGCCGCAGCTTACGGGGGGCCGTGCGCACGAAGCGGAGGTGCGCAACGGCTTGCGGTATGCGCTCGGTCATGTCTTGACCGTCGCTTTCTCGCCGCCGTGGCCGCGGAAGTGGCGTGTCGGCGCGAACTCGCCGAGCTTATGGCCGACCATGTTCTCCGTGATGTAAATCGGAATGTGTGTCTTGCCGTTGTGCACCCCAATGGTATGGCCGACCATTGTCGGGAGCACGGTTGAAGCGCGACTCCAGGTCTTGATCACCCGACGTTCGCGGGTCTCGTTGAGCCGTTCGACCTTCTGCACCAAATGTTCGGCCACGTACGGGCCTTTTTTCAACGAGCGTGACATTTATTTCGAACCCCGGCGGCGCACGATCATCTTCGCAGTGCGCTTATTGCGCCGCGTCTTTTTACCCATCGTCATTTGTCCCCATGGCGTTGTCGGGGGCCGTCCGGACGTCGAGCGTGCCTCTCCGCCGCCGTGCGGATGGTCGACCGGATTCATTGCAATTCCACGAACGCTCGGCCGTTTGCCGAGATGGCGCGAGCGGCCGGCCGTACCGATCACTTGGTTCTCATGATCGACGTTTCCGAGCTGTCCAATCGTCGCGCGGCATTCGACGTGAATCTTACGTACCTCGCCGGAAGGCATACGCACCTGCGAATACTCATTCTCCTTCGCCATCAGCTGCGCCGCGACGCCGGCCGATCGAACGAGTTTACCGCCTTGTCCGGGGCGCAACTCCACGTTGTGAATCACGGTGCCGACCGGAATGTTGCGAATCGGCAAAGCGTTGCCGATCTTGATGTCGGCGTTCGGTCCCGACTCGAGCAGCTCGCCGATCCGTAAACCGAGCGGCGCAAGAATGTAGCGTTTCTCTCCGTCGCGATAGTGGAGCAGCGCGATGCGGCAGGATCGGTTCGGATCGTATTCGATGGTAGCGACTTTTGCCGGGACGCCGTCTTTTGCGCGCTTGAAGTCCATGATACGGTACTGACGGCGGGTACCGCCGCCGCGATGGCGGACCGTGATATGACCGTTGTTGTTTCGTCCGGAATGCTTCTTGCGGACCTCAACCAGCGAACGCTCGGGCGCAATCTTAGAGAGCTCGGAGAAATCGAGCGTCGTAAGGAAGCGCTTACCGGGAGATGTCGGCCGATATTTCTTTACCGGCATTCTTGCATCTCGCGCCTTCGCGACCGCTTCGTCGCAAGAGTCATATCACTGCTCAAAGTAGTTCACTCCGCCGAGTTCGATTTTTTGACCGGCCTTGATCGTGACGATCGCCTTCTTATAATCGCTCTGTTTGCCGCTCGTGCGCAGCCCCCGCCGGGCAAAGTTGCGAGCCTTGCCTCGAACGTTTACCGTGTTGACGTGCAGCACGTTGACCTTGAAGATTTCCTCGATAGCGTGGCGGATCTGAGTCTTCGTGGCGTGCGGGTGGACGACGAAGGTGTATTGATGAACGAGCGCGTCGGCCATGGCCTTCTCGGTGATCCGGGGTGCAACGATCACGTCACGAGCGTCCATCGGCGCTCTCCTTGACCTCGTCTCCCCCTTGCACTGAGCCTGTCCTAGACGCAGACGAAGGGTTTGGGCTGACACGAGACTCCAACGTTTTCGTAAGGGCGTCGTACGCAGCGGTTGTAAAAAAAAGCCGGTCGAAACGAAGAACGTCCTTGACGTCGAGCGCGCCAACGCCGGTTACAGAAACGCGCTGCAAGTTGCCGCTCAGGCGCTCGATCTGCTCCGAGTGCGGCTCCTCGCGGCCGCAAACGATCAGCGTCTTCGGCCCCCTCCGCGCCTCTTTGGTGCTGCCGAAGAGCAGTTTGGCAAATCCCGCCGTCTTGTCGATCTTCAAATCTCCGGCTTCCAGCACCGTGACGGCGTCGTTGCGAAAGCGGTCGGCCAATGCGGCAAGGAACGCGAGGTGCCTCTCCTTTTTATTGAGCCCCTCCACGTAGCTGCGAGGCTTCGGTCCGAAGACGACGCCGCCGTGGCGCCATTGCGGCGATCGGATCGAACCCTGCCGAGCCCGGCCCGTTCCCTTCTGACGCCAGGGCTTACGACCGCCGCCCGCTATCTCGTCGCGCTTTCGGGTGGAAGCCGTGCCGGCGCGCGGATTTGCGAACTCGCGGTGGACGGCGCGATAGACGACGCTCAGCTTGCCGTCGAACTCCCTTTCGAGGATCGCCGGCGGTGGGCGCTCGCCGACGACGTTACCCGTCGCGTCGATGACGTTCGGCATTGGCTCTTCGAGCCTTGACGCTTTCCCGCACCATGACGCAGCGCATTCTTCGCGCCGGGGACGGCTCCGCGCACGAGTAAGAGATTGCGCTCGCCATCGGCGCGCACGACTTCCAGGTTTTGGAGCGTAGTGCGGTCTACCCCAAAGTGACCGGGGCGACGGCTTCCTTTAGTAGTACGGCCTGCATTGGTGTCGCCGTTCGAGGCGGGCTGGCGATGGATCATCGAGCCATGGCTCGCGCCGCCCCCACTGAAATTGTGCCGTTTAATGCCGCCGGAGAAGCCGTGGCCTTTCGACACGCCCACGACGTCAACCCGATCGCCCGGCTCGAAAGCCGTGACCGTCACGCTCTCGCCGACTCTCCTCGCCGTCGCCAACCCGAAACTCGCGAACGAAACGGGCGGGCTCTGCCCCTTGTTTCTTGAAGTGCCCGGCCAGCGCACGCGTCAGCCGGCTTCGTTTGACGGTGCCAAATCCCAAAGCGACGGCATCGTAGCCGTGCTTCTCCTTCGTGCGGCGCTCGACGACCTGACAGGGACCGGCTGCGATCACCGTCACGGGCACGGAGCGCCCGTCGGCGGTGAAGACGCTGGTCATCCCGACTTTACGGCCTAGGATGTTCTTCATGCTCTCTTTCGGTTCTCGTTGTGCCACGGATCCAGGCGTATTGCTAGCGTGAACCGCAACCCCGGCAGTTTACCAGGAGCGTCCAGAGAGGTCAAGGCCGCTCTTGTGTCGGACCCAAGCGCTCACCGATGCACCGCCACTGTCGTAACGGCACGCGCTATAAAGCCATCGGCGCCGCGCTGGTGTTGAGTGTCTTGCTCTGCGGTACCGGCGCGTCAGCCGAGCCCCCCGCATACGCCGCGTCGCTGCTCACGGCGCTCCGCAAGGCGATGCTGGAGCGTCCTCTTGCTTCCATCGCGTCAATCCATACCGTCGGCGCAGTCGAAATCGTGGGGCTTCGCGGACGCGCTCAAGAGTGGGACGACCTGCGCGGCGTACGCTTTACGACCGCTCAAAATGCCGGGGCGCTCAGCGGCGCATCGGGCTGGGACGGAACGAGCGCGTGGAATCAGGATTACGCCGGGCTCGTGACGGTCGACGACGGAACGTCGGGACGCCTCGAGGCCATCGACCAAGCCTATCTCGACAATTTAAGGTACCTGCGTCCGGATGCCGGCGGCGCAACGGTCGTGTACGCCGGTCGCCGAAGCGACTCCGGCTCGTCTTACGACGTGCTCGCGGTTACGCCGCCTCATGGGAATGAGCTCGACCTTTGGATTGATCCGCTTACTCATCTCATCGCGCGAGAGACTTCGACGATTGGAATCGTTTCGACGACGACCGTACTGTCGAATTACCGGCGCGTCGACGGATTATATTATCCCTTCGCGAGCAGCACGCGAACGTCGAGCGGCAACTCATTCAGCGAGCGCGTCGCATCGCTGGAACTGAATACCGACGTCACCGAACGCATGCGCGTGCCCGGCCAAAACGTGCATGACTTTTCGATCGCGCGCGCGAGCAGTACGACGGTGCCATTGCAAATCGTCAATAATCACGTTTATCTCAACGACGTCATGCTCGATGGACGCGGCCCGTACACGTTCATACTCGATAGCGGGGGCGACTACATAGTCACGCCTGAGGTTGCGGCGGCCGTGCAAGCAAAAAGTTCGGGCGCACTGCGTTTACAGGGCGTCGGGAGCGCGAGCGAGGGGGCGGCGTTTACCCACATCGACTCGATTGGGATCGGCGGCGCGCTCGTCCGCAATCAGTACATGCTCGTTTTGCCGATCGCGACGGGCTTCGGTGTGGCGGAAGGCATGAAGATCGACGGCATGGTCGGATATCAGCTATTAGCGCGCTTCTTGAGTACGATCGATTACGCGAATTCCAGATTAACGCTGGCTATGCCGAGTTCGGCGCCCGCTTCCCAGCCCGCCGCTACCGCGATCGCTTTCTATTTCGACGGCACGATACCGCGCATCTCCGTCGGGATCGAGGGGATCACGACCTCGGCTGAGGTCGATACGGGAAGTCGCGCCGGCCTCGAACTTTCGTCTCCGTTTCTGGCAGCGCACCCCGCGATAGCCGCGCTCGCGAAGACTGCGCCGACGATCGTCGGGTTCGGCGTCGGCGGACCCTCCTACGCGCGCCTCGGGCGAATGCCGACTCTACAAATCGGGCCCTACGCCGTCTCCAATAGCGTTGTGTCGTTCACCACTCAGAGCAAAGGCGCGCTCGCCGATCCGTTCAATCCAGCGAACATCGGGGGTGCGATTTGGCGCCGATTCGATCTTACCTTAGACTACCCGCATCGCCAACTCTTGCTCGCGAAGAACGCCGAGTTCGATACGGCGTTTCCGTACGATCGCTCGGGTCTCTTTATCATCGATGAAAACGGCGCATATACGGTGCTTTCGGTGCTCGCAGATTCTCCGGCGGCTGCTGCCGGGTTGGCGAAGGGCGACGTCATCATCGCCATCAATGGCGCACCACCCACGAGCGTTTCACTCGCCGCGCTTCGAGCGATGCTCGCGGGACCGGCGGGCAGCGTCGTGCACCTGCACGTACGCGGTCCTGCGGGCCGGGAGCGCGACGCAGCGCTGACGCTTAAGGAGTACGTCTAGAAACGACGGTTACGCGAACGCTCCAAGGCCGGTGATCTCCTTACCGACGACCAGCGTGTGCATTTCGCTCGTTCCTTCGTACGTCAATACCGATTCGAGGTTGTTCATGTGGCGGATGACCGGATATTCGAGTGTGACGCCGTTGGCACCGAGAATCGTTCGTGCTTCCCGCGCGATCGCGAGCGCTTCGCGGACGTTATTGAGCTTTGCAAAACTGACCTGAGCGGGGTGGAGGCGTCCGGCATCCTTCGCCCGACCGACGTGCAGCGCGAGCAGCGCCCCCTTATTGAGCTCGACGAGCATGTTCACGAGCTTCTCTTGCGTCATCTGGTACGCACCGATCGGCTTTGCGAATTGCACGCGCGTTTTGCTATACTCGAGGGCCGTCTCATAGCAGCTTCGCGCGGCGCCGAGCGATCCCCAAACGATGCCGTAGCGCGCTTCGTTGAGGCAGGCGAGCGGGGCGTTCAGACCCTCCGCCTGCGCTAACATTGCGTCGGCGGGAAGCCGGCAGTCCGCGAAGACGAGCTCGCTCGTTATCGAGGCTCGCAGGGAAAGCTTTCGGTGAATGTTTGATGCGGCGAAACCGTTGGCACCTCGCGGCACGATGAACCCACGGATGCCGTCCTGGGTCTGCGCCCAAACCACTGCGAGATCGGCGATCGATCCGTTCGTGATCCACATCTTGGTGCCGTTGACGATCCAGTCGGATCCGTCGCGTCGTGCGAAGGTTCGCATTCCCGCGGGATTACTGCCGAAATCGGGCTCGGTGAGACCGAAGCAGCCGATGAGCTCTCCGCGTGCCATCCCCGGAAGCCACGCGCGTTTCTGTGCTTCATCGCCCCAACGGTGAATCGCATACATCGCGAGCGAACCTTGGACCGAGGCGAAGCTGCGTACGCCCGAATCACCCGCTTCCAGCTCTAAGCACGTTACGCCGTAGGCAACAGCGCTCGAACCGGTACAACCGTAGCCGGTGAGATGCATTCCCAGCAGGCCAAGCCGGCCGAGCTCCGCGCCCAGTTCGCGCGGAAGTGTGCCTTCTTCAAACCAGTCGGCAATGTTGGGAAGCACCCGCGCCCGGACGTACGCACGAACCGTATCGCGAACGAGCCGCTCCTCGTCGGTAAGCAGGCCGCCAACATCTATGAAATCGACCGGATCCGGCGTTGGGGCGGCCGCGGCCGTCAACGCTTCAGAACCCGCGCCAGCTTATCGAAGAGCGCTTCAGTCGACCGCTCGAACTGGTCTTCGAAACGGCGCCAAAGGAGCCGCCCATCGGTATCGGAGAGTATTGCATCGACGCGATACTCGAGCAGCGTCTCTTTGCCGGCACTGGTCAGGTGAAAGCCGTGCGTGCCGTCGAAGCCGTCGTTGCGGAATCGCCAGACAATGCGTTCTTCTGAAATCGCCTCCTCGAGAACACCGTGGATCCCAAGGTGCCATTCCTCGGTTCGGCCGGGCACGAGCGGTCCGGGAGAGCGCATGAAAGGCTGCGATGCAAACGGCCAGATCTGATCGCCAGACGTTCCCATCTCCTCAAGCAGATGGTAGATGCGCCGTTTAGTGCCGTGAAAAGAGCGCGACCGCAGTTCGTGAAGCTCGATGGGCATGGCCGGTCGTTCGCTTAGCGAAGCGCGACGACCCCTACGCCGCCCGCGAGCAGGATGAGCAACGGCGTAGCGAGTTTCGTGCGCAGCATCAAGAGGACGACGATTACCGTCAGCGCATATGCGACGACGCTCGACGGCGCACCGCGTCCAATCGTTACGACGCTCGACCAGACCAAACCGACAATCGCGGGCGCCAAGCCTCGAGCGATTGTGGCACGCCACGGCGAAGCGGAAAAACGCTCCCATAGCGCATCGAATCCAACCATAATTACGCTTGACGGAACGAACATGCCAATCGTAGCGGCGGCGGCTCCGACGATCGGTTGCCCGGGCGTCGCCGCGTACCCGACGAGCGCGGCGAAAATTGTCGTCGGTCCCGGCACGAGTTTCCCAATGGTGTAGAACTGGGTGAACTGCGCAGACGTCACCCAGTGGTATTGGCCGACCGCATAGGCGTGCATCTGCGGGATGATTCCTTTGCCGCCCCCGAAGCCAAGCACCGAAAGCTGCGAGAACGTCCACAGTAAATGGAGTACGGTCGACAGCCCGTTATTCATCGCTCTTCTTACGAGAGCGCAGATATTCGTGAGCGACGCCGGCGCCGCCGAAGATTACGAGCACGAGCAGCAACGGCATTTTCAAGAACGAGACGACCAACGCGGTAACGACCAAGAGAAGAATGCGCACCCAATCGGTGCGCTCGTCCCAGGTGAGCTCGAGCGCGTTACCTATGGTCAGGCCGAGCGCGCCGGCCGCACACCCGAGGAGCGCTCCGTGCACGTAGGGGTTCTTGGCGAACTTGAAATAGAGCGCGCCTGCGACCAGCACGATGATAAATGGCGGAACGCTCGCGCCCAAAAAGGCGGCGATGGCGCCGGGAATGCCACGGACCCTTTGCCCGCAGTAAAGAGCCAAGTTGAGAATGTTCGGTCCGGGCAGAACTTGCGCGATCTCCAGTCCGTCCATGAAGCGCTCTCGGTCCATCCAGCCGCGCGAGAGCACTTGTTGACGTACGCTTGCCTTTTGGCCGCCGCCAAAAGCGGTCGAAGAGATCGTTGCGAACGCGAGCGCGATACTCGATAGCGAAGGAGGACGCGAATCAGCCGACATCCGGCATTGGCCCGTCGACGACGGGCGAGGTATGTTTGCCGGAGAGGATGTGTATGTGCACGTGCTCGGTGTGCTGATACGGCGGGAGCACGCCCAGGCGAATCATGAAGCCCTTCTCGTATAGCCCTAATGTTAACGCCACTTTCTGAATGCCTGCGACGAGGCGGTGCCAGAGCCTCGCATCGCCGAGACCGAAATCGAGAATCGTCGGAATCCATTTCTTGGGGATGATGACGACGTGGATCTCCCACCATTCTTCCTTGCTCCGATCGACATTGTGACGAAATGCGAAGACATCATCGTCTTCGTAGACGACCTCATCGGCTTTGGCGCGCGTGCCGTCGAGACGCCCTCGAAACGTATGGTCCGGATCGGGCTTCTCCCAAACACGTTGCTCGGGACTCGAGAGCATTTCCGAAATCCACTGTGGCATTCGAGCATTTTCCGGCATGGCAGACAGGCGTCCTTTTGCAAACGCTTGAAGCGTCTCGTATGCGTGCCGATGCTAAAAAATGCCTCGCGCCGGTCGACGTCTTGGGCGCCCGGCCGAAATGGCCCAAAGATCCCAAAGAGTGGGAGAAGCTCGTCGCTGACAACGAAATCGTTTACGACGACCACCACGTCGTGGTTTTCCACGACCCCATCGACGAGGAGCATGAATCGCAACGAATAAACGGCGAGATCCGCTTGACGCTCCTTTCGAAAAAGCAGGGCGTCCATACGCTCATGGATCTCGGCGTCGCCGACGAAGCCATCAACGCAGCGATTCTTCACGGCATCCAGCAGGCCGCGCTGCGCTTGGGGCTGGAGAAAAAGGGCTTCGAGGTGCGCGCGCACGTCTATCCGCCGCTGCAGCACCGGCCGGAAATTGCCTTCAAGATACGCGCCGGCAAACCGCCCAAGAAATCGGGCCGCTTCCGGATAGAGCGCTACTCGGACGGGCGCTTCCCGAACGGCAGCTTCGCGGTAAGGATCGCTTCCTTTTCGGCCACCCTGGCTAAGCTTTGTACGACGATGATGGCGAGGATCGTTACGAGGATCGCGTAGATCAGTTCAGCGAGCACGCCATTCCCGGGCTTGAGGAAGAGGCGCGATCATGTCGCTGATGAACTTGTTCCATGCTCCCGCAGCGATCAGTCCGAACGCCACGGTAGCCAGCGCAATCATGGTGCCGAGATAAGTCGGTTTAACTTCCATTGGTTTCTCCTTTGACAAATGCGCGAGCAAAGCAGAAAGGCCCGAAGCTCGCAATTTCGGGCCAAAGCAGTCAATCCGCCTGCGTCAGGCCTTGAGCTCGATGTCCACGCCCGCGGGGAGGTCGAGGTGCATGAGCGCGTCCATCGTCTTGGGCGACGCTTGAAGAATATCGATCAGCCGCTTATGGGTGCGCATCTCAAAATGCTCCCGCGACTTCTTGTCGTTGTTCGTCGAGCGCTGCACGCAAAACCGGTTGATTTCTGTCGGAAGAGGCACGGGCCCACTGACGAAGGCGCCGGTACGCTTCGCCGTTTCAACGATGCGTTCGGCCGACTGATCGAGGACCTTGTGATCGTACGCCTTGAGGCGTATCCGAATCATCTGCTTCGCCATTTATTTATGCAAGTTTTTCAAGGAGCCAGTAACTTTTGGGTATAGGATGGCCTACGTATCGCTGATGCGGTTTCCGACGAGCGCGCGCCCGGCACATGGAGGTCCACTTCGTTCAAAACTTCGTCCCGCGCGCGAGCGGATGAGCAGGAGGAGCCGGGATGGCGACGACGAGCGACCCTGAAGCGATACGTAGGCCATCCCAAAAACAAAAGTTACTCGGCGACGCCCGTCACTACGCCCGCACCCACGGTTCGTCCGCCCTCCCGGATCGCAAAGCGCAGTCCCTCTTCGCACGCGATCGGCGTGATAAGCTCGACGTCCATTTGGATGTTGTCGCCGGGCATTACCATCTCGACGCCGTCGGGGAGCTTGATCGTCCCCGTAACGTCGGTCGTACGGAAGTAAAATTGTGGCCGGTAGTTTGCGAAGAACGGGGTGTGGCGGCCGCCCTCTTCCTTGGAGAGCACGTAGACCTCGGCCTTGAACTTCTTGTGCGGTTTAACCGAACCGGGCTTTGCCAGCACCTGGCCGCGCTCGATCTCGTTGCGATCGACGCCGCGCAGGAGCACGCCGATATTGTCGCCCGCGATGCCCGCGTCGAGCAGCTTGCGGAACATCTCGATGCCGGTCACGACGGTTTTCTTGGTCTCATCTTTGAGACCGACGATCTCGACCTCTTCGCCGACCTTCACTTGGCCGCGCTCGACACGTCCCGTTCCGACCGTGCCGCGTCCGGTAATCGTAAAGACGTCCTCGACCGGCATCAGGAAGGGCTTTTCGACCTCGCGCTGCGGCTCGGGGATATAGGCGTCGACGGTATCCATCAACTTGAAGATTGGGTCTGCATCGGGATCCCCTTGCTTGCCGCTTGAGTTGAGCGCCTTGAGCGCAGAGCCGCGAATAATCGGCGTGTCGTCGCCGGGGAACTCGTACTGAGTGAGCAGCTCGCGGATCTCCATCTCGACGAGTTCGAGGAGCTCCTCGTCGTCGACCATATCGACCTTATTGAGAAAGACGATGATTCGAGGGACGCCGACCTGGCGCATCAGCAGAATATGCTCGCGGGTCTGAGGCATCGGACCGTCGGAGGCGGCCACGACGAGGATCGCGCCGTCCATCTGCGCCGCGCCGGTAATCATGTTCTTGATGTAGTCCGCGTGGCCCGGACAATCGACGTGGGCGTAGTGCCGCTTGGCCGTCTCGTATTCTTGGTGCGAGATGGCGATCGTGATCCCACGTTCCTTCTCTTCGGGCGCGTTATCGATTTGGTCAACGCCGACTTTCTGTGCCAACCCTTCGGTGGCAAGGCAATGCATGATCGCGGCCGTCAAGGTCGTCTTTCCATGATCGACATGACCGGTGGTACCGATGTTGACGTGCGGCTTTTTGCGCTCGAACTTTTGTTTCGCCATTTTCTCCTCTTGAAAAGCGCGTTGCGCTTTCCGCAACACTTTGGCGTTTCGTCTGGGCCTTCGGGACGAGGTCCCGACGACTTAGCTCCACGCGCCGCGCCAACTATCGACCCGCTCGCTCGAATACACGGCTCCAGGCGTTTTGCCTGGCTCCGCCACCCTGCGTGGTAAACGCCCCTGTTTCGACGCGGCCCAGGACCACGGAATAGTATCAGGCGCGAGCGGAGGCTGTCAACGACGCTTAGAGAGCCGGGCTTATGCCGGCACCGGTTTCTTACCGGCAGCCTTCGCAACGATCTCTTCCTCGACGCTCTTGGGCGCCTTTTCGTAATGCGAGAACTCCATCGTGTACGTCGCGCGACCCTGCGTCGCCGAACGCATGTCGGTCGCGTAGCCGAACATTTCAGAGAGAGGAACGTGTGCGGTGATGACCTGCGCGCCACCCGCTGCCTCTTCGGTTGCATGAATCGCGCCGCGCCGCCGGCTGAGGTCGCCGTTGATCGCGCCCATGTACTCTTTGGGTGTCGTGACCTCGACCTTCATTATCGGCTCCAACAAAATCGGACCAGCAGCTCGATTCGCCTCCTTCCATGCCATCGAACCCGCGATCTTGAACGCCATCTCCGACGAATCGACCTCGTGATACGAACCGTCAAAGGCTTCCACCTTAAAGTCCATTACGGGAAAGCCGGCGAGGACCCCGCTCTGGGCCTGCTCGCGGACGCCCTCTTGGACCGCCTTTGCATACTCCTTGGGAATCGCGCCGCCGACGATCTTCCAGTCGAAGACGAAGCCCGTTCCCGGGGGCTGCGGTTCGACGCGCAGCCAAACGTCGCCGTACTGGCCCCTGCCGCCGCTCTGCCGCACGAAGCGACCTTCCTTTTCGACGCTCTTCGTGATCGCTTCTTTGTAAGCGACCTGCGGTTTGCCGACGTTCGCCTCTACTTTGAATTCGCGGCGCAAGCGGTCGAGGATGATCTCAAGATGCAGCTCTCCCATCCCGGCGATGATCGTCTGCTGGGTCTCCTCATCGGTGCGCATTCGGAAGGTGGGGTCTTCCTGCGCAAGGCGCGTGAGCGCCAGCCCAAGCTTATCCTGGTCCGCCTTACTCTTGGGTTCGATCGCCTGGTGAATGACAGGCTCGGGAAACGTAATCGATTCGAGTGCGATCGGCGAACGCTCGTCGCAGAGCGTGTCGCCGGTGCGCGTATCGGAAAGGCCAACAGCCGCGGCGATGTCGCCGGCGCCGATGGCGTTGATGTCTTCACGATGGTTGGCGTGCATGCGCAAGATGCGCCCGATCCGTTCCTTGCGCCCGCTGCGTGAATTTAGGATGTAGCTGCCCTTATTGAGCTCACCGGAGTAGACGCGGAAGTACGTGAGATTGCCGTACGGGTCGGTCGCGATCTTGAACGCCAGCGCGCAGAAGGGCTCGCCGTCGTCCGCCTTGCGCACGATGTCTTGGCCGGTTTTGCGATCGCGTCCGACAATCGGCTTGGCCTCGAGCGGTGAGGGCATATACTCGACGATGGCGTCGAGCAACGGCTGGATTCCTTTGTTCTTGAATGCCGATCCGCAGAGCATCGGCAGTACCGTTCCCTCAATCGTCGCTTTGCGCAAAGCGGTCTTCATCCGGTCGATCGGCAGCTCTTTCCCTTCGAAAAACATCTCGAGAAGCTCGTCGTCCTGCTCGGCGATCGCCTCCACGAGATGGCGCCGCCACGTCATCGCAAGTTCCTTGAGCTCGCCTTGGACGTCTTCATGCGCCATAGTCGAGCCAAGCTCGTCACTGTAGACGATCGTCTTCATCGTAAAGAGATCGACGACGCCCTTGAACTGTTCTTCGGCGCCGATCGGTACTTGAATCGGAACTGCGCGAGCGCCGAGCCGTTCGCGAATTTTCTCCACGACGTTGAAGAAATCGGCGCCGACTCGGTCCATCTTGTTGACGAAAATGATCCGCGGAACTTTATACTTGTTCGCCTGACGCCAGACGGTCTCGGATTGCGGCTGCACGGCCGCGACGGAATCGAAGAGCGCGACCAAGCCGTCGAGGACGCGCAGCGATCGCTCGACTTCAACCGTGAAGTCCACATGACCCGGCGTATCGATGATGTTGATTCGCGTGTCGCGCCAGGTCGTCGCTGTCGCCGCCGACGTGATCGTTATGCCGCGTTCCTGCTCTTGGACCATCCAATCCATCGTTGCGGCGCCGTCGTGCACTTCGCCCATCTTGTGCACGCGCCCGGTAAAGAAGAGGATGCGCTCCGTCGAGGTCGTCTTGCCTGCATCGATATGCGCGGCAATACCGATGTTCCTCGTGCGTTCGAGCGGATATTCCCTTGTAGCCATGGTGTTAGTCTAAGTGGTTACCAACGATAATGGGCGAACGCTTTGTTCGCTTCGGCCATCTTGTGTGTGTCTTCACGTTTTTTAATGGTAGCGCCAGTGTTATTCGAGGCGTCGAGCAGCTCACCGGCGAGCTTCTCTTCCATCGAGTGCCCGTTACGGGAGCGCGCGAAGCCGATCAGCCAACGCATCGCCATCGCCTGACGCCGGTCCGGACGGACCTCCATCGGGACCTGGTACGTTGCACCGCCCACCCGGCGCGGGCGAACTTCAACGAGCGGCATCGCATTGGACAGCGCCTGCGAGAAGATTTCCATCGGATCTCGGCCCGTCTTGTCCGCAACGATGTCGAGCGCCCCATAGGTGATATGCTCGGCGGTCGACTTCTTGCCGCGCAGCATCACCTTATTAATGAAGCGCGAGAGCACTTTCGAGTTGAAACGGGGATCGGGCAGAATTTGCCGCTTGGGAGCGGGACCTTTACGAGGCATTACTTTTTCTTTTCGCGCTTTGCGCCATACTTAGAACGCCCTTGCTTGCGATTGGCCGTCCCCGCGGTGTCGAGCGTACCCCGGATGATATGATAGCGAACCCCGGGAAGATCTTTGACGCGACCCCCACGCACCAACACGACCGAGTGCTCTTGCAGATTGTGGCCGATGCCGGGGATGTAGGCCGTGACCTCTTCGCCGTTGGTGAGCCGCACGCGGGCGACTTTGCGCAGCGCCGAGTTCGGCTTCTTCGGCGTGACCGTCTTGACTTGCGTGCAAACGCCACGGCGCTGCGGATTACCGGTGACCTCGAAGGTGCGGGTCGGGAGGTCCGGGTGGCCGGGCTTTGGGCCGGTCAAAATCATCCGAAATGCCCGGGTCTTGACCTTCTGCTCGGTCTTCTCGCGCCCGCGGCGCACGAGCTGGTTGATCGTCGGAATCGGGGTTACTCCTCCGTTGGCTCCATCACAAACAACGGCCTCACCCGCAGGTGGGACCGAGTTCCAACTATACCAAGAGCGTCATTTGGGCGTCAAATGGCGAACTCCAGAACTGAACACGCGGAACCCAAAAAGCGAGCTTGCGCCAAGTTCTGATGAGCGCCTGGGTCCCCTCGGCCCGCTTCTGGCAAATGGAGCGCCGCGATGCCCGGTCACGGGCCTACAGCGGCTGCCCCGTATCCAGCGAGATGGCGGCAAACTGCTAACGTCTCGTAAGCCGCGCGACGGGCCAGTCAAGGTTGTCGCTAGGGCCTGCAGTGTCGCATGCGCTTGCGCTTATTGATTGGACGCGGCTAGCGCCGAAACGCGTGTGCCAACCGCGGCCATCGCCATCATTAGAACGTTGAATGATTGAGCCGCCATACGCGCGTGCGACGTGTTGGAGCGAATGCCGAGTTCGCCCGGCAAGCTAGACCATCGAAAGCAGCGACCAGAGGCCAACTCGTAGCGTCGATCGCAGCGCAATGACGGCTAAGCCCCATCTATTGATAAGACAGGAGATCGTTCGGCGACAGGACGAAATGCGGCGCGCTCACGCCACGAGAAGATCTTGCGCTGCGCAGATTGATACAAGTGCTTGAAAAGTGCGCCGTCGCAGATACGAAAACCTCGTTGCGAGCGTGCAACATAGTTTGCATGTTCTGCAACGGGCGGCACGCGTGACTCATACCGATGGCCGCCCAACCGCAAACAACAAAGAAAGCGTAAGCCCAAGCCGCAGCCAAGTACCCGGCGCTGAGCCACGCCCATAACACAGCCTCGTCGAAAATTAATTTCAGGGCGCCGTATGACGCCGGCTTGCACAGATCGAGCAGTCGATCTCTCGTCGGATGCGTCGAACGGCGACGCTGGCGCGGACTCCAAGATCATTGTCTTATAACGCGAATACAATCATCGCAGTTTGTGTCAATGCTTTGGTTCAAAACGCTTACGGTGCAAACAGGTCAGAGGGTTGGCGAGCCGTACACTCGCCGCGCATGAATCGCGCAGTGTCGGCAAGCGGGTGAGAGGGCTCGGAAAATCCGCGACTCGGCGTCTTGGACGGCCTACGCGGAATCGCGATCCTGCTGGTCCTCTGGTATCACGTCTGGGAGATCTCGTGGTTGTCGCCGTGGCCGTGGCTGCAGTTTCTTCCTGCGACCGGGTTCGTCGGCGTTCATCTCTTCTTCTTTCTGAGCGGGTTCGTCATTTCGTATCCCTTCGTTCGCGCCAGCTTGCGCGGAAGGCGAGAGCCGAGCTGGCGGGCATTTCGCATGGCGCCGCTTCATCAAGATCGTTCCGTCGTACGTGCTTTCGATCGGCGTTGCATACGCGATCGGCTACGCGCAGCTCCAGCCAAATGCGTCGCTCGTTCCCGATTTGGTCACGCACTTGCTCTTCATTCATACATGGTTTCCGCTGCGCTTCGGGACCATCGACGGCGTGCTATGGACGCTTGCCGTCGAGGTGGAGTTCTACTGCATTTTTCCGCTGATTTGGTTGTGCTTCAAGCGCCAACCGTGGCTCACGGCCGGTATGATGGTCGCGATTGCATGGTACTGGCGCGTCGCGCTGGCAACGTGCTGCTTTGCGACGCTCTTCCCGCAATACGAAGAGAATTTGCCTGGATACCTCGACATCTTCGCATTCGGAATGATCGCTGCATACGTCTTCATGCGCTTTGGGGATCAGTTGCGGGCATCGCGCCTTCGCTACGCTGCGCCGCTCGTCGCTGTCGCGGGCGTCGCGTTTTTGCTCATGCTGCTGGAGAATCTCTACGCGCAGCGCCTCCACGATCAATGGGCCGGCGTTTGGCAGATCAACAGCCGTGCCGTTGCTTGGCGCTGCTTTTGCCATCATTGCCTTAGGCTGGCTCTTCAGCCCACGCTGGTGGCAGGCCATTCTCGACAATGCGCCGCTGCGCTTCATGGCGGTGATCTCCTACAACCTTTACCTGTACCACCAACTCGTTGCGCGCGAATTAGTCTGGCACCACATTCCGCCGTACACCGGAGGTGCCGCACGAGATTCAAGAATGGCAGGTACATTACACGGAGGCCGCTTTCGCGGCGACGATTGCCCAAGCGGCGCTTGATAACCTATTGCTTCGAGCGTCCTTTATTGAAGATACGACTTGAAGAGATTGCGAGTTAAGATCGGCGACTCAGCGGGCACTCGGACCTCCGGCCCTGGAAAGCCGTAATGAACGTCCAGAGCCAGACGATCAGCCCGAGAACGCGCAGCGCGATGTATACAGGAAAGAACTAAAGCGAAGGCAGACCAATCGCGATGCAAACGTGCACAGACCCACCAAATAACGATCCAGAGCGCCCACAGCGTGATCGATTGAGCCGCGGCCCATCTGCACGAACTTATTCGTTCCACCGCCGAGCATGATGACAACCCCGCCGACAAGGCCGAAGAGATATGCCAGTCCCGCCGCGACGTTCGGCTCGAGGCCAAAGGGCGTGTCGTTCGGGGGTTGAGTTACGGACATGGCAATCCTTTCGCTTTCGAGAGATTGCTCAGAGCGTTGCGGCGTTGGTTTGCTTCACAACCCCGCCGGCCCTTTATCGAGCGCTTGCCAGGAAACAGGAAGGCGACAGACGAGAACGACGACGTAACAACCGAGGCCGCACGCGATGCGCCAGCGCCGCTGGTATTTGCTGTTGATTTTGCCGTTCATCGGAACTCTCATTCCGCAAATCTACAATCGGGCGGCGCCCGCGCTATTCGGGCTGCCCTTTTTCTATTGGTACCAGCTGGCATGGGTGCTCGTTACCGCCGGATTGCTCGGACTCGTCGTCGCCGTCACGCGCGATCGGGGCGATGTCTAGCGCCGCACTCATCGTCGCTTCTGCCGTCGTGGCCGTTACGGCGCTGGGCTTTCTCGCCGGCCGCTGGAGCGGGGCGAATTTGGCTAGCCTCGAGCAATGGGCGCTGGGCGGGCGCAGCTTCGGAACCGTTGTCTCGTGGTTTTTGCTCGGCGGCGACCTTTATACCGCCTACACCTTCATCGCGTTGCCGGCGCTCGTTTACGGAGTCGGCGCGCTCGGGTTCTTCGCCGTTCCGTATGCGACGATCGCCTATCCGATCGCCCTGGTCGTGCTGTCTCGATTTTGGAGTGTCGCGCGTCGTCGCGGATACGTCACCGCTGCGGATTTCGTGCGCGATCGTTACGACGACCGCGCGTTGGAGATCGCAATCGCATTGACGGGCGTCATCGCCGCCCTGCCGTACATCGCGCTTCAACTTGTCGGAATGCGGGCGGTTTTCGGTCAGTTCCCCACGCTGGGAGGCGGCGGTTCGCTCCCGGCACTAACGGTTGCATTTCTTGCTGCTCGCCGCCTATACGTACACGAGCGGCCTGCGCGCGCCGGCGATGATCGCCTTTATCAAAGACACGCTGATTTATGTGACCGTGATCGCTGCCTCGTCGTGATCCCAGCACGCTTGGGTGGCTGGGCGCATATCTTCGCGACCTCGCAAGCGGCGCTGGCGCGCCGGCCGCACGCTACATCGGTTTATCTGGCGCCGCGACAGTACTTTACCTATGCGACGATGGCCCTTGGTTCCGCGCTTTCGCTCTTCATCTATCCGCACTCGATCACGAGCGTGCTGGCCGCCCGCAGCCGCGAGGTCATTCGGCGCAACGCGGCCTTGCTGCCGATTTACTCACTGCTGCTGGGCCTTTTGGCGTTGCTCGGGTACTGCGGAGTTGCGGCCGGCATCGTCGCGAAGGACGCCAGTCAAGTCGTGCCTTTGCTCTTTGCGCGCTATTTTCCCGATTGGTTCGCAGGGGTTGCCGACGCGGCGATCGTCATCGGTGCGCTCGTACCCGCCGCGATCATGTGCATCGGTGCCGCCAATCTCTTTGCGAGCAACGTCTTTAGAGAGTTTTCGTCGGAACGATCGCCCGTCGAAACCGTTATCGCCAAGATGCTGACCCTTGCGATGTGCGCCTTATCGCTGCTCTTTGTTTTTTTCGTGCCCGTCCCGTACGCGATCGATTTCCAATTGCTCGGCGGCGCGTTGATGCTCCAAATCTTCCCGGCCTTCGTTCTGGGATTGTGGACACGTTGGCTCCATCCTAAAGCACTGCTGGCCGGCTGGGCGTGCGGATTGATCGCGAGCTGCGCCATGGCGTATGCGAGTGGATTTACGTCGAACTTTACGCTGCATGCCTTTGGCCGCTCGTTGACCGGTTTCATCGCGCTTTACGGCCTGATCATCAACCTATGCCTTAGCGCGCTTCTGACGCTTCTACTCCGCCGCGTGGGAGTTACCTCAAACGATGCCCGTATGGGCGCCGGAGACTTCATATGAGTGAGACGATCAATCCCCCAGGCTGGCCTCGACCGAGCGGTTTTGCACACGGGGTGCTCGCGCAGGGCCGATACCTCGCGATCTCCGGTCAGGTCGGCTGGAACGAACGCAACGAGCTCGTGAGCGACGATTTTGTCGAGCAGGCACGGCAGGCGCTTCGAAACGTCATGGCGGTGCTTACCGCCGCGGGCGGCGTAGCGGAGCACCTCGTCCGTCTGACGTGGTATGTCACCGATAAGGATGTATACCGGGAAAGCCTGCAAACTTTGGGCGTCGCATACCGCGAGATCGTCGGTACGCACTATCCGGCGATGGCACTCGTCCAAATTGCCGCGTTGCTCGAAGCGGGCGCGAAGGTGGAGATCGAGGCAACTGCGATATTGCCGGCGCAAGTGCCGTGAGCCGGCGGCTTCGCAGCCGGCTCTATGCGACGATTCAAATGGCCTTGTTTTTGGCCTTCGCGATCGCGTTCTTCATCCGTACTCCTCCGTTGTTTCTGTCGGGGAACGTGCGCGTACTGGGGGGCGCCGTTTGCGTCCTAGGAGCTCTTCTGATCCTCCTTGGATTCGTTTCCTTACGTGCCGTCGTTCAAATTGCTCCCGAGCCGCGTCACGACGGGCATCTCGTAAGGAGCGGGATCTACCGCTGGCTGCGCCATCCGATGTACACCGGCATCCTGGCTTTGATCGTCGGTCTCTTTTTGCGCCGACCGACGATCGCCGTTGCCATCGTGGGCGCAGCCGTCATAGCCTTTCTTGTCGTCAAGACCCGATTCGAGGAAACGCTCCTCAACGAGCGATATCGCGAGTACTCGGAGTACCGAAAGCACACGGCCGGCATCCTTCCGGGTTTAAAACCATAGCGTTGTGGGTCGCTCGACTATCTCGAGCCTACATCGGGGGACTGCTCATCATTTTGGCGCCCATTGCCGTGGCTTGAGACTTGCACATCATCTTCATGTGATTCTTCGCCATCATTGCCTGCTTCTGGGCTGCGGTCATGCCGCTCGTTTTCGCCATCATTTGCGACTTCGTCATATACATCTTCGTGTTCATATTTACGCCGACGACTGGGTCGCTCGCGGCGCAATGCGGTATAGCCGACGACATTGAAGAGGACATGCTGCTCTGCGCCAAACCAGGCGCGATGCTGCCCGCCACCACGGCGATTCCGAGCAGCATTCCCATTGCAATCGTTTTCATTTGATCTCCTAAAGCTAAGCGAGTGTGGGACTTCGGGGTCCCTAGAAACATAACGACGCTGACCGGCGTTTGGATGAGGTTTGCAATCAGAGCCGATTGGCCTGCGGCGAAGCGCCCAAAATGACCGCGCTTCGAGCCCTCACCGAGCGCTGATGCGCACCAGCTGCCGACCGGCACGGTTACATTTCTGTTCTCGGATATCGAAGGGTCCACACAGCGCTGGGAGCGAGACCGCGAGGCGATGGATCGGGCCGTTTCGCGTCATGACACCCATCTGCGGACCGCGCTAGTCGCTGCACGAGAGGCTCAGCGAGGACAAAACTACACTACTCTGGAGAAAGGCGCCGGCGTGGTCGAAAGATCAGGCGGTCGAGGAAGCACTGTTGGTTTAAGGGACCGCTACGATTGTTGGCGGAGCTTGTAACGCTGCAATTTTCCAGTTTCGGTTCTGGGAAGCTCGCTGACGAATTCGATCTCGCGCGGCGCTTTGAACGCAGCGATCTGCGCCTTGCAGAACTCGCGCAGTTCGTCGGCCTTCTGCGGCGTGGCTGCACAGCCGTCGGCGAGCACCACAAAGGCTTTGACGAGGTTCGTCTCTTTTTCGGGATCGCGCCTGGCTACGACCGCAACCTCCTTGACGTCGGCGTGAGCGATCAGCGCCTGCTCGACCTCGGGCCCGGAAACATTGTAGCCGGCCGAAACGATCATGTCGTCGCTGCGTGCGGCGTACCAAAAATAGCCGTCGCCGTCTTTACGATACGCATCGCCGGGATAGTTCCAACCACCTTGCACGTAGCTGCTCTGATGCTCGTCTTGAAGATACTTACAGCCCGTTGGCCCTTTGACGGCGAGACGGCCGAGCGTACCGTTGGGCAGGCAACGACCGGCATCGTCGTGGATCTCCGCCACGTAGCCCGGTACGACACGCCCGGTCGATCCTACGCGGACCTCCTCTTCGCGGGAACCGACGAAGATATGGAGCATCTCCGTGCTGCCGATCCCGTCCAGGATTGCAAGTCCCGTCTTTGCGCGCCACTCTTGCGCGACGGCCGTGGGAAGCATCTCGCCGGCCGAAACGCACGTACGCAGTGACGAAACGTCATAGCGATCGATCGCGCCGGCCATGACCCGATAAGCGAGCGGAGCGGTAAAGAGTATCGTTACTCGAAAACCTTGGATCGCTGCCAGCAGCTCCGTGGGACCTGCTTTTTCGAGCAGCAACGTCGCGGCGCCGGCATAGAGAGGAAAGAGCAGCAACCCCCCAAGCCCATAGGTAAACGCCAACGGCGGGCTGCCGCAGAAGATATCGTCGCGCCGCGGGACGCAGCACGCGAGCTCCATATGTCTGACAAGTCGCAAGAAGATCGCGGTGGTAGTGCATGGCAGCCTTGGGCGCGCCGGTCGTTCCGGAAGTAAAGACGATAATCGCCACGTCCTCCGCGGCCGTTTGCACATTGCAAAAATCCTCCCGCTTGGACGCCATGCGCTCCTCAAGCGATTTCGAGGAGCGCCGCGCCGCGTTGAAATAAACTACGCGCAACTTGCCGTAGCCAAGGCAGGCACGCTCGAGCTCATCGGCTAGTCCCGCATCGCAAAGCGCGTGCTTGACTTGAGCCTTCTCCAACATGAACGTCAACTCGCGCGCGCGATAGAGCGGCATGCTCGTCACGGCGATGCCGCCGGCTTTGAGCACGGCGATCCAGCAGGCCGCAAGCATCGGCGTGTTTGGCGCGCGCAGAAGGACTCGATTGCCCGGCTCGAGCGCGAGATCTTCGACGAGCACGCGAGCGATGCGATTGGCGGCGCGCTGGAACTCGCCATACGTCCACGCTCCTCCAGCGGGCTGAACGATGCATCGATCGTTGGCCATTCCCGGCATCGACCCGCCGGTCGAGCAACTCTGCCGCTGCGTTGAGGCGTTCGGGATAGCGCAATCCGAGGGTATCGAGAACGATCTCAGGCATTTGCTCGGGCGGCGGCAAGCGTTCTTCGGCGAAGGTATCGACGTGCCCGGTGATGCGCACGGTTATGCTTCGAGAATCTGCTTTGCGATCACGATCTGCTGGATCTCGCTTGCGCCCTCATAAATGCGTAGTGCACGGACGTCCCGATACAGACGTTCCACGATCTCACCCCTCGTTACGCCCCGCCCGCCAAAAAGCTGCACGGCGCGGTCGCAAATACGCCCGGCGGCCTCGGTTGCGAACCATTTCGCCATCGCCGCCTCTCGTGTAACGCGCGCCGCGCCCGTATCCTTCGTCCAGGCCGCCCGATAGACCAATAGCGCGCTAGCGTCAACGTCGGTCGCCATTTGGGCGAGCGACGACTGCGTCAATTGCAGCGAGGCGAGCGACGAACCGAAGAGTTTGCGCGTCTTCGAATGCTCGATCGATTCGGCGAGCGCGCGCCTCGAAAAGCCAACGGCCGCCGCACCCACGGTGCTTCGGAAAAGATCGAGCGTGCTCATCGCAATCCTAAAACCGCCGCCCTCTTCACCTATTCTGCAGGCCGCGGGAACCCGCGCGCCGTCCAACCTCAGCACGCGCAACGGATGCGGGGAGATCGTCTCAATGCGTTCGCCGACAATGCAGCCGCGGGTCGTCGCGTCAACGGCAAAGGCGCTCAGTCCCTTTGCTCCGGCGCCCCCCGTGCGCGCAAAGATCACGTAAAGGTCGGCGATGCCCGCGTTGGAGATCCAGCTCTTTTCGCCGTCTATTACGTACCACTCGCCGTCGCGCCGCGCGCGCGTCGCAAGCGCTGCGATGTCCGAACCGGCTTCACGTTCGGACAGAGCGAAGGCCGGTATGCATCGCCCCGCCGCAACCTCGGGCAAATATTGCCGCTGCATTTCCTCGTCACCAAAGAGCGTCAGCGGGCCGCTACCCAAGCCCTGCATGGCGAAGGCAAAATCGGCCAATGCCGAGCGATAGGCCAGCGTTTCTCGAGCTAAGCAGAGCGTGCGCGCGTCGAGGCTAGCGCGCACTCCTCCGTAAGCGGCGGGCACGCAGGCGCGCAGCCAGCCGTTCTCGCCCAGCGCCCGGACCCACGCGCGGCAGCTCGAGTCTGGGTCGCGCTCTTCCTCGGCGATTCCGACTTCTTCAAGCCAGCCCTCCAGGCCCACGGCAAAGGCACGATGCGCCTCGTCGAAAAACGGCCACTGCGTTCTTCGTTTTCCGACAAGCTCAGCTTGACGCATTAGCGGAGCTCACAATAAAAATCAGTCTCCCTCGAATTTGGGTGGCCGTTTCGCCACAAACGCCTCGTATGCGCGACGAAAGTCTTTGGTTTCCATGCAGACCGCTTGAGCCTTTGCTTCGGCATCGATGGCTTCGTCGAGCGGCAACGACCATTCTTCTCGGAGCATCTTCTTGGTCATGGCGTGCGCCGCAGTGGGGCCGCCCGCGAGCTCGCCGGCAAAACGTTTCGCACGTTCTAAAAGCTCTTCGGGCGAACAGATCTCGTTGTAGAAGCCCCACTCGTACGCCTGGCGACCTGCGATCGCGCGCCCGGTGTAGAGCAACTCCGCGGCACGACCGAGACCGACGATTCGGGGCAACATCGCGCAGGCACCCATGTCGCAACCGGCCAACCCGACGCGCACGAAGAGAAAGGCTACGCGCGAACGTTCGGTTCCAAAGCGCAAATCACTCGCCATCGCGAAAATCGCACCTGCGCCCGCGCAGGCACCGTCGACTGCCGCGACGATCGGCTGCGGACAATCCCGCATCGCCTTGACAAGATCTCCCGTCATCTGCGTGAAGTCGAGGAGCTCGCGGGATGTCGCCTTGGTCAATGGGCCGATGATCTCGTGGACGTCGCCGCCGGAGCAGAAGTTGCCGCCCGAGCCGGTTAGAACGACCGCCTTGACGTCTGCCTGCGTCCGCAGCGCGCGAAATCGGTCCCGAAGTTCGCCATAAAGCGCAAAGGTGAGCGGGTTCTTACGCTCGGGGCGGTCGAGCGTGATCGTCAGCACGCTGCCGTCGGTTTGGAACCGAGCGTTGCTCATCGTATCCGAAAGGGTAAGTCTTCTTCGTATGCGCTACCGGCACTATTACGAGCGATCACCCGCAAGCGATACGCACGCACGAAGATCGGCGGCGTGTCAAGCACGTTGAGTAGGAATGAAAAGCGTCCCGGCGTTCGTTTCGGCACGTTGATCGAAAAGAGATTGGTACGAACTTCTAGACTGGCAACGTTCGTGCTCGCGACGAAGGCGCCCGACCAGCGTTCGGCCCGCCGCAGGTCGAGCGACGAGAACCGGATCGCCAGTATCCGCGGAGGCGCATCGTTTGGCTCGACGCGCGGCGTCGGCAATATCGTCGTCAAACCGACGACGACGTTCGCCGGCACTTCGGGAAGTCGCGACGCGCAGCCGACGAACAGCGCCGTACACGCAAGCGCTCCGATGCGAAGCAACATGTCGAGGTCGTACGGAACCCGTTGCGGCGCCACCTGCTGGTGAGAAGGCGCTCGCGAGAGGGCCGCGTAACGCATCAATTCATGGTGCAGCAACGTGCCGCTCCACGAAACGTCGCATTCGATTACGCGGTCGGCATTTGCGGCGTTTGGATCTCCGGAGGATTCTTTCTCGACGCGTGGGCGCACGGCCACGTTCCGGTTGAAACGTTCTTCACGCCATATCACGCGGTCTTCTACTCCGGAGTACTCGTCCTGGTGCTTGTCATCGCCGCGTTCTTGCTGCGGCAGCGCAGCCTCGGCTATGGCTGGGTAAACGGTATTCCGCGCGCTTATCGTTTGGCGCTGGTAGGAATACCAATCTTCCTTCTGGGCGGAATCGGCGACATGCTTTGGCATCGCTTGTTAGGAATCGAGGAGGGAGTCGATGCGCTCTTGAGCCCAACGCACCAAATTCTCGGCTTGAGCATCTTCTTTATGTCGGCCGGTCCCATTCGTTCGGTTCTTAGCGACCGCCGGTCGATGGCAACGCTAGCCAGTCAGGCCCCGCTCGCGCTGGGCTTGGCGACGTGGTTGATTCTGGCGCATTTCGGCACCGCCTACGCCTTCGACCCTGCTGCGGGCCGCACCAACGCACCTCCGCCAACCGTGCCCTTCAACGCAAACTACCTTACCGCGCTCGCCATCGGATATTATAAGATCGCGACCGGCGTCTTGATCGTGATCTTTCAAAGCACGCTCATGGCAGGCTTCGCGCTTTGGCTCGTGGCGCGCGTGCATCCGCGCCCGGGAATGCTAACGCTAATCTTCGTTATCGGGAACGTTCCCGCCGCCGCCGCTTTTACGAACCAAACGCCGCTGCTCGCGGTGACTATTGCACAATCGGTGCTGACCGGAGCCTTGGCCGACTTCTTCGTCGCGCGTTACGATCCGCATCTGTCGCGCACCGCAATGACGGCGTTTCGGTGGTTTGCCGTGGGCGTGCCGATGACGTACATGGGAATCTACCTCATCGGCACGCTGATCGGCGACGGAATCTGGTGGGATTGGAACGTGTCGCTGGGCTCTTGGATTTGGTCGGGGGTCTGCGGCTTGGCGCTGAGCCTGTTGGTCGTCGCTCGGCGCACCGCGTGATCGCGCTTGCGATCTCGTTGATCGCCGTCGCGCTGCACGCGGCGACGGCTTGGCGGTACGGCTACTTCCGCGACGAGCTGTACTTCATTGCATGCTCCAAACACCTCGCGTGGGGATACGTCGATCAGCCGCCGCTGGTCGCGTTTGCAGCGTGGCTTGCAGGGACGGCCCATTACCAGTTGATCGCGCTGCGAGCGCTCCCCGTGTTCGCGGCCGGACTGACGGTCTATCTTGTGGTGCAGTTGACGCGCGAACTTGGCGGCGGCCGCTTCGCGCAGACGCTCGCCGGCGTGGCGACGCTGCTGATGCCCGCCTATCTGCTGCTCGGCAATACCCTCACGACGAGCTCTTTCGAACCCTTCAGTTGGACGCTCGCACTTTATTGCTCGATTAAAATCGTGCGCGCTCCGGCTTCATCCGCACTATTGTGGGCGGCGCTCGCCGCCGCGATCGCTTTGGGCGCGTATGCGAAATATTCGATGCTGTTGCCGGTCGTCGGCGTTGCCGTCGGTTTGCTTGCAACGCCACAACGCCGCGTCCTGCGTTCGCCGTACGCGCTGGCTGCGCTCGGCGCGACATTTGCGCTACTCTCGCCCAACGTGGCGTGGCAGACTCTGCACGGCTGGCCAATCGTCGAAGTGCTGTGGGGGGACGCCGCCCATCGGCCGGCTTTTCAAACGGGGCTCGCGCTCGAGTATCGCAATTTTGCGAGCAACGCGCTCGCCTTTACGCTCGAACAGCTTCTCTATACCAATCCCTTAGCCGTGCCAATCTGGCTAGCGGGTGCCATTGCGCCGTTCAGGCTCGCGTCGTTCCGGGACCTGCGATTCATCGCAGTCGCCTATATTGCTGTGTTCGCCGCCGCCGCTGTGTTGGGCGCTAAAGGATATTACATCGTCGGCTTTTACGCCACGCTGCTTGCAATAGGAGCCGTCGCGATCGAGCACGCCGAAAGACCCGTCCGAGCAACGCTGTTCGCATCGCTTGCGATAGTCGCCTTGATCGGGCTTCCACTCTCGCTGCCGGTTCTGTCCGTTGACGGTTTGATCGCATACACCAAAGCGCTCGGCCTGACGGGACGCGACGATACGACGCCTCGCCTCGTGCAACCGGTCTTCGCCGAAGAATTCGGATGGCAGCGCCTCACCCGCGACGTTGCAAAAGTCTACTTTGCGCTTCCCGCCCGCGTGCGCGAGCGGACCGCGATTTATGCGGACACCTACGGCGACGCCGGTGCCATCGACTTTTTCGGACCAGGTTACGGATTGCCCGCCGCAATCTCGAGTCAAAACAATTACTACCTCTGGGGAACGCGCGGCTATGACGGCACGACGCTCGTCGCGATCGGAGCGACGCGCATCGATCTCTTACGTCGATTCTATCGCAACGTCGTGCTGGTGCGCACGTCGGTCGAGCCCTATAAATGGATCGTCGAGGGACCGGCGCCAATCTATCTCTGTCGCGGTCCCGTAGCGCCGCTTCCAGTCATTTGGCCGTACTTGCGCTGGTACGGCGCCTAGGACGCAGCAGCGGGAACGACGAGCGTGAGGCCGGTGCGAGGGCCGTTGATAAGATCGAGCACGGCCTGCGCGACCTCGTCGACGGTGGCGATGCGGCCCGCGGGATTGCCCCGAGCCATGAGCTCGCGCGTCGCAGCCTGGCTGCGGCCGGTCCGCGATGCGATGTTTTCGATCGCGCGGTGCATCATTTCCGTCTCCGTGTAGCCGGGGCAGACTGCGTTGGCGGTCACGCCCGTCGACGCGAGCTCCGCCGCGATCGCACGAGTAAAACCGACGACGCCGTGTTTGCTCGCACAGTACGCAGAGATGTACGGGGCGCCGCTGAGCCCGGCTGTGCTCGCGATGTTGACGATCCGCCCCCATTTCGCCGCAATCATCTCTTGCACGGACTCGCGCGTACAGAGAAATGTGCCGGTCAAGTTCGTAGCGAGTATCCGTTCCCACATCGCCCGATCGCAACGAGTCAAGGGCGCCGATTCTGCGATGCCTGCGTTGTTGACGAGGATGTCTATGGCGCCGTTTGCGCTGCGGCAAGCATCGAACGCCCGGCGGACTCCTGCTTCGTCAGTAACGTCGGCTTGCGCGCAGAATAACGTCCGTGCACTCGAGCTCTCCGAGCCTGGCTCCGGGCGACCGGTCTGGCTTGCGGAGCGGCTCACGACGCTGACGCGCGCGCCCTCGAGCGCCAGCAGAGAACATATGCCCAGACCAATTCCGCGGGCTCCGCCGGTCACGAGCGCGTGCTTTCCGGCGACGCTCACGGCATCATCGCCCGGGCGGTGAGGCGCTCGAGTTGCTCTTTTCCCGGCAGATATTGAACCGGCCATCGTGCCTCGTGATAACCAAGCTTCGCAGCCGCACGGAGCGTCCAAAACGGATCCGCCAGATGCGGCCGGCCCAGCGCGACGAGATCTGCGCGGCCTCCTGCTAGAATCGCGTTGACTTGATCGGTCTCCGTGATGTTGCCGACGGCCATCGTCGCGATGCCGACCTCGTTGCGGATTTTATCTGCATACGGAGTTTGGAACATGCGCCCATAAACCGGCTGGGCGTCGGGCGACGTCTGACCCGTAGAAACGTCAATGAGATCCGCTCCCGCGGCCTTGAATGCGCGCGCGATCTCGACCCCGTCGTCGCCGGAGATGCCGCCGTCGATCCAGTCGGTCGCCGAGATTCGGACCGACATCGGGCGTTGCTCGGGCCAGATCGCGCGGATTTCACGAAAGACTTCCAATGGATAGCGAAGCCGATTCGCGAGGCAGCCGCCGTATTCGTCACTGCGCCGGTTCCGAAGCGGCGTAATGAACGACGAGAGCAAATAGCCGTGAGCGCAGTGCAGCTCGAGCATGTCGAAGTCGGCAGCAAGACCCATTTCCGCGGCCCGAACGAAGGCAACGCGTATCTCGTCCATTTCGTGCTTCGTAAGCTCCGAGGGAACTTGATTCCCGCGCGCGTAGGGAATCGGCGACGGTCCGACGACGGGCCAGTTTCCGACGTCGAGCGGCTCGTCCATACCTTCCCACATGAGTTTCGTCGAGCCTTTGGGCCCGCAGTGGCCAAGCTGCAGGCAGATCTTCGCAGGCGAAAATTGATGGACGAAATCAACAATGCGCTTCCAGGCGGTTTCGTGTTCGCGTAAGTACATGCCCGCGCAGCCCGGTGAAATCCGACCTTCGCGCGTCACGCAGGTCATCTCGGTAAAGATAAGGCCGGCTCCCCCCAGAGCGCGTGTGCCGAGATGAACGAGATGAAAGTCTTGCGGCGTACCGTCGACGGCGCTGTACATGTCCATGGGCGAAACGACGACGCGGTTCGCCAGCTCGAGATCGCGCAAGCGAAACGGCGTGAACATCGGAGGCACGACTCGCCCGCCGAACCATTCTTCGACCCGATCGACGTAGGTGGTGTCGCGCAGGCGCAGATTCTCATGGCCGATCCGCTGGCTGCGTGTCAGCAGGCTGTAGGCAAACTGTTCGGGAGGAAGCGTGGCATACCGGGCAACGTTTTCAAACCATTCGGTCGAGTTGCGCGCCGCGTTCTGCAGCTTGAGGACCTCCATTTTGCGCAGCGTCTCGTATTGCACCAACGAATCGGCAAGATCGCCGGCGGCGATGGCTTCGGCAAGGGCAATCGCGTCCTCCATCGCCAGCTTCGTTCCCGAGCCGACCGAAAAGTGCGCGCTGTGTGCCGCGTCGCCGAGTAGAACGACGTTGTCGTAAACCCAGCGCTCGTTGCTCACGCGGATGAAGTTCAACCAATCAGACCCACGCAAAGCCCGTCCTGAGCGCGCCGAAGGATGGGCTGTCTTTGCCAACAAGCGATGGCCGCGCAAATACGGCTCGAAGAGCCGCTCGCAAAAAACAAGCGTCTGCTCCGTGCTGGCCGAATCGAGGCCGTGGGCAAGCCAGGTTTCCTCACGGCACTCGACGATAAAGGTGCTAAGCTCCTCTTCAAAACGATACGCATGCACGGTAAACCATCCGTGTTCGGTTCTTTCGAAGAGAAAAGTGAAAGCGTCGAGGGGAAGCGTCGTACCCAGCCACACGTACCGGCAGCGGCGCCGATCGAGATCGGGTCGGAACGACGGTGCGTAGGTGCCGCGAACTCGGCTATTGATCCCATCGGCGCCGACGAGCAACTCCGACTGCTCGCGCACCGCACTAACGTCGTCCACCTGACGTTGGAAGATCAACTCGACGCCCAGCTCGTCGGCGCGGCGCTGTAGAATTTCGAGAAGACGCTTGCGTGAAATGCCGCAAAAGCCGTGGCCGCCCGAGATTATCGTCCGACCGTCGACATGGATCTCGATATCGTCCCAGTGCGCGAACGCCTGCGTGATCTCACCGTGCGTCTTTTCGTCGGCTTGCTGCAAATTTTCCAGCGTCGCATCGGAGAAGACGACGCCCCAGCCAAAGGTATCGAGGGGCCGATTGCGTTCGAGAATCCGAATTTGCCACGCCGGAAACCGCCGCTTGTCAGTATGCCGAAATAGAGGCCGGCAGGGCCGCCGCCGACGCAGGTGATGCTATCTGCGGCCACTCGGTTTACACTTTGATGAGAGGCGCAGACGAATCCCGCTCGGCTATGGTACCCTACGCTCGAGCTGGTGATAAGAGCAACTACGTTACGCGTACTCGTTTTCGGCCTATGCCTTGTCGCCGGCGTCGTTGCGATCGTGATGCAGACGCATCGCGCGGTCGCCGCGGCATCCGTGACGCTGGCGAGCGGATTGAATGAAACGCGCGCAACGATTCCCGTAACGATCGAGGGTCAGCGAGCCTCCTGCGTGCTCGACACCGGCACGTCGGCGATCCTCGTCTCACCGTGGCTTGCCCGGGCGGCGCGGCTGGCCGCGCGAGCCGGTACTTTCGAGGTTGCTCCCGACGGCCGAACGTACGTCGACCGGCAGACCGAAATCTCGCATTTCGGCGTCGCCGGGTATGCGCTCCACGACGTACCCGCCTTGATTTCGTCGAACCTCACCGGCTATAGCGCGCTCTGCGGATACGATTTCTTCATGCGTTTTCCAACGCTCATCGATCGCGATCGCCAGCAGGTGACGCTCTTTCCCCCTGCTTCGCGCCTCGCGCACATGCACTGCCTTACGGTAGACTTGTCGCCTCACGTACCATTGGCCACCATCGAGATCAATGATACCTGGGTCAGTCATATCGTCCTCGACTCCGGAATGGCCGGAGGGGGGGCCCTCTGGGACGGCGTGCGACCGCAGCTCCGACACCCGCTCATCGCCAACAGCGGCTACGAGACGATGCCTTCGGCGATTCGCGAGGGTTTCGCGTGCGGCGGAATCGCTTCCGTGCGGTACGCTGCGGGCGCGCCGGAGAGCTCGATGCCGATTTGCACCGAGCCCCAACGGCCCGATGGATACAACGGGATCATCGAAACGAATCCGCCGACCGTCCACGCAATGGCCGTCGACTACCCCCACCGCCGCATCTGCTTTGATGTCGGCGGTTACTCGGAGGTTGCGTCCCCTGCAGCTCCGGCGGCAGCCGGCCAAAGCGCATGGTCGCGCTTCAACTATTTACGGCCGCCACGGTGACGTGCGTTTTCGGGCGATCAGCAGTCCATCGCAGACGGGCAGTAATGCGACGTCGACGCGTTGGTCCCGACCGGCTTTATCGTTGAGCGCACGCAGCGCTTGAGTATCGGCATCCTTCGTCCGACGCATCGAGGACTGCCCCGCCCCAAAGCACGTTGTCGACGAGGACGAAACCGCCCGGCCGAACGAGCTCTAGCGCGCGCTCGTAGTATGCGTCGACGTTTCGCTTGTCCGCGTCGATGAACGCCATATCGAAGGGCTCGTTGCGGGCTAAGCTCGAGTCTGCCAACGTCTCGAGTGCGGGCGCAATGCGCAGATCGATCTTGTCCGTGACGCCTGCCGCCTCCCAATAGCGGCGTGCGACGTCCGTAAACTCTTCGCTTACATCACAGGCGAGCACATAGCCCTCATCGGGCAATACAAGCGCCATCGCCAGCGAGCTATAGCCGGTGAAAACGCCGATCTCCAAGTAACGGCGCGCGCCGATCGCCCGCGCCAAGAGTTGCATGAGCTGGCCCTGCTCGGGACCGATCGCCATGCGCGCTTGCGGATGTTTCGATGTTTCTTCGCGTAACGCGCGCAGAATGGGGTCCTCGCGCACGACGGTCGCGATGATGTACTCTTGGATCGCGGGATCTACAAACGCGCTCTTAGCCGTCATCGCCGTATCATAGCATGAGAAGAGCGCCCGTCGTTTTCGTCGGGCGCTCTCGTTTTTCCAAGTTACGAGAAGTTACTGTGGGGGACCGGCATCGTTGCTGGGTGCAGCGTAGCTCGAGGATCTCCCCGCGTTCGGCAGTGCGTTGTTGCCTCGTGCCGCGTCGTAGCCGCGTGCTGCGTCGTAGCCCCGCGCGGCGTCGTAGCTCGGCGCAACGTTGTAACCGCGAGCTGCGTCGTAGCCTCGCGCGGCGTCGTAACCGCGAACGGCGTCGTAACCTCTTGCCGCGTCGTAACCCGGCGATGGGTAGCTGGGCGAGGGTGCTTGCGACGCCGATGCTTGTTCGACGGGCGCTTGTTCGACCGGCGGTGCCTTGTCCGACCGGCGGTGCTTGTTCGACCGGCGGTGCTTGTTCGACCGGCGGTGCTTCTTCCGCCGCCGGTGCTTGATAGACTAACGATGCTTGATAGCCCGGGGGTGCTTCATCCGGCGGCGGTGCCGCGTCGCTCGGAGGTGCGACGTCGGCCGGCGGTGCCGCATCCGCTGGCGGTGCCGGCGCTGCGTGTCATTGGGAGATGGCGCGGCGTAGCCCGGCAGCCCAGCGTCGGCCGGCGCTTGCACCGATGCCACATCCGATGAGTCGCTGGAAACAGAGCCCAATGCTCCGTTCGAGCCGTAGATCAGCGAGACAGTCTCGCCCGTTTCAGGGGCGTTCGGATACGCCGTTCGCAAATCGGCGAGTGCCGCCATTCCGGGCTGGCTCGAAGCTTCTCCGGCGCGCCAGTACTCGCGAACGAGATGTGCAAGGGCTGACGGAAGCCATGGATCGCGCGGATATTTCCGCTGCCAGTCGCGAATCGCCAGCTGCAGATTATTTAGGGAAGCGGAAACGGATGGGTCCAGCATTGCGTGCTGGCCGCGTTGGTCGAAGTCGCTCAATCGATTGCGAATTTCGAGAACGCTTTGCTGTGATGGACCAAAGTATTCGTCCGCCGGGGCGGCATTTGCGTTAACGTCGGCCCGTGCTGCCTGAACGCAAGCAACGAGCAAGATCGCTACTACGAGAAGTACTTTGCGCATTTGTATCTTCCCTCGAGGGCAATCGGCCGCACAATTGCGGCCATCCGATAATTGTCGGAGGGAAGGTCCCGAGTGCCGGGCGAGTAAGCGTGTGCGTTCGATTACAAGGCGATTAGACCGCGATTAAAATAGCGGCCGCTTCGGAATACCGTTACGCGCGGATCACTTGGCGATGAATCTCGTCGAGGTCTTCTAAGGTGTTCAGCGTAACCGCGTCTTTGACCGATGCGCTTTTTACCTTCGACGCTCCGCGCATTTTGTGCGCCAGTTCGTCGCTGTGATTGTACCCGCTAAGGGCTTCATTATGACGCTCGATCGTCGTCGCATCGACTTTGCCGTTGGCTACGACCCACTCCTCGAACTCCATGTACGTTGGCTTATTTCGGCGAACGTACTCGATCGTTTTTGCGCGGTCGAGGCCAAGCGCGCTCAGCGTCATGGCATCGAAGCCGGTACCGCACTCGTCGTATCCTTCGGGGAGCGCGTCGATTGCTGCGAGCGAAAGCTTGAGCCAGAGACGCGGCAGGTGCTTTACGCCAAGCGGCCCCGCAGTTCCCGAGCTAATCAGCGGTACGACTTTGCTATGAGTTCCCGTAGCCATATCCTTTCCTCCCAGACTCATGCATGTATCCCGGCTCGCCGGCCGTGCCGGGATTTGAAGGTAAGTTCCGATACGCCCGATTTGTCGAGCTCTCCTAAACCGAGCTGCTTCATTTTCTCGTATTGATCGAATGTCGCCTGGGCCAGCGGCAGACTGAGATCGACCTCTCGAGCTAGCGAGAGCGCAATGCCCGAATCTTTGGCAGCGTGAGCCGCCGAAAAGTAGACGTCGTGCTCGCGATGCTGCATGTCGGCGCCGTCGGTTTCCAGGACGCGCGAGTTTGCGCCGGTCTGCGAGAATATTTCACGCAGCACGTCGAGATCGAGTCCGAGCGCGTCACCAAGGCCCAATCCTTCCGCGAGGCCCGCCGTGTTGATGTTCATCACCATGTTCACGAGCGCTTTGACCTGCGCGGCCTTGCCCGCCTCGCCGATGTATTTCAGGGATGCGCTCATTTTTTCGAGCATCGGCTTGACGCGCTCGAAAACTTCGCGCCGGCCGCCGACCATCAGGTAGAGCGTTCCCTCACGTGCCTGCGGAATCGAGCTTGCCATGCAGGTCTCCAAGGAATGAGCGCCGTGCTCTTCCGCAAGGCGCTGGACGTCGACGTGCACCTGCGGCGAGACCGTCGCGCAATTCACGAAGACCTTGTCGCGCGCGTTGGTGAGCAGCGAGTCGCCGCCGGTTGCGAAGATGCCATACATCGCCGCGTCGTCGGTCACAACGGTCAGAATGACGTCTGAGAGTTCCGTCACGCGAGCGAGCGACGGCGCGACATCGCCACCCGTCGCTGCGGCGGCTTGGCTAGCCGATTCCGCGGTCGAGTCGTACAAAGCAGCGATCGGGTAACCGACGTCGCGGAGACGCTTTGCCATGTTCGCACCCATGCGCCCTGTGCCGACGACGCCGATTTTCGGTAGCTGGGTCATGGAGCCGAATACGATACCCGCGCCGGCGCGCCCATCCCTGCCTCGGAGCGGCCGCCTGGCCGCCGGCAGGCACGGATGAATAGTCGCGCCAAAAGCTCGGCTTCATCATCCCTTGCTAAGGAGGTATCAAATGCGCATAACCCGCGTTCTCGTCGCTGTGGCCGTTCTCGTTGGCGCAGCGATTCCGTCCTATGCTCTCGCCCAGGTCGAGAGCACACCGATTCCCGCTCCCAAAAAACCGAACTTTTCCTCAATGCAATTTATGATCGGAACCTGGACGTGCAGCACGAAGAGCGCTCGCCGCCCGTCGGCCTACGTCACGACTTCCACTTACACGATGGATCCAAGCGGTTGGTGGATCAATGAAACGTCGACGCACCAATTCGACGAAGTGGATTCCCATAAGGCTTACGAGCACCGACAAAATCACCTACGACGCCGATTCGCATCGTTGGGTCGACGTTACGTACGGTCCGGCGAACGGATACGGCCTCGCGTTCTCCAACGGCTGGAACGGCGACAAGATGGTTTGGCACGACGTCTCGTTCGCGCCGGGACCAGACATATCGAGCCAAACCGATAACTCCGTGACGAAGGTCAGCGACACGAAAATGACGTCGTCGTCCTCATTTACCGAAACGAAGACCGGACGTCACGTTGCAGTCACGGGAGTCTGCACGAAACAGTAAAGCCGCGTCGGAGGCCTCGCGTTAGCGGGGCCTCCTTCGTCGTTAGAACTCCTCTTCGGGACCGTTTTCGGTGAAGGGAGCTTCCTCTTCTTCACCTTCGAACGCGGGCTTTTCGTCCTCGTAGCCGGATTCGTCGTCTTCTTCCTCGAGCTCGTAGCCCTGCGGACCCTCGATCTCCTCGTCGGCGTTCTCTTGCTCTTCCTCGAAGATTTCTTCGGGTTCGGGTTCGGTCGCGCGGGGCGCCGGGGCGGGCGTTGGGATCGCGGCGGTCGCGTCGAGCGGCTTACTATCGTCGATCTCCTCTTCCTCTTCTTCCTCAACGGGCGCTTCCGGTACCGCTTCACGCGCCGCTACCACCGTGTGCGATACCGCAGTCTGTTCGTCACCCATGAGCAGTCCGTACTCGCGGCGCTCGGCTTCCTCCATCTCCTCTTCTGGCGTCTTGATCTCGACCTCTTCGCGGTTTTCCGTGAGCACTTTGACGTCGAGCGCCAGCGATTGCAGTTCTTTGATCAAGACCTTGAACGACTCCGGGACGCCGGGCTCCATGACGTTCTCGCCCTTCACGATCGCTTCGTAGGTCTTCGACGCGTCCGACGACGTCGTCGGACTTCACGGTCAGCAACTCTTGCAGCGTGTAGGCAGCGCCGTAGGCTTCGAGCGCCCAGACTTCCATTTCGCCGAAGCGCTGACCGCCAAACTGCGCCTTTCCGCCCAGCGGCTGTTGCGTGATCATCGAATACGGACCAGTCGAGCGGGCGTGGATCTTGTCGTCGACGAGATGCGCAAGCTTGAGCATATAAATCAATCCAACGGTGATCGGCCGTGAGAAGCGCTCACCGTTGCGCCCGTCCCGCAGCCAAGTTTTGCCGTCGGCCGGGAGACCTGCGTCTTGAAGCCACTCGGCGATGTCCTCGGCGTGCGCGCCGTCGAAGACTGGCGTCGCGACGCTCATGCCGAGCATGCGCGCCGCCCATCCGAGATGGGTCTCCATGATCTGTCCAAGGTTCATACGCGACGGCACGCCCAGCGGATTGAGCACGATGTCGACCGGCGTGCCGTCCTCGAGGTAGGGCATGTCCTCCTCAGGGAGCACTTTTGCTATCACACCCTTGTTGCCGTGGCGTCCGGCCATCTTGTCGCCCTGGAGAATCTTGCGCTTCTGTGCCACGTAAACGCGCACGAGATGATTCACGCCGGGCGACAGCTCATCGCCGTTCTCGCGTGAGAAGACCTTCACGTCGATGATCTTGCCCTTTTCGCCGTGCGGCACTTTGAGGCTGGTGTCACGCACTTCGCGAGACTTCTCACCGAAGATCGCGCGGAGCAGCCGCTCCTCGGCGGTTAGTTCCGTTTCGCCTTTGGGCGTGACTTTGCCGACGAGAATATCTTCGGGTCGAACTTCTGCGCCGATGCGAATGATGCCGCGCTCGTCGAGATCCTTGAGCGCATCTTCGCCGACATTGGGGATGTCGCGCGTAATTTCTTCCGGCCCAAGCTTCGTGTCGCGCGCTTCGCATTCGTACTCTTCGATGTGAATGGAGGTGAAGTGGTCTTCCTTGACCATGCGGTCGCTGATCAGGATCGCGTCTTCGTAATTGTAGCCTTCCCAAGGCATGAATGCCACGAGCACGTTCTGCCCGAGCGCGAGCTCGCCCTGATCGGAGGAGGGCCCGTCGACGATGACCTGGCCGCCGACGACCTCATCTCCAACCGAAACGATCGGCCGCTGATTGATGCACGTGCCCGCATTGCTGCGTACGAACTTCAAAAGCTCGTACGTCCGCTCGATGCCGTCCGGATTGCGCACGGTAACGCCCTTGGCATCGACCGAGGTCACGGTACCGGGCTCTTGCGCGACGATCAGGCTGCCGGAGTCTTTCGCTGCGCGATACTCCATGCCGGTGCCCACGATCGGCGCGGCCGGACGAAGTAACGGGACGGCCTGACGCTGCATGTTCGCTCCCATGAGCGCGCGATTGGCATCGTCGTGCTCGAGGAAAGGAATGAGCGCGGTTGCCACCGAGACGATTTGCTTGGGCGAGACGTCCATGAGCTGGACGCGCGAAGCCGGCTCTTCGATATACTCTTCAGCATAGCGGCAGACGACCGAGTCGGCGGTTATTCTGCCCGAGTCAGAATCCACAGGCGTGTTGGCTTGCGCGATGATGTACTCGTCTTCTTTGTCGGCGGTCAAATATTTGATCTCGTCGGAGACGATGCTCTCGCTCGCAACCCGGTACGGCGTCTCGATGAAGCCGAATTTGTTGACCCGAGCGTAGGTCGCAAGCGAACCGATCAGTCCGATGTTCGGACCTTCTGGGGTCTCGATCGGACAGATGCGGCCGTAGTGTGAGTGGTGGACGTCACGCACCTCAAATCCGGCGCGTTCTCGCGAGAGACCGCCCGGACCAAGCGCGGAGAGACGCCGCTTATGCGTCAGCTCCGCAAGCGAGTTGGTCTGATCCATGAATTGCGAAAGCTGCGAAGATCCGAAAAACTCCTTGATCGCCGCAACCACCGGCCGAATGTTGATCAGTGCCTGAGGCGTAACCGTCTCGATGTCCTGTACCGTCATCCGTTCGCGCACAACTCGCTCGAGCCGAAGCAGACCGACGCGGAACTGATTCTGCAAGAGTTCGCCGACGGAACGGACGCGGCGATTCCCTAGGTGATCGATGTCGTCTTTCTGCACCATGCCGACGGCCACTCGAATCAACCGCCGGATGACCGCGATCATGTCCTCCCGCAGCAAGCAGCGCGCGCCGTCACCGATGGTGTCGCCCATCCTGACAGCCTGCCCCCGAACGATTCCAGGAGCGACGCGAGGCCGCACGCCCAACACCTTACGAATGCCCAGTTGTGCGTACAGGTCGTAGCTGACCGTGTTGCCTTCCTTATAGCGTATGGTGACGACACACTCGGACTGCTCCGGCCGCTCCTTGTCGAAAACGTCGGTGACGGCGACGACTTCGCCATCGTCGCTGGCGGTTACGATTGCTTTGGGCTCGGTGAGCCCTGCGTCGGAGTATTCGTTGATCGAAAGGTGCTGCTTGGCTAGCCGTTCCTCCGGATCCGGGTTCTGAATTCGATACTGGAACTTGCTGCTTAGCTTGTAGCGCCCCACGCCGGCCAAATCGTAGCGCTTATCGTCAAAGAACAACGACTCGATGAGCTTTTCGGCGTTTTCGGCGTTCTCCGGCTCTCCGGGGCGCAGCTTTTTGTAGATTTCTTTCAACGCGTCTTCGCGCGTTTTGACGTCGCGATCTTTTTCGATTGAGTTGCGCACGATCGCGACGCCCTCCGCAGGGAGATCCTCGAACAGCCGTAGGATCGCTTCGTCGCTTTCCCAATCATAGCCAAGCTGCGGCCTCGTCAGCGCCCGAATGAACGTCGAGACGTAGATCTTTCGGTTCTTGTCGATGCGAACGCCGATGGTGCCTTCCGTCTCGTCGTTCTTCGAGCCGTTGTCGGTTTCGAACTCGATCCAAGCACCGCGATTGGGAATGATCGTGGCGTTGTAGGTCGGGCGGGCGTTCGTGTCGACGTCTTGGCTATAGTAGACTCCCGGCGAGCGCACGAGCTGGCTCACGATCACGCGCTCGGCGCCGTTGATCATGAACGTACCCTTGTCCGTCATGAGCGGGAAGTCGCCCATGAAGATCTCCTGATCAGGGATGCCTTTGATTTCGCCGGACTCGGCGGTGATGAGACGAACGCGCACGCGCAGCGGCGCGCTGTAGGTCATGTCGCGCTCGCGGCACTCCTCGATCGAATATTTTGGTTCGCCCAGCGAGTGCTCGCCGAACTCCAGGATGAGGTTGCCCGTGAAATCTTTGATCGGTGAAATCGATGCAAAGGCCTCCGCAAGCCCCTCGGTCTTAAACCAATCGAAGCTTGCCTTTTGCAGTTCGATGAGGTTGGGGACCGCGAGGACGTGGGGAATCTTTGCAAACGAGTGACGATCGCGCTTGGGACCGGGCTCGGGGCGCTGCTCGACGGTAAATGCGCCGGTCGGCATGGGAAACGTCGAGGGCATCACGGTCGAAGCTCCGTTTCCGTCGAGCGCTTTCAGGGACGACGTGCCGGGTCGCTTCGACCTTCCTTTACCCCTCGTCGAACTCGGGGCAGCATCTGAGCTCTCCGGTGTGGACTTCGGAGCGGTCGTCTTCGCCATTACTCTCTTTCTCTGCGGGTTAATTTTTGATTAAAATTGCGGCTCTTATGCACTCCCTGGACACGCCAAAAAGACGAAACACGAGCTCCGAACGCGGAGGTGTCTCGCCCTTCTAATGTGGCGGCTCATGCGCCCCGGGGCATAGGTCACGAGTTTAGCACCCGTCGCCAGAAGCGTCAAGGAACCCTGCTTTCGGCGCGCCGGTGTTGACTAAAGTAGCAGCGTGCCTCGCCTCATCGCAAAGATGCAGAGGCCGGCGCGGTCTCGGTGATTTGGCGGATTCTCGCAGCCAGCGCCTCCCCTGTAAGGCCAAAGAGCGCGCGCTGCTTATCTTGGGAGTCGTGCTGGACGAGCACACTGGGGATGCCGATCCGCTCGACGCGCAGATTTAGCCCGTGATCGGAAATGAATTCCGCAACCGCCGAGCCGAAGCCGCCCGCGAGCGAGTGCTCTTCGAGCGTAATGAGGTGCTTGTGTTCACGTTCCAGCTCGAGCAGCAGCGCTTCGTCAAGCGGCTTGGCAAAACGGGCGTTGACGACGGTGATTTCTTGACCGTTGAGGTTGACAAAAGCATCGAGCGCGACGTCGACCGTCGTACCATACGCGATCACGGCAACGCCGCGGCCGTGGCGCAGCACCTCAGCCTTGCCGTGGACGAGCGGCGCGAGCGGCTCGTCGTGCTTGCCGCTGCTGGAGCCGCGCGGGTAGCGGATCGCCGAGGGAGCGTTGCGTGAGAGCGCGTGCTCCAGCATCGGCTGCAGCTCCGCTTCGTTGCGCGGCGCCATGAGCGTGACGTTGGGCAACGTACGAAGATAGGCGATGTCGTACAGACCCATGTGCGTGGGGCCGTCGTCGCCAACCAGGCCGGCACGGTCCATGCAAAAGATAACCGGGAGGTTTTGGACGACCACGTCGTGGACGACCTGATCGTACGCTCGCTGCAAGAAGGTCGAATAGATGGCGCAGACCGGCCGGAAACCGCTCGTCGCGAGGCCGGCCGCAAAGCAGACAGCGTGAGCCTCGGCGATGCCAACGTCGAAATATCGTTCCGGAAAGCGTTTTGCGAATTTCGCGAGGCCCGTGCCATCGGGCATCGCTGCCGTGATCCCAACGACGCGCGGATCTTTCTGGGCAACGGCGATCATTGCATCGCCGAAAACGTCCTGAAACTTCGCTCGAGCGCCGGGACTGCTCTTCTTGCTGCCGTTGCTCGGCTCGAACGCATTGGCGCCAATGCCGTGAAACGTCCGCGAATCGCGCTCCGCAGGCTCGTATCCTTTCCCTTTTATCGTGCGCACGTGAAGGAGCACGGGTCCACAGACGTCCTTAGCGGTCTGTAGCGCATCAACGAGCACGTCGTAGTTGTGACCGTCGACCGGCCCGATATACCGAAAGCCGAGTTCTTCGAAGATAACGGCCGTTTTCTCAGACGGCCCGATGAAATGCATAGCGCCGATCTCCGCGCCCTCGATGGCCTTCTTCGCCGCGCCGCCCAGCGGAATGCGCTTGAGCATCATCTTACCGGTGCGGCGGACAAAGTTTGCGAACGGCTTGCTGCGCAGGACCGATAGATACGAGGCGATCGAGCCCACGTTAGGGGCAATCGACATCTCATTATCGTTGAGAATGACGATGAACTGGCTTTTGCGCGCGCCCGCGTTGTTGAGCGCCTCGTAAGCGAGACCGCCCGTGAGCGCGCCGTCCCCCAATACCGCGACGACGGTTTCATTACCGCCGCCGAGATCGCGGGCCAGCGCCATGCCAAGCGCGGCGGCGACCGCCGTGCTGGCATGACCGGCTCCAAAGGGATCGTACCGCGATTCACTTCGCATCGCAAAGCCGGAGAGACCGCCGCCTTTACGCAGCGTCGTGAACCGGTCGCGTCGCCCGGTCAGTATCTTATGAACGTAGGTCTGATGGCTGACGTCCCACACCAGCTTGTCGGTCGGGAGATCGAGCACTCGATGAAGTGCGAGCGTCAATTCGACGACCCCGAGATTGGGCGCGAGATGACCGCCGTTCACCGCACACGTACTCACGAGTAGCTCGCGAATTTCACTTGCCAAGACGTCGATTTCGTTGCGCCGGAGGCGCTTGACGTCTGATGGTGAGTCGATGCGCTCGATGATCATTGGCCCGTTATACGTATCGCCGCGCCGATGCCCTGCGCCCCGGCGACAATGCGCGCTGCGAGCGCTGCGGCGCGCGGCGCCTCACGTGCGAGCCAAACAGCCTGCGGCCAGTTCCATGGTTTGAGCATTGCCCACAATGGCGTATTCCAATCAGCGGAGATCTCGTGGTGCGCCGTATCGAGCACGACACGAACGGCCGCCACGCGCGGTGCAATGATCAGACCCGTCTCCATGTCGACGCCGGCGTAGCCTTGCGCGGCCCAGCGTTCTCGCGCCGCACGATTGACGATCCGATCGGCGGTCAATAGGGGATCGAAGACGGGTTCCACGCCCTGACGGCGTGCAGCTGCAGCGAGCGCCTCGACGAACGGTTCATGACAACAGAGCATGCGGCCATCCGGCCGCCGCACCTGCCGGGGAATGAGGAGCGCGCCCGTAGCCAGATCGGCGCGCAGACCGCCGGCAAGACCACAGCTGACGACGTTGTCACCCAACGAAGGTCGGGGCGCGGCGAACGCGACACCGGTTTTGACGATCCGCGCCTCTGGCAGTTCGCGGCGTAACGCTCGCACCTCGAGCGCGGTGGCGGCGACCAGCACGACCGAGGACGCGGATTTCTGCTGCGGCGTAGGGTTTGGTTCGCTCATAGTGGTAGCCTGAATGTCCGTTTACACGCAAGGAGTGACGTTCATGCTAAAATCGCCGTGCGCGCGCCCACACTAATGCTCTCGGTGCTCGCTATGGCCCGCTGCGCTCCCACCCAGCGGCTCGACGCCGGGCTACAAATTCACATTTAACACGAAGAGAAAGTGAGAAGGAACCTGCTATGACGGCCGTTAGCCAACCTTTCCTCGCAGACGTTACGGAATTACGACGACGCGCCAAAGAGCAAATCGAACGCGGAGCCGTTACGCAAAACTATGGAGGCGACGTACAGCAGGCCATCGATCTGCTGCAGACGGCGCTTGCGACCGAGATCGTCTGCGTCTTACGTTATACGATGCACAACGTCGCCGCGGTCGGCATCGATAGCGAAAGCGTCAAGGAGGAGTTCGCCGAGCACGCTCGCGACGAGCGCGAGCACATGGAGAAGATTGCCGAACGCATCAACCAGCTCGGTGGCACGCCCAACTTCAATCCCGAAGGCCTGCACACGCGCGCGGCGACCGAGTACGGGAATGCAACGAAGCTTATCGACATGATCAGAGAGAACCTCGTGGCGGAACGAATCGCCGTCGAACACTACCGCGAGCTCGTTCGCTTCTTCGCCGATAAGGATCCGACGACGCGCATCATGCTGGAAGGCATCTTGGCTCAGGAAGAGGAGCACGCCAACGACATGCACGATCTGCTCGTCGCGCATGAAGGGACGCCGTTTCTCAATTCTTGAGACGGCCGGTTTGACGGTACCAGCTGACCGCGCGTTCGAGCGCCCCGCGCACCGGCGACGCCGAATAACTCGAGTTCGCGTTGCGCTCTTGAGGAGTCGGCGTACATCCGTTCACCGGAGATGCGCACACCTTCCAGCGGAACCGCCGGCGTGGCGCCGGTCATGCGGCAACGCAGCTCGTCGGCATAACTCGCGGCGAGCACCAGCGCGTAGGGCGCCCGCCATGTCGGCAGCGATTTGCCGGTGACTTCCGCGAGCAGCTTCCAAATTTCGTCCATGCTCAAATTCTCGCCGCCGATCACGTAGCGCTCGCCAATTCGCCCCCGCTCCAAGGCGGCAACGTGCGCGCAAGCCACGTCTTCGACGGGCACGAGATTCATGCCGCCATGCCCCGGCGCTAACGCAATAATCTTACCGCGTGCAAAATCGAGCACAAGTTTCCCAGTCGGCGTTGGCTTTGTATCGCCCGGACCAACCGGTGCGGTGGGGAGAAGCGCAACCACCGGCATGCGGCTTGCGAAAGCCGCGCGCTCCTGTTCCAGCTTCGAGCGATGATAGCCGGTATGCGCGTGGCCGTGCATCGTCGCAGAACTCGAAGTGAGGACGGCGCGCTCGACGCCGGCGATGTGTGCGGCGAGCATGAGGCTCGCCGTCCCGTCGACGTTGACCGCGTCGATCGCGGCGCGATCGCGCGGCGCAAACGAGTACAGCGCCGCGCAATGCACGAGATAGCGGCAACCCTCCAATGCACGCGCGAAGCCGCCGACTCGGCGGAGATCGCCTGTGATAGGTTCGATCGCATCGTCCTTCCAGAAGCTGCGGATCAGACCGCCGTCGCGAACGAGCGCTCGTACCGCATAACCGGTACGGGTCAGCTCGCGCAAGACGTGCGAACCGATAAATCCCGTCGCACCCGTTAGGAAGACGCGATCGCCGCTACACATCGACGGCCGAGCGTTGCACTAAACGCAACGCATGGGGGCAGAGAAGAGTCCGGCCATTCACGGCTGTGGGGTGCGGCGATACCGTTCATGCTCCAATCGATAAGGGCCAACGATTTCTAGCGCGAGCACGCGATACCCCTGGCTGCAAAGGGCTCCTCGCTTGCTGCCCGGTATTATGGCGATGAGGTGTCACACATGAAGCTTGCCATCGCCTCCATCGCGGCATTTGGCATCATTTCGATATCCGGATGTGGCAACGGCGTTGCCGGCACGTCGGCGCCGGCCGCCGGCACAACCGCGCAGCAACCGGCAACGGCTCCCGGCCTTTCGTTCCCGGGCGCCCTCGAGCCAGCTGAACGAGCCGCGGCCGCCTATTGCCGTCAGACGCACGGCGAAGTGGAGGTGCGGCGCGCCGTGTACGGCAGCAACGGCTCGCATCTGCTTATCCTTGCCAGCGTCGGCCATTTCTGCCAATACACGAGCAAGAAAGACGGCTCACGGATTCACATCTTGCTCAGCACGCTCTACGCCGCGAAACCGACGCTTGCAGCGCTGGCTTATTATCTCAAGCCGACCGTTGGCTCGTGCCAAGGGAATCCCGCATCGTGTTACTGCTCCTTGCTGGGCGCGTCGGACCAGTTCGGCGGTACGTCGGGTGCCGGCGGCGGATGGTACAAGAGAACTCGATCGATCAAACGCTCGAAGCCTGTATCTTCCCCGATATGTCGTCGATCGATTCGTGGGGCTTGACCTACCACGCTGCCGGCGTTATCCGGGGCATCAATCTAGCGAAGGTCATGCGTTATAAGTATCCCGGCTCTATCTGACGGCTATCATCCGGTGCCGCGGGGCAAGCTCGCCGCGGTGCAAACATTTCTGGAGATGCGTCAGAAACCGCCGTTGCGGTTGGGTCCAAACGAATCTACCTGGCGTCTCGAAGGTTTAGATGGGTCGGATCTTGGCCGATACCGTACGCTCTTTCACCGTGTCGGCGACGATTATCTTTGGGCGGCGCGCCTGCTCCTGCCCGAGGCGGATCTCGCGCGCCTTCTGCGCCATCCGCTCGTTGAGGTCTACGCCCTCGTAACAAGCCGCGGAGACGAAGGACTTTTGGAGCTTGACTTCCGCGTTGACAAGGAATGCGAGATCGGCCTCTTCGGTGTCGCGCCTTCGCTGATCGCGACCGGAGCGGGACGCTGGCTCATGAACCACGCTCTCGACATCGCGTGGTCGAATCCGATCGAGCGCTTCTGGCTGCACACTTGCACGCTCGATCATTCAAACGCACTTGGCTTCTACGAGCGCAGTGGATTCAAGCCGTACGAACGTAAGGTGGAAATTTACGACGACCCGCGATTTCTCGGGCTGACGCGCGCGGACGCTGCGCCGCACGTACCGATTCTTTAGCGACCCTTTGCATCAGCGGAAGCCTCGCGGGCGCCCTAGACCTAACGCCCGATCGCAAAGAGCGCCATCGCGAGCACCAGCACGAACGCGACGATTCCCGACGCGTGAACCGCATGCGCGCTATGGTGCCTTTTCGTTTCGTGATGACGTGCAACGATCCAAAAATCTACGATCGAAACCGCGGTGCCTGCAATGGCCAGCACGATGAGAAGCGGGAGAAAGCGCGCGTACGAGGTTGCGCCCAGCACCACACCGAGCGCGACGTCTCGAATACCCGTCGCCCGCACGAATGCAGTGGCATCCGGAGTCTGCGTCGGCACACCGTACCGGCGGGCCAGCGCGTGCGGAGCGAGCATCGCGTAGATGCCTACCGCCACGAGTACGATCGCGATGACCCACGCAAGGTAGAAGAGCAGGGTGATCATCCGCCATCGCCCGTCGGCGAGAGTAAAGCTTAGTTGCCGAAGGCGGCGCGGATCGATTCTTTGATCGAACCGGTCGTGCGCAGAACGGCGGTCGGCTCGTATCCGCAGTGCGCCATGCAGTTTTCGCACGACTCATGCTTGCCGCGGCCGTACTTCGACCAGTCGGTTTCGTCCAGCAGCTCCTTGTAAGTGCGTGCGTAGCCCTCTTTGCTCATGAGATAGCACGGCCGCTGCCAACCAAAGACGGTGTAGCAAGGAATACCCCACGGCGTGCACTCGAAATCGACCTTTCCTTCGAGGAAGTCGAGATAAACCGGGCTGTGGTTGAGGCGCCATTTTTTGCGCTTGCCGCCGGCAAAAGCTTCGCGGAAGATCTCGCGCGTGCGCTGCACGCCCAGAAAGTGCTCCTGGTCCGGCGCTTTCTCGTACGCATAAGCGGGCGAGATTTGCATCATGTCCACGCGGAGCTCGTCGTTGAGATAGTCGAGCACATCACGGATCGATTCAGGTCCGTCCTGATTGAAGAACGTCGTGTTCGTAAACACGCGAAAGCCACGCGCTTTGGCTTCCTTGATCGCGTCGATCGCCTTGTCGAATACGCCCTGCCGGCAGACCGACTGGTCGTGGCGCTCCCGCATGCCGTCTAGGTGGATCATCCAGACGAAGTAGACCGACGGCTTGAAGAGATGTATCTTCTTCTTGAGCAGCAGCGCATTGGTGCAGAGAAAGACGAACTTCTTGCGCTTGACCAACTCCTCGACGATCTGCGGCATCTGCTCGTGGACGAGCGGCTCCCCGCCGGCGATCGATACCATCGGCGCACCGCATTCCTCAACGGCGGCGATACATTCTTCTACACTCAAACGCTGGCGCAGGACGTCGTCGGGGTGTTGAATTTTCCCGCAGCCGGCGCACGCTAGATTGCACTGAAGCAAGGGCTCGAGCTCGAGCACGAGCGGATATTTCTTCTCGCCTTTGAGCTTCTTACCGGCGACGTATTTTGCGACGGCGATCTTTTGCTGGAGGGGCATGCTCATGGTTGCGTGGCTGGCTCCTTCATGGTTTCGTTTGGCTGTCCTTCGAGCTGAACAACCCTTCGGCTCCGCTCAGGGTGACACAGCTTTACCTGCATGGCAAGCGCCATAGTCGGAAAGAGGTGGCGATAGAGATGGTAGTTGATGTAAAAATCGCCGGGAAAACCCGTGCCTGTGCACTCCGGCTCGTCCCACGTGCCCTCTCGCCCCTGCGCATCGCACAGATAGGCGAGAGCGCGTTCCACCGCAGGATGTTGCGCCATATGTGAAAGCTGCAGCGCAAGCACCGCCCAGGCCGTTTGTGAGGGTGTGCTGCGACCCACGCCCGCGAACGACTCGTCGACGTACGAGTGGCAGCTTTCTCCCCAGCCCCCGTCTGCGTTCTGCCTAGAAATCAACCAGGCCGCGGCGCGTTCTACCATGTCGCCACCGGTTCGCAGCCCAGTCAATGCCGAGATTACGCACCAGGTGCCATAAATATGGTTGACGCCCCAGCGTCCGTACCAGGAACCCGCAGGCCTTTGCGTCGTCCGCAAATACTTCAAGCCGCGCGCGACCGAGCGATTCGTCGTGTCATAGCCGAGGGCCGCCATCATCTCGAGAACGTGCGCGGTAACGTCTTCGGTCGGCGGATCGATCATCGCGCCGAAATCCGAAAAGGGCATCTTGTAGAGCAGCTCGCGGGTGTTGTCGCGATCGAAGGCCGCCCACGCACCGTTGCGCGAATCCATAGCGAGCGTCCAGCGTTTTGCCCGCTCGAGCGAAGATGCAACCGCCGAACGATCGCCGCCCTCGAGAAGCGCAAGCGCGACGATCGTCGTATCGTCGATGTCTGGATAACCATCGTTGTCAAATTCGAAGGCCCAGCCGTTGCCGCGCGGGTCGCGACACTTCATGCGCCAATCGCCCGGTGCGTCGTCGGGAATTTGCTCGCGCAGCAGCCAGCTCACGGCGCGCCGCATCGCCGGATGCGAGGCGTCAAAGCCCGCGAGGGCCAGCACTCGAACTGCCCATGCCGTGTCCCAAACCGGCGACATGCAGGCCAAAAATCGCCACCCCTGCGCATCGTCGATCGTAAAGCGCTTCATGCCTTCGATGCCCTTGCGCATAACGGGGTGATCGAGCGCATACCCCATGACGTGCAGCGCGATCAACGAATAGACCCACGGCGGCTGAATGCCGCCCCAGCTTCCGTCGGCCTCTTGATGCTCGATCACCCAGCGCGCGATGCGCTGCCGCGCCTCTTCGCGGTACGGCTGAACGCGTAAACGCTCGTACACCTTTAACAGACGCTCGACGTAGAGTAGCCAGTGGCGCCGGCCTTTTACGCGCGCGAGTTCGCTTTCCGTTCCTGGGGCGACGATCTCGCTGACGTCGACACCAAGTTCGCGCACCGGTTTTTTTGAAACGACGATCGTGAGCGGCGCGACGGTCCCCCGGGCCCAACAGGCAAAGTCGTAGAGATTGAACGGCATCCATGACGGAAAGTAAACCAGTTCCGGCGGCAACGACGGGACGCCCGACCAAGGGTAGGCGCCGAAGAGAGCCAGCCAAATCTTCGTGAAGACGCGCGCCTTGACGACGCCGCCTTGGCGCAGTATTACGTCGAGGGCGTTGCGCATCACGGCGTGCTCCGGGTCGAGACCGAGAACCTTGAGGGCAACGTAGGCTTCGATGGTCGTGCTCAAATCGGCGGGCCCGTCGTAGTACAGCGCCCACGAGCCGTCGCTTCGCTGGTGATTCAAGATATGGGCAATAGCACCGTTTCGAAACGCATCGTGCGGTAAGCCCAAGAAGCGAAAGAGCAGAACGTGCTCCGCAGTCATCGTCACGTTCGTCTCGAGCTCGCCCGACCACCAGCCCTCCGTGGACTGCTCCTGCAAAAGCCACCCAATGGCACGTCGCAAAGCTTGCTCCACTGTCGGCCGCTCGACCGCGGCAGCCTCGCTCGACGCAGGCTCGACCACCGCAGGACCGGCCGCAGTCTCTCGCGAGACCGCTCGTCGCTCCACGTCCGCGTTCCGCTCCCGCTGCTCCACTTTTTCGAGAGACTGCGACCCGTCCTGTTGATCGAGCAACGCTTCTGCTGCGCGGATGCCGCTGCGGATGGCGGACTCCATTGTGTCGGGCCAACCGGTGTTCGTCCAAGAACCGGCAATCGCGATTGCGGGATGCGTCGTCCGCTGTGCGGTACGCGCGACCCCCACGCGCGGGAGCCAGGTGGCTTCGGGATTACGGGTGACGGCGCTGCGTAGCAGCTTGGCGTCTTTGAGCGCGGGCAGGAATGCTTGCACCTCTCGCCAGGCGAGCGATTCGAGGGCTTCGGTCGGCATCTGCAGATACTGCTGCGCGGCGCTGATGCTGCAGCACAGGTAGCCCGGCGCTTTTTCGAAGATCCATTGCAGCGGCGATTCGAGTGCCGCAAGAAAATCGTAACCGATGCTGCCGCCGTCGTGCCAGAGGTGCACGTCGACAATCGCATAGGCATCGTATGCCTCAAGGTTTGCGACGCCGTAAAGCAATGGATTGCCGAGGATGCGCTCGACTTGGCGCGGGGTTACGGCGAAAACGGCGGCGTCGAATCTCGCGGTTTCCCCCTTCGACAGGTTGAGGACAACATCGCCGGCGCCGGGTTCCACACCGAGGACGGCGGTCGAGTTGTGCACGGCGTCTAATTCGGCGGCAGCAGCGGTCCCCAGATGCGCGAGTGGGACTTTTGAGAAACCGAACCTCGCCGCGCCGGCGTCACCCAAAAATGCCGTTCGCAGCACGAAGATCGCGTCCGCGGCGGCGACGCGATCGAAGGGTGCATTGAGCGCGGGTATGAAAAACGGATCCCAGAAAGCTCGGCGTTCGCCCTCGCCTTGCCGATTTCGTTGCAGCCATCGTTCAAAGGTGGTTTCGCTCAGGGAGGCGCCTTTGTCGCCTGCAGCGCAGAGTAGCGCGCGCGCAACGTTGAGCCGTTCGCGCAGCGTCAGATGCTCGTACCGCACGAATGATTCGAGGAGGTGGAGCGGAGCAGGCAGTGCGCCGGCGCGCAGCCGCCCGGCACGACCGTCGCGCGCGACAATTCGAGCATCGAAGCGATCTTGCAGGTGCATTCCGCCGTTCATGCCGACCCGCTGCGCGAAGCGTATGAACTCGGTACAGCAGGCAAGGAAAACGTGCTGTCCGTTATCGACTTCGACTCCGTCAATCTCGAACGAAGTGGCGCGGCCGCCGATAAGGCGGCTGCGCTCAAAGAGCTCTACGTGCGCACCGGCGTCTTTGAGACGAAGGGCTGCCGACAGGCCGGCAAGCCCCGCGCCAACGACCGCTATGCGCTCGAGAGCCACGACCGTACGACTACGCGCAATTTTTCCGTTTTCGAGAGAGCGGCGCGCGTTCTCAATGGAAGAGCCGGATCTCGCTCGATTTTTTTCAGCAGCTCCTCGTAGATCCCGGCCATCGTTTGGACGCAGGCAGCAGGGCGCCGCGGAATGTAGCGCAACACCTCGTATCCCGTCTCGAAATAGCGCCGCGCTCGCGCGACGCTGTTGGCGATGAGCTCGGACCAACCAGGATAAATCTTGCCTTGAGCCAGCGCCGCATTGGGGATGCCGAAGCGCCGCAGTTCGTCCTGCGGGAGATAGATGCGCTGCATGTCTACCGCGTCCTCGCGCACGTCTCGCAAAATGTTTGTGAGCTGTAACGCTAAGCCGAGATCGTCGGCACGTTGGAGCGCGATGGGATCGCTGAAGCCGAAAATCCGTACGCACATCCGGCCGACGACCGACGCCACGAGCGTGCAATAGGCGCGCAGCTCTTCGAAGGTCGCATAGCGCGAGCGGCTGAAATCCATCTCGACGCCATCGACGAGCATCTGCAATTCCGCTTCAGGAATGGCGTACCGATCGACGGCCTCCGCCAGCACGCGCAGAATCGGGTCGTCGGCGCACTCGCCGTGCAGGCATCGCGAGATGCGCTCGCGATGGACGGCGAGGCGCGCCGGCAGGTTCTCGATGCCGACCGTATCCGCCTCGTCGTCCACCTGACGCGCGAAATTGTAAAGCGCATAAATGGCCATGCGCTCGTGGTAACCCAATGAAATGAAGCCCCAATAAAAGTTGCCCGCTTCGCGCTTGGCCATATTGCGGTTGAAGCGCTCGGCACGGTGCTGGTCAGATTGAGGAACGGTGATGCCGAGGAGAGCGCGCTGGAGGTTGATCATCTATGCCGGCCGGCCTGGGGACAGCGTTTGAAACGCGGCGCGCACGACGAGCGATACTTTCGTCGACCCTGAGACGCTCGGTCGTTCATGCTCGGTCTTATACCCTATTGCCTGGATCGCGTCGCATATCGCCAAGCCTCCCATACGGTAGAGCGAGAGCTGCAATCGCAGCGGGCGTGGTACGGAACGTTCGAGCGCTTTCCCTGAAGCGAGCAGCCCGCGCGCACGTTCCACCATGGCTTGTGCGGCGCCCGTAATTCCCCTTGCGTCGACGTCGGCATCGACAAGATATCTGCGACCGATTGCCGCGTCGCGGCTCACGTCCTGTGCGTGATTCGCGAGCTGCAGGCCGATGCAGACGTCGTCCGAGAGGCGCTCCGCCTGCGTATCGTGGATTCCAAAAACGCGGAGAACCATTCGTCCAACGGGAGCGGCGGAGAGGCGGCAGTAGCCGATCAGTTCTTCCCACGTTCGGTAGTGCGTGACGTGCTGATCCTGCACGTTGGCCGCGATCAAATCGAAAAACGGCTGTGCCGGAATCGCTCGGTGCTCGACCGTCGGCTGCAGCGCGATAAGGACCGGATGGACGGGCGGCGTGCCCCCGAAGAGTGCTTCGACCTCGCTGCGCCATCGCTCCAAGCGGGGTAGTGCGGTTCCATTGCGACTTTCATCACCGAGATCGTCGGTCGTGCGGCAGTACCCGTAGATACGCATCAGGTCGCGGCGTGTGCTCGGATCCACAAACCGTGAGGCCACGCTGAAGTTCTCATAATGGCGGCGCGTGAGCATGCGACAATAGGCGTCCGCCGCATCGAGGTCGAGCGTCATTGGCGCACGTCTATTACTCCAGCCGGTCAAACGCCTACCGTGGCGTTGGATAGAGCGCGACGATCCTGCCGCCGGCGTCCAGGAACTCCAAGCGCGATTGCCCGCCGGCCGTCACGAACATTTTTATCCGCGCCCGCCCTCGAGCGTCCGCCAGCAAGACTTGCGCGGTGTTGTCCATGTCGTAGCCCAACACGAAGCGGCGCTTCGGAAAGAGCTCCGGATGGGCTTTGACAAATGCACGCACTGCGCCATCGGGCCCTCGTTCGAGATGAAGCAAGCGCTGGTACAGCGGAGCATTGTAGTCCATCTCGTTCCAACCGATGACTTGCGATAAGGTTTGGCCATTCTCGTTTGCATCACGGACTTGCAGAAGCTGATCGGTGTTGACCGTGTCGAACGAGAGAGTGTTTTCCGACGCCGTGCCGCGCGGCGTGCGAGTGCCAGACCAGACCAAGGCACCCTGTTCGTCGCCGCGCGGGTTGTAGAAGACGATTCCGTTGTCATCGTTCCCACCGCTGCGCGGCACCCTCTCTCCGTTGATGACACCGGTCGGAAAATCGTCGTGATTAGTGATCGCCATGGCCATGATTCCGTTACGATCCAAGACATCGATGCGATGGACGGCAATGGTATCGAACGTAGACTTGTCACTTCCGATTTTTACGGCAGCGACGAGCGCGAGCGCCATGATAACCATCATGGCGCTCACCAGAGTGCGTAAGACGCGAACTTCGCGTCTTAGTAAATCGATTTCCATGCAGGCTGGTACCGCGGGCCAGCCATCGACTCCGCTCAGGTGAGATCAATGCGGGCTTAGGGAGACAACGTGCCGCGGAGGCCGGCGGGCGTGCGCGCGCCGACGCAGAACATCGCGACGCGAAGGGTCTGGACGAGCTCGAGAGCGAGATCGTGCGCGGCGTCGACGCTTTCGTCGGCGGCGCGCAGGAAGGGACCCGCGATGCCGACGAGGTCGGCGCCGAGCGCGAGCGCTTTGGGAACGTCGAGGCCCGGACGAATGCCGCCGCTCGCGATGAGCGTCTGGCAAGGGGCAGCCGCACGCGCATCGACCAGGGCTTGCGCCGTTGGTATTCCCCAGCTCGCAAATGCGCCGGCAACGCGAGCGCGCCAGGGATCGGCGATACGATAACGCTCCACTTCGCTCCACGACGTTCCCCCCGCTCCCGCCAGATCGACGGCCGCAACGCCCGCATCGAAGAGCATGCGCACTGCGTCCGCTCCGATGCCCCAACCGACCTCTTTGACAATGATTGGAAAGCCGGCTCGATCGCAGAGATCCGCGATGCGCCCGAGCAGACCGCCAAAACAAGTATCGCCCTCAGGCTGCAGCGCTTCTTGCAACGGATTAAGATGAAGGGCGAGGGCGTCGGCGTGTAAGATTTCGACGAGGCGCCGGCATTCCGCGAGGCCATAGCCCTTGTTGAGCTGCACGGCGCCAAGATTGGCGATCAGCGCGACGTCGGGTGCCAGCGAACGAACGTCGAAAGTTTCAAGGGAGTCGGGAAATTCAATCAGCGCGCGACCCGATCCAAGGCCCATCGCAAATCCATGCTCTTGTGCGACCCGTGCAAGCCGCCGATTGAGTCGGCGCGCATCGTGCGTACCGCCCGTCATGCACGATATGAGGAGCGGCGCCCCAAGTGTGCGATCGAATATCTCAGCCGACGGATCGACATCCGCCAGATCGATCTCAGGCAGAGCGCGGTGCGCAAAGCGGTAGCCTTCAAAGCCCGCGTCGACACCCTTACCGCCGACATCCCGCTCGAGATTGATCCGGAGATGCTCCGCCTTTCGCGACGGCGTCGCGCTTTCAGGCCGCTCTTCGGGCAACGTAACGGGCAACTTCTTCAAAAGCGGCCATATCGTCACGCGAGGCGTGACGCCGCAAAGTCTCAACGGCTCGGCGCGATGCGCGCTGCGCGAGCGCTGCATCACCGTATCTTGCTGCTGCACTCAGGATGCGCCCGGCCTGCGCGTAATCCCGGGCAACCAGCTCAGACGCTTCGGCAATTACGGCGCCGGCTTCAAGCGCGGCTCCCGTCAGCACCGCATCCCGTGCAGCCTCGTCGCCGCCGTTTGCGATCGCCTCAAGGACAGCTTGGGCGACTAGCCGGGCCGTCTTTAGCCGACGGTCCGGGTCAGAAACATCGCTTGCGAGGCTTCGAAAGGCCAGTGCATAGAGCTCATCCCCGGCGTTGAGACTTTGTCCAAGCCCCCAGCGAGGGACCGTCGCCGCGCGGGATTCATCGGCCAGTTCGTCGTGCAGAACCAAGAAGCGATCGAAGAGATCAAAGGCGGCGGCAACCGGCACGGCGTCCGCCAGATTCCCGTTGCCGGCCGTGCAGGCCCACAGCACGAGGCTTGGGCGAAGCCGATCGCCGGCATAGCGCTCGGGGAGGCGCTCCTCGATGATTCGCGCTGCAACCGAGCCGCCGGATGAAACGATTTTGCGCAGGTACCGCGCAATGCAAGCGCGATGATTGCCAAGCGGAATAGAGTCTCCGAGCGCGGTCATACCTCGGAGCCCCTTCGACCGCTCTCTGGATGGTCGCCTTCTAAAATTTCGAGATGGAGTGATCAGGGTGCAGATCGGCACGGACGAACACAAGGAGCTTTTCTGCCGTTCGTTGATGGAATCGCATCGCGTTTACGACCCGCAAGAATGGCCGTGGCCGCAGCTCGACGACACGTCGCTGGCCCGGCTGCGCGCTATCCCAATTTGGACTTTGGCGCTCGAGGTCGAGCTGGGAGCGGGAAGAATGCTGAGCGCCTTCGCAAAGAAGGAGCCCGATCCGCTCGTGCGTCAGGCGCTGGAACTGCAGTCGTACGAGGAAGATCGGCACGGACGAATCTTGCGATGCATGATCGAGCGTTACGGCCTGACGGTGACGCCAAACGTGCCCAAACAAGAGCCGACACGCCGCGCTTTCATCGACTTTGGTTACAACGAGTGCGTCGACTCCTTCGCCGGCTTTGGCATCTTTCGCTTGGCGCGCGATGCTCGGATCCTGCCGGAAGCGCTGACCTCGCTCTTCGCGCGGCTGCTCATCGAAGAAGCGCATCACATCGTCTTCTTCGTCAATTGGATCGCGTGGGATCGCACGCGCCGGGGCCTGCGGGGTGCGGTCCTTCAGGCGCTTCCGGTTTCGCTCGGCTACGGCGGCGCGATCGCGCGCCGCATCAGGGGCGGTGCGGAGATCCAGCGCAACCAACCTCGCGCAGAGACCGGCGGGCTTTTCGGTGATGCTTTGAAAAACCTCGCGCCCGCTGACTTTGTCCGAACCTGCGTCGACGAGAACGATCGCTACATGGCCTCGTTCGATCGGCGCTTGTTGCGTCCGCGCGTCATTCCCACGCTCGCACGAATCGCGTTGGCGATCATCGTAGCGATCGAACGGTGGCGCGCCGCTCGCCCTGCGTCGGCGCCGCGCTCGACGAGGTAGGGAATCCGTGAGCAATCCCATTGACCCATTCTTTGGACCGCAAAGCCGTCAGATGGTCAAACCCTTGGCCACGGCAGTTTCGCCGCTGCGCGTGACGGGGACCTACCGTGCGGTCGCATCCAAGGGGTTTGACACGCAAGATGCGCGGCAAGATTAAAATCAACGCCGGTTTGGAGGAATGGATGCGGGCACTAATTTTGGGCGCACTTGCGGGCGCCGTCGGAACGTTGGCGACGGATATCACGGGCTACGGCGATATGGCGCTGCGAGGCCGCAGCCCCAGCGAACTGCCAGGCGAAGTCATTCGACGCTTGGCGCTGAAGGCGGGTGTCCCGGGCCTCGGCACTCCGAGCGATGAGGCTGACTCGGCAACGAGGAATCGGCGCAATGCGCTCGGTGCGCTTTGCGGTTATGGAATCGGTATTATGCTCGGCGCGCTGTACGGCGCTCTGTCCCGCGGGAAGCGTACCCGCCGCGGATTGCTTGTGCGATCGGTCGTTCTTGGTGCGCTCGCGATGGCGGCAAGCGATGTTCCCGCAACCCAGTTGGCCGCCACCAATCCTGCTCAATGGGGGCCGAGCAGTTGGCTGAGCGACATCGTGCCGCATGCAGCCTATGGTCTCGTCACGGCGACTGCATTTGCGACGATCGCCGGCTAAGGTCGTGGCGCCTAGCAGCCATTCACATGCGCTTCAGCGAGCAGATCGTCGGCGGCACTCGCGTCAACAACGAGAATCGCCGCTTGCACCGACCATGGTAACGCTGCGACCGCGGGCCAAAGAATGACTCTTGGAGGGGCGGAGTACCCGCAAGGGGGGCAGCGGCCGTTCGCTTCAGAAGGCTAACAAAGTCGAGATGCCTGAGAAGAAAGCGCTGTAGCTTGTCCGCTTGCACCGTCGTCATCGCGACATACAATCGGGCGGCTATTCTCCGAGAGACCTTGGAGCGAATAACTCGCTTACCGCAGCGACCGCCGATCGTCGTCGTCGACAACGGTTCGCAAGATCAGACTTGGCAAGTGCTGCAATCCTTCGGCGAACGCGTGCAATGCGTGCGCATGGCGCACAATCTTGGGGCAGCCGGCCGAAACTTGGGCGTGCGCCATGCGCGCACGCCCTTGATCGCCTTTTGCGATGACGACGGGTGGTGGAAATCCGATGCGTTGTCTCGGGCCGTTTGTCGCTTTGACGGCGAGCCGGAGTTGGGACTTCTCAACGGACGCATCCTCGTCGGCCACGAAGGCACGATAGATCCAGCGTGCGCCACGATGCAAGCGGCGGCGGCTCGCGAGGACGAGTCGGGGAAACCAATTTCCTACTTTATCGCCGCTGCGGCAATCGTTCGGCGCGCGGCTTTTCTCGAGGCCGGCGGGTATCACGCGCGCTACCACATCGGCGCCGAGGAATCGCTGCTCTCGCTCGACCTCGCTTCTCGCGGCTGGAAGCTGAGATACTGCGATGAGGTCGTGCTGTATCATCATCCTTCAACGATGACTCGCGACGCGGCGCAACGGCGCCACCTCGTGCTTCGCAATCGTTTATGGACGGCGTGGCTGCGTCATTCCGCGTCGTCAGCCGCGCGCCTTACCGCCGTCTACTCGTGGCGCGCCGCGCGCGACCCCGCGGTACGAGCAGCACTCCGAGACGCGCTGCGCGGTTTGCCATGGATTCTGCGCGAGCGCAAGCCGATCTCAGCGGAGCTCCAGCGCCGGATCGAATCCTTGGAAACTCCCATTTTTGAGTGATCGCCACGACGCCAAGGTTTTTTGCAGGCCGTTCCGTGTCCGTTGACGCGCAGCGTTTCCAGAGGATAGCGGGCATAATCGCGCGGGCTCGCGGGCGATGCGAAATGAAAGAGAACGTCGAAACCATCGACCGCCGTTCGATCAGTTCCGTAGCGAGATGCGATCCGATAAAGCCCGCCGCGCCGGTAACGAGTGAGGTCATGCGACTTGCGTCCGAGCTTTGGGAGCACGCCCGACGCCGCGGTACTCTAAGCCGGCCGCGCGTACCGCCGCAGAATCGACAACGTTTCGCAGATCGAGCACGCAACGTCCGTGCATTCGGGCTGCAATCGATCGCCAGTCGAGTCGTGCGTATTCCGGCCAGTCGGTTGCGACGATTACCGCCGCCGCGCCGGTACAGGCTTCTTGCGCATTGGGCCCGCAAAAGATGCCAGGAAGCTCATGGGCGACGTTCTCCCACGCGATGGGGTCGCTGACCCGTAGGAGCGCACCCTTTCCGCGCAGCGCGCGCGCGAGCGCGATGGCCGGCGACTCGCGAACGTCATCCGTACCTCCCTTGAAAGCCCCTCCCAGCAACGCGATGGCCTGTGCGTCGACGTCGCCGATCTCCGCTTCAAGGGCAAAGATGGCGCGGCAGACCCGTTGGCGATTCACGTGCAACACCGACTCAAGCAGTGTCGGTTCAATTCCGCGAGCGCGACCCAAGTATGCTAGTGCGCTCAGGTCTTTGGGCAAACATGAGCCGCCGAATCCTAAGCCGGGCTGCAAATTCGACGGGCCGATTCGCGAATCGGCGGCAATGCCGGCCAGGACACCGTCGATGTCGGCATCGACGGCTTCGCAAATGTTCGCAAGTTCGTTGGCAAACGAAATTTTCGTCGCAAGAAACGAGTTCGCAGCGTACTTGATCATCTCGGCCGTGCGTACGTCCACGCAGATAATCGGCGCGTTCAGCGGAGCGTAGAGCGTTTCGAGAGCTTTTCGGGCGCGAACATCGGAAGTGCCGATCACTACACGATCGGGATGCAAAAAGTCGTTTACCGCGGTGCCTTCACGCAAAAACTCGGGGTTCGAGGCAACCGACCAGCCGCCGCCCGTGCGGTCGTTGACCTCGATTTGTTCACGACGACGAGCGGCGAGCTTGCGCAACGCGCGATCTCGCGCACCGCAGCGCGGACGCAGGTCAAGTCCGCCTCGCCTGCTGCCCCGATCGGCGCCGGTACCGCGATGAAAACCATATCGCAGTGCGATAACGCGTCGGCCAAGTCGTCGCAATAACGTAAGAGCCCTCGCTCTCTATTCTCTTGTAAGAGCCGCCCTAGGTCCGGCTCAAAGAAAGGCAGTTGCCCAATGCGTAACTTCGCCAGCCTCTCGCGGTCGGTGTCGTAACACGCGATTCGGTTTCCGAGTGAGGCCAGGCACGCAGCGGTTACGAGCCCAACACGCCCGACGCCGCAAAGCGCAACGTTTCGCATGGCGGGTTCTTACCGTGGAGCGCACGCTTCTTAACCTCGCGTTTAAGTTCGTTCGCACGGTGGAAAGCACCGAAGCAACGTCTGCAGTGCATTGCGGAAGCGCAATCGGAAGCTACCGTACGCATACCGCTTGGCTGGGAGGCTCAATGAAGGTTCTCGGGGTCAACGCGATTTTCCACGACAGCTCCGCCGCGCTCGTGGAGGACGGTCGCGTGACGGCGGCTGCCGAAGAAGAGCGCTTTAGCCGGCGTAAGCACGCAAAGGAGTGCGTTCCGTTCAGCGCGTGGGAGTTGCCCGTCTCGTCGGCAACCTGGTGCTTGGAGCAGGCCGGCCTGAGCCCGAACGACATTGATGCGGTTGCCTATTCCTACGATCCGGAATTGGCTTTTAGCGGCGACGTTGCCGATCGAGCCTGGGAAGGGTTGCGCACGCTCTATGCGCGCGACATGCCGAACTTCGCGCGCGCCGCGCTGCCGGGCATCGAACGAGCGCAAACGCACTTCGTTGCGCATCACGTCGCGCACGCCGCTTCCGCCTATTTGATGGCACCGTTCGACGATTGCGCCGTGCTCGTGCTCGATGGCCGCGGCGAGGCCTCATCGTACCTCGCCGGCGACGTCGAGCAACGTCGCTTAACGATCTTGCAAGTTCAACCGCTGCCGCACTCGCTCGGCTTGTTGTACGAAGAGCTCACCGTGCACTTGGGTTTTCGGCGATCGTCCGATGAGTACAAGGTGATGGGTCTGGCCGGGCACGGGCGCCCCCGATTCATCGACGAGTTCCGGCGTCTCGTCCGCGTTTCAGACGGCCGTTTCGAAACCGATGCCGTCGACTGGCTCCGATTTGCGCCGCGGCGCGCCGATGTCGCGGAGTTTGAGAGCGAACACGCCGACTTGGCCGCGAGCGTGCAACTGCGATTGGAAGAGGTAATGCTCGAGCTGGCCCGTTGGCTGCACCGGAAAACCGGCCGGCGCCGGCTCTGCATGGCCGGCGGCGTCGCGCTGAATTGCGTCGCCAATGCGCGGCTGGTCGCGGAAGGTCCGTTCGAATCGATCTGGGTGCAGCCCGCGGCAGGCGATGCCGGCACCTCGCTCGGTGCAGCCGCGTACGTCGCGAACACGCTCGGCGATCGCGTCGAGCCCATGACGAGCGCTGCGTTGGGCCGCCACTGGGACGACGCGGCGCTCGCGAACCGGTTGAAGACCAGCGCCGTTCCGTTCGAGCACCCGGACGACTTACCCGTCGAAGTCGCTCGCATCATCGCCGACGACGGTATCGTCGGCTGGTTCCAGGGACGCAGCGAGTTCGGCCCGCGGGCGCTCGGTCATCGCAGTCTTTTGGCGAACGCGCGCTTTGCCGCGAATTTAGATCGTCTGAACGACATCAAAGGGCGCGAGCATTTCCGCCCGGTCGCTCCGATGGTTTTAGAAGAGCGTGCCGGTGAGATCTTTGAGGGACAATTGCCCAGTCCGTACATGCTGTTCGTCCACAAGGTCAAACCACAGTGGCGTTCGCGCATTCCGGCCGTGACGCACGTCGATGGGACTGCCCGCATTCAAACGATCAACCGCGAGCAAGAACCGCTCGTCGCGCGTCTGCTGGAGGCGCTCGATGAGCTCACCGGCGTTCCGGTCGTCGTCAATACCAGTTTTAATACGGCGGGACGGCCGATGGTCGATGACCCACGCGATGCTCTGGAATGTTTTGGATCGTCGCCGATCGATGCGCTCGCGATCGGCCCCTACTTAGTGCGGCGCGCCGGTGTCTTTAACGCTTCGCGGGCCTACGATGCGGTCGCCGTCTGATGACGGTCGACGTCGTTATACCTACGATCGGACGTCCATCGCTCGAGACTCTGCTCGACTCGCTCGCACGCGCCGCGCCCGAATTCCGGGGACGGGTGATTCTCGTCGACGATCGGCGCGGCGAACGCTCTGCGCTAAACCTTGAGAACGTCGATCCGCGCCTGCGCCGTCGCATCGACGTCTATCGCGGAACGGCGCAAGGCCCCGCTGCGGCACGCAACGTCGGTTGGAGGCGATCGCAAGCCGATTGGATATGCTTTCTCGACGACGATGTGACGGTTTCGGCAGATTGGTACGCCGCCCTATTCGACGATCTCGCAAGAGCGATCCCTGATGCGGCCGCGTCACAGGCGATCGTAAACGTTCCGCTCGCTTCGAATCGCGCGCCGACGGATTGGGAGCGCAACGTCGCGCAGTTATCAACGGCTGCATGGATCACCGCCGACATGGCATATCGGCGCCGCGTTCTCGAACAAGTCGGTGGATTTGACGAGCGCTTTCGTCGCGCGTATCGTGAGGACAGCGATCTGGCCCTGCGCGTCTTCGCAGCGGGCTATACGATCGTGCGCGGCAGCCGTCGCACGGTTCATCCGGTACGGCAAGGCGACGGTTGGATCAGCGTGCGAATGCAGGCGGGCAACGCCGACGACGTTTTGATGTACGTCTCGCACGGTAGTGATTGGCGTCGTAAGGCGCAGGCTTCGGCGGGCGCCTGGCCGTGGCACGTTGCAACGGTTACCGCTGCAAGCCTGGCAATCGCAGGAGCGGCCGCCTGGCTTGCGCTCACGGCTCGCTTTGCCGCCGAACGCATCGCGCCCGGGCCGCGCACCGCGCGAGAAGTTTCAACCATGATCGGCACGAGCGCCATCATTCCGTTCGCGGCCGTTTACTATCGGCTCTGTGGTTACGCCTCGATTCGGGCATGGCGGCGAGCGCGGCGATCGTGATTGAAGCGGTGCTTTTCGATCGGGATGGAACGCTGGTCGCCGACTCTCCCGGCAACAGGGACCCCGATCTCGTGCAATTGATGCCGGGCGCGCACGAAGCCGTCAGCATGCTGCGCGCTCGTGGTTACGCCGTAGGCGTGGTCACCAACCAGCCCGCCGGCGCAAGCCGCCCGACCGAAGGCGACGCGCTCGCACGAATGCATCGTCGTTTGTCTCATCTGCTCGGCATCGATGCCTGGTTTGTTTGTCGCCATGCCGAAGGCGAAGGCTGCGGCTGCAGAAAACCGCGTCCCGGACTTATTTTTGCGGCGGCGGAGCATTTCCGCGTGTCGACCGCGCAATGCGTCATGATCGGCGACATCGGTAGCGACATGGAAGCCGCCAAATCAGCCGGCGCGCGAGCTATTCTCGTACCGACCGTAGTCACGCTGCCTGCGGAGATTTCAGATGCGCCGACCCTCGCGGCGAGCTTAGTCGAGGCGGCGCGGCGCATCGTCGAGGACGCGCTGTGAAACGCCTGCTCGCGGTCCGCCAAGACAACAACGGGGATGCAATTCTGGCCGGCCCCGCGATCCGCGCCCTTGCGACCGGAGCCGACAGCGTGACGTTGCTGTGCGGCCCGCGAGGTTATCCGGCGGCGCAGCTGCTGCCGGGCGTTGATGCAACGATCGTCTGGGAAGCGCCCTGGATCGATGCCAGCCCAAAGGCGACCGACCCGGCCGACATTGCGCGGCTCGTTGCGCGCGTGCAAGCCCACGGGTTTGACGAAGCGGTCATATTTACGTCTTTTCATCAGAGCCCGTTGCCGACGGCGCTCCTGCTGCGTTTGGCCGGCGTAAAAAAGGTTGGCGCGATCAGCGTCGATTATCCGGGCTCGCTGCTCGACGTCCGTCATAACGTCGACGAGAACATTCATGAGGTCGAGCGGGGGCTTTCGCTCGCCGCCGCAATGGGTTACCAGTTGCCCGCCGACGACGATCGGCGGCTGCAACTGCTTACCCAAGCCGATGGAGACGGATGGTTGCCGCAACCTCCATACGTCGTGGTCCACGCGGGCTGTACTGTTCCGGCACGGACCTGGTCGGAACGCAGATGGACCGAACTGGTGCCATTGCTGACGACTTGCGGTTGGAACGTCGTCCTCACCGGCGTCGCCGGCGAACGCGCGCCCATCGACCCGCTATATGAGCGCGGCAAAAACCTCCTCGATTTGGTGGGCCGTACCAGTTTCGCGCAGTTTGTGAGAGTCGTGCGGGCTGCAACCGTCGTCGTTTCCGGAAACACGGTTGCGCCGCACGTCGCCGCCGCGGTTGGAACGCCGGTCGTATCGATCTTTCCGCCGACGATTCCCGCGGTGCGCTTTCGGCCGTGGATGGTCGATCACGTCTTACTGGGCGATCAGCAGGCTCCCTGCGCAAATTGCCGCGCGCACCTCTGTCCGATCGAAGGTCAACCTTGTCTGGCAGACGCCACACCGGAAGCCGTTGTGGAAGCGATAGACTTGCTGGTTGGACGGCGACCGGTCGAATTGGCGTCGTGAACGTACTTCTGTGGCACGTCCACGGCTCGTACACGACTGCGCTCGTGCAGGGAGCCCATCGGTACTACATTCCGGTCGTGCCCAACCGCTCCAGCGATGGCCTTGGCCGTGCTCGAACGTGGAACTGGCCGAGCTGCGTCGTGGAGCTGACGCCTGCGCAACTCGGGCGCATGGAATTCGACGTCGTCATTCTGCAACGAGCTCGCGGATCTCGATCTCGTCCGCGAGTGGCTCGGTGCGGAGCCCGGCGCCGATCTGCCGGCCGTTTATCTCGAACACGACGTTCCACAGGGTGTCGTCAACGAGATGCGTCACCCGATGGCCGACAACGGGCGCATTCCCGTCGTTCACGTCACGCACTTTAACGAGCTGTTTTGGGATTGCGGGAGCGTGCCGACCTACGTGATCGATCACGGCGTTCCGGACCCAGGTTACCGCTACCGCGGCGATATACCGCACGGCGCAATCGTCGTCAACGAGCCGCTCCGGCGTGGACGCATCACCGGCACCGATTTGATTGCAAAGTTTCGGCAGGCCGCGCCAATGGACATCTTCGGCATGAGAGTTGCGGAACTTGGCGGCTATGAGGATTTGCCGCAAAACGAAATGCACGCGCAGCTCGCGCGACGCCGGGTCTACGTGCATCTCATGCGGTGGACGTCGCTGGGGTTGTCGCTCGTCGAAGCCATGCTCGTCGGCATGCCGGTCGTCGCGTTAGCCACGACGGAAGTTTCGGTGAGCGTCCCCGCGGACGCCGGAGTCATCTCGACTAACGTCGACGACTTCGTCGCGGCGACTAGGCGATTCATCCAAGAACCTAGCCGCGCGCGAGCGGCAGGGCTGGCTGCGCGTCACTACGCTCTCGCGCATTTCGGACTGGAGCGGTTCCTCGCAAGTTGGGATCGCGTTCTGGAGGAGGTACGATGCTCAAAGTCGCTATGGTATCGGAACACGCGAGTCCCCTCGCCGTACTCGGCGGCGTCGATGCCGGCGGTCAAAACGTTCACGTAGCCGCGCTCGCCGAAAAAATGGGCCGGCAAGGGACGCAGGTGGTCGTGTACACCCGTCGCGATGCAGTATCATTGCCCGTTCGCGTGCGCTGCGCGCACAACGTCGTCGTGGAGCACATCGACGCCGGGCCGGCGGCCGTTGTTGAAAAAGACCGGCTGCTACCCTACATGGATGCGTTTGCCCAAGGTCTTGCGGCGCGGTGGAACAGTCGGCCTCCAGACGTCGTGCACGCGCACTTTTGGATGTCGGGAATGACGTCGTTGCAAGCGGCTGGGCCCGCGAATATTCCGGTGGTTCAGACCTTCCACGCGCTCGGCGTCGAAAAACGCCGCCATCAGGCCGACAAGGATACGAGCCCGGCGTGTCGTCTCGAGATCGAACGGGACATTGCGGCGCGCGCGGATCGGGTGGTGGCGACATCGAGCGCCGAAGCGTTTGAACTGACCCGCATGGGGGTGGACGCGCGCCGCATCACCGTCATTCCGTGCGGCGTCGATTTGTCGACATTTACGCCGGCCGGCCCGCGGGAGCGCCGCAACGGCTCCCGGCGCAGAGTTCTTTCGCTCGGCCGTCTCGTCGAACGCAAAGGTATTGCCGACGTCATCGAAGCTCTCGTCGAGATTCCCAATGCCGAGCTCATCGTCGCGGGTGGTCCCGACCGCAATGCGCTCGCGATCGACCCTGAAGCGTGCCGTCTTCGCGCGATTGCGAGCGGGCTCGGTGTCGGGGACCGCGTGGATTTTCGAGGCAGAGTTCCTCGCGCGGATGTTCCCGCGTTGCTTCGCTCCGCCGACGTCGTCGTTTGCTATCCGTGGTACGAGCCGTTTGGTATCGTGCCGCTCGAAGCAATGGCATGCGGCATTCCGGTCGTCGTTTCGAGCGTTGGCGGTTTGATCGACACCGTGGTGGACGGCGTGACCGGAATACACGTTGCGCCGCGCTGCCCGCAGGCATTGGCGGCCGCACTGCGCGCGTTGCTCGCTGACGACCGGTTGCGGCTCCAACTGGGCTGCGCCGGCAACAGCCGGGTAAACGAGCGATTTAGCTGGGCTCGCGTTGCGGACGATACGCTTGCGGTCTACAGCGAACTCCAAACCGAGCGCAATTTCACCTATCGCGCGTCGTAGGGACGGCATGGCGCCGCGTCTGGTGATGCTGCGCCCGTTAGGACTCGGTGACTTCCTGACGGGCGTGCCGGCTTATCGCGCGTTAGCGCGTGCTTATCCGGCGCATCAACGGCTTCTTGCCGCGCCCGTCGCGCTCGCGCCGCTCGCGCGCGCGTCCGGCGCGATCGATGCCGTCATCAATACCGCTCCGTTGAAAGAACTCGAAGAAGCACTTTGCGATGCCGACGTTGCAGTCGATCTGCACGGAAAGGGGCCCGCGAGTCACCGCATTCTCATTCGTGCACGTCCCAGAAAGCTCATGGCGTTTCGCTGCGATGAAGTGGTGGAGAGTTGGGGAGGTCCGCCTTGGCAAGACGACGAGCATGAGGCCGAGCGGTGGTGCCGCATGCTGCGTTGGTACGGGGTGCCGGCCGATGCGCGCGACCTGTACCTTAATAATACCGCAGTGAGGCGGTCGTCGTTCCCGGACGTTGTCTTGCTGCATCCCGGCGCGGCCAGTGAATCTCGCCGGTGGCCGGTGGAACGTTGGACGCGCCTCGCTTGCTCCTTGCGCGGCGCGGGCTGGCGCGTGCTGCTCACTGGAAATGCACAGGAGTTCTTACGCTGCCGCACGATTGCAAAGGCCGCGCAACTCCCGATTTCGCACGTTCTGGCGGGGAAGACGGATTTGCGCGCATTGACGAATTTGGTCGGCGTTTCGCGCGCGATCATCTGCGGCGACACCGGCGTGGCGCACTTGGCGACCGCACTGCGCATCCCGTCGGTCGTACTCTTTGGACCGACGCCGCCGGCGCTCTGGGGACCGCCGAAAGATCCGCGCCACCGCGTTATTTGGCGGGAAGGTCGCGGCGATCCGCATGGCGACCGTATCGACGAGCGCCTCGCGGCCATTGCGGTCGACGATGTGTTAACCGAACTCGCGGCCGCGCTTTCAAACGAAGCGGATCGGCCTTTAGAATTTGAAGTAGATGAATGTGGGCGAAACGCCGGGCCATGATAGCAACTCGAGCGCGAGCAGCACCCCGGCGAGCCCTCCGGCCCGCGCAACGAAAGGAAAGTGCGGCCACCTGCGCGTGATGCCGCGTCGCTCGAGGAAGAGCCGCACCACGCCGAAGGCGACGATTCCACCGGCCAACACGGCTTGCCATCCGGTCAAGAGCGCCGGGCCGCCCCCGCCGGTGAAGAGAGCCCGGTAGACGGCGATTGCAGCGCCGAAGGTCGGCGACCGAAAGAGCACCCACGCGAGGGAGACGGCGCAGAAGGTGACGATCACTCGTGCAGCTGCGCGCACGCCCCGCGGCGCGCTGTGCTCCTGACCGATGCCGGTCACTCGCTCGAAGCAGAGCATGACGCCATGCAAACCGCCCCACGCCACGAACGTCCACTGCGCTCCGTGCCAGAGCCCTCCCAAGAGCATCGTGAGCATCAGATTGCGCAGCGTGGCTGAATTGCCGTATCGATTTCCACCCAGCGGGATGTAAAGATAATCGCGCAGCCACGTCGACAGCGTAACGTGCCATCGATGCCAGAAATCCGTTACGCTGCTCGCCAGATACGGCATTCGAAAGTTTTCGGGAAAAACGAAGCCGAAGATTCGCGCGCAGCCGATTGCGATGTCGCTGTAGCCTGAAAAATCGAAATAGATCTGCATCGCGAATGCGAAGAGCGCGCTCCAAGCCGCGGGCGCGCCGGGATGAGTCGCAATCGATCCCCAATAGGTGTTCGCGATATCGGCGAACTGATCGGCGATCGCCATCTTCTTCACCAGCCCGAAGCCGGCGCGCGCCAGCCCATAGCTCACGTCGTCGGGACGGGGAGGGCGCCATGCAAAGAGCTCGCCGAAGAAGAGTCCGGCCCGCACGATCGGCCCCGCCAGCAGTTGCGGAAAGAACGCCAAATAGAGCGCGTAGTCGAGCGGTTTTCGAATCGCCGCCATGCGCCCACGATAAACGTCGACCAAGTACGAAATGCTCTGAAACGTATGGAAGCTGATACCGATCGGGACGAAGAGGTTGACGAGCCAGGGATTGCCGTGCATGCCGAGCAGTGCGGCGACCGTGCCGCTAGCAAAATTGGTATACTTGAAGCTGCCGAGAAAGGCGAGATTGGCGGCGACGCCCGCCGCGAGAAGGAAGCGCGGCCTGCCGTTAGCGACGTCGCGCGCGCGCTCGACCGCGATGGCGATCAGAAAATCGCTCGCGGTCAAGATCCACAAGAAGAGCAAATACCACGCGTTCCAGCGCGCGTAAAAATAATAGCTGGCGATCAGCAGCACGTAGCGTCCGGCGCGCCGCGGCAGGCCGTAGAAGAGCGCCGCAACGATCGCTATGAAGAGCCAGAACTCATACGATTGAAAGCGCAGCGGAATGCCGATGCCAACGGCCGCAGCGAACCACGACAACGAGTGGTGGCCGTCCTGCGCCCTTGGACTGCTCCCCTTGAATCCGCTAGCCTGGCTCGGAATCGGGCTCGGGGTGACGACGACGAGCTCGCGCGCGACGTCGCGGCCTAACAAACGGCTGAAGCGCAGACTTCCGGCACGGTTAAGGTGGTCTTCATCGGCGAAAAGCTCCGGACGCTCGAGCGCGATGTACGGCGCTGCACGAATCAAACGCGCGTGCTGGTCGCGCGCGATTTCGACCAGCGAACCGCTCGGAACTTGGGTCGCTTCACGGTGCGCGGGGCGTGTCGGAATGCGGACGAAAAAGACCGGGACACCGGCGGCTTCGGTAGCGTGCCGCGATCGGCTCGAGCCATTGCCGCCGGTAGACCGCATACGACGCGCTCGGCTTGGCAACGGTCAACACTTGCCGCGCAATTGCAGCGCGCTCGTCCGCCGAGACGTCCGGCGGATAAAAGATCGCATGCTTAGCGAAGTCCACGCGAATTCCGGCAAGCGATTCGGTGCGGGGATGCGCCGCGAGCGGATCGTATGCCGGCGATCGATTGGCCTGCGCGAGCTGCACGAGGCGAGCGGCCGGGTCGGCGGCTAAGGCTTGGAAATCGTCCTGCAGCTCCGGACCGCGCCAGAAGAGATCGATCCCATACTCGACTCGCTCGCGTGGGTCGGAGAACGAGCCGGCCAACTTTGGGATGTCGCGCAGGTGGGTTTGAAAAACGACGTAGCGCAAATCCATCGGGCGATCGTCACCGTCGACGCTTCCGATCGCGCTGTCGTCGTCGGCATAGGTATCGACCGTAATGACAACCGCGCGTAAGTGGTCTGCGTGCGGGTCGATGGCTCGCACGAAAAACGGCCAGCAGCGCGGCGTCGTGCCGGGTACGCCCCCGTTGAGAAAGCGCAAGTTTCCACTGGCGGCGGTCGCTACGGCGGGATCGAGACCGGAGTAGGTTCGCGAATCGCCGAGCACCAAAACATCGGTATGAGGATCCGCGCGAAGCGCTCGAAATTGAGCGATCGCGGCCTCGAAGCTTCCCGTACTCGAAGAGGGATCGAGGATGCTGCGGTAGAGACCGGCGCGAAAAGCGACAAGGTTGACGAGCGCAAAGACCGCAAACGCGGCCGCAACCGATCTCACACCGGTATGACGCGCAGATCGGGGAAGTGCTTGCGACAGATGTCGGCGTCGCCCGTCATCAATGTGCCGATCTCCACTGCGTGCGTGCCGACGATGAAATCGGCCAAGAGCCGTCGCGGATGCCCGGCAGGCTCGAGCCCCGGGCGTCGAACGACAGCGACCGCGGTCGCACTCAAAATCGCAGCACGTCGTCCGGACCCCAGCTCCGATGCGCGAAGAGCTCGGTGCAGACGACCGGTGAAATCACGAGCTCGAGCGCCGTTTTCACGCAAGAGGGATGCCGTTCGGTCGGATATCGCCGCCGTTCCACCGATAACATTGACGATCATACGTAGCGTGCAGGGGCTTGTCAATCCGCCGGGTATGCCGACCCGAGCTGCAACTCGATACCACGCGGTATGCGTCAAGCAACGGGATAGAAAATGGCTGCAGTCGCGATAGAGCGTACTCCGGTCCAAAAACGACAAGAGACGCCGGTTGCTCTGATCACCATAACGGTGATGCTGGGGATGATCATGGCGATCATCGACAGCACGATCGTCAACGTTGCGCTCAACACGATCGGCGGCAACCTCGGCGCGACCGTCGATGAAGTGGCTTGGGTCGCAACCGGCTACATCCTCGCCAACGTGGTCGTGATGCCGCTCAACGGCTGGCTGACCGCACTGCTCGGCCGCAAAATGTTTTACGCCATCTCACTCGCGCTTTTTACCGTTGCGTCCTTCTTCTGCGGCACCGCCCGCTCGATCTGGGTGCTCGTGTTTTACCGCAGTGATCCAAGGAATCGGCGGCGGCGCGCTGCAGCCGACCGCGCAAGCAATTCTTTTTGAGACCTTTCCGGCCGAGAGGCGCGGCGCCGCCATGGCGATCTTCGGTATGGGAGCGATGGTTGGGCCCGCGATCGGGCCCACGCTCGGGGGCTGGATCGTTGACAACGCGAGCTGGCCCCTCATTTTCTATATCAACATTCCGATCGGCGTCGTGGCCTTTCTGATGACGCTCGCCTTCATCCCGAATCCCAAGTACATCGCGAAACCGAAGGGCGGAATCGATTGGGTGGGACTTGGGCTGCTCACCGCCGGCCTGGCTTCACTGCAGTTTGTGCTCGAGCAAGGCGAACGCGACGACTGGTTCCAGTCGCAGACGATTTTGCTCTTTACCGTCATTTCCGTCGTGGCCTTGATCGCATTCGTCGCCAAGGCGGTGCGCGACAAGCAGCCCATCGTCGACCTCAACGTCTTCAAATTCCGCTCGTTCTCGGTCGGCTCGTTCTTGGGGATCGTCATGGGCTTCGGGCTTTTCGGCACGGCGCTGATCTTGCCGCTCTTCTTTCAATCGATGCTCGGGTTCACCGCGTTCGACACCGGCTTTGCGCTGATGCCCGGCGCTTTTGCGACCGCCGTGTCGATGCTGATCATCGGCCGAATACTCAACCGAATCGACGGGCGCTGGTCGATCGTTTTTGGAACGCTTCTTTTTGCGTGGTCTTCATGGCTGCTCGGCAATCTCACCGTGCAGGCGGGATATTGGGACGTCTTCTGGCCGCGCCTCGTGCAAGGTTTCGCGCTCGGCTTTCTTTTCGTTCCGCTGACGACGATCTCGCTCAGCGACGTGCCGGTGCCGAAGCTTGCCGGCGCGACCGGGGTCTTTACGCTCCTCCGCCAGCTCGGCGGAAGTTTGGGCATCGCGATTTTGACGACGCTGCTCACGCATCAGACGGCGATTGCGTGGAACGTGCTGGCATCCGGCGTGACGCAGACCCACGGCTATTCCGTCGGGCAGCTCACGCAGATGGTTTCTCAGCAGGCAACGATGATCGCATACGATTACTCTGTTCCGCGTCACCGCAATCATCTTCGTGCTCTCGACCCCGCTCATCTTCTTGATCAAACGCGCCGTCGCGTCCGCCGCCAGTTGCGCTGGCGGCGGAATAAGAGCGCTAGCGTGCGATCATTGTGCTAAGACGACGTTCTTGAGCAGCGATCCCCCCGGCGGAGGAGTTCCGAAATCCTCGCCGTTGCTGTTGTTGAAGTTGGCATACGCCGCAATCACAACGGTGTAGCCACCTTGCGAGCCGTTGTAGTTCATCGCCGCAGCGGGAGCATAAATCAGGCCCGAGATGCTCGTCGAGCTTCCGTTAAAGTTGACGTCGTTGCTGTTGCTCGGCACCTGATAGTACGCGACGCCGGCGTAGTTGCCGGTGGTAGGCGGTGAGAGCGTGAGGCTATCTACCTTGTTGAAGTTCGTCGATGCACCGGCCGGTATGTAGAGCGTCACTCCGTTTCCGGTGACCGAGGCTTTGTTGAAGTTTGAGCTTCCGGCGAGCACGTACGTCCCCGAACTCAGGGTAACGGTCGCGCCGTTGAGATTTAAATTATTGTAGCAGCCGGGCGTCAGCGTGCCGCCGCCCCCGTACGGTGCCGTTACAGGGAGAGGTCGACGGCGGATTGGCCGCCAGCGCCGCGCAGCCCGCAATCTCAGGACACGGATCGGCGACCGCCAGCATCGGCGCGGGCGAGGCGCCGGTAAACGTCCCGCCGTTGTTGCTTCCCGAGTAGTCGACTTCACCGATGCCTGCCGCATCAACCGACGCGCCGTTGAAATTCGCCGATCCATTCAACGAGATGCCGCACTTTGGCGCCGTCACCGTCGCTCCATGAAAATTCGTGTTCTGGCCCAAGGCTTCCATCAGGATGCAGGTGGGGTTGTTGGCGGTAACGAGAGCCACCGCCTGAGTCGACTCGTCCATCCCGGCCTGTCCGAAGAGCCGCGTGAAGAACGTCGGGACCTTCTTCGCGGTCACCTGTGCGGAGACGGCACAAGCGTTGCCGGCGTACGGCCCGCTGCTGGGAGGATCGTTGACCGTCACCGTGACGTTGTTTACGCCGTTGGTAAAGCCGTTGCTCGCGGCGTCGTTATCGGCCGCGGTGGTGGCGGCGCTCGAGTTGGTGCAGTTGGAATAGAGCAGCTGCTGTGCGCCGCCGACGGCGGCGGCGTCGGCCGCCGATTGCTGCGCGCGCTGATGGTATTCCAAATAGCCCACGTCGACCGACATGCCGGCAAAACCGATGATCACCGCGAGGCAGATCCCGATCAGCGGCAAAACCTGGCCTGACTCTTTCCTATACCTCATGGAAGGGTCTCCTTAGTGCTGCGTTACTGAGAGATCACCATGGCCGAAGTGCTCGACATATTGATCGCGTTCTTGGGCAGAAACGCGAGCGAGAGAAACTTGAACGAATACGTTACGGTCAGCGATACCGTACAGCCGGGCGCGTTGCCCGTCTTCCCGCTCGGGCAGTTAGAATAGTTTGGCCCGGTGACGAGAATCTGGCTCGCGTTCGTCGCGCCTTCGGAGAGGCTTTGCACGTACGTTTGCGTCTGAGCTGCGGTCGCATTGCACTCGGGGAGTGCGTTCCCGCTATTGGCGCAGGACTGAGAGCCGCGAACGATCGACCAGCGCGCGCCCTCGCGGGCAATCTGCGCCACGAACCCGTAGGTGTACATGGCGCGGCCGAAATCGATGATACCGAAGGTCAGCATGATCAGCACCGTCATGATGATCGCCGTCTCCGGGAGGCTGGCGCCACGTTGCCGATGTCTCGTGCTCATTGGTTGGCCACCCGCATGACGGCACTCCCGCTAATCGGAATGTTCGTTGGAATGCCGGGATATCGTAAGAGCGAGCTGAACGTGCCGGTGACCTGCACTTGCACGTAGTAAATGGTGTTGACCGGTACGCCCGCCCCCGAACACGCCGCCGCCGTCGGCGTCGCACCATTCACCGAGCAGAGGACCGTCGGCGTGATCGTCCAGCTGGCGGCCGGATTCTGTCCGTCTTGCAGCGCCGCATTGCGAATGGCCGTCGTTTGGTCTGCCGTCATCGGGTTTTGCGCACCATATTGGACGCCGGCGCGCGCGGCGTTCGCCGCGAGAATCCCAAAATACGCGTACCGCCCGACCTCGATCAGACCGATCAGCAAGAAAACGAGCACCGGCGCGATAATCGCGAACTCGACCATGGCCGTGCCGGCATCGGAGGGCAAGAAAGGCGGCGCATCATTGACCCAAGACGGCCGATTTGATCAAAGAGCCATTCGGCGGCGGCGAAGCGAGGTTGTACGCACTGCTGCCGTTAAACGTCGCCGCTCCGACCACCACGACGAGATAGCCGCCATTGGTGCCGTTGAAAGTCGCGCCGGTTGCGCTTGGGGCGTAGACGAGACCGCTCAGCTGCATGCCGGTGCCGTTGAACAGCGGGTTGCCGGAATTGCTCGGTACCTGGTAGTAGAGAACTCCGGCATCGTTTCCGGTCGTGGGAGCCGAAAGCGTCACGTTGGTGCAACCGTTAAAAGTCGGCGGCGTCCCGCCGGCGGCCACGTAGAGCGTGACGCCGCTTCCGGTGACGTTGGTCACTCCGTTGAACAGCGTCGATCCAGTGAAAACGTAGGTCCCCGGAGCCAAGGTTATGTTTGAACCTCCGTTCTGGGTGAACGAACTATAGCAGCCCGGTTCTACCGTCAGGTTGCTAGCGCTTTTGTTATATGACGTGCAGTTCGTCGCCGGGGGTGGATTCGCGGCGATGTACGCGCAACCAGTAATCTCTTGGCAAGGATCGGCGACCTTGAGCATCGGAGCCGGCGTCGCACCCGGGAAGGTCGTTCCGTTTTCGGTCGGTGCTCCACCGCCGTAACCGATGCTTCCGGCATCGAAATTGCTGCCGTTGAAGAGCGCCGTGTCGTTGATCAGGAAGCCGCAGCCCCCGGCATTGACATTGTCACCGTTGAAGGTCGAACTCGAGCCCGCGCTCAGCGCATAGAAGCAGCCATCGTTGTTGGCCCTTACCAGTCCCGTCGCCTGAGTCGACTCAGTCGCGCCGCTTGAAAATGCATTGCCGAAGAGCCGGGTGAAAAACGTCGAGACTTTGGCGGCTGTAACAGTGACGGTGACCGCGCAGCCGTTGCCGGCATACGGCCCGGTGGTGGGCGGGTTTTGTACGGTCACCGTCACGTGGTTCGCGCCGTTGGTGTAGCCGCTCTCGGCCGCGTCGTTATCGGCGGCGGTCGTCGCGGCACTCGAGTTGGCGCAATTCGAGTAGATGAGCTGCTGGGCGCCTCCCAGCGCCGCGGCGTCAGCCGAGGACTGCTGTTCGCGCTGGTGATACTCCAAATAGCCGACGTCGACCGACATGCCCCCGAAGCCCATGAGCGCGGTCAGGCAGATTGCGATCAACGGTAAGACTTGCCCCGACTCTGCCCTTCGTCTGGAAAGAGCCCCCGTGCGGGTGGTCGCGACGGTGACCGCACAGCCGTTGCCGGCATGCGGCCCGGTGGTGGGCGGGTTGTTCGCGGTCACCGTCACGTTTTTCGCGCCGTTGGGGCCGGCGCAAATTCTGTTTTCTTTGGAAGGTCTGCATCATTGCGAGATCACCATCTGCGAGGTGCTCGCCATCGCGATGCCCGCTTTCGGTAAGAACGGCAGGATGAATGCGAACGGATAGTTCACGGTCACCGATAGGGTACATCCGGGCGCGTTCCCCAGCTGCCGGCCGGGCAGTTCGAATACCCTACGTTGGATACCGTAATCTTGCTGGCGACCGTCGCGCCTTGGGAAAGGCTCTGTACGTAGCTTTGAATATTGGCGACCGAAGCGTTACAGTTCGCGAGCGTATTCGCGCTGTTCGTGCAAGACTGAGAGCCGCGCACGGCCGCCCAGCGGGTGCCTTCCCGTGCAACCTGCGCGACGAAGCTGTACGTGTACATCGCGCGGCCGAAGTCGATGATGCCGAACGTGAGCATGAGGACGGCCGAGATGATGATCGCCGTTTCGGGGAGGCTGGCGCCGCGTTCGCGATATTTACGCCTCATTGGTTGGCCACCCGCATGGTCGCACTGCCGCTTATGGGAACGGAAGGCGGGATGCCGGGATATCTCAACAGCGAAGTGAACGTGCCGTTGACTTGCACCTGCACGTAATAGATCGTGTTCGCCGGCGGCGTAGCGCCCGGGCTGGGACAGGGCGCAGGGGCGCCCCCATTTATCGAACAGAGCTGGTTCGGCGTAACGTTCCAGGCAGAAAGATTCTGTCCGTCCTGCTTGGCCGCGCTCGTAATGCCGGTGTTGTCCTCCGCAGTCGACAACGTTTGGGCGCCGTATTGAGCGCCGGCACGCGCCGCGTTGGCAGCCAGAATCCCAAAGTACGCGAAGCGCCCGACTTCGATGAGCCCGATCAGTAGGAAGACGAAGACGGGAGCGAGGATCGCGAATTCGACCATGCTCGTTCCCGCTTCGGAACGCACCAGCTTTTGCGCCGGCCTTTTCACCACACGTCGCACAATCAGTTACCTAAGACCGCGGTCTGGATGATTGAATTACCGGCCGTCGGACCTGCCAGGTTCCAGCCCTCGCAGCTGGTTCCATCGAAGTTCATGTTCGCAAAGACCAGCACGACGTAGGAGCTGATATTGGCATTGACTTGGCCAACCGCGGCGGGAGCGTAAACGAGACCGGTGACGCTCGTATTCGTGCTGATAAACTCCGCCGCCGCGGCATTGCTCTTCTCTTGATAGTAGAGGACGTTGGCGTAACTTCCCGTTGTGGGCGCCGAGAGGTTCACGGAGTTACCGCCGAGCTGCACGGGACTTGCCGTCGCGGTGACGTATAAGGTGACGCCGCTGCCCACAAGACTTCCGCCGGTCTGCTGAGAACGTGCCGGTAAACTCGTACTGACCCGGCTGCATCGTAACCGCGCCGCCGGTATTTTTGAAAGAGCTGTAACAGCCGGGGCCGACCGTGGCATTTCCGCCCGTGTTGTTAAACGCGGTGCACGAGCCGTACAAAACTTTGTTTGCGGCGGTGTAGGCGCATCCGGCGATCTCCGGGCAGGGATCGGCCACCGGCAGCATTTTGGTGGGCTTTGCGCCCGTAAAATCCGCCGTGCTGCCCGTCAGCGCGTGCGCATATCCAAAATAGGCGGCGTTAATGTTGTCGCTGCTCGTCGATACCGTCGCGCTGTTTGCCGCGACGCCGCAGTGCGGAGCAGTTATATTTACACCGTTGAGGTTCAGCGTGGCGGTTTGGCTGAGGAGGAAAATGCAGTTGGCGTCGTTTTTCACCAGCAGCGCCGTCGCCGACGTCGACTGAATCGCGCCGCTTCCATGACCGAAGAGCTTGGTGAAAAAGGCCGGCGTCTTCGTCCCGGTTACCTGAACGCTGACCGCGCAGTTATTGGCGGCGTAGGGCGCCGGCGAGGGCGACGGCTTGCCGGAGGGTGCCGGACTCGGTGTAGCCGGCGGGTTGCTCACGGCTACCGTGACGCCGTTTGCGCCGTTGGTATAGCCGTAGCTCGCGATGTCGTTGTAGGCGGCGCCGTTTGCGCCGACTTCTGGCTCGGGCAACCCGGCGTAGGCGAGCTGCTGAGCAGCTCCGAGCGCGGCCGCGTCTGCCGCGGACTGCTGCTCGCGCTGGTGATACTCCCAATAGCCGACGTCGACCGACATGCCGGCGAATCCCATGATTGCCGTCAGGCAAATAGCGATCAGCGGCAAAACCTGGCCTGACTCTCTCCTGCGTCCCATTCTGGATGGTCCTCTCTTAATGCAAGTTGTGTGGGGCCGGAAAATCGTTCCAAGGCCCAGCTCGTAAGAGGTGCGGGCCTTCGAGGGGCCCCTTGACCCCTCTCGCCGATTATGCTACATATGGCGTTGAGCCGTCAACAGAAATTAACGAGCGCACGGTAAAAAAAGCTGGCGCAAGGCAAATGGCAGGGTTGACGAGCGGCCGCTTTATAGAGCGGCAGCTTGCTTTGGGCGGGAACCCGCGGTCAGCTCATTACGTTACCGATCCACTCACTCACTTACTAATTCAACAGGAGACGCAAATGATCGCTACCCTCAAATCCCTGATTCGCGATGACGAAGGTGTCACGATGGTCGAATACGGCCTCATGGTCTCTTTGATCGCTATCGTCTGCATCGTGGCCGTCAAGCTGATCGGCACGAACCTCAGCACCCTCTTCAACACCGTCGCAACGTCCGTCTAACGCCCGCTTCGATCGAAAAGAAAGCTAGTAGAGTGCGGTCCATCGGAAAATCCAATGCCCGCCACGATGAGGGCGTCACGATGGTCGAATACGGCCTCATGATCGCCTTCATCGCGCTGGTTGCCCTAGCCGCGGTTCAGCTCCTCGGCACGAATCTCAGCTCTATCTTCTCCACCGTCGCAAGCACAGTCTAAGACGGTACACTCAGAAAGGCAAACCTATGAAAATGCTCGCCACACTAACATCAATGGCCCGCGACGACGAAGGGGCCGCAATGGTCGAGTACGGCCTGTTGATCGGATTCATCGCATTGGTTGCGGTGCACGCCGTCAAGGCCGTCGGCACAGATCTCAGTTCAGTATTTAACACCGTCGCAAACACGATCTAAGGCAGGGCGGAACCCGTTTTAAGTTCCTCTGGGGGAAAGCGAGCCGGATTCTCCGGCTCGCTTTCGCTTTATGGACGGATCGTTACGGTTTGGACGACGCTCTCTTGGCCGAAGCCATCGGTGAAGCCGGCCACGAGCGTGTAGCGCGCCGCGACCGCAACCGCCGGCGCTCGCAAAGTAAGAACGCTCGCATCTGCTCCAACGTTGGATCCGGTCACCTCGCGCGATTGCGGGTCGTTCAGCGAGATCCGCATGCCGTTACGGGGCGAAATGATACGGACTCGGATCGGATTTCCGCTTTTCACTATCCGGTTCAAAACTTCGAACGTGCCGTTCTCGTCTGCGCCGGTGCCGACGGTCGCATTGGCATCGTCGCCCGCAATTTGCGAATCGCCGGTAGCGGCCGGCGCCGATTCCTTGGCCACGACGATCCCGGCCATCGATTGGGCGATCGAGTTCCCTTTCGTGACGTGCAGCAGCACTCGCAGCTCGCGAGCGTTGGGCGCGGCGGGAACGACGAACTCCGTTAGGCCGGTGTGCGAAAAGGGCTTCTGTGCCCAGATCGTACCGTCGCCGTCGAGCAGACGCACGTAGCCGCCTTCGGCGGCGGCACGATAGCTGACGTCTATGGTCTGGCCCGGCCTCGCGACGACCGGATGTACCGAGATGTCGTCGATCTGAGCTCCCCTGATTCGAGGCACGAGCGCGTTGAGAACGCGTACCTCGGCGGCGTTGCCGAGCGGCCCGCTCATCACGAGTTGCAGCGTGTAGGCGCCGGGCGAGAGTGAGGGCGGAATGGCGATCGGAATCGATCCCGAGCGCGCGTCGAGCGGCGCGCCTTGCAGGCGCCGCCCGTCCGGAGCTGTGACCGCGTACGTAAGTCGCCCCGCGCCGGATGCGCTGTACTCGGCCTGCACGGTCGTGCCCGCGAGCGTTTCGGGTGGAACGGCAAAAGCGGTTATCCGCGGACGCGCCGCGCCAAGCGTGGCAAGCGCCGCCATTGCGAGCACCAGCGTGAGCACACTCGCCGCGGCCAGAGAACGTAGCTTCGCAGCGGCTTCTTGATCTCCGGGGCGGCGGCTTCGACGATGCAGTGCACGCCGTTGCCGACGATCTCCGCGAGCGCACGATCGAACGAAAGAAAGTCGCGCGGCCAGAGTGGAATTTGCGTCGCGCCGGTGGAGAACGGCGTCGACTTCGAAGAGCGCCGGGTATGCCAGCATCGCATCGCCGCGACGCGAGATAACCCACGTACGGCATACGAGCGCGTGAGCGCGTGCGATTGATGACGCGCAACGCGTAGAGTCGCGACGCCGCGCCGCGGTCGAAGGCTCTCAAGTGCAAAAAATGCCGAGACGCTCCCCTCGGGGGTCTGCATCGCGGTGGCCGAGCCGCGCTGCAGCGATTGGAGCGGCGTCCCTCGCCATATCTCCAGCGCCGTGCTCATGACAGCAGGCGAAAGTTCATTGCGAGACGACCATTTGGGAAGTGCTCGTCATGATAAACCCGCCGACGTTGGCGGGCATGTACAAAAGCACGAACGAAAACGGATACTGTCACGGTGACGCTGAGGACGCAGCCCGGCACATGCCCGGTGCTGCCGGCGGGGCAGTTACTCCACGACACGTTGGCGACGGCGATTTGGCCGGCGTTCGTTACGCCCTCGGAAAGGCTTTGCACGTACGCCTGAATGTCGCTTTGGGTGGCGTTACAGTGGTCGAGGAAACGCACTGCGAGCCGCGGACGATCGTCCAGCGCGCGCCTTGACGGGCGAGCTGAGCGACGAAGGCGTAGGTGTAGGTGGCGCGGCCGAAATCGACGATTGCAAAGAGGAACGCGAGCAGCACCACAAGGATGATCGCCATCTCGGGCAGACTGCTGCCTCGTTGGCGCTTGCACGCGCTCATTGGTCGATCACCCTCATGGTTGAGGTGGCGCCGATGGGAACGGTGGCAAGTCCCGGATATTGAATGAGCGGGCTGAAGCTACCGCTGATTTGCACCTTTACAAAATAGACGAGGCCCGAGGGCGGGGCGGAGCCCGAATTACTCACGGGGCACGGCGACGTTTGACCATTCAACGTGCAGACGACGGACGTGACGACGCTAAACTTTGAAATGCTCTGTGCGTCTTGAAACGCTGCTGCGGTCGTCGCGGGTCCGCTTATGGCCGCGTCGGCAGCCGTCGCGAGGTTTTGGGCACCATACTGCACGCCCGATCTGACCGCGTGCGCCGCAACGATTCCGTAGTACGTATACCGCCCGACATCGATCGTCCCAACCAACATGAAGGCCAAGAATGGCGCCACCAGCGGCAAACTCCACCATGGCTGGTTCCGCGCTCGCCACCGGCCGGCCGTCGCGAACTTCATTGCGCCAGAACCGCCTGCGACAGAAGCGATTGGCCCGGTGGCGGCGTCGCGAAGTCGACGGCGGTGCTCCCATTTAAGATCATCGCACCAAAGACCAAGACCACATAGCCGCCGTTGGCGCCGTTGAAGTTCGCCGAGGTCGCGCCGGGAGCGTAAATGAGCCCGCTATACGTGGCGTTGGTGCCGTTGAAGATCGGGTTGCTCGTGTTGCTCGGTACCTGATAGTAGAGCACGCCGGCGTAATTTCCGGTCGCCGGCGGCGACAAAGATACGGTCGCACCGTTGAAGTTGGGCGCGGTTCCGGAGGCGGTGACGTAGATCGTCACGTTCGTGCCGGTGATGTGTGCGCCGTTGAAGATGGAGGTGCCGGTTAAGACGTACGTCGCCGCTCATCGTTACGTTCGCGCCATTCAGGTTGAGGGAACTGTAACAGCCCGACGCGAGCGCACCAGTGTATCCGTTGCCGTTGAATGAAGTGCATTGGCTCGTCGAGGGCGGGTTGTTCGGCGAGATACGAACAGCCGGCGATTTCGGTGCAGGGATCGGCGACCGGAAGCATCGGCGCCGGAGCGGCAAGCTTGAAGGTTGCGCCGTTTTCGATCGGTGCGGCGCCGGCGTAGCCGATGAACGGCGCTGAGACCGTGGCGCCGTTGAAGTTCGCCGTGTCGTTCATGTCGATAGAGCAGGCCGGAGCGTTCACATTGGCGCCGTTAAGGTTCCCTCCACGGTCGTGCTGAGCATATAGATGCAGGCGGGGGCATTGGGCGCCGTAACCATGCCGACGGCTTGCGTCGACTCGTTCATGCCGCCCGGAAAGCCGAAGAGCCGCGCAAAGTAGGTCGTGACGTGTTGCGTGGTAATCTGCACGCTAATGGCGCAGCGCGTTGCCGGCAAAGGGTCCGCTTTGCGGCGGGGTGTTTGCGGAGACGGCTATGTTGCCGCCGTTGGCAAAACCGTTGCTTTGCGCGTCGGCCTGCGCGGCGGCTTACGGCCGCCGGAGAGTTCGTGCAGTTCGATCGAACGAGCTGCTGCGCTCCACCGATGGCGGCCGCATCGGTTGCGCTCTGCTGCGCCTGCTGCCGGTACTCCAAATAGCCGACGTCTACGGCGATTCCGCCAAAGCCCATCAAGGCGCCGAGGCAAACGGCGACCAGTGCCAAGACCTGTCCCGCGCTGGCGCCCGCGCTTCACCGGGTGATGATCTCCGGCGTCATCACGAAGACCACGTCGGTTTGCGAAGTTCTGATAAGCGGTGGAGGTGAAGAGCTTGCCGAGAATTGGGATGTCGGAGAGCAGCGGAATCTTCGAGATCGTGCGCCGCTCGAGCCGTTGCACGAGGCCGCCCAGCAAGATGCTTTCGCCCGGACGAGTGATCACGTCGGTAGAGAGCTGGCTGACCGTCAGCGCCGGAATCGTGAAGCCCGAAACGATGACGGCGTTGGCGTAATCGAGCGCCGAGATCTGCGGCGCAATGACGGCATGGACGGAACCGTTGCCGAGAATGCTGGGCGTTACGTTGAGCTGCACGCCGTACGGCTGATACTGAACGTTGACCGCTCCGAGTCCCGTCGAGGTGACGACCGGGATCTCTCCGCCAACGAGAAAGGTCGCCTTGTTGCCGGGGCTCGTCACCAAGTCGGGACTGGAGAGAATCTTCGCGTGTCCCTCTGGTCATGAGCAAGTTGAGCGTCGGAGCGAGGGTGGTCGCGCGGTAGAAGGGCTGGATCGTGAAACCGAGCCCGGAGCCGACCGCCGAAGGCGACTTCGGTAAACGGAAACAGCGGCGGAACGAGAGTCGGTATCGTCGCTCCCGGCGGCAACTGCGCACCGAAAAGCGAGATTCCGAGATTCGACATCGCCGTCTTATCGACTTCGAGCACGTAGACCTTGATATCGATCTGGCTGTTGTTGATCGAGTTAATACGGTCGATCAGCTCTCCATTGCTGGCCAAATAGGGCCCGGCCAAACCGCGCGCGCGATCGAGAATCGCTTGCGCCGTGACGGCGTCGGTCGCGTTACCGCTCACGATCACGTTGCCATGGCCGTCGGGATCGACGCGGATGTCGCTGGCACCCCGAACATTTGCGATGGCGCGCTGCAGATTGCCGAGATTCTGCGTGACCGTCACGGCATTGACGAGCACCGCGCCCTGAGCTTTCACGATCGGATCGAACCGCCCGAGGACGTCGTTGATTTGCTGGAACTGCGCGCCGTCGCCGACGGTGCCGCGAACGACGATCGAATGGTCGAAGCTGATGACCTCGACGCCCGGCGCGCCGATAGCGCTGCGCAGCATCTGCGCGACATCGTCGAGCTGCTGCTCCGTGACGGTCACTTCATAGGTCACGCGCCTGCCGCCGGCCCAAACAAAAACGGTCGTATGGCCCGGGGCCTTTGCGTTTACGACTACCTGCGAGGTGCCGATCGGTACGACGCCGGCGATGCGGCCATCCCCTACGGCGACGCGGGTAAGCCCCTCGGCCTTCAATAGGACCGAATGACCCGATTGAATCGAGAGCAGGGTTACCTGATCGGCGGAGACCGGCGCGGCGTACGTGGCGAAAGCCAAGCGTGGCAGCCAACGCGACTATCCGGCGAGTGGTTGAGATCATTACCCCTCCAAAAGGTAGACGCGGGCGCTGGAAGGCGTCCGGCCCGAATGCATTATTGCACGATTTTCCGCGTTAAGCAGTTAACAAATCCTCGACGTTGAGTTAGAATCGAGGCCGTGGCTTGAGCTTTTGTTGCAAGCCGATACTCCCAATGTCATGATTTGCCGCACCAGGAGCAATAGGAGGAACGCATGCGGCTTTATCGTCAGGTGGCTCTTTTGGTGCTCTGTTCGCTGCTTCCGGCGCTGAGCGCCGGCGCCGCGACGGACGCAAGGGATTCCACTGGCCAACGTAGCCCGCACAGCCAATCTGCAATACGAGTGGCTCGCGGCAACGCGTGCGGTACAAATGAGCGGTCCAGGCATCGTGCTGGTCATTCGCCCCGGCGACAACTTGTACGAAGTAAACGATCGGGTCGAAGTAACTCAGGTCGCACCACGGTATGTTTCAAACGACATCTACGTCTCACGGGCGCTTGCCACACACATCATCCACCTCGCACGGCAGGCGCAGTTGATCGCCAGCGCACAGGCAGCGCAAGCTGCAAGTGCCGCAGCCGCTGAGGCAAATCAAGAACGCACCGATACAATCGTGGGCGAAATGCAGGGAACCATCGAGCTCAACGTTACGCCGCTCAAGGGAGCAGAGGCACTGCTCATTTCGGGACAGGCGCCGCCGACGGCGCCCGTGATGATCACACTCCTCGCCACGCTCTCATCGGAGCTTCCCAGACGTCCTGCTCAGCCGTCACACGCTGACGGCCGGCCCGGATGGGAAGTTCCAGGCGATTCTACCAATTGCGTCCGACTATATGCGCGACACATTCATCCACGTACTGGCGACATCGTCGCCGGGCGTAACCTCAGCACGCGCGCAGCTTCTGGTCCAAGAAGCCAACGTGGGAATCAAGGTTCCCGCTGAGGCACAGCCTGGCGGAATCTGGTAAGCAACAACCACTACTACACACCAAGGAGACAGAATGCTTACCACCCTCACCTCGATAATCCGCGATGAGGAAGGCGCAACAATGGTCGAGTACGGCCTGCTCGTCGCCCTCATCGCGCTGGTCTGCTTAGCTGCAGTTACCACGCTCGGCACAAACCTCAGCACACTCTTCAATACCGTCGCCACAAGCGTCTAAACACTTCCGGCTTTTGTTTCCGGGCACGGCCGCAGACGCGGATGTGCCTCATAAGGTTAGTTAACACGCACGTGCCCCTTCCCGTCTGGCTTACACTCGCGGGCTGTTTTGCCGCAAGCTATTGCGACGTACGGACCCGTCGCATCCCGAATCTGTTGACGGGAACGCTCGCGCTCGCGGCAGTGCTCGTTCACGCTTTTGGCGGCCTGCGGCCGGCAGCGGAGAGCCTTGCCATCATGGCCCTTTTAACGGCCGCAGGTGCCTTTGTTTATTCGCGAGGCGGCATCGGCGGGGGCGATATCAAGCTCGCTATCGCAGGCGCGGGAATGCTCAGCTACCCGCTCTGCGTGCCGTTTCTGCTCTACACCGGCATCGGCGGCGGCCTTCTCGCCGTGATAGTACTCGCGCTTCGCGGAAACGTTCGAGCATCGTTTTCGCGCGCCGTTTTGATGGCCCTCGCCGGTGGGCCAGGCATTGCAACCGAAAAGCGCGAAACGCTTCCTTACGCGGTCGCCTTTGCGTTCGGCGCCACCTTCGTGGCTCTATCGCAGAGCGTCGCTCCTTTCTTGAGGATAACGCTGTAAATGAATACTCGACGAACGACACTTCTGATCGCGATCATTTTGGCCGTGGGAACGGGCTGGCTCACATTAAGCTATCTCTCCTCGCTGCGGCCTGCCCCAACCGAGCAGCGCGCCGTTCTCATCGCGGCGCAAGATATTCCGGCTCGCGACCGGCATCGTGGATACGATGTTCAGGGTCGAGATGCGTCCCGCTCAGACGCTCGAGCCCAACGCGCTCTCCAGTCCGAATCAGGCCGTCGGGTCGCTCGCGCTCATCACGATCCCGGCCGGCTCGCAGCTCACTGCATCGTCAATCGGCTCGAACGTCGAGTTTGCGCTGCCCGGTGCGGCTGCAGCCCGGCATGCGCGCGATCAGCATTTCGATCGATCGCGTCAAAGGAGTCTCGGGAATGATCTTGCCGGGCGATCGCGTCGACGTCATCGCGATCCCTCCGGGACGAAGCAACAGTTCGCCGCAGAAGGCCGTAACGATCTTTCGCGGCATCCGCGTCTTGGCGGTTGGAACGACGCTCGAAAATGCTTCCGCCACGCCTGGCCCCGACGAACAAAACGCCTCAACCGTGACCCTGGAGGTGAATCCGAAACAGGCCGATCTGCTCGCGTGGGCCGACGCGAACTCGAACCTGCGGCTTGCGTTGCGCTCGCCGCGCGAAGCGATTCGTTCGGAGCCGGTCGAAGATCTGACGCTGGCCGGAGGTGAGGCTCCGGCTGCCGTGCCGGCCGTCGGACCGGCGATGCCCACGTTCCCGGCGCCCATAGCGGCGGCGCCCGCAGTGGTGCAGAATCCCCATCAATCCGGTCGAAACCATCATCGGGGATCAAATCGTCGACCCGCGCAGCACGCACTAGGCACGATGGCGATGGCGAACTCACCGATTGCCGTTTTCGTCGGCTCAAAGGGCGGTGCCGGCACGACGACGCTCTGCCGCGAGCTGGCGCGCTCGATGCGCGAGAAACGAAACATCGCCGTCGTCGACGCGGATTTGACCGGACGGCGCAGCATCGCCGTGCTCTTCGAGGCGGTGCGTAATCTCGATGCGGCCCGCATCGCTCCGCCGATTTCCAGCGCGCGGGTCGACGGGGTCACGATCGTCGAGCTGACCGAGCGTTACGACGACGCCTTTACGCTGACGGAGGAAACCGTCGAGGCTTTCGCCGCCGGCATGACGCGGATTCGATGCGATCCTGGTGGATGCGCCGCAGCCATTTGCGGCCGCAGTTCGTCCGTTCGTCACGCGCGCGAGACGCTTTTTTGTCATCATGGAGCCGACGCTCCTAGGGGTCGCCGGAGCGCAAACGATGCTCGCCGACTTGAAGCGCTTCGGCATTCCTGCCGATCGCATCGACTTGGTGGTCAATACGCGCAGCGAAATCGGACATCGTACCGCGCAGCGCATATCGAACGCGCGCTGGAGAGCAAAATCGTCGCTGAAATTCCGCTCATCGACCAATCGCAACTATGCAAAGAGCATCGCCGGATTGGAGCGGTACCTCGAATCTCTTCCCGCCGAAGGCGGGCTCGCAACCCTTCAACCATCGGCCGGCGCCGCGCAAGTCGTGCGGCCGAACGGCCACGCATCGGCGGCTCCTGCTCGGGTCGACCCGGCGCGCGATGCGTTTAAACAGGAGGTGCATGCGGCGCTTCTCCGGCAACTCGATCTCGTGTCGGCAAGCGTGGCACACACCGACGCTGCAAAGCTCGCCGAACTGCGCACAAAGGTTGAGAACATCGCCGCAGCGCTCGTTTCGGAGCGAAAGTTCGCGGGTTCGGCCGAAGACCTAGCGGAGCTTCGCCGCGAGATCGTTGACGAAGCGCTCGGCCTCGGGCCACTCGAAGACCTCATGAAAGACCCCGACGTCACCGAGATCATGGTCAATGGTCCGGACACGATCTACGTCGAACGCCACGGCGTGATCGAGCTTTCGGCAAAGCGCTTCACCGATGCTCGCCAACTCCGATTGGTCATCGAGCGAATCATCACGCCGCTAGGCCGTCGCATCGACGAGTCGTCGCCGATGGTGGACGCGCGGCTCCCAGATGGTTCGCGCGTCAATGCGATTATCGAGCCGGTGGCGATCGACTGCACGGTGTTGACGATTCGCCGGTTCGGTCAAAAGCGCCTGACCGTCGACGATTTGATTCGAATCGGCGCAGTGCCGCCACCAATAATGGATTTCTTGCGCGCGGCGGTGCAGGCGCGCCTCAACTGCGTGGTGAGCGGCGGCACCGGTTCCGGCAAAACGACGTTCCTCAACGTGCTTTCGTCGTTTTTGCCGACGAAGGAACGGATCGTCACGATCGAAGACGCGGCGGAGCTGCTGCTGAACCAGCCGCACGTCGTCCGACTAGAGTCGAGACCTCCCAACATCGAGGGCACCGGAGAAATTCGCATCCGCGACCTTTTCCGTAACGCGCTGCGCATGCGCCCGGACCGCATCCTGATTGGCGAGTGCCGCGGCCCCGAGGCGCTGGACATGCTTCAGGCGATGAACACCGGCCACGACGGATCGCTGACGACCATGCACGCAAACAGCCAGCGCGATGCGCTCTCGCGCATCGAAACGATGGTGCTGATGGCTGGGTTCGATCTTCCGGTCCGAGCGATTCGGGAGCAGATCGCAAGCGCTCTGGACCTGGTCGTTCACACCGCCCGCCTGCGCGACGGCGCGCGCAAAGTGATCGGCGTCAGCGAGGTGGTGGGAATGGAAGGCGAAATCGTGACGATGCAGGAGATTCTGCGCTTTTCGCAACGCGGCGTTGACGCGGATAACCGGGTGCTGGGCCAGTTCTGCTATAGTGGCGTACAGCCGAACTGCCTGAAGCGCTTCGAAGAGTACGGCATCCCGTATGATGCGCGCGGCCTCAGCGAGTTGGAGCCCCTGAAAACGCTATGGTGACGATGCTCGCCCCGGTCGCGATCTTTGCCGGCGTAGCGGCGACCGTCTTCTTCGTTTTCTTCGCCTTCTGGAGCTCCGTCAACCGGCGGGCCACCGCACGAGTTGAGACGCTCTCCGACCTGCTCGACCGGGCCGGCATTGGAATGAGCCCGCAAGAGATCGTGCTCACCATTGTCGCCGGCGTCGCGATCGTTTGGCTTACGCTCGCGTTCGTGCTGCACCTGGGGCTGGTGCTTTCATTGCTTTTTTTGCCGCTCGTCGCCGTCGGGGGCGTGCTGGGCTTCTACGCGTACGTTCAATTCAGGATGCGGAAACGGCTCGACACCTTCACGACGCAGCTCGAGCCCGCGACGCGTCTGATCGCCGGAGGCTTGCGAGTCGGGTTAGGCGTGCGCCAAGCCCTGGCGGTCGTGATCGAAGAGCTCCCCGACCCGGGCAGGCACGAGTTTCGGCGCGTCATCGGTCAGACGAACTTAGGCGCGAGCATCTTCGACGCACTGGACACGATGACGGCCCGCATGCCGAGCCACGAGTCGCTGATGCTCGCTCGCTGCTTCCGCGTACAGTCTGAAACGGGCGGCGACCTCGCGAGAATCCTCGACCAGCTCGCCGATACGATCAAAGATCGCCGCCAAATACAGCGGAAGATCTCCTCGCTGACGGCCGAGGGACGGATGAGCGCATGGGTGCTGATGGCCATTCCGCTCGTACTCGGACTCTTTATCATCGGTACTCAACAGGACATGTCCGAGGCCCTTTTGCACACCATGATCGGTCACATGGTGCTGCTCGTCGTGCTCGTGCTGGAAGTCTTGGCGTACTTCTCGCTGCGGACTCTTTTGCGGATCAACGTCTGATGGCATTCCCGCTGGCGTATCTGATCCCGGTTCTTTTTGCAATCTCGGCCTTCTTTTTTGCGCTCTCCCTTCTTCCGAGCAAGAGCGTTCTTAGCGAGCAGCTCGAAGAACTGAAAGCGCGCGATCCGTTGAAATCCGAAATGAGCGACTCTTCGCTTATGGCGCGCCTGTTGAGCGAGGAACGGCGCCGGGCGATCGCGCGCCGTCTCGCCCAGGCCGGGTGGTACGCGATGACGCCAACGAAATTCGGCCTGCGCGTCACTGCCGGCGCATTTTTCGGCGCGGTGCTCAGTTTGCTGCTGACTCAGCTCGTCAGCATCCCGGCAGCGTGGCTGCTCCCGATACTCATCGGGCTGACCTTCTGCGGCGGTTACGCGCCGTTTTTCATCCTTAACCGTGCGGTCGACACGCGCCATGCGGCGATTCAGAAGAGCTTGCCGGAGTTTTTGGATATGGTGGCGTCGACCGTACAGGCCGGGCTCGCCCTAAACTCGGCGATGACCTACGCCGTCGACGCAGCGCCCGGAGCGCTCGGCGATGAGATTAAAGAGGCGCTCTCCGAGATTCGACTTGGTCGCGCGCGCGCGGACGCTCTGAAGGCCGTCGGGGAGCGAACCAATCATCCGGCGTTGCGAAATGCCTTGCGAGTATTGACGCAGGCCGAACGCCTCGGTGCCAATGTCAGCAAACTGCTCAGCGATCTGGCGCAGGATGCCCGCCATCACCGCTTGATGCTCGTCGAAGAGATGGCGGCGAAGCTGCCCGTCAAGATGGTTTTCCCAATGGTCTTTTTCATGATACCGGCGATCATCACAATCATCTTCGGCGCGGTTGCAGCCAACTATTTCGCGCCCAAGCCATGATCGCCGTGGTCGCCGCGGCGATTTTTTTTGCATGCATCGCGTTTATCGGCACGCACCTCAGCCGGTTGGCTTGCGCCCGAGTGACGCCGGCTGAAGACGGCCCGGCCCCCGGCAATCCGCCCTATGCGGCGCTCGTCGTCGCGGCCGCGCTCTTGGGCGGCCTGCTCGTTGCGGTCGGCACGGCGGCGCTCCAAATCGGGATCGCGGCAATCGTCGTGTTTGCGCTCGTCGCCTGTTGGTGCAGCGATGCGATCTGCGGAATCGTCCCCGACGTGTTCACGCTGCCTTCGCTCGCGGCACTGCTGCTCTTTGGGTTTGCGCAACGCGATTGGGGAATTATTCTCTCCGCAGCGATCGCGTGCGTGCCGTTCGCGGCGGCGGCCTTGTTCTCGCGCGGCTACGGAATGGGCTGGGGGGACGTAAAGCTGGTGGCCCTGACTGGTGCTGCGCTGGGGATTCCCCTCGCCGTGCTGACGCTTGCAGTCGCGTGCGCGGTAGCGGTGATCGGGCATCGGCTGGTCGGAGGGCGCGGCCCAATCGCCTTTGCGCCGTATATCGCTGCGTTGACCGGCATTGCGCTGCCGCTCGGTCTAGCGCACTGAGTCTCGCGCGACTTGCCCTCGTACTCTGGGGCAGTCTCTATCTCGTCCTTGGCCCCTTGCGCGCACCCGGCGACGGCGATTTATACTGGCAGCGCTGGCTCGGCGATCTTCTGCTCGCAACGCACCGGCTGCCGACGGCCCTTGGAAGCGAGACCTTCACCGCGGCCGGCGCGCCGTGGGTTCCCCAGGAGTGGCTCTTCAGTCTCGCCGTGGCCGTTGCTGCCGACCATCACCTCTTTCTGCTGCTTTCAATCGTGGTCAGCGCGGTGCCGTTAGCAATCCTCGCATCGATCTACTTTCGTGCGCGCGCCAGCGCGAGCCCGGAAGCAATCGGCATCGTGTTATTCCTCTGCGGCATGGCCTTTCTCGAGTCGTTCGGAGCGCGGGCACAGGTGCTTGGATGGGGCGCTCTTGCCGGATTTCTGTTCTTCTTGGAGCGGCGCGACCAATGGTACTACGCGGCGATACCCACAGCGATCTTGTGGGCGAACCTGCACGCGAGCGTCGCAATTGCGCCGGCACTCGTCCTCGCCCGTCTCGCCGCTACCGTCGCTGAGAGCGGCTTGCGTGGCCTGCGCAGCAGCCGCGACCTTGTGATGTTGCCGGCAGTGGTGCTCGCGACGTTCTGCACGCCGCTGGGCTGGCGATTGCCGGCGTTTGCCATCGCGTTCCCGGCAAGTCCCATTCGGCACTTCATCCAGGAGTGGCAGCCGCCAGGCGTGCACGATCTTTCGTTTATGTTCGGCGCGCTGCCCCTTGCGCTTGCGATCCTCCTCGGCGGACGGACGGCGTTAGCGGGCGATAAGCTGCGCAGCTTCCCGGCCGCCTTCGTATTCATCGCCGCGCTATTTGCGTTTCGCAATACGGCGCTCTTTGCGATCGTTGCCGCGCCACTGGCGGCAAAAGGCCTGGAGATGCGCCTTCCTCGCATTCGAGAGCTCGGCAAACGAGTACGCGAACTTGAGCCCGTCGCACTGGTAAGCATCGCAGCGGCGATTTTGCTGTCATCGCTCGCTCTGACGAGACTCCAGCGGCAGCAACCCGCGCTCTTACCGGTTGCCGCGATCGCCTCACTCGACGACGGCACCGCTCATCGTCTGCTCTGCGAAAACTTCACGTGGTGCAGCGTCGCGCTCACGTATCCGACGTTACGGGTGTTCATCGACGGGCGCTGCGACGGGTATCCCGTCGCCGTCTGGCGCCAGTACATCTCCGCAATCGACGTCGCGAGCTCGTGGAACCAACTGCTAAGGGAACGCAAGGTCGACGCCGTCGTGGCTCAACGCGGAAGCCCGCTTGCAAGTGCGTTAACGCCTGGCGCAGGGTGGAGGCGCGCATTCCAAGATCGCGCTTATGTCGTCTTGCGCCGTGAGTGAAACGCGCCGGGCAAATTTGGCCGCCGTCGCCGCCATTTTATTGGCCGGTGCGCTGAGCACCGTTTGGGCCTTCCTCGTTCCGATTTTTCAGGCTCCCGATGAGCCGGCGCATTTCGATTACGCTCTATCCATCTACAGCGCCCATCGCTTGATTCGGTTGTCTGACGGCGGCACCGCGTGGATCGTCAATCCCTACACCAAATATCTCCTTAAAGCTTTCGATTTCGAGCGTATCGCCTGGCATTCGTCGATGCGCGCGCCCGGCGGCTACGGGACGAGAGGGTACTACGCTCGGATCGACGCAGCTGCGCCCAGCTTGCACCAGCCGTCGCGATCCGGTGGAAAGATCAACTATATCGTGCCGCTCTACCCGTTTGGGTTCTATGCTCTGGAAGCACTTTGGATGCACGGCGTTTCGCTTTTTACCAGCTCGATTACCGCGGTGTACTTTAGCGCACGCCTGCTCTGCGTCTTCCTGATGATGATTGGGTTGTATTGTAACTATCGCACGGCGATTAATCTCGGGCTGCCTCGCTGGACGAGCGTCGCGTTGATTGCCGCGATCGGCTTGTTCCCGTTGACCTCGTTCGTCTCATCGTACGTGCAGCCGGACAACCTCGCCTACGCGCTACTCTCCGCTGCCCTCTTCTTCGCAACCGAGCTGCGCGTGGGGAAGATATCGTCGTCGACTATTGTAGCCTTGGGCATCGCGATGGGGCTGCTCGCAGTTACGAAATATCAGTTCTTCGTAAGTGCGGCAATACCAATCGGCGCGCTCTGCGCCGTCCGGCTCACACAAGCGAAGCTCTGCGGCCGTGCAATGCGTTGTAGCCGTCGTCGCACTCGCGGGGCCGGCGGCGGCGCTACTCGCCGTGCAGCAGCGGTTCGTCGACCAATCGGGCGTTCCCGCCGGGTCGCCGGTTCTTTCGCACACGCTCGACCACTTCCGCAGCGTGATCGCGGCGGGAACGCTGCCGGTTCTGCGCTACATCGTGGCGACCGGTTTTGCGGCTTTTGTGGACTGCTTTGTTTCGGGAAGATGTGCCGCGACCTACTGGCAGGTCGTCGGATGGTTTGACACGCCGATCGTCATTTTCAACGGTGATCGCCGAAACCGCGATCCGTGTCGCGATCGGCTTGACCTCCATCGCAGTTGCCGTCGTCCTCGTTCTTTCTCTGGCTCGTAACACGCTGCGGATTCTGTCGGTATGGATTCGCGGACATGGGCGCCTCGCGTTCACCATTGCCGTCGCCGATCCAGCGCTCAACGGCTATCTATGTTTCGTTGGCTTCATCTTCGCCCTTTATATCTAACCTACAATGCGTTCGGTCTCGAGGGGCGTCACTGGTATCCTTACATCTTTCCTTCTTTCCTTTGCTTTGTCTGGTATGCGCCACGAGCACTCACCAAACGCCATCGCGTTTTAAGCGCCGTGCTTACCGGCACGCTCCTATGCTACGCTGCGATAGCGGCGGCATATGCCTTAATCGACGTCAACGCGCGATACTACGGTGCACCCTCGGATCGATACGAGCTCGCAAGTCTAAGCTCGACGCAGTCGGTAAACTGGCGGGTTCCGGGAGTTCTATGGCCTTTGGAAAGCGCTGAGTATCACGTCAATGGTGGTAACGCGCAATTTTCGTTTCCGCTTAGGTCGCGGCTCAGCGCCTCAGGCGGGTTCTGGCTCGACGGCGACACAGACCCCGATGCGGCCGTCCTCGTCGACGGACGCGTGGGCGTACCGGTGCTCGCCGGCCAATATCTCTGGGGCGTCGCCGAAGCTACCCATAACGTTGCGTATGGCTATAGCGGCTTCTTCGCCGAGATCCGGACGGCGCGGCTCGAGGAAGGCGCGCACACGGTCGTTGCGTACGCTCGACTACCTAACGCAACCCAATACGCGCCCATCGCACCGCTCAGATTATTTTTCTTGACCGCTCGCCCGGAGTTTTTTCTGACGGGCTTCTCGCCGGGCTCACCGCCTCGCCGGTTATTACGGGCACCCTCGCAAGCATGGGCACGTGCAAGGGGGTAGCGTCGGTGCGCGGCGGTGTTCCGATCGTCGCTTCGGACGCCGTCCTCCTCCTTACCGGAACGATTCACCGCGACAGCGTTGCGCGGCGCTATTCCGCCGTGTGGCTCTTGGCCGACGACCGGCCTTATGCGGCGCGCTACGATGACGCAAATCGATCTTTCGTCGGCACGATTCCGGCCGCAGACCTTACTCCCGGCCTCCATCATGTCTTCGCGTACGCCCTCCGCGACGGCTCGCCGGGCTCGGTGAGGATATCAGAAGCCGCACGCTTTCGTCTGAGCTCCGCACCAAGCGGGCACAGGTATCTCCCCGATCCGCCTGCGGCCTGTCGCGACCCATACCAGCAGTTAGCAGGTGCGTAGCTGAGCACGATGGTCGCGTTCGTGGAACGTCATTGGATTGGCATGGCACTCGTTGCGGTGCTGTGGATTATCGCCAACATCGCTGCCGTACACGCTGCGGTCGCCGGCTCCTATGACTGGATTACTTTCTACGGCGCAGCCTCGACCGCCGGTACGACCGCATTGCTCAATCCGGCGCAGCACACGGCCTGGGAGGTTGCGCATCATCTACCGGCGTCGCCCTTCGTGTATCTCCCGGCGATGGCGTGGTTTTTTTGGCCGGAAGCCCGGCTACCGCTCGAGGCGGGCAACATCGCGTTTGTCTCGCTTATGACGCTAACGGCGATTGCTGCCGCCATGATACTTGCGCCGATCTACGGGATGAGAGTTTCTCTGGCGATTGCCGGCGTTTTTGCCTGGGCGCCGACGACCACGGGCATCGTTTATGCCCAGCAGGCTCCGATCGGACTGCTGTTGGAAGCGGCGGCGATCGCGGCAATCGTACGCAACTCTTGGTGGCTTGCCGGCCTTTCCGTGGGACTGCTGCTGTACAAGCCAACGGACGCGCTCATTTTTATCCTACTGCTCGCGGTTCGCCGCTTGTGGCGATCGCTCGCGGTTGTCGGAATCTGCGGCGCGTGCTGGTATGTCGCATCCATAGCCGCCACCGCGGGCGACGCGCTGTGGCCGTGGCACTATCTGGAACTGCTGCACGGCTATTACGCCGCAGATTTTGCCGGAAACGCGCGGCAGGCCATTAGCATTCCGCAATTGCTGTTGTGGGTCCACGCGCCGCCGTGGTTAGCGCTGGCCTCGATAGCCGCCGTCTTCGCGCTTGCGATCCCGAAGTTATCGAAAGCGCCAGCATTGGAGGCTGCGAGCATTGCGCCAGTAGTCGGGATAGCCGGAAGCGCGCACGTGTGGCCGCACGACTTGACGTTGATGCTTCCGTGCCTCTTCTTCCTCGCCAAATCGCGCAACGACGTTGCGCTGGCAGGTTACGGGCTAGCGGCCACTTGGGTTTTCTATCCGACGCTTGGTTTCAATCCTCAGTCGGTGCTCGTCCTCGCGCTGGCAGCGTACTTCCTACTGGCGCCTGCCCGAGATACTCCGCGAAACTTTTCTGCGCCGGCGGAACACCTGTAGATCCAGGTCAAAGCGGCCGACGCCGGTGCTAACGCCCGTACCCTGCCACGCGGGGGCCATCTGAACATGGCTCGTGACCGTGCGTATAAACCAACTCCCGCGTTAGTTCTGTCTCGGGCACGCAAGAGTCAGCCTTTTTCGCGAACAATTGACAGCCTTAGGCTGGGCATCTTCACTCGACACTGCTATACTGCCGTTAGACCTTACGGTTTGAGACGGCGGCTCTTTTTCGCTGCCTACTCAACGAGGCAGCCATCCTGCAGCGGCAGTCCGCAAGAGGAAGCTGTGCGCACGATAAAGCGGGTCGTTTCTCCCGGCACGCCTCGGTGCCCGTTTCCCGAGAAGCATTTACGAGCACGCACATTTGAACAACTCGGAACAACACTTGCCGCCACGACCGCAGATCTATAGGTCAACCCGTAAAGCAGGGTATGCGGATCGCTTGGAGAGCAGCGGAAGCGCACCTTGGAAAACGCTGCTCGACGTCCAACGGCCGTATCGTTGGAATCTCAAGCGATTGAAGCTCGGCCGCGTACTTGACGTTGGTTGCGGCGTAGGCCGCAACCTCGCGGGGCTGAGCGAGTCCTCGGTGGGTGTCGATCACAACCATCGATGCGTCTCGTTTGCGCTTGTGCGGGGCCTGCGTGCCTACTCAGTCGACGGCTTTTACGCCTCTCATGACGCTCAGGTAGGAACTTTCGATTCGCTTTTATTTGCTCACGTACTCGAGCATATGGATGCATCAGACGCCGATCGCCTTATGCAGAGGTATTTGCCCTTTCTGAGACAAGATGGACGAGTTGTAATCATTACTCCTCAGGAGATGGGCTTTCGTAGTGACAAAACGCATGTGCGTTTCGTCGACTTCGGAACGCTAGAACGACACGCCGATGCCGTTGGCCTCCTCACCGATCGTTTCTACTCTTTCCCGTTTCCTCGCTGGGCCGGCCTAATATTCCCCTACAACGAATTTGTCTTCGTGGGAAGGCGCGCGAGCCGATCCGATGGCATCAACGACGCGCGCGACAAATCCTGATATACCAAATAGTGGTATCGTCGCAATTGATATCGCCGTTGCAAATCCGGCGCTGGACAGCTGGCCAAGTTCAAGCCGCGATCCTAGGTGGCTCAGTACGCGCCCTTCCCCTAAAGGGTGGATCTTAAGCTCCATACGGCGCCGTTTATGACCGATGCTTTTCCTATTTCGCCAAAGCCAAGCGTACGAACTCGCCTTTGCAGAGGCCCACGCTGGGCCTTTCCAAAAAGTATATGCCCAAACAAGCACCTCAACGCAGAGCAGCGCCGGGAAGAGCGCGAGCAGCGAACGCTGCGAGAACGTTCCGAACATCATCAGGAGGCGATTACGCTCTAGGTAGTAATGTTTAGCGGCTGGAAACGTGCCTTGGTAGTCATGATAGACGATGGCTGCAGAAATGTACCGGCATCTATAGCCGGCCAGTCCTAGTCGCAGCGACAACTCAGTGTCCTCAAGGTACAAGAAGAAGCCATCGTCGAATCCTCCTATGCCTTTCCAAAGGCTGGCCGGCATCGCGAAACATGCGCCTGAAATGGCTGCAACGTCCCTGTCTTGTAGATATTCCGTCTCTTTGGCGGCCGTCCCATTCCGCGACAAGTGGTAAGTCCGCTCAAGTGCACGACGTTGCCACACGCGTTTATCCTATCGCTTGCCCGTTGCATCAAAAGTCGCGCCGTCGTCGCGCCCAAACGATCTTCGACTCGTGCGTTTTCAAGAGGCGTCACGAGCGCCTCGAACCAACCGGGCGACACGATTACGTCCGGATTCACTGCTACAATAATGGCTCCCCGAGCTAGGCTCGCGCCCTCATTGTTTGCGGCCCCGAACCCAGCGTTCACCGACCTCTTGATCAGGTTTACTCCGGGAAGGACCGCGCAACGTGTCCGCTCGTGTCATCGACGGAAGCGTTGTCAACGACGATGATCTCGCACTCCGAAGGCGTCGTCGCGACGATCGCCGCGAGGCAGTGATCTATGTACCTCGCACTATTATGCGTTACAACGATGATGCTTGCGCGAATGTGCGCCGACATTATTCTACCGAAACGGCCTTGCGTAGCTGCTCTCTTCGCGCCTTCTGGCCAAGCAGCTCCCGTGTTGATTTCGCTGCAAACTGTACGTCATACAACAGCGCGTTTAGAACTAACTGAAAGCCCATGAGGAACGGAAGTACCGCTAGCATCACGGTCCCTGTCGTTCGCGGGATCCCCGTGACCGCGCTCTGGATCCATTCGAACGTCGCGAAGCCCGTCCCGAAGGTGCAAAGCGCTAGGCCGACCAGAATGTAGAGCGATCCCAGGTTGATGTCAAAGATAAAATACTGCAACAGCAGCCGCCGGAGGAAGAGCCACGCAAGCTTCGGCGGAAACGCAAGAAGGGTTCGCGATATTGAGAGCGAGCTGGACTCTTGGCCGTAGATCGTATCCATCTCCATCTCTGCGATGCTTGCGCGTTTTAGTCCAAATTCGCACAGCGCCGATATTTCGAAGAAATAGCAATCCGCAAAATGTTGCCAATTGACCGCCGGAAGCAACCGCCCCGAGAAGGCAAGGTAACCGTTCGTCGGGTCGAGGATGTTCCAATATCCGGACGCAAACTTTGCGAGCAATGATAGACACGAGTTTCCAAAAAGTCTAACTGCCGGCATTCTGTGGAGAACGCGCGGATCGAAGAAACGGTTGCCCTTCACGAAAGCCAGGTTCGGATCGTTTTCAAAGAGTTCCACGATGCTGGGGAGGTAGCTCAGATCCATTTGGTCGTCGGCATCTACCTTGACGATGACGTCGGCCGCGAGGTCAAGGGCTTTTTGCAGACCGGCCTTCGTCGCAGCGCCGACGCCGCCGTTGCGCGCGCGCTTGATAACGTAGACTGATGGATAGGCGCCGAAGGCTTGGTTCACGGCAGCGCCGGAGCCCTCGGGGCAGCCGTCGTCGACGACGATGACTGCATCTGCGTACCGCAATGCGTGCCGGACGACGTCGCATACGTTTTTACGAGCCCGGTAAGCGGGGATAACGCAGCAAATAAACATGCGCGTAGTTCCTCAGGTCACCGCTGCGGGGTCGGGCTTCCCCGCCCGACCGATTACTACCTCAGCTTCGCTCGGACGGAGCACGGTGAGGTGCCCTCGACCGGCAATAAAAGCCAAGCCGTAGAGTATTCCAACGACTATGAGAAGCGTTCGGTAGCCGACGATCAGGGCTGAATATTCGAGAACCCCTCCTACCATCGCTCCCAGCAGGTTGGTAGCAAACGCAATCGTGGTCGCGCTAACCTGGCGAAAGCGCTGAGCGAAGATCAGATTCGCTACAAAAATCGGCGCAAATGCCAACGGTACCGCCGCCGCAAAGCGTACGAGACTCGGCAGCGGGAGCAGGCGCGCGGGTTCGACCGCCCACGCGACGACCAGAGACAGAAACAGGGCGACGTACAACAGATGCGGGCTTAGCCTTTGGAAGCGCCGTGCGATCTCGACTGCAGCAAGAACGGCGATGAGAATGCCGATGAATACCAACGCGTTTACAAACCACGTGGTGCCAAAGAGAAGTGCGAATTGAACGACGCTCTTCGTCTCGAGCAGCAAGAACGCCGCGCCCATGAAGAAGAGATCGCTATACCGCAGCATCGGAACCAAAGGACCTGCCGCCGCGCGTACTGCCAAAAGCGAAAAGAGCAGAATCGCGCCCAGCGCTATACCGTACAAGGCGGGTATAGATCGGTTGCGCAGGTACGGAAACGGATAATCGTCGTTGACCGGCGCCGGAACCGGTTGCGTCGCAGGCTTCCATGCAATGCCGCATGTCACATCACCCGCTTGACGACCAACCATCAGTATGGCAAACCAGGCAACCCGGCCTACGGCCGTAACGCAAGGACGTTGCCCGAAGACAAGCTCGAGCATATGAGCGAAACGATCGATGAGCCAACTTTCACGATAGTAGTTGTACATTCCAAACGCACCGCCGAGTTTAAGGTGGGCGCGAGCCGCGCGCATTGATTCCAACGTAAACAAATAGCTTTCGAGCCGCAGCGAGGACTGACCCGAGACCAGCGCAAGGGAGTCGGGAAGAGCGAACAGGATGAGATCGTAGCGATTCTGCGTTCGTTCGAGAAACGCCCTACCGTCGTTGATGTACTCCGTCACCCTCGGCTGCTGATAAGGATGATCCGGGTTGAGAGCTCTGCCGATTTGATAGATTCGCGGGTCGATTTCAACGGCATCAACGTGTTTCGCTCCCTGAGCGAGGGCGATCGCGACGTCTCCGCCGGTGCCCGCGCCTATGATAAGCACGTTCCTTAGCGGATTGGACCGCAGCCGCCCGTACGGCAAAAAGTAAAATGCTTCGTGCGCTCTGCGATAGGCCAGCGACTCGATGGCCTGATGACCGACGCCATTAACCGTGAGCATGCGAACTCCGGATTGCAAGTCGATCACCGCAATTTTGTAGTACGGGCGACCAGCTGAGTCGCGGTTGTGACGATTCCGCTCCAAGCATGATGAGGATTGCCGTGACGGCGGCGGCTTGAGCGAGACCCAGCGACGGAAAGTACAACACAAGGAATAGCGCCGAAGCGACGGCGCCCCATACGATCGGTGCGGCGCCGACAAAAGACAACAACGAGAAGGCCACGATGCCGGCGAGGCTCCCAAGAATGTCGAGCCGGTAGGCGTCCAACGCTTCAAACCGCCCAAAAACGCGGGCGACGCCTTGCGCTATCGACGCCATCACCGCCGCACTGGCCAAAAAGACGGCGGGCAACGCGATCCAGATCGGCGCGCCGCTGGGCGTCCCGCCGAAATAGATGAGCTGGCTTCCCGATCGGTTCAGCTGAACGGGAAAGAACAGGACGAAAATGATTAAGACCGCGAGCTCGACGACTGCCCACGGAAAAAGATCCGGCAAAGATTTGGCTCTAAGAAAGCCGATGCCGATGCCGAGAAAGCTGCCCAGTAGGATGAAATTGGAAAAATAGGAGCAGGTATATGATATTTGAGCCGAGCCAGCGTATCAGCGCCAGCTCCACGAATAAGCATTAAGAAGCTCAAAAGAAAGAGCCGCCATCTATCGGACACGAATCATGCTCCCGCGCACACGCTGGTGCTTTCGATTCGACGCAGCTTTCGACGCGCGGGAGATGGCAGCCTCTCCGAGGACTGCGGAAATGGCGCGCCCTGGAAGAGATTATCCATCGTGCGGTTTTCTTGCGCGCATCCGGCCAAAGCACAGAGCGGAATCGTTAGTAGTTTTAGGCCAATCTGAGCAGCGAAAAGACTCTTATTGCAGGCGCCGGGTCGTTACTGGATTTCGAAGGTCACCGTCGTGAGGGGCGTGGTCGGGAAGGATGCATCGCGTGGAGCGAAGGTTAACCGCATCGTATAGGTGCCAGGCAGCAGGTTCGGATACAACTCGTCGAGCTTGAAGGGGAAAATAGCGTCAAGCCTCGGCCCGTATGGGCAGCCTCCTCTGCTGATAACCACAAGCGGAAATGGCCTACCACCGTCGTCCACACTTGTTCTCGTTCGTGATCGGCCTGTCGGACCTGGAGCGGCGAAGGTTGAAATGAAAGTCGCGTAGTTCATACAGTACAAGAGCTTCGGCGAGCCAAGGTTATCGAGACGATCAACGGCTGCGTCAAAGAGCGAATGTACGATGACCGATATTGGACCCACCCCCAAGCATCTTTTGCGGCGAACGGTTGGCGTGTGGCAGAGGCGTCGTTGTAAAACGATGACATCGGATCGACTTTTTGTGCAGCGCTAGGGAGCGGATGGGCGAACCACGCGAGCGCGATTACTAAGAAGCAGGCCTTCCAATTCATGTCATTTCACAGCGTTTTACGTGGGCTGCCACCTCACCACAAAGATACGAACCACGGACCACGTAAGCCCCGCACGATCGGCATTGCCACCGCGTTAACGCGTCAACAAAGAATTAACAAGCGCGCCAAGCGAAAACGGCGGCGTGGGCTTATGCGATAGACGCGAGCATGCTATAATCCCGTCAATGGCCACCGATATGAGGCGCCCAGATTTTTTGAGCGCCTTAGTGGGCGTTGCAGTCGCGAGCTTGTCGCCGGCGGCGGTTCGAGCCGCGGTGCCAAACGGCACCAAACGCCTCTTGTGGCTTCGTGCCGCAGGCACGTCTGATGACATCGTCGCGCCGTTCTGCCTCGATGGAAAGAACGTGTACGAGCCCGGCTATCGCATGATCTGCTGGCTGATGCGCGACCGTCACGTTCCCATAACGGAAGGCTACGTTCAGGTCGACATCTACGCGATAGAAGCGCTGTGGGAGGTACAACAGGCGCTGCGGCTCCACGGTATCCGCGAGCCGCTCGTGATTACCAGCGGCTATCGTACGTTACGGACAAACGAGTCGACGGAGGGCGCGGCGCGTAACAGCATGCACCTCTACGCCAAGGCGGCGGATATGTATGTGCCGGGAGTCTCGATGCGCGAGCTCTTCGATGCGTGCTGGTCGCGCGCCGTCTCGGGCGGAATCGGTTACTACGGCGACCACGTGCATCTCGATTCGGGAACCCGGCGTTACTGGGTTGGCAATCTCGCCGTGCCCGCGCGTATTCCCGCACCGATTGGGTAGAAACGTCATATGGAACGGTTGGGCATCGGCGGCATCGTGTATCTAGCCCTTAACTTTTTGATGGTCGGCGTGGAGGCCCGCTGGCACGTGCTCTACCGCTTGACGATGTTGGACGCGTCCGCAATCAAAGCGCTCCTTCCATTGCTCGCTAAGATCATTCATCACAGCGTCAGCTAGACGCCGGCCGTGGCGTAACCGCATGTATCAGGCGGATTTGACCGCCAGCATCAGGCGCGGTTTGCGCGCGAGGATCAGCGCCGGCAAGGCGAACGCCACGAGTCCCAGCCAGGTCGGAAGGCGCAGCAGCCACATGATGGGGCGATTCGTGGTGTTGCCGAGAACCAATGCGCGCCAGCTCGCCTCGGCGAGGCGGGGATCGATCGCAGGATGAACGCCGGCATGCGCGATCGCGTGCGCCGCCGGGAACGACGCAAGGAAAAAGAGCGGCAGCTATTGCGGCAAACGATGCCAGCGCGACGCGCGCGACCCCACGCGCGATCGTTGCGCCACAGCGCATACGTCGAGGTATCCGACCGGGAAAATCGGCGCCAAGAATAGGCGCGGCGGAGGTTGCCAGCATCCAGGGCACCGCGAGCAGGATCAACGCGCCGAAAAGCCATCCCACGATAGCGTCTGCGAACGCGCGAACAAGACGAGGCAGGCCGGAACGGCCGCCGCGATCTCCACGGTGTGGACGAACGATCCCCCAAGGAGCGCAAAGGCCGGCGGAACGAGCAGAATCAACGCGGGGTCGTCGTAGCGCCGCGCCAGCCGCAGCGCTACCAGCACGCCCAACGCGATCATCAGAGATACGAAATGCTTCCAACGACGACCGCGGCGCCAGTCGGGCACTCCGAGCGATGCAGCGATGGTCGCAAGGCTATACTGGTTGTCGCGCGAGACTTCGGCGAGCGCGTGCGCCGGAAGCACGGCGGTAACGTAGGCGAGCGTCTGCGCGAGCCCGCCGCTGAAAACGCAGAGCGCGCCGAGCAGCGCAACGGCATACGCGAGCGCAAGACGAGTCGAAGGATACGCCACGAAGAGCGCGACCGCGGCCGGAAGCGCGATGTGCGGCTCGACCATCGCGAACGCAATTGCCGGTACGGCCGCAACGACGCGGCCGCGCGCGACGCACAGCGCCGCAACGACTATGGCGGCGAGCGCCAGCGGCGCAATGTTTCCCGACGAAAACGAGGTGAGTCCCATCGAAAGCGCAAGCGCGGCCCACGAAACGAGCAGCGGTTCGCCGCTTACGCGAGCGAGCGCGTAGACGGCGAGCGCGCCGGCGAACGCCAACAAGATCCACCAGACGATCGCGGCAGCGCCAAAGGGCAAGAATGTCAGCGGAGCGAGCAACGCTAGAACGTAGGGCGGATACGGGGCTGGAACGGTTACGTTCGGCGGCGCGCGGTAGTACGGCGCGGGCGTGCTGCGCTCGCAATCGTGGAGCGGCTGGACGAAGTACGGATTCATCTCGGCGCGTTGCGCGAGCGAAGCACAGTAGTAAGCGCGAAAATCGACCATCAGCCAGCCGCCGCTACGATCGCCGTAGAGCTGCGCCGACATCGGCAGCAACGTGCAGACCGCCGCAAGTGCAATCGCCGGCGCGCGCCGCAAGTCCAAACGCCGCAAGCCGAAACGCAACACGCCGGCCTCGCGCATCGTCAGCCCCAGCAGAAGCGCCAGCGCCGCCCAGGTGGGCAGCCGCAGCAACCAGGCCGCAATGCTATTGGTGGAACTGCGATGCGCGAAGAGGCTCCACGACGCCTCGGCGAGACGCGGGTCGATCGCCGGCAGCACTGCATGACCGCCGGCATGCGGCGCAGCGACGGCCAACTCCATGAGACCGAACTCGAGCACCGCCGCCCCCAGACCGGCGAGAAGCGCGACGCGAGCATTTCCGTTCCAATAGCGCCAAGCGAGATAGCCGACGGGGAATGCGGGCGCCACGATCAGAGCGGGCGAGATCGCCCAAACCCACGGGACGGCCAACGCGAGCAATGCGACGATCGCGAGCGCGCGGTAGCGCCCTGAGCTGTAGGCAGCCAGCAAGACGGCCGCCGGCAGCGCCGCCGCTATCTGCGTGATGTGAATGAACGTTCCGCCGAAGACGGCAAACGCAGGAGGAACGCAGACGAGAAACGCCGCGTTGCGCGTTTTCTTCGCGAGCATTCCCGCGGCCAGGGTACCGGCGACGAGCATCGCGCCGTACCAAAGCATACCGACGCGCACGGCGACCCTTTGAGAGACCCCGGCGGCCGAAAGCACCGCGGTCAAACTGTACTGGGTATCGCGCGTGACTTCCGAAAGCGCGTGTGCGGGCAGCACGCTCGTGAAATACTCGAGGTTCGCTGCCGGACCGATCAGCGCAAGCGAGAGCGCACCTAGAGCGCCCAGTGAAAGCACGAGCACGAAGCGAGTCTGCGGCCTCCAGACCCCAAGCGCAACGCAGACCGGCAGTCCCAGATGCGGCTCGATCATCGCGCCGGCGGCGCAGATCGCGGCGGCGCGAGGGCGCCCGTTCCACGTGCAATATGCGGCTAGACAGATGAAGGCGAGGGCGACCGGGACGACCTCACCAAAGGGCAGTGAAATCACGCCGAGCGAGAGCGCAAAGACACCGAGCCCGATTTCCCAGGAAACGTTCGCGCATCGCGCGAGCGCCGCAATGCATGCGATCCAGGCGAGCAAGCAGTAAAAAAGCCCAGAGCGCCGCCGCCACTCCGAAGGGCAGCAGCGAAAGCGGCACGACCGCCGCGATCGCGTATCCCGGCAGGGGCGCGGGGATCGCTACGCCGGGATTTTTCTCAAAGAAGCGCTGTGGACCGATCGAGGTTTCGCACGTGCGCAAAGGTTCCGTGCGATAGGGATCGGCGCCGTGGGACGCAACGCGCGCGGCGCAATAGAACGCGCGAAAGTCGCCCATCAAGAAGCCGGTGCGTCCGACGATTTGGGTCTGACCGCCGAGCGCCGCCAACGTCGCGACGACGATCGCGGCGATGATCCAGCGCCGTGGCACGCGGGCTAGGGAACCTAGGACGCCGAGGCGCGACGAAGATCCGGTTCGGCGGCAGCGACGGATTGATCGTCGAACGCGGCGACGATCCGAGCGATTCTTTCCAGCACCACGACGTGTCGCTGCTTGAGCAGCGTATCGAGGGTTCCAACCCATGCCTCGTGCGCGTCTCCGATAAGGAGATCCCCGCGATAGACGCGAGCCGCGCTTCGGTAGTGCGCATACGCCGCACGCATCTCGCCGCGCTCGTATTGGTCGTCGGCATCGTTTACGTGCGTTGCAAAGCGATTGACGTCGATGATAACGTTGTCGAGGTCGAGCGAAATGTCCTCACCGGCGTGGAAGTACGACTCGACCTGCTTAAAGCCGACGATATGGGCGATGGCTTTGCGAATATTCGAACAGACGGTCCTCAAACTTTGCGCGACCAGATGCCGTTCCACTCCCGGCCAAAAGACTTGGCAAAGCTCGGCGCGCGAAACCCTGGCGCCGGGCTGCAGCGCCACGTACTTGAAAACCTGGCGATCGCGCCGGCGAACCCAGTCGATCGACTGCCGCTCGATCTCTGCCAAGAACCATCCAAAGAGGCGGATCTCCATGGGCGCGACCGTTTCCACCCGCCGTCCGTAGCGGTCGTACAGACGGCTGCGCGAGAGTGCGCGCAGCGGCCGATAACCCTCCGCCGTATGAATCACGAAAAGGCCTTGCTCTTCAAGCGCTTGGAGCTGCGCTCGATCGTCGAGATGCGAACCGCTCATCAGTTTGAGCACCGAATCGGCTTCGCGTTCAGAAACGTGCTTCAATCCTTCGACAAGGAACTCGTTGAAGAGGTGACCGTACCGAACCCGCCAGTGCTCGAACGCTTGCGAAAGCGGAACGTTATCCTCGCCGGCCTTGCGCAAGGCGCCGCTCACGACCTGAGCCCAACCATCGGTCACTTCAAGCATGCGCAGCACGTCGGCATGCGTGAATGGGACGCCGCAGCTCTCGGCGATGTGGCGGATCTCGGCGGCATCGAACGCGAGGCGCTCGGCATCGCAAAGGACGGCGGTGCCTTCCGAAACGGATCGCCCGACGTGGAAGGCGGCGCGTGACCGGCAGGCGATAAGCAGGGAAACCTCGTCGGGAACGTCGGCGACTAAACGCAGGACCTCCTCGATCCCCGCTTCTCCCGGAACCTCCCCACAGTCCAGCACGAGCTCGAGCGGCGCCCGTGCAGCCAGGACGCGAATGAGCTCCTCATGGGAGCGCAGAGGCTTGCCCACTTCAAGAGCGCCGCGATGATGCCCCAAATAGCCTCGGCATCCGCACCCGGAGGGACCGCGCAATAGTGCCCGTTGGTCGCCACGTGGCGCAAATAACCAACCAGCGCCACCGTCTTGCCGAAGCCGGGGGGCGCCACCAAGAAGCGAACCGGAACGCTCCTAAAACGTCCCAGCCAATCCTCCAGGCCCTGCCGGCGAACGATCGACGGTCCAAGGCGGGGCATGATGCCTGCGCTCATAGTTGCCAAGGGGCGGTCAGTAACCTACCTCCCCCTTCAACCAGTCTATCGGGTTGTTCATGCTTTAGCAACAACGGAGAATGAGACCGGCGCCGGATTTGGTGCGTCCTACCAATAAAGTATTCGGCAAAGCTCGCTCAGCTTCCGAAAAGACGCTTCCCCGACCACCGCTTAATCGCTGTCGCTACAGTTCTTCATCATTTCATTAAATATTCCCGGTTCGCCCGGACTACTAAACAAGCGCACGGCCCAATGGGCCCAGCGCCCGGGAGCGCCAGCGCAGCTCGTAGTTAAGCTTGCGAACGAGCGTTGCCCAACTTGACCGGCGCCGGCTGGGCCCGCACGATGCGTTCGGTCAGAGCGTGGTGGGGCCGCAAGCCGGCTTGCAAGCGCTCCAGCGTCGGCCAGCGCTGCCGGCGGATGAGCACCCCGGAAGCGCAGCAGCCGGGGATAGACCGGCGCGAAGTAGCGCTCGACGTCGAACGCGTCGAGCTGTTCTTCGGCCAGCACGCTCCCCGGGGCGCCCAGCGACGAATAGTGGCGGCCTTTCTCGGCGTGCCGGCGGGGCTCGAGGGTGTGACCGTAATGCGCGTAGACATACGGCAACGCTATGCGCTTGCCACTCAGGCCGAGCAGCTGCTCGTGCACCGCGCCTTCCCATCGGAGGCCGGGACGATACCGAAAGAACATCATGCGCCGTTCGATCGACGTATAGTATTCGAACGAAGCAAAAAAATGCCACGTGTAGCCATCGACGAAATCGTACTCGGGCGGGACGCGATCGAGGCGATCCGCGATCCGGCGCGCGGCCGTGCCGTGGACTTCGTCGGCATCGATGAAGGCGACCCAACGCGCGCCGGTGCGTTCGTGCAAGCGCATGCAAACGTTGCGCGCCGCAGCAAATCCCGAGAACGGCGTTCGATCGATCATGAGCCGATTTTCTTTTCCAAAGCGGCTTGCCGCCAAGGTCGCTGCGTGCGGCGAGGGGTCCGGTCCGTTATCGTTGACGATCAGCATCGAAGCGACGTCGGCGATCGAATCGAGCATCGCTTCCAAGAAACGGCTCCTCGCGCGGGCCCAGGATCAGATGCGCGGCTACACGTCGCCATCCTTTGTCCTTCGACTTCGGCGCGACACGCCTTCGCTCAAAATGACAAGGGCGACGCAGCTGCGAAGGCCGCGCGATGCGGCCTCTGCGCTTGGCCGTCGACGCACGCGTGATTGCCGAAGACACGCGTGGAATCGGACGTTACGCGCGCGCGATACTGCGACGATTTGCGGCGCGCGAGGACGTCGAGCTCGTGTTGCTTGCCGAAGGTCCGTTCCCGCAGCGCACACGCGGCGCGTACGAGCGCGCGCTGGCGCAGCGATGCATTCTCGGTCGGCGCGCGAGCCGATCGCAAGCTCGACGCGATTTGGCATCCGGCCAACGGTAGCTTCTTCTCCTCGCCGCTTCCCAGCGTTGCGACGATTCACGATGCCGTTCCATTTCGCTATCCCGATTCCGACTCCAAAAGACGGCAGCACGCGCAAGAACCTTTTCTGCGTTCGGCGAGAGCCGCAACGCGGGTCATCGCCGTTTCGTCCTTCGGCCGCGGTGAGGTGCACGAGCTCCTTGGCGTTCCGCTCGACAAGATCGAGGTGATCGAGCACGGCATCGAAGCTTCGTTTTCGCCCGGAGCGCCGGAGCCGCTTCCCGGGCCGTTGCACGCTCGACCGTTTCTGCTCTTCGTCGGCGATCCGATCGGCGAGCCGCGTAAGAACTTTCCGTTGCTCTACGAAGCGTATCGCCGGGCGTGGCCGTCGGCCGACGGACCGGCGCTCGCGATTGCCGGTCCCCGTGCGCCTGCTCTCCCCGGCGTGATTCACGTTGGAAATCTGGCCGACGATTTGATCGCCGGGCGCGACGAAGCGCTGCGCGCCTGCTACCGCGGCGCGCTCGCGCTAACGCTCGCGTCGTATCACGAGACCTTCGGCATGCCGATGCTCGAAGCGATGGCCTGTGGAACGCCGGTCGTCGCGTCGCGTGCAAGCGCGCTGCCGGAGATCGGCGGCGAGGCCGCGCTCTACGTGGCGCCCGAAGATCCCGACGCCTGGGCGTTCGGCCTGCGGTCGATTGTCGAGGACGCCTCCCTGCGCGAGCGACTGCGAATCGCAGGGCTCGAACGGGTGACGCATTTTAACTGGGACGAAAGCACGCGGCGCCACCTCGCGCTTTTTAACGATGTAGCGCGGCTGGCGTGAAAGTGCTCGTCCTATGCGAACGCGTCGACGCGCAAGGCGGTACGGAAACGTATCTGCGCTCGCTGCTTCCGGCACTCGTCTCGCGTGGTTATGAGATCCGCGTCGTCGCGCGCGTCGTCGTGCAGCCGGATGCATACGGTGTGACCGCGCAGTCCGTGCGATGGAGCGACGAGCACGACCCGCCTTACGCCGCTGCGTCCGAAGCGGTAGCGGCGATTACGCGCGAGTTTAAGCCGGACGTTGCAGCGGTGCACAACGTTCTCGACGCGGGGGTTCTCGAGATCGCTCGGCGCAACGTGCCGCGAGTCGTTTATCATCTGCACGATCACCGCCCGTTTTGCCCGAATGGAGACCGGCTCTATCCCCAGGGTGGTGGCATCTGCAAGGTCGCGATGGGGGAGCTGGCCTGCGGATGGCATGCGCTCGTCAACGGATGCGCTTACGGGCCGCGGCCGCGCACGCTTGCCTTAATTGGAATTCGGGAAAGGGTCGCGCGGGCGATTGCGGCGAGCGACGTGACGATCGCGTTCTCGCTCTACGTCGGCAATATCGCGCGACACAACGGCATCGATGGCGCCCGCGCGCACGTCGTCGCTCCTGCGCTCGACGACTGGGCCTTCGCGCGATCTCCTGCCGCGCGCCCGCAAACCGATGCGGTGCTCTTAGCCGGGCGGATCATGCCCTCGAAGGGTGCGCGTTCGCTCGTCCGCGCGCTTGCGAGCATTCCACCGCGCGCAACGGCCGCTGCTGCGAATCGCGGGCGCGGGTCCCGATTTGGCGGAGACGCGCGACGACGCGAGGTCGCTCGGCGTTCGTTGCGAAGAGCTCGGACGACTCGACGCGGCCGCGTTGCGGCGCGCGTACGATGACGCAACCGTGGTGGCGGTGCCGTCGGTTTGGGGCGAGCCTTTCGGGCTAGTCGGAATCGAGGCGTTTGCGCGCGGCCGTCCCGTCGCAGCCTACGACGTCGGAGCGATCTCCGAATGGCTGCGCGAGGATTGCGGCCGGCTCGTGCCGCGCGCCGATTACCGGGCACTTGGGGCGGCGATTCGCACGCTGCTTGAACGCGAGGCGTGGGAAAAGACTTCAGCGCGCGCTTTTGCCGCGTCGCACGCGTACCGGATGGAAGCCCACGTCGAGCGAATCGGCGAGATCTACGAGCGATGATTCATTTGGCGACAGGCATTGCGGTATGCGAGGGCCGGCTGCTCATGGTCGCGTCGCGTTATCCCAACCACCCCAACGCGCTCTGGAATCTTCCCGGCGGGCGTCAGTCGGCCGGCGAGCTGCTCGTCGAAACGGTCGTGCGCGAGGTCTTCGAGGAAACCGGCCTGCACGCCGACGCGCAAAAAGTCGCTTATATCAGCGAGAGTTACGACGGAGCGCAGCATTTCTTGAACGTAACCTTTACGCTTGCATTGCAGAGCGACGACTCCGATTGCTCAGCGGCTGCGCCAAGCGATCACGTGGTTGAGGTCGCGTGGGTGCCGCTTTGCGATGTTGGAGAACGAATCGCCGTCGCCGTCGTTCGCGAGCCGCTGCTTGCGTATCTCGGCGGATCGCTCGGTCGGAGGTATGCCGGCTTTCACGAGGCGGGCGTTACGATCGAGTGGCCTGACGACTCCCGGTGAGCCTTGGTGTCCAACAATCACGCTTGAGCGAATGCGCGATGACGTCGACCGGCTTGCCTTGCACCGTCGCTCCGCGCGGAAGCATCCCCTCTTCTTCAAAGCCGTTGTGACGCAAGACCGCGCGCGACGAAAGATTTTCGGCGAGACAGTAGGCGCGAATCTCGCCCAGACGAGCACCGCGAAAGCCTTCATCGACCAGTGCGGCAACGGCTTCGGTCGCGATGCCGGTGCCCCGATAACGGCGCACGACGCTGTATCCAATTTCTGCCGCCGAGCGGTCCGAGTCGGCGACCCGCAACGAAACCCAGCCGAGCGGAGCGCCGTCACGGCGGACATGGTGCAGCAGCCATTCGAAACGGCCCGCGATGCCGGCGGCGAAGCGCTTTGGACGCGCCGCGACCACCTGCAGGAACTGCGCGCGGTTGACGTTGGGCAGATCCTGATAATCGCGCAGGTCCGGCTCCTGAAGCACGTCCCAGAGCAGCGCCGCGTTATCCGACGTGACCGGAACGAGCCGCAGGCGCTGCGTGTGGATCGTCCTCATCCGCGGATTCATTTCGCGTTAAGCGCCGCAGCTCTTGTCGGCGTCCGCGCTGCGCGTGATGAGAGCGGCAATGGATTTGGCTGCCGCGTACGCCGGCAATGCGCCGGCTTGGGTCGACTTCACGGCAACCGTCGAGTCGGCGCCGCGCTTTTTCTACGGCTCACGAACGCATGCCATGCACGAGGCCTTCGACGTGCAAAGCAGCGCCGGAAGACTCGAAGTGATCGACAACGTCAGCATCGCACCGCGATGTCCCGCTGCGCCCGGCGATCGTATCGAGGTGCGGGGCGAAATGGTGCACGATCGGGGCCGCCCGCCCGTCGTTCACTGGACTCACCACGACCCGAGCCGTCGCCACGCGGACGGTTTCATCCGCCTGCACGGAAGATTATACGCATAGACAGGCGGCGCCGTTAGCGATGCCGCCCTTTCCCTATGCGTTTAGCTGCGAATCCGCGCTATTTGCTGACGTTAAGACCGATGTACACGTCGCCGCAACTGCTGCCTGCGCAGTAGTGAATGTCTTGTTTGTAGACGTACTTCTTGGTTGGTTTAAGGCCCTTGCCCGGCGTGATCGTGTCGAGCTCGAAATATCCTTTGCTTCCGCACATGTCTTTCTTTTTGCACTTGAACGGCCCGGACCAGGCCGCGGTCATCTGCTTGATGGGCTTTTTGCAGGTCTTGCCCTTCGCGTCGCAGACGACGCCGCTCCAGGTGACCTTGTTGGTGTCGGCGCACGGGTGCTTCTTTGTGCCAAGCACCACATGTATTACGAGGCCCTTTTTCTTTGAAACGGTATCGCAGCCCGTCAGGTATTTCTTCGGGCATTTTACGTTCGGTTGCACGTTGAGAGTCGTAACACTCGGCCGAGTGAGGTTGTCGGCGCCAATCCCTGCGCTTTGGTTGAAGCTTTGCACACTCGGCGTCGTCGACACGTTGCCTCCGCCGCACGCGGAGAGCGCAAAAGCCGCTACCATCGCGAGTACCGGCCCGGCCCACCGGCTACAACGAGGTGTCATCGAAAAATCTCCTTCTGAAGCAGCGTCGCTTGGGTGACGGGGCCACGATACGACTGAAGGCGGCTCGCACCTTCAGGCGCCACGTTGGAGCGCAGGAGTTGTGGAATCGTCACGAAGCGATAGCCGCGACGCTTGAGTACGTCTACGATCAAGCGTGTGGCGCCGACGTCGCCGCTTCGGTCGCAGACGCGCGCCGCGACGTGCATGCGCGCGCAGACCATGCCCTCATTGCCGTCGTGGAGGTCGATGATCGCTCCGTCGGCGGCATAGCGCAGCACTCGGGCCGCGATGACGCGCGCCGGAGGATACTCCCAGTCGTTGGCGAGCGGCACCGACCACATGACCGGCGTGTAGCCGAGCTTGCGCACTTCGTCGAGCACCAGCCAATCGCGCGCGCCAAACGGGGGCCGCATGATGCGAGTGTGCGTTCCGGTCGCGGCAAAGATCGCCTGATCGGTGCGCTGGAGCGTTTGGCGCAAACCGCTCTTGTCATACAACACCAAGTGGCCGTGGCTCCAGGTGTGGTTTCCGATCGCGTTTCCGTCATCGACTTCACGCCGCACGACGCGCGGATAGGCTGCGACGGCTCGACCGACGACGAAAAAGGTGGCGCGCACGTGTTCCGCTCGCAGTACCGTGAGGATTTCGTCGGTGTAGGGCGGGTTTGGTCCGTCATCGTACGTTAGGGCGACGATGCGCTCGTCCTTGGGCCCGCTGACCAGCGTCTTGCCGAAGAGCTGATTCGCCGGGCTTTCGACCACCTCGTAGGCCTCGATCGCGACGACTGCGAGCACCGCGAACGCAACGAGGCTTTTTATGGCAAAGGGTCTTTGCGCCATCAGCCGCGCATCTCACGAATGCGCGTTTGCGCGACTTCGACGTTATGCCGAAACTCGTCGGGGCCGAAGTTGCGAAAGTCGATCACGATCTGCTCGTAGCGCGAATCGGCTACCTGACTGCTCTGTATGCGCAAGAGATCTTTGGGCACCCCCTTGGAGAGATCGATTTCGAACTGGCGTCCGGCCTTCGTCGCCCAGTACTGCGGATTCGTGAAGGTCACCGTGCGTTGGCCGTGTTGGTAATCGGCGAGCTGTTTGACGTAGACGGTGTAGCGCGCGTCGGCGTCGGGCAGCGGCGGCTTATCGACGAGCTGCCATATTCCGTCTTGGACGAGCCTCCCGAAGAAAAAGCTGACGTCGTAAACTCGCGCCGCCGGCGCGGTCACCGTAATCTCGTGCCCCCGATCGCCTCGAATCCGGTACACGAAGGTGGAGACGCCCTCGACGTCCGACATGCGGTACTCTTCCTCATAGATCGGCGGCTTGCCATAACGAATCGTCAGGCGAGCGTACAGTTCGCTGGGAGCTTTTTGGGCGTGAAGCGCCGGGCCGAATCGCCCCATCTCGCCGGCCCCGTAGATGCGCCAACCGAGTGCCAGCATAACGACCGCCAGAACGATGATGAAGAGCTCGATGGGGAAGCGCCGCATTTCAGGCGCCTACTTTACCGCCGCCTGCGCTTCCTGGTCGAGCAGCCGGTTCACCAGCCGGTCGGCCAGCACGTTCTGCTTGCGCGGCACGTGCCTGATATCCACTTCTTCAAAGGCGCGAAGCAACAGTTGCGCGCGGCGATACAGCGGTTGTAAGGCGGCATGCTTGACGCGGTACTCGCCGCGGAGTTGCTTTACGACCAGCTCGGAGTCCAGGCGAACGCCCAATCGCCGTACGCCGCGCTTTGCCGCGCCTTCGAGACCGAGCAGCAAGGCCGTCCACTCCGCAACGTTGTTGGTTGCAATTCCGAGGTACGCGCCGATCTCTTCCACGAGCTCGCCGTCGAGATCGAGCAGCACCGCCGCGCTTGCTGCCGGGCCTGGATTGCCGCGCGATCCCCCATCGGCAAAGAGCATCGCGTCCATCCAGCGGCCTTCGCCGGTACGGCGGCATAGACCGCCCGCGGCCTGGGTAAACCTAAGTGCATGATGCATTCATCAATTCTTCGAGCCCTCGCGCCGACGCTTGCGGCGGCGTTTTTTTGGGCCCTTCCGCAGATGACGCCAGCTGCGACCACGTCAACGTTCTACGGCATTACCGTCCACGTCTCGTCGGACAACATCAAGGTGCAAGATCCCAAGACGAAGCAGGTTCTGAGCTTCGTCCTCGTCCCCAAGTTCAATAACGTCTTTACCGCAAACGGGAAGACGCCGACTCAAATGAGCAAGATCAAAGCGGGTCAATACGTCGGCATCATCTACGACCAGAAGGCGCTTGGCGTACGCCACGCGGACAAAATTTATCTGCTCGATAACGCCAATCAAAAGATCGGCACACAGTAGCGCAGCTTACGACGTCTAGGCGCGGCGTGCGACGGTCGCGCGCGGCGTACTACTGTTGTTTGGTCTTTGAAGAAGCCCGCGATGTTGCCGCTGGAGTCGAGCACGAAGAGCAGCGGCTGAGAGCCTTTATCGAAGACCGCGACGTAGTGGTAGCGCTGATATCCGTCGAGCGTGTCCTGACGAACGAACTGCAGCTTTTGAAACGAACCAAGCGGCGTAAACGAACCGTCGACCTGCGATATCAGTTGAGGCGTGAAACCGGCTTTCATCGCGTCGGAGAGACCCGTCGCGGGCAAATGGCCCGCGAGCACGTCGGTCAAAAACGCCGTGAAGCGTGCGGTCAGAGCGGTACTCGGCGCGGCGGGCTGCACCGCGGAGGGTTGGTCGGCCGCCACCAAACGCGATGGGGGTAAGGTGAGTACCAGCAGCAAGGATAAAATGGCGAGATTTCTGACGGCGTGCATTCGACGTGCTCTCCTCATGCGATCGTGGGGCTTGACCCTTATGCTCCTCGCCGCGACTTCCTCCGCTGCGGCAGAAGCGACGCGCGCCGGCCGCGGCCGTTCCCGAGGTTTCCCAGCCGACGAAGGCGCAGCAGATCTTCGACGCCGCCTTTCGGCGATGGCAAGCATATCCGGTTCCACCCTTCGCGATCTGGACGGCGACCTGGCACACTCGCGAAACGCCGATGGGCTATGACACCGGAAGCTCGTCATTCGTGGAAGTGCATCGCTACGCGCTGCGCGTCGCCGACGGCACCTTGGTCTTCACGGGCGGGCGCGGCTTCTGCTTCAAATTGAAACACTCGAGTGCAGGTGAGTTCGCGCGTTTGTCGGCCGTCGGGAGCTGAACAAGGCCGAAAAGGTCTTCGGCAAAGCGCAGCACGCTCGCGCGGCGGCCGCAGCTACCCCTTGAAAATCCACTGCACTACCGATCAAAAGGAGAGGTCGAGTGCGATTGCACTCAACCTCAGTGCGGAGCTTGGTAACCCTGGATTTTCTGTAACTCGAACTTACGGAACGAGCGCCGGGGTAACGGCACGCTCGCCGGAGAGTCCCCTAAGATAATGGCTTTCCCGAACATACCGCCGGACGGAAAATCGTACGTGTTCCCCCGGCTACCATTACCTGCTCTGCCGTGTACACGTCGGCATCGGGCGCCCTAAGGCGTCAACGCGAAGACGGTTCCATCGCCGTGCGCGCCACCCTTCGGAGGTCGTGCCGTAGAGCGTGCCCTTCACATCGATCAGGCCCGCCTCGGGATCCACCCCGTCGCTTCCTTTGCCGAAGCTGTGCAGCACTTTCTCCGTGCCGCTCGTCGTGATGCTGAAGACGGTTCCATCGCCTCTGCGGCCGTACGCGCCGCCTCGCAATGTCGTGCCGTAGAGCGTGCCGTTCACATCGATCAAGCCCGCAACGGGAAACCCCCGTCGCTTCCTTTGCCGAAGCTGTGCAGCACTTTCTCGGTGCCGCTCGTAGTGATGCTGAAGACGGTTCCACGGCTCGTACGCGCCACCCCGTTCGTGGTCGTGCCGTAGAGCGTGCCCTTCACATCGATCAGGCCCGCAAAGGGATCCATCCCGTCGCTTCCTTTGCCGAAGCTGTGCAGCACTTTCTCGGTGCCGCTCGTAGTGATGCTGAAGACGGTTCCATGCCGTATGTGCGCGCCGCCATACGAGGTCGTGCCGTAGAGCGTACCCTTCACATCGATCAAGCGCCGCCTAGGGACCCTCCCCGTCGCTTCCGTTGCCGAAGCTGTGCAGCACTTTCTCGGTGCCGCTCGTAGTGATGCTGAAGACGGTTCCTCTGCGTCGTACGCGCCGCCAGCATCGGTCGTGCCGTAGAGCGTGCCCTTCACATTGATCAGGCCCGCGCGGGACCTGTCGCCGTCGCTTCCTTTGCCGAAGCTGTGCAGCACTTTCTCGGTGCCGCTCGTAGTGATGCTGAAGACGGTTCCATCGCCGTGCGCGCCACCACAGCCACAGTCGTGCCGTAGAGCGTGCCCTTCACATCGATCAAGCCTGCATGGGGAATACTCCCCGTCGCTTCCTTTGCCGAAGCTGTGCAGCACTTTCTCCGTGCCGCTCGTAGTGATGCTGAAGACGGTGCCGCAGCCAGATGACCCGCAAGCCGTTGAAGCACCACCTTCGTAGGTCGTGCCGTAGAGCGTGCCCTTCACGTGTTTCAAGTGAGCGTCGGGATATATACCATCGCCGCTATAACCGCCGAAGCTGTAGAGTACCTTGTAAACGGACGGAGGAGGCGGCCGCCGGAGGAACGCGGGTTCAATGCGCTGCGGCATCACATGGGTCGCGGTCGCAATGCTTTGCGGAATCGTGCCCGGCGCCCCGATCGGCGGCGCCGGGGCAATTGGGGAGCTGTTTCCGGAGCATCCGGCTAGCATTACGATAACAATGGCTTCCGCTAGAGTATAGCTCGAGATTTGAAAGTGTTCATAACGTTTCTCCTGAAATGTTAGCAAGCTTGGGAAAACTGAGCAGAAATATCGTTCTTTAGCTGGCGCCGACGTCTTGGAGCCGTCGGCACTACTGATTGTCTGCCCGCCGAAAAAAGAACTCCAGGTACGTCCGTACAAATAACTCGTACGATTAGGCTGGCGAATCGGAGGGCCGATGGAGCCTGCCGGGAGAGCCCACTTCGGGACACTGCTGAGACAGCTTCGGCTCGACGCGGGGATGACGCAGCAAGACCTTGCCGAGCGGTCAAGGCTCAGCGTCGAGGCAATCAGTACGCTGGAGCGTGGTGCGCGAACCCGCCCTCATACTGACACACTAACGCTCCTGGCACGCGCGCTCAATTGGCGCCGCAGCGTGACGCGCGCTATCACCTCGTTCGTTGGGCGCGGACGCGAACTCGATGAGCTAGCAGTGCTGCTCCAGAAGAATCGTCTCGTGACCATCACTGGGGCCGGCGGCGTCGGAAAGACGCGCATTGCCGTGCAGCTCTGCGAGCAGATTCGAGACGATCATAGAGACAGCGTGCAAAGCTAGAGGACGTCGCTCCGCTTGAGCAGCAAGCTCTTGTGGAGATGCTGACGTTGGCTACTGGATCTTCAACAGCATTCGACCTCGAAAATGCGGTGCACTACCGATCAGCAAGAAGAGAGGTCGAGTGCGATTCCACTCAACCTCAGTGCGGAGATTGGACGCCTGGGATTTCTATGACTCGAACTTAAGGAACGAGGGGCGGCGTCACGGCCACGCCAGACCAGAGAGCTTTCATTCAAATTGCGCGTTTTTTTCGGCGCGCCGCCAGCCGGGTAGGCGTACTCGAGTAGCTGATGGCCTTCTGATTAGTCTGCACGTAAACGTCGGAACCCGATGCCCGAAAGGCAAAGGTATTGGCGCCATTTGCTCCCATCAGCGGAGTGGTCGAGACGGGGGCGCCGAGGGATCGAGATCCCTTCTTCGGCGGATCATAAGTATCGATAACATTGTTGCCCGTATCGAGGAGGGCGATGCGGCCGGCCTTATCGACTTTGACGCCACGCAGCGATGGTTCGAAAGACGGTTCTTCGTTGTGAGCAACGTGACGTTCTTCGCTTGGCAACCGCCTGTAATTTCACCGACGATTGAGTGAAATCTCGGGCCAGGGCCATGTCCATCGACGTAGAGATTCCCGTTTTCGTCGAATCCGACATAATCGGTGAAATAACATTATTGCTAACCGTAGCGCACGGCCTCTTCGAGTTTTTGGCATACAAGGTGACGCTACCGTTGTCCGGGACAGTTAGCGCTCAACGTTGGCTACACGCGACCAGACCCTTGGTGGAAACGGCAACATCGTTTGAGAGCTCAACCGGTATCGTCAAGCGTTAACCTTGGCGCTCCGGTGTAAGGGGGCGTATAAACGAGGACCTTCGAGCGCCCGAAATCGATCTGCTTCCTCGAATGTACAGGTTAGCGGCAGTATCGGTCGCTAAGCCCCCGGCACCATACAAGTTCGTGATCTGACCGACTTTCTTGTTCTGTCCCTTCTGCAGATAGATGTTGACGAATTGTTGCCCTGGATGCTCCAGACCCGTTGGCGATAAAGATGAGAGGCTTGCCGGCGGCGGCGGCATCCATGAAGGTCGACCCCTTCTCGCGATGACCGGAAACGACGTTTCCGCTCATCGCCAGGAGACTGTTGAGACGATTCGCTCGAAACGCTCGCTGCTGGACGGTTTGGTTCCCTGCGTTCGGGGCTTGCCCGAGCGGCGCCGGGGCAATTGGGGAACTGCTTCCGGAGCATCCGGCTAGCATTACGAGAGCAGCGGCTACCGCGAGAATATAGCGCGAAACTTTGGAAGTGCGCATGATGTTCTCCTCAAATTTTCACGGAAGCTTTGGCACGTCACCGGCTATTCCGGTAACATCAATGTTCTTTTTTGCGGCGCCGCCAGCCGGGTAGCCATACTCGCTCATGCCTGAAAGGTTAACATTCGCGTAGACATCGGCACCTGACGCGAGGAATACAAAGCTCCAGCCGCCCGTACCGGGCTTAAGTAGGGTCCTCGAGACAGGCTTACCGAGAGAGCCTTTCTTGGTCGGGTGGTTGTAGGTGTAGATTACCCCAGTATCTAGACCCAGGATGGCGATCTGATCTGCCTTGTTGACTTGGATGCCGCTCAGGGTGCCCAAGGTATTATGGGTCGTGAGCAACCTGGCTTTCTTCGCTTTGCAACCGCCCCGGATTTCGCCGATGATATTGCCGTTGCCCTGTCCAGCCATGAAGAGATTCCCCGCGCTGTCAAACGCCGCGGCGGCCGCTCCATGTTCGGCACTGCTACCGTCGTGCACGGCGTCGTAGAATTCCGGGCGTAGAAGCTGACTGAATACTGCGTCGGGCAGCTCGAGGTATCACAGCGCAATGCCACTGCGACGACACCCTCAAGCGAGACGGCGACTGTATTGACGGAATAACCGGGAGTATGAAGGGTCAACTTCGGCCCCTTCGTGTAGGGGGGCGCATACACGGAGACGGTCCGGCCAATTACTTGCGATGTAAAGATTATTCGCCATGTCGGTGGCGAGACTGAGCGGCTGGGATAGACCTTTGATTTGGCCGACCATCTTATTCGTGCCGGCCTGAAGGAAGATGTCAACAACGTTGCTTTGTGGGGATCGAGATGAATACGAGAGGTTTCCCCTTAGCGTCCGGGGTGAAGAAGCTCTGCGACGTCACCGTCTTGTCTGGTTGCAAAAAAGAGTTGCGAACCGATTCGGGGCCGCCCGGGGCTAAGCCAGGCGACGGCGGAGCCATCTGCGAACTGCCGGCTGGAACAACCGGCTAGCATCGCGAGAGCCACGGCTACCGTGAGCTTGTAACTTGAGGCTTTGAAAGCGCGCATGATTGAGTTCTCCTGAAGTGCAAAGTGAGTTCGAGGAATGACAGTTTCGAAAGCTCCTTACGGAACGAGCGGCGGGGTAACGGCTACGCTCACCGGAGATCCACCTAGGGTAATGGTTTTTACGGGCATACCGCCCGACGGAAAATCGTACGTGTTCCCTAGGCCCCCGTCACCCTGCTCCGCCGTGTACACGTGGTCATTCGATGCCGAAAAAGCAAAGTCGACAACGAGAGCCGGAGTAACGAGGTGGACGTAAGCGACCGGGCTGCCGAGCGAGCCGCGCTTCGGCGCTTTAAAGAAATCGAGGTCCATTATACTGCCATCGAAAGCAAGCATGACGATCCGGCCGCACTTATCCACTTGAATGCCGAATGGGGGTAAGAGGTGGTACTTGGTGATGCGGTAAGAATGCGAACTTTCTTCGCTTTGCAACCGCCCGTGATCTCACCAACAAGCGTATTGCCGCTCGAGTCCTGCCCGTTTATGTAGAGATTCCCCTTGCCGTCAAATGCGTCCCATAACATATACAAGAAGTTGGGGTCCGTAACCGTCGCGCATGGAGTCGTTGAGTTGTGAGCGTAGAAGGCGACGCTACCAGTATTATTTGCGCAACTGGGGAGCTTACAGTAGTTCGTTACGCCGACGACACCCTGGCGGGAAACGGCAACGTCGTTAGGCGAATAACCGGCAGCGTTTAACACTAATTTCGGTGATCCCGTGTAGGGAGGTGCATAAACCGGTATACCTGGCTCCGAGTAGCTATACATTTGCGACATACAGGTTTCCCGACATGTCGGTGGCGAGACCCCCGGCCGCATAGACCTGTAATTTGTCCCACCATCTTCTGCTTCCAGCGTTGCAGGTAAATGTCAACGGCACCATTGCTGTCGTTGGACTCGAAGAGCAGCGGCTTGCCCACGGCATCGGGGCTCATGAAGCTGGGCGTCCTGACAGACTTGCCAGAAATGATACGTTTGTGCAACGCGAGGATGCTGTAGAGGCGTGGATCTTGCAAACGCTGCCACTGGGCGGACTGCGTTGTGGGGCCTTGAGCTTGGGGCAAACTCCCCGTAGCCACCTGGGTAGCGCCGGCGCAGCCGGCCAGCATTGCAAGGGTCACGGATACGGTAAGCTCCGGCCCACCGCGCTAGATGTGAACATGGTTGAATCCTCCTTAAAAGCGAAGTCGCAACGCCGACGTCGTTGAGCCATCGGCACTCCTGATTGTCTGCCCGCCGAAAGAAGAACTCCAGGTACGCCCGTACAAATAACCCGTACGATTAGGCTGGCGAATCGGAGGGCCGATGGAGGCTGCCGGGGGAGCCCACTTCGGGACGCTGCTGAGGCAGTTTCGCCTCGACGCGGGGATGACGCAGCAAGACCTTGCCGAGCGGTCAAAGCTCAGCGTCGAGGCAATCAGTACGCTGGAGCGTGGTGCGCGAACCCGCCCTCATAATGACACACTGACACTCCTCGCACGCGCGCTCAATTTGGCGCCGCAGCGTGACGCGCTCTTGCGAAGCGCGGTCGATACGTCGCGCCCACCCCGGCGCGGCGAGGTTCGCAACGTGTCACTCTTACGGCTCGTGCCCTCGGGCAGCCAAGCAACGGCGCGCAACAATCTCCCACTGCAGCTCACCTCGTTCGTTGGGCGCGGACGCGAACTCGATGAGCTAGCAGCGCTGCTCCGGGAGAATCGTCTCGTGACCATCACTGGGGCCGGCGGCGTCGGGAAGACGCGCATTGCCGTGCAGCTCTGCGATCAGATTCGAGACGATCATAGAGACGGTGCGTGGCTCGTGGACCTCGCGCCGCTTGAGCAGCAAGCTCTTGTGGAGACCACGCTCCTCAGTGCTTTACAACTTCCTTCAACCAGCGGATCCGCGCTTGACGTCGTTATCGCGTACCTCAAGGCGCGCCGGATACTATTAATCCTAGACAATTGTGAGCACCTTATCGCTGGAGCCGGCGAAGTTGCGGCCCGCATCGTGCAGGCTTGCCCATCGGTGCACATCGTAGCCACGAGCCGGCAAGCGCTGGAGGTCGCCGGCGAGCGGGTTTACCGCCTTCCGTCGCTCGCGGTGCCCGATTCATCCCGAGATTTCCGCGATGCACTTTCGCACGGCGCGGTTACCCTATTCGTGGATCGTGCAGTCGCTGCTTACTCGGGCTTTTCATTCAGCGACGATAACGCGCCCGACGTGGTCGAGATCTGCCGCCGGTTGGACGGCATTCCGCTCGCCATTGAGCTTGCCGCCGCGCGGGTAAACGTTCTTGCGCCGCACCAAATTGCTGAGCGGTTGGACGAACGCTTCCGACTTCTCACGAGTGCCGATTCACGGACATTGCCGCGACATCGGACGATGACCGCTCTTATCGACTGGAGCTACGATCTGCTGACGGAGCGCGAGCAGCGGCTCTTCGAGTCGCTCTCGGTGTTCGCTGGTGGCTGCACGCTCGAGGCCGCAACCTCCGTCTGCGGGATAGAAGGCGAAGATGAACTCGACGTGATCGATCTCATCGCATCGCTCGCACGCAAATCGCTATTGGTGGCGGAGTTGGCGGGCAACGTGCAGCGCTATCGACTCTTAGAGTCTTCGAGGCAGTACGCGAAAGACAAGTTGAAAGCGCGCGGTGAGCAGGAGGAAGTAGCGCGCCGCCATGCGGTTTTTTTCGTGCAACTGGCGGAGCGGCTTAACGATGCGTGGGAAACGACACCCGATCGAGAGTGGCTCCCACAAGCCAATGTCGAGGCAGAAAACTGGCGTGCCGCACTGGATTGGGCGCTCGCCAAGCGCCGTGAAATCGTCCTGGGCCAGCGTTTGGCCGGAGCACGCCACGTGGTCGGGCGTAGCCTCTCGGTGATGGAGGCAAGGCGTTGGGTGGCGGCGGCACTCGAAGTGGTTGATGAAACCACGCCGTCTGTTCTGATAGCGCGCCTCGAACTCGCCGACGCATACCTTGCCGGACGGCTCGGGGAACGCGCGGCGTCCTTCGCTGCTGCCGAGCGGGCATTAGAGCGGTATCGGGAACTGCGGAGACCTCGTCGGAATCGCTCAGGCGCAGCACTTAGCGGGCCAATCGCTCGTGATTTTCGAGAGGTTCGCAGAGGCAGAGCCGCTTCTGGAACAGGCATTGGAGGCAGCGCGCAGGTTAGGCTATAGGCGCCTTGCCGCTGACGTCCTACGGGCAATGGCACTCGCGCGAACGCTGGTCGATGATTTCGCCGGTGCCCGCACGGCATATACCGAGGCGCTTGGGCTCGCTCACGCCGTCGGCGCGGAGTCCCTTGCGGCGTCCATAACGACCGCTCTTTCGGGCAACGAGTATGATGCGGGCGATCCCGAAGCGGCTCTACGACTCGCGACCGACGCGGTGCAAGCTTACCGCCGACTGGGTCCCTCGGTGCTGCCCGATCTTGTTGCTTGCATGGCCGGTATTCCAAAAAATCTTATCGCGCTGGGTCGATACGAGGAGGCTCGGGCGTCCGCACTTGAGGCGTTCGAACTCGCGCGTGGAGTCGGGTACCCGGTGGTGGTCGCCACATTGCTGCAGCAACTCGCGGTATTAGGCTTGTTGACCTCACATCTACGAGGTGGTGCCACATCTGCACCGTTTGCGGCGGCAGCTCATATCTTCGGCTTCGTTGATAATTGCTTCGCGAAGCATGGAATCCCCAAGAAGTATGGCCTGCCAGAATACGACAAGGCGCTGGAACTCCTTCGGTCCGCAATCGGCGAGCAGGAACTGACGCGTCTCATGACCGCCGGCGCGACGATGACTGAAGATGAGGCAATCGCCCAAGCACAAGCGCTTGAGTGATGCCGTGGTTCTCTGGCAAACGAAGAGCAGACGCCAGGGTAACGCTACTCGTAATCGGGAGCCTGGTACTCGTCGTGTTGGTGCATGAAGAACCTCGGCGGCAACGGCGCCTTGATCTTCACGAACGGCCGCGGTTTTTGCGAGAAATCGAAACAATCGAGCGCAGGTGAGTTCGCGCGTTTGTCGGCCGCGGCGAGCTGACCGAGGCCGAAGAGATCTTCGGCAAAGCGCAGCACGCTCGCCGTTTCGTACTGCACGTGCGAAACGTAGTCGTGTTTGGCGTACGGCGAGATCACGAGCAGCGGAACGCGGAAGCCCAAGTCCGTCGTAATCCTCGTACGGCGGCGGAACGTGGTCGTAGAGGCCGCCCCAATCGTCCCACTGCACGAAGATGGCCGTCGAGTCCCAAAACTTGCTCTTGCCGACCGTATTGACCAGCGCGGAGACCCACGAAGGGCCGTAGCCGCCGGGGCAGTTGACGTGATCGGAGTCGTCGCAGACCGGCGTGATCCACGTAAAGTTGGCGAGTTTTCCGGCGCGCACGTCGGTGATGAACTTCCAATTCGGCGAGATGACTTTCTTCCAATCGGGCCCGTAGTAGATGTGCTTGACGGCCTGATAGCTGGACCAGTACCCTCCGGTTCCGCTCGAGGCGCTGCCGTATGGCTTGCGTAAAAGCGCCAGGAGAGTTGCGCCTTGTCGAGTTCGTCGCCGAGCGTCTGGTAATCGAAGCAGGCGCTGCTGATTGGGCCCGTACGTGTCGCTCTTGCGTGATCGTCGCCACCGTGACGCTCACCGCTGGCCTCGCAGCCCCAAGCCCCATATACGGCAGGTCGACGCTCGAGGCCGCCTGCGCGGCGATAATGTATTGGTGGCTGACGAAACTCTCGTCAAGATGCGATTGGAACATGCGATCGGCCACGACGCCTTCGTGCGCCATATCGAAGTACGGCTTGGTGTCCGATATGCGGAACGTAGACGTACATCGGGTATTTGACGCCTGGCGGACCGCCGCTAAACAACTCGTTGTTGAAGCCGTTCATCCGGCAATGCGTCCCCGGCAGCTTCCCGGTCCCGTTGCATGCGGCGAACATCGCTGCGGCCGAGTGATCGATGACGTACTGGTCCGAAAGCGGCGCGGGCTTAAGCACGACGGTGTGACCCTTCGAATCCTTGCCGCTCGAGACGGTGTCGCGCGCCGGGATAGCCTTGGAAGAGGTCGTCGAAACTGCGGTTCTCCTGCACGATGTAGACGACGTGCTTGATCTTGCCGGCGCCGGTTTGCGCGAGCGAACGCAATGCGGCAGCGCTCTGCATGTAGGGCACCGGAGGATTGCGAACCGAGCGAACAGCCGGCCAGCGCAAGACCCGCAAGCAGCGCCGCGCGTTTACTCCGGATCGCCATGCTGCGCGATGTGGGGTTTGTTGATGAAGTACTGCGCCGAGCGCTTCGATGCGATCTGCGAAAACGCTACGCGGCGCCTGCCCGTAGTTGAAGACGTCGGAGATCGAGGCGGCGCGCACGTCCGTCGTTCCCAGCGATCCCAGGTTCCAATTTTGCTCGATGTATTTCAAGATGCTGCCGAACTCGTACGGCGTGTGCGAGATATAGCCTTTGCCTCCCGAGCCGGCGATCGCGTACGGCGAGAGGACCATCATTGGGACGCGAAAGCCAAGGCCGCCCGCAACGTCCTTATATTGCGGCGGGACCGCGTTGTCGTAGAAGCCTCCCCAATCGTCCCAGATGACGATAATCGCGGTCGATTTCCAGTAGGCGCTCTCGCCGATGGCGTTGACGACGCTTGCGACCCACTGCGGGCCTTCGTCGTGCGCATCTCCGGGATGATCGTTTTCATCATCTTCGGGAATCACCCACGAGACCGCCGGCAACGCGGCGTTCTTGATGTCGTTCAAGATATTCGTCTCCGGCCAGGAAACGTTCGAGCCCCATTGTGCACCGTAACGAACCGGATAGATGACGTCGAATGCATCGAGCAAGTCGCCATCGCAAGTATTTACGCCGCCGTTGCAGTCGGAGCTGGGAGTGCAGCCGGGTTGCTTCGAGCCGCTGAAGCATGGCGTGTAATACTTCCACGACACCCCTGCCGCATCGAGCGAGTCGCGCAGCGTGGCATAGCCTGCAGACTTGATCTTGAAATTATTCGTGCACGGGAACGGGCCGCCGCCCGGATAGACTTGACCATCAACGTTGATGGTGTTCGTGTTGACGCTCTTGTGTGCGTCGCAGCCCCACGGCCAATAGGTTGGGTTGTCGACGAGGCTCTTGGTCTTCGATGACGCCGAGCTGCACGCTTCGATGCAGGTGTCGCCGCGGATGAGGTCTTGATGAGCGGTGAAGCTGCCGCTGCCTTGGGTTTGGAACATCTCATCGGCCAAGACCCAGTGCTTGGCGATCTCCCAGTACGGCTTGATGTCGGATTTCTGCACGTACTGATAGGGCAGCGCTTTGGCCGGAACTCCCGTCGGGCAAGTGCCCTTTCCTTCCAGATAGAAGCCATCCATCTTACCGCCGTCATAATCGGTTTCAAAGGCCTTGTGGCAGTGCTGCAGATCGCTACCGATAATTCGAGGGTCACGAGCGGAGAGGCTGTGAGGGTCACCCATTTGTCGACGTACCGCTTCCCTTTGGGCTTCTTGGCTCTGCCGCGAGTCGCACCGTGAGCGCCGGGAAACGTCGCAAAGAGGTTATCGAAGCTGCGATTCTCCTGAACGATCAGCACGACGTGTTTGATCGGCGAGCTCGCTGCACGACCCATCGGCTCGAGCGGCATTCTGCTCGGAAGCGAGGAAGAGGCTGCGCCGCACCCCGCCAGCGCGAGTCCGGCGCAAACCAAAGCCGTCCATAAACAAACGCTCCAGCCTTCATGACGTTCCGATCATTCCGTGTCGGGCGCGATGCCCGAGGGTTGCTGGTGCAGGAAGTAGTCGCGCGAATACTTTGCAGCGATCTTTTGGAACTTACGCGGCGACATCGTAAAATCGAAGGCGTTGCCGATGCTCGTCGAGTGGGCGTCGTTCTTTCCGAGCGATCCAAGATCCCACACGTCTTCGATGAAGCGCAGGATGCTGCCGAATTCGTAGACGGTGTGGTCGACGTGAGGTTTGACGTAGGGCGAAACGATCAGCATCGGCACGCGAAAGCCCGGGCCGCCCTGCCAGCCTCGCGGTGCGGCGGCGCGACGTGATCGTAGAAACCGCCCCAATCATCCCACAAAATGACGATCGCGGTGGAGTCCCAGTACGGACTCTCGCCGATCGTGTTGACGATCGATGCGACCCACGACGGCCCGGTATCCCCCGGGGGTCCGCCGTTTCCGCAAGGCGGGGCCGCGCGCGTATGCTCGGCCGGATGGTCGGAGTTCAATCCGTCGGGCGTGATCCACGAAACGGCCGGAAGCTTGCGCTTTGCGACGTCGCTAAAGAACAGCTTGTTGCTGCGCGTCACGTTCTTCTTCCAGTCCGCGCTATAGCGAACCGCTTTGATCGCGTCGAAGGCGCTCCAAATGCCGGCCGTATCACCGTGTTCGCAACCGCTCTCTTTTTGCACTTGGACGGCGTAGAACTTCCACGAGACGTCCTTGGCATCGAGCAGATCGCGCAACGTCGAATAGCGTCAGGCACGGAAACGGGCCACCGTAGCGATAGACTTTGCCGCCGCGCTTGATGTAGGCGGTCCGTACCGGCGGGTTGGCGTCGCAGCCCCACGGAAAGTAGGTCGGGTTATCGATCAGCGCTTCGTTATTCGAGATCTGCGTTCCGCCGGCGATCAGATCTTGGTGCGCCGTGAAGCTGCCGCTGCCTTGGGTTTGAAACGTGTGATCGGCGAGAACGTAGCGTTTTGCAATGTCCCAATACGGCGCGATCTGCGCTGGATTGACGTACTGATAGGCGTACGTGCACGTCGGCAGACCGCTGCCGTCGGCCCCGGAGCCCGCGAGGTCGAAGCCGTCCATTCGCTGGTGGTCGCGCTCGAGCTGAAAGCCGCTATAAATGTGATCGAGGTCGGTGTCTTCGTCAAACTTCCCGCTCGAGCCAAAGCCCGAGCCGATCAGGTCGGTTTGCGTCAATGGGACGCTCGTCGGTTTGGTGATGACCGGCATGCCGTGATCCCGACAATAGCTCTGTTCCGAACCGGACATGGCGGCGGCCTTTCCGGTCTTCGTGCCGTCCGCGCCGGGAAAAGTCGCGAAGAAGTTATCGAAGCTGCGGTTCTCCTGAATGACGATCACGACATGCTTGATGCGGGACTTGGATTGCGAGATGAAACCAGCGCGCGGAAGGACCGGCATTGCGGCCGGCGCTCCACCGCCGCCGCATGCGACGATTCCGGCCGTCATCGCCAGAGCGAAAAAACAGAGCGCGGCCGCACTTGCGCGCATCAGAGTGCTTTCCTTCTACTCGGTGTCGGGCGGCAGCCCGGACGGCTTTTGCTGCAGGAAGAACGCTCGCGAATATTTTGCCGAAATCACCTTGAACCGACGCGGCGACTGATTGAAGTCGAACGCGTTGCCGATGCTCGTGGCGCGCTGATCTTCTTTTCCGAGCGAGCGCGAGGTTCCAATTCTTTTCGATGAACTTGAGCACGCTGGCCGTTTCGTACTGCGTGTGCTCGACGTGCGGTTGCACGTACGGCGAAATGATGATCATCGGGAAGCGGAAACCAAGCCCTCCTTGATCGTCGTAGAAAGGCGGCGGTACGTGATCGTAAAAGCCGCCCCAATCGTCCCAGAGCACGACGATCGCGCTGCTCTTCCAGTACTTGCTTTGACCGATCGCGTTGACGACCGAGGCTACCCACGACGGGCCCTCATCTTCGGCCTTATCGTTCTTTGGATTTACTTCGGCCGGATGGTCGGAGTTCAAGCCATCGGGAGTTATCCAGGAAACGGCCGGCAAATGCCCTTCCTTGATGTCGTCAAAGATCTTCGTATCGGGCCACGTCACGTTGGTTCCCCATTCTTTGCTGTGGCGCACGGCGTCGATCGCCTGGAAGGCGCTCCAGATGCCGGCGTTGCCGCCGTTGACCTTCACCGCGTAGAACTTCCACGAGATTGCCGCCGCGTCGAGCAAGTCTCGCATCGTTTCGTACTCGAAGCACGGAGACGGGCCTTTGTCCTGCAGATACTTACCCTTGGTCGTCAGCAGAGAAGTGCGCACGCCGGCCGGCGCGTCGCATCCCCATGGCCAGTACGTTGGATCGTCGATGACGCTCTGGGACGGCTCGATTGCGGTGCCGCCCGCGATCAGATCCTGATGCGCCGTGAAACTCTCGCTGCCTTGCGTCTGAAACGCGTTGTCGGCTAGCACGTACTGTTTTGCCATGTCCCAGTACGGTTGAATGTCCTGCGGGTCGACGTACTGATACGTGTACGTGCACGTCGGGTGCCCCGTCTTCGAGCCCGAACCGTTCGGACCGGAGTACGAGCGGTCGAATCCATCCATGGTGCAGACGTTCGACGAGTTGGGCTTGGAGTTGGAGCCGTTTCCGCCGGCGTCACAGTCACCGAGATAGCCGTGCCGGTAGTCGTGCGCGAGATCTTGGTCCCAGTCCCAATTATTCGGTGAAAAGCCCTTGCCGAGCAGATTTACTTTCGTCAGCGGAACCGTTGTCGGCTTCGTTATGACCGGCTGGCTAGTCGCTGCACACGCGCTCGCAATTCGCGACGGCATCGGCTCGGCTTTTCCGACCGTCGTTCCGTTCGCGCCGCTAAACGTGGCGAACAAATTATCGAAGCTGCGGTTCTCTTGAATGATGATGACGACGTGCGAGATCGGCGTACGGTGAGCGGCGAGCGACCTCCGCGTTTCGGGCAGCGATCCGTTCGAAGCTTGCCAAGAACTGCCCGCGCTGCACGCAACGATTCCTGCGCTTGCAAGAAGCACGAAAAATAATAATCCGGCCACCCGGCACTGCAAGCGCGCACCTCCCGTTCTAGCTGCGCGTACTTGGCGACGAGCCTGCTTTCTTTCCTTTTACACGCCGATAAGTTGACTTTGTTTATTGACGGCAGTCGACGGCTAATCGTAACTTTCGCGCACCGTTTCGAGCAGCGTCTGTCCAAATTCGACGATCTCGCCGTCGCCGTCAAGCACGTCTACACCGAAACCCGGATAGAGGCTGATGAAGCGATCTTGCTTCCATCGCGCGACCGACCATCGATCGCGCGCGCCTTTCTCGTACGGCCAGGTCGGCATTCCTTCGCGATCCGATCGAATGTCGCGGCCGTCGGACGTTCGAATGCGCACCTGAAATCCCTCAACTCGCGCGATTTTCATTTCGAGCGTTCCAATTTTCATGAGTGGTCGGGCTGACTGGATTCGAACCAGCGATCTCTAGTCCCCCAGACTAGCGCGATAACCAAGCTTCGCTACAGCCCGCTCGATTTTCTGGAGTGCTTCTTCTTGCGTAATCGTGCTCCGCCGACGGTCGGCGGCTCTGATTTTTTCGCCGGTCTTGGGATTGCGTCCCGGCATCAATTACATCGACCTTCGTCAACGTGGCATCTCCTATCCGGTACGATAGAGCAATCTGCAACGGGAAGGCGCCTTCCTGCTTTTCTCAGCTCGCCAGGATTTCGCGCAGCGCGCGTAGTGCCAGAACGTAGCCAAGGGTCCCAAAACCGCTCACGACGCCGCGGCAAGCGGCCGCCGTCACGCTCGTGCGGCGAAATCTTTCTCGTCGGGCGATGTTCGACAGATGTACTTCTACGACGGGAATCGCGATCGCGGCAATCGCGTCGCGGATTGCGTACGAGTAATGGGCGTAGGCGCCGGGATTGATCACGATTCCGGCATAGGACGTCGCAGCGGCGTGAAGCGCATCGATAATCGCGCCCTCCGAATTGTATTGCTCGCAACGAACTTCCATGCCTAGATCCTTTGCGCCGGCCACGACCGCTTGGTCTAGCTCCGCAAGCGTTTGTGTTCCGTAGATTTCCGGTTCCCGGCTCCCAAGTAAATTGAGGTTCGGTCCGTGCAAAACCAAAACGCCCATCGCTTTCGCTTCTTTGGAGGAAAAGCACGGGCCTCCGGACCAGAGGCGCTCATGCCCGACACGCTGCTCGCCGCATCAAACCCGGAATCAGGAGTCGCGCTCGTGGCTGCGATTACGACCGAGCTCGTTGCAGAAATCCGCGACCGGCACGATCTCTGGCCTACCGCTACCGCGGCAGTCGGACGCCTCACGACGGGAGCCGCTCTCTTTAGTGCGAGCCTTAAAGGCAACGAACGCATCTCACTGCAAATCGCCGGCGACGGACCGCTGGGAAGGCTCGCGGCTGATGCGTGGCTGATCGACGATCGCACCGCCGGTGCGCGAGGTTACGCTCGCAACGGACGCGTCGAGCTCCCTATCGACGCACGGGGCAAATTTGACGTCGCCGGCGCCGTCGGCGACGGGTCGCTGCAGGTGACGCGATCGAGCGACGTCGGACAGCCCTACGTCGGCGTCGTGCCATTGCAGTCGGGCGAAATCGCTGAGGATTTGGCTGTCTATCTCGCGCAGTCGGAGCAAATCCCGAGCATCGTCGCGCTCGGCGTGCTAGCAAATCCGAGCGGAGTCCTCGCCGCCGGCGGAATTCTCATGCGGGCGCTCCCCGGAGCCGACGAACGTGCGCTCGCAGCTATTCGAGGCACGTGCGGCAGCCATGCCGCCGGTAACGCAACTGATCGCTCAAACCCCCGATGCCGGCACGTTGCTGCGCGAGCTCGCCGGCGACTTCGAGCTGCGCTCGCAGCACTCGATGGACGTGCGTTTCGCGTGCCGGTGCAGTCGCGCGAAGGTTGAGGCGGTGCTTTTGGGTTTCGGAGCCGGACGAACTCGTTCGGCTCACCAGCGAACGAGATCGCACCGAGGCCACTGCGAGTACTGCAAGACGGCGTACGTGTTTACGCCCTCAGAGATCAGGGAGCTACTCGACCGTCGATGAACTGGCTCCGCTGCGCGCCAGCACCCGAACGAACCGTCGGGAGCCTACCGAAAGAACGGCAGGCGCGGAGCCGCTCCAGACCGCGTGGACGTCGCGAACGGCGCTGCCGTCAATTTTTACGGCATTGCTCGAAATGAGCCGCTCGGCGGCGCGCCGGCTCTCCGCAAAACCTGCCTTAACTAAAACCTCGGAGACGCGCTTGCAATCACCGAGATCCATCTCCGCGAGCTCGTCCCAGGGAATTTCGCGGCGCTGAACGGTCCGCTCGAAGTATTCGCGCGCGCGCGCGGCCGTAGCGGGGTCGTGGTAACGCGCGACGATCTCTTGCGCCAGGCGCTTCTTCTCCTCGAGTGGATTTGCGCGTCCCGCCGCCAGCTCCTCGGCAAGCCGTTGCGAGTCGGCGCGCGAGCGAAATGCGCCAAGCCGCGCGTAGATCGGCAGCAGGTCGTCGGCAACTTTCATCAGCTTACCGAATTGCTCTTGCGCCGGCTCGGCGACGCCGACGTAGTTTGCGAACGATTTGCTCATCTTCTTCTGGCCGTCGAGCCCAACGAGTAAGGGCACCGTCGCGCAGATCTGGGGAGCCTGTCCGAACTCGCGTTGGTACTGGCGTCCAAGCAGCAAGTTGAAGAGCTGATCGTCGCCGCCTAGCTCGACGTCGGCTTCGATCGCAACCGAATCGTATGCCTGCGCGATGGGATAGAGAAACTCGTGCAGCGCGATGGGCACACCCGAGTCATAGCGCTCGCGAAAATCGTTGCGCTCGAGCATCTGGGCCACGGTCGTCTTTGCCAGCAGTTTCACGAGATCGGCAAGCGTCAGCGCGTCGAGCCATTCAGAGTTGTAGCGCAGCTCGATGCGCTCGAGGTCGAGCACTCTGCCGGCTTGTTCCCGGTAGGCGCGCATGTTCGCTTCGATCTCTTCGCGAGAAAGCTGCGGCCGCGTGACGTTGCGGCCGCTCGGATCGCCAATACGCGCGGTAAAGTCGCCGATGATCAAGGTGACGTGATGACCTGCTTCGGCGAAGCGCTGCAGCGGATGCAGCACGACCATGAAACCGAGGTGAAGGTCTGGGCTGGTCGGGTCGATGCCGAGTTTGACCCGCAGCGGGCGCCCTAATGCAAGCCGCTCCTCAAAGTCCGCGACGGTTTCAACGTGATTGAATTCCTCGAGCAGCTCGCGCGCGTCGGTCGGCTTCACATACGCAACTCGATGAGCGTGACGCCGGTCGAGCCTTCCTCTTCGTTGCCGTAGCGCAAGCTCTTCACTGCGGCATGGCCGCGCAGATACTCTTGCAAGCCCCGTCCGAGCATGCCGGTCCCCTTGCCGTGAATCAACCGCAGCGGGGTGTTTCCCGCGAGGAAAGCGTCATCGATCCATCGCTCGACCAGCGGTTGCGCCTCGGCGTATCGTTTGCCACGAACGTCGAGATCGGCGGCGGAACGCTGCGCGGCAGCCAACCGCGTTTGAGCGTGAGATTCGGAACGTTGCGCACGCTTGACAGGCTCTTCGCGACGTACGTCGGTCTTCTCCACCATCATCTTCATTGAACCGACCGAAACGAGCAACCTTTGCTCCCAGTCCTCAGCGACGATTCCTTCCTGGTTCAACGAAACGATCCTCACACGATCGCCCGGCGAATAGATGCCGCTTTCAGGCTCGTCGGCGTCGTCGGGAGCGATTCCGAGATCTCGGCGTACCGACTCGATCGTCTGCGCGAGTAGCGCCGCCTGCGACGATGTTACCTTTCCCGCTCGCCGTGTGCCGCTCGAGCCGTGTTGGGAGGCGCGCCGCTCGAGCTCGCGCACGAAGTCTCGCAGAGTTTGCTGCAGGCGTTCTTCAGCGCGCGCACTGAAACGACGCCGCTCGACGTCGAACTCCCCGCGATCGCGCTGCAAGAGCTCGAGCTCGCGCGAAAGATCGCGACGCTCGCTTGCGAGCTCGGAGCGCTCCTCTCGCAGCTCGTTGCTGCGCAGCGCGAGCTCGGTCAACGCCGCCTCGTAATCGAGTTCGCGCCGTTCGAGCAGCGCTGCAGCCCGCTCGACGATCCGCGCATCGATTCCTAAGCGCGTCGCGAGTGGAAATGCCAAGGACTGCCCGGGCGTACCTACCTCGAGCTCGAAAGTCGGCGCGAAGGTTCTTGGGTCGAAGCGCACGCTGGCGTTTGTAACTCCCGGCGTGCCGTGCGCGAAGAGTTTGAGCTCGAGCGAGTGCGTCGAGACGATCGCGCGCGCGCCGCGTTCGAGGAGACGCTCCAACATCGCAATCGCCAGCGCCGCGCCTGCCGTTGGTTCGGTGCCGCCACCGATTTCGTCGACGATCGCCAGCGTCAGGGTGTCGGCGCGTTCGATGATTTCGCGCATCCGCTCTAAGCGCGCCGAAAAAGTCGAAGCATTGGCCATGAGTGACTGCTCGTCGCCAATGTCGGCGACGACACGCTCGAAGCGTCCGATGCAGCTGCGCGCCGCCGGAATCTGCAAGCCGCAATACGCCATGACGACAAAGAGACCGGCCATCTTGAGGGCGACGGTCTTCCCGCCCATGTTCGGTCCGCTGATGACGAGCAGCGGGTTCGTTTCGTCCACTGCCAGCGATTGCGCCACCGCGCGCTCGCCCAGCAACGGATGCCTCCCCCGTTCGATGGCCAGAGACGGCGCGTCGCTCAATTCCGGGACGACGCTCCTGCTTTGGAAAGCTAACTCCGCCTTTGCGCCAAGCACGTCGAGGCGCGCCAGCATCTCGACGTTGGCGTCGATCTGGGCGGCGTGACTTCCGACCTCACGCGAGAGCGCGTCGAGAATTCGCTGCACTTCGCGCTCTTCTTCAATTTGCAGCGTCCGGACGCGGTTATTCGTTTCGAGCGCCGCGAGCGGCTCGATGAAAAGCGTCTGCCCGCTCGAGCTCGTGTCGTGAACGATGCCGGGCAACGCTCCCGCGAGCTCGGCTTTGATCGGAACGACGAAGCGCCCGTTGCGAATGGTAACGATTCGGTCTTGAATCGCTTTTGCGTATTTCGTCGAGCTCAGGATCGCGCCGACGCGCGCACGCGCGTCGGCCTGCGATTGCGCGAGGTTGCGCCGGATGCGCCCGAGCGCCGGCGAGGCGCGATCGAGAACCGCGCCGCGCTCGTCGACCGCATCGACGATGGCGCGCATCAGCTCGCGCAGCGGCGTATAGCCTGCCACGACGTCGGCGAGATCGGCGTGGTCGCGCACGGTACGGTGGGCTGCAGCCGCCGCTGCGACCGCATCGCCGACCGCGCGTAGGTCGGCTCCAGCGAGCGTTCGTCCAAGCTGCGCCGCCTCCGTGAGCGGTGCAGTATCGATCGCCGGCATTACCTGAAAATCGGAGCCGGCGACCAGTGAGCGCACCGCTTCGGTGTGAACCTGCTCGCCGCGTACGCGATCGAAGTCTGAGTACGCGGTAAGCTCGAGCGCGTACGTCCTACCGCGCTGCGTCCGAGTCGCGGCTACAACGCGACCGCGTACTGCGGTAAAATCGAGTGCCTCGAGCGTTCGGTCGTCCGCCAGCATCATGAGAGGAGGGTAGTCCTAAGAAGAGAGCTTTTTGCGCACCAACTCGTTAACGAGCGCGGGTTCGGCTTTCCCGCGCGAGACTTTCATCACCTGACCAACGAGAAAACCCAGGACGTTGCTCTTTCCCGTCCTAAACTCGGCGGCGACTTTTTCGTGCGATCTGAGAACCTCGTCAACGAAGCGTTCAATCGTTGCGCGGTCGGTCGTCTGCGCGAGACCCTCTCGCTCCACGATCGCCGCGGGAGCGCCCGCACCCTCCCACATGCGCCCGAGGAGCTCCTTGGCGATCTTGGAGTTGATGCGCTTCGTTTCAACCAAGACGATCAACTCGGCAAGGTGTTCGGGCGAAACGTTCGAGTTGCCGACCGCGACGCCGGTCTCGTTGGCGAGCCGCGACAGATCTCCAAGGACGAAGTTGCTCGTTTGATGCGGATCGGCGCCGCTTGCGGTGACGCGGTCGAAGTATCTGCCAAGCGAGGGATTATCGATGAGCTGTGTAGCCTGCTTCGAGGGCAGGCCGTACTGCGCCGTGTACTGCTCGAAGCGTTGCCACGGCAGGGTTGGAAGCTCGGCCATGCGCGATGCGACGTCCGTTGGCGCTAGCTCCAACGGGACGAGATCGGGGTCGGGAAAGTAGCGATAGTCGTGAGCCTCTTCTTTGCTGCGCATCGAGTGGGTGATGCCGTTGATTTCGTCCCATCCGCGCGTTTCTCCAACGACGCGTCCCCCCGAGCTCACCAGCTCGATTTGCCGCGCGATTTCACTCTCGATCGCGCGCTCGACCGATCGAAACGAGTTCATGTTTTTGATCTCGGTCTTGGTACCGAGCTCCGACGAGCCGGCGGGCCGGATCGAGACGTTGGCGTCGCAGCGCAGCGAGCCTTCTTCCATCTTCACGTCGCTTACGCCGAGCGCAAGCAGCGTGCGCCGCAAGGATTCGAGGTAGGCAATCGCCTCTGCGGCGCTGTGCAGCTCCGGCTCGGAAACGCATTCCATGAGCGGAACCCCGGCGCGATTGAAATCAACTAAGGAGTAGGAGCTGCCCGCGATGCGACCGTCGCCGGACCCGGCATGGGTCGACTTGCCCGTATCTTCTTCGAGGTGAATGCGAGTCAGCCGGCACTCCTGAAGCCTCCCATCGTCGAGCCAGTACTTGACCGCGCCTCCCAGCGCGAGCGGCATGTCGTACTGCGAGATCTGGTAATCCTTGGGCATGTCGGGATAGAAGTAATTTTTGCGGTCGAACTTCGAAAAGCCGGGAATTTTGGCGCCGAATGCAAGCGCGGCGGTAATCAGATGCTCGATTGCCGTAGCGTTGGGCACGGGCAGCGCTCCCGGCATGCCCAAGCAAACCGGACACGTCTTCGTGTTCGGCTCGCCGCCGAACTCGTTCGGACAGCCACAGAACATTTTGCTGACGGTTCTGAGCTCGACGTGGCACTCGATGCCGATGACCGGCTCATAGGCGACGTTCACGCGCGAACGCCTTCGAGCGGCGGCTTGCGCGCGAGCGCATGGAGAGTCGCGCGTTCGTAGGCGTGCGCTGCGCCGAGCAGGAGCTTCTCGCCGAAGAGCGGCGTACAGAGCTGCAGGCCGAGCGGCATCGGCACGTTGCCGCCTGCAGGGACGCTCCAGCCGCAGGGAACCGATAGAGCGGGCAGGCCGGCGAGCGCCATAGGTATCGTATAGTAGTCCATCAGGTACATGCTGTACGGATCGCTCTTCGCACCGAATTCAAACGCGGGGCCGCTGGCGGCCGGGCACGCGATTAGGTCGCAGCGTTGGAACGCGCGATCGAAATCGCGCGCGATGAGCGTGCGCGCCTTTTGCGCCCGAACGTAGTATGCGTCGTAATAGCCGCTCGAAAGCGCGTAGGTGCCGATGAGAATACGGCGTTTGACTTCCGCGCCGAAGCCGGCGGCCCGCGTCCGGTCATACATCGTCCGAACGTCGTCTCCCTCGACGCGTAGTCCATACCGCACGCCGTCGAACCGCGCCAGATTCGACGAGCATTCGGCGGGCGCGATCAAGTAATAGGTTGCGACTCCGTATTCGGCGGTGGGTAGAGAAACCTCGACGATTTCGGCACCGAGCTGTTCGAGATCGCGATACGCTTGCCGGTAGCGCCCATCGAGGTCGCTGCCGAGCGGCTTGGTATCGAACTCGCGTACGATGCCCACGCGCAGCCCGCGCAAGTCTTCGAGCAACGCCCCGGCACTGCGCTCGGCCAGAGCGATCGATCGAAGTAGCGTCCATTGCATCGTAACCGGCCATTGCGTCGTATGCCAGCGCCGCATCCTCGACGGTACGTGCCAGGGGACCAATCTGATCGAGACTCGACGCGAAGGCGATCAAGCCATAGCGCGAAATTCGGCCGTAGGTTGGCTTGAAACCTATGAGGTTGCAAAATGCGCCCGGCTCCCGGATCGAGCCACCCGTGTCGCTTCCCATGCCGATCGTCGCCTCGTACGCCGCGACGGCTGCGGCCGAGCCACCGCTCGACCCGCCAGGGACGCGCGCCGGATCGTAGGGATTGCGCGTCACGCCAAGCGCCGAGTTTTCGCAAGAACTTCCCATCGCAAACTCATCGCAGTTCGCTTTTCCGATCGGCACGGCGCCGGCTTCGAGCATCCGAGCGACGGCAGTCGCAGTATACGGAGCGATCCATTGCTCCAAGATCTTGCTGCCGCACGTCGTGCGCGTCCCTTCCAAACACATATTGTCTTTTACTGCGATCGGCACGCCCGCCAACGCAAGTTGTTCGCCCTGACGGAGGCGTTCGTCCACGCGCGCCGCCTGCGATCGGGCGAAGTCGCTCAGCACGGTCAAGTACGAGCCGATCGCCCCATCGACCGCTTCGACGTGCGCGAGCGTTGCTTCGGTGATCTCAGCCGCACTGACCTTACCCGAGCGAACCTCATGGGCGATTTGGGCCCCCGTCTTTTCGATCAACTCCGCCGGCACCGCGCGTTCCTACTCTGCGATGATGCGCGGCACTCGGAAAAACCCGCCCTGCCGCTGCGGTGCCTGAGCCAAAACGCGTTCGCGGTCAAGGCAGGGGCGCAGATCGTCTTTACGCATGACGTTGCGGGACTCGATCACTTGAGCCGTTGCAGGGACGCTCTCGATGTCGAGCTCCGCGAGCGCGTTTACGTGACCGAGCAGATCGCCGAGCTGCCGCCGGAAGACCTCAATTTCCTCGTCGCTTAGCGCCAGACGCGCTAGTTTAGCAACGTAACCTATGTCGATGATGTCCTGCGGCAAGTTCTAAGCGTACTCCAGCGCAACGAGCGCCTCTACGTGCCCGGTTTGTGGAAACATATCGAAAGGTACGACGGTCCCGAGCCGGTAGCCCTTGGCTACCAGGAACTTCGAATCCCGTGCGAGCGTCGCGGGATCGCACGACAGATACCACAGCTTCGGAACGCGCATATCCGCAATTGCTGCGAGCGTCACCTCGGCACATCCTTTGCGCGGCGGGTCGAGAAAGAGCACGTCGGCCTCGCTCATCACCTTGGACAGCGCGCGCGTGCCTACGAGCTGCTCGATTCGCCCGGTCGTAAACCCAACCGATTGCTGGAGGCCGTTGCGCCGCGCGTTGGAAGCGGCTTCGGCGATCGCCTGGGAGTTCTCTTCAACACCGTGCACTTTCCAGCCGTGCTTAGCAAAGAAAAGCGCAAACGTTCCAACGCCGCAGTAGAGGTCGACGATGCGCTGGGGAAGCTCGAGCCACGGCGTGAGATGCGCAAAAATGCGACCGACGATTTCAACGTTGACCTGAAAGAATGAGGCGGACGAAACGCGATACACCACGCCGCCGATCGTTTCTTCAAGCTCTGCTTCGCCGGCGAGCGGCCGTTGACGCCGCCCTAGAACCGCATTGACGCTCGAGAGCTCGAATGAGTTGATGACGCCGGCGAGTGCAGGAAGCTCGCGGAGCAGCAGCGGCGCTACTTGACGAGCGCTTTCCGAACGCCGGGCAGTGGTAATGGTTAAAAGACTCTTCCCCGTCGCGCTCGCGCTGCGAGCGATCAGATGGCGGGCGTCGCGGAGCATGGAACTCACCGGCGCAGCGCGACGAATCAGATCCAGCCGCCCGAGATCGGCGTTGAGCTTCGGAGTCACGATCGGGCAGGCATCTAACGGAACGATATGATGTGAGCGCTGCCGGTAGAAGCCGATCGCCGGCGGATCGCTGTTGTGATCCACGACAAGCGACATCTTATTGCGGTACGCGCGCGGTTGCGTCATTCCGATCGTTTCGCGAACCTCAACTTGCGCAAAGCCGCCGATGCGCTGCAGCGCCTCGCGCACGACGTTGCGCTTCCATTGCAGCTGCGCGGCATAGCTGAGATGCTGCAGTTGACAGCCGCCGCAGATTCCAAAGACGGGACAGAACGGACGAGTCCGATCGGGCGACTCTTGGAGTATCTCGATCAAATCCGCAACGGCGTAACGCTGTTTCACTTCGATGATTCGGACGCGAGCGCGTTCTTGCGGAAGCGGACCAAAACAAAAAAGTACGAGCTCGCCCGCACGGCCGACCCCCTGGCCGTTGGAGAGAAGATCGGTGAATGTAAGCTCGAGCTCGACGCCCTTTTCGAGCATCGTGCCGTCGTTAGGCGCTGTGTCTCTGGTCGTCAAGCGCCTTGAGTAGCGAGTTGGCTTCGTCGATCAGTTCTTGAATGCGCTGCGTCGTTGGATCTTCACGCTCGTGCGCAGAAGCCAAACGCAGCGAAATATATGCAAGCGTGGCGCCGACGGCGGCCACGCTAATTCCCAAACCGATCCAAAATAGCGCGCGAGCAAAGCCTCGCTCTGGGTGCTCATTGAGGCGATCGGGCAGCGGCCGCGGATCCGGCGATTGCATGATTACTTGTTCGCGCTGGAGGTGCCAAGCTCCCTATTTTGAGACCTGCGAGTTCGCAGTGCTCAAGACCACGTCGTCCACGAACTGTTCTGTGGAGAGCTCCGGGTGACCGTCGCCGTGCACTCCGAAGTAAAGCCAAAACGTTCGTCCGGCGTACGCTGCGAGGTTCCACCTCCCCAGTTTCCATGCGGCTTTATTATTGACGGCTCGATACAGATTCAAGACGACGTTGCCGCGCGCGTCGAGCAGGTCTGCCTCTTCGTAGGCAAAGGTGGCGTCGCTTTCGTCCGAGAGCTGATAGAGCCGCGCCGTCAGCAAACCAGCCGGCGGAACGGTTACGCGTTGGCAGATGCCCGAGTTGCCCTGCGGCTCCTCCGCGCCACTGGGCGTGCCGGAATATGCGTCGTACAGGCCGCTAAAAGGATGCGCGGTCGTCGTGTACGCCTTGACGTCGCCGCATTGATACCAGCCCTCGTCAATGGACCCACTCTCGAAGCCTGAATTGGTAACGACGTTGCCAGAAGGGCTTGCAACGGGGTTGGGAACCGTCTCACGCGGCACGTTGTAGTGCCCGGTCACCGCGTGACGTGCCCCCCCGGCCGGCGTGGCTCCAACGAGGACCAGTGCGAGAAGCACCCCAACTACAACGGTGGGGCCCCCAATCGACCCAGCAGATCGGCGATGAGGAGAGGTGGTCGAGCGGTTGAAGGCACTCGCTTGGAAAGCGAGCAGAGGTGTTGAGCCTCTCGAGGGTTCGAATCCCTCCCTCTCCGCCACGTAGGATTGGCGAATCACGCGCCCCCGACGCGATCGAGGTGGGCTAACCAAAAATCGAAGCTCGCGCGCGCTTGCGCTTCCAACATTGCGTCGCCCGGTACGACGTCGCGAGCCAAAATGCGCGCGAGCGTCGCACGAGCGCCGTAGTTTGCATCCATTACCAGGTCGGGAACTTGCAACGCCGCCACGAGCTCTTCCGGGAGGCGCGTATCGGGCGGAAGCGTGCTGATAACGATTTCGGGTGGATTCTCCCCTGGCCACAATCGCGCTTCGAAGCGGCGGCACGTCTGGCGTGCGCGCTCCTCGTCGCGACCCCAGACAAACGTGTAGACGTCGTTGTCGTGCAGCTCGGCGAGAATTGCGCGCGCCGCCGCGCCGTAACCGAGCACTCCAATTCGCTTGAGCGAAACCGGCTCGTCGAGCAAAGCCTCGATCGCGCTACGCGCACCAATGCCGTCGGTGTTTGTACCGACGACCTGACGCCCAAGGAAGATTGTGTTTACGGCTTGCGCGCGGCGGGCCTCTTCGGTGAGCACCTCGCAAGGCGTAACCGCTTCTTCCTTGAGCGGATAAGTAACGTTGCACCCGGTATATCCCTCGTCACGCAAGCGGTGGACCGCCGCGGCGCCGCCGCCGCGCGGTACCCGAATCGTCACGTAACTACCGTCGATAGCCGCTTCGTCGAGGAAGCCCCGGTGCAGGCGCGGGCTGCTGCTCTGTTCGACCGGATCGCCAATGAGCGCGAGCTTCAACCTCGGCGCCCCCGCAGCATCAAGCGTTCGAAAAACCGGAAGAACCGCGTGACTCCAAAATCTTTGCCCTCAATCGGCTCGGTCAGGATCGTGTACAGGCCACAGATTTTCCCCCCGAGTACATCGGTAAAGAGCTGATCGCCGACGACCGCAATCTCGCGGCGGCGCAGCTGGAGGCGCCGCTTCGCGCGCAGGAAGCCGAACGGCAGCGGTTTGAGCGCGTTTGGAAAGCACGAAACGTTGAGTTGAGCGGCTAAGCTATTGACCCGGACGGAGAGGTTGTTCGAAAGCATCACGATTTTGAAACCACGCTCCAGAGCGCGAGCGACCCAATCGAGATGCTCCTTAGCCAACTCGGTCTCGCGGAACCCGAGCAGGGTGTTGTCGAGATCGACGATGAGACCTCGGATCCCGGCCGCTTCGAGCTCCTCATGGGGAACATCGTGAAGCCGCGGCGCAAAGCGATCCGGTCCCAGCATGGCGCTTGCCTTGTACCGGTTATTCTCCGTCTCCTCGGGCTCGCCCACATCCCATACACTATGCCCCGCGCTTGCCCAGCGTCAGTCCACCGATTTCGTGACCTAGCCACAAGCGCTCCACAAGGACTTTCCGCTCGACCCCCATATCTAGTGGTAATCAGGCTGTCTAATACACTATACGTACACGCCGCCCGCCAACGAAACCGTCAGACGCGAACGTCTGTTCGATAATACCGAGGACTTTATGAAAATTGCACGCACCTACAGCGCTCCCGGCGACCCGTACGCGGGGGTGACCTTCGAGCCGCGAAGCTCGCGAATCGTCAACCCGGACGGGTCGGTCATCTTCGAAACTACGGACCTCATGGTACCGGCGAGCTGGAGTCAGGTCGCAGTCGACGTCCTCGCACAGAAGTACTGCCGGAAGGCCGGCGTTCCTCGAGCAACCGCGCGAGTCGAAGAGAAAGGTGTGCCTCGCTGGCTGCAGCGCTCGATTGCCGATGGGCCGGCGCTCGAAGCGCTCGGACGGGATGGTCAGTTCGGAGCAGAGCGCGACGCCCGCCAGGTCTTCAACAGAATGGCGGGATGTTGGGCGTATTGGGGCTGGAAGCACGGCTACTTCGATTCCGAAAATGACGCCCAAATCTACTACGACGAGATGTGCGCGATGCTTGCGCGGCAGATCGGAGCGCCAAACTCTCCACAATGGTTCAACACCGGATTGCACTGGGCGTACGGCATCTCGGGGCCTGCACAAGGACATTGGTACGTCGATCCGGCCGACGGCGTTGCAAAGTCCTCGCCCGATACGTTTTCGCATCCACAGGTCAGCGCGTGTTACATCCTTGGGATCGAGGACGATCTCGTAAACGAAGGGGGCATCTTCGACGGCGTGATGCGCGAAGCGCGCATCTTTAAGGGAGGCAGCGGCAGCGGAGCGAATTTCTCAAAGCTTCGCGCGGCGGGCGAGAGACTCACGGGCGGCGGAACGTCGAGCGGGCTCATGTCGTTCCTCAAGGTTTTCGATCGCGCCGCCGGCGCGATCAAATCGGGCGGCACGACCCGCCGCGCCGCCAAGATGGTCGTCCTCAACGCCGACCACCCGGATATCGAAGAATTCGTCAACTGGAAGGTGCGCGAAGAGCGTAAGGTAGCCGATCTCGTCATTGGCTCGCGGATCTTCGAGCGTCATCTCAACGCGATCATTTCTGCCGCGCACGATACGCGAGTTCCGGATAACGCCCGACTCGATCCGGTTCTCAACATCTCGCTGCGTCATGCGATTCGCGACGCCATCGCAGCGGGCATGCCGTCGGGCGCGGCCCAGAATGCGCTCGATTATGCACGGCAAGGCTACACGCATCTCGAGATAGAGCGATACGATACCGGCTGGGATTCGGAAGCGTACGTCACCGTTTCCGGGCAGAACTCGAACAACTCGGTGCGCCTAAGCAACGCTTTCTTTGACGCGCTCGACCGTGACGACGACTGGCTGCTGACCGCGCGCACGACGGGGAACGTCGTCAAACGCATCAAAGCGCGCGAACTTTGGGATCAAATAGCGCTCGCGGCCTGGCAATGCGCGGATCCCGGTTTGCAATTCGACGACACGATCCAAGAGTGGCACACCTGCTCCAACGACGAGCGCATCAACGCAACCAATCCCTGCTCGGAGTTCGTCTTCATCGACGACACGGCTTGCAATCTTGCTAGCGTGAATCTCGTGAAGTTTCTCAACGAAGACGGCAACTTCGATGCTAAGCGCTTTGCGGACGCGGCGCGGATCTGGACGACGACATTGGAGATTTCCGTCGCGATGGGCCAGATGCCGTCCAAGCGTATCGCCGAGAAAAACCACGGCTATCGGACGCTCGGGTTGGGCTACGCAAATCTTGGTACGTTGCTCATGCGAATGGGCTTACCATACGACTCACAGGAAAGCTTTGGATGGTGCGGAGCGATTAACTCATTACTGACCGGTGCGGCCTATCGCACCTCGGCTGAGATGGCGCAGAACCTCGGGCCGTTCGCGCGGTTCGAGGCGAATCGTGAGCCGATGCTGCGCGTCATTCGAAACCATCGCCGAGCCGCTTACGCGGTCGATCCGAGCGAATATGAAGGACTGACCGTCAAGCCCGTGACGCACATGCCGACGCTCTTCACCGAAAAGACGTGGGCGCTCGCCCGAAAAATGTGGGACGACGCCCTATCTATCGGCGAGGTAGCAGGTTATCGCAATTCGCAAGTTACGGTCACCGCTCCTACCGGAACGATCGGGCTGGTGATGGACTGCGACACCACCGGCATCGAGCCGGACTTCGCACTCGTCAAATTCAAAAAGCTGGCCGGCGGCGGCTACTTCAAGATCGTTAATCAATCGGTCGATGCGGCCTTGCATAAGCTCGGGTACGCACAGGAGCAGATCGATGCCATCGAGACGTACGCAAAGGGCACAGGGACCCTCGACGAATCGCCGCACATCAATCGCGCGACGCTGAAGACGAAGGGCTTCGACGACCAAGCAATTGCGCGCGTGGAAGCCGCACTGCCCAGCGCGTTCGAGCTGCCGTTCGTGTTCAATAAGTTCGTGCTCGGCGAAGATTTTTGCAAAGAAAAGCTGGGCCTCGCCGGAGAGCAATTGAACGACTGGAGTTTCTCGATCTTGCGGGATGGTCTTGGTTTCACGTCGCGACAGATCGAAGAGGCGTCCGCGCATATCTGCGGGCGCATGACCGTCGAAGGCGCGCCACATCTCAACGACGAGCACCTCGCCATCTTCGACTGCGCCACGCCGTGCGGCAAATACGGCACGCGCTATATCCGGCCGCTCGCGCACGTCGATATGATGGCGGCAGCGCAGCCCTGGGTGAGCGGAGCGATATCAAAGACCATAAACCTTCCGCAAACGGCGACGATTAGCGACGTTCAGGAAGCCTATCGCTATTCCAGGGAGCGCATGATCAAAGCTGTCGCGCTTTACCGTGATTGTTCGAAGCTTTCCCAACCGCTCGCCGCAAGCTACGATTTTGCCGGCGATTCGGCCGAACAAGAAGCGGCGATTCCATCCCAATCCCAGCCATTTACGCAGCCGCTACAAATCGCCGAGAAGATCGTCTACCGCTATATCGCCAAGCGACGGTCGATGCCGCAGCGCCGCAGCGGGTACACGCAGAAGGCGACGATCGCGGGCCACAAAGTCTACCTGCGCACCGGCGAGTACGAGGGCGGACAACTCGGAGAGATCTTCATCGACATGCACAAAGAAGGCGCCGCTTTCCGCTCGTTGATGAACAACTTCGCTATCGCCATTTCACTGGGCTTGCAGCACGGCGTGCCGCTCGAGGAGTTCGTCGAGGCGTTTACCTTCACACGGTTCGAGCCCAACGGTCCCGTGATCGGTCACGATCACATCAAGATGGCGACGTCGATTCTCGACTACATCTTCCGCGAGCTTGCCGTAAGCTATCTGGGCCGCTACGACCTCGCCCACGTGCAGCCCTCGATGCAGATGGACGCCATGGGGCCGGAAGCGCAGACGGAGTACGTCGCGGAAGAGGAAGCCGGAGTTCAGCTTCGCGCCGCCGGCGTCGCCGAGAGCCTGCATCCCGTCAGCGCGCATTTGCACCCGGGCCACGACGTGCCGCGCGCCGCGAGTCCGAGTACGCCGGCCGATCGGTCCGCCAGAGGCTCTTCGCCGTCCGAGGGCGGAGTGACCGCCGTCGCGACGCTCGCGCGCACCGAAGCGATCAATGCCTCGAGGGCCAAAGGCTACACTGGCAACGCCTGCTTGGAATGCGGTCAGCTCACGATGGTACGCAACGGTGCCTGTGAAAAGTGCGACTCTTGCGGAGCCACGTCGGGCTGTAGCTGATCGTGCTTTAGCCAAGCTCGTAGCGCGCGTCATCGAGTCCGGCGGCTAAAAGTCGTCGTCGGGCTCCTGACTGGAGATCGGCTGTTTCAAGAAGTACTGCGCGTCGTACGGAGCCGGAATCAGCCGGAACTTGCTCGCCGGTTTTGAAAAGTCGAAGCAATCGGAGAGATCGTCGGATCGCACGTCGGTCGTGCCGAGCGAGCCGAGGTTGAACGTCTTTTCCGTGAACTTCAAAATGCTGCCGAACTCGTGTTGAACGTTCGATATATAGTGTTCGTTTTGCGTACGGAGAGATCACGATCAGCGGCACCCGAAAACTCAACTCGTAGGAGTTGAAAATCCGAGGCCCGATCGGGTCGAACCAGCCTCCCCAGTCGTCCCAGGTTACAAAGATCGCCGTATCGTTCCAATATTTACTCTGGCCGATTTTGTTAACGACCGACGCGACCCAGGACGGACCGGAGCCATTCGTAATTCCGGCATGATCCGACGCAGCTGCCGTCGGTGTTACCCAAACGACGTTGGCCAAGGTTCCAGCGTCGATATCGTTGAGCACCTGCGAGGATGGCGCCACGACGTCGGCAGAGTACTCGGGACTGTGACGAACTGCTCGAATCGCGTCGGGCGCGTGCCAGAGGCCGGGTCCGAGAAACGCTTGGTAGTAGTGCCAGCTCAGCCCTCGTGCCTCGACCAGCTGGATAAGCGAATTCCGCGCAAAGCACGGATACGTCGACTGGTTCTCGTTCCCATTTTGGTCGATCAGCGTCACGAGTGAGCCGGGCGGTGAGTCGCATCCGCCGGTATTCTTTTTCGAGGGCGTGTGCGGATTTTCCGACGCGCGCAGCGGCGATCCGTCGGCGATCGTGGACGTGCCGCTCGACAAGTACTGATACGCCGGAAAACTTGGTCCTTGATTGGTCTGGAACATCCGACTTGCAAACGCATAACGCCTCGCCATCTCGAAATACGGCTCGACTTCATGCTTGGGCACATAGCCGTACGCGCGGATGTCGGGCGCCGGGCAGGTCGCGCCCCGAATTGCAGCTCGATGCGACCTGATCGAAACCTTTGCTATACTCGGTTTCGAAGGCGCTATGCCTGTGGCTGATGTCGTACGGCGCAGTCAGCGGCCGCGGCCGCAAATGCACGAGCTCCCCAAGCGAATTTCTTGCGATCCGCACCGTGTCGGCCCCCGGCAGACCATTGAACAGATCGTTCGTCGTTCGGTTTTCCTGAATGATGATAACCACGTGCTGAATCTTCGAGGCTCGGGGGTTGGCAAGCGTGCTAAGCATCTGCGAAGCGCGAGTCGTTCCGCTCGTTGGACCGGTGCTCGAAGGTTGCGCTTGCGCCGCACTCGAGGGCAACGTCGGCGTCAGCGTCGAGCTTTGCGCGCATCCGACAAGTCCCGCGATTAGGCCGAGTGCGAAGAATCGTTTACCGCTCATATTCGCCTCCCCAGAAGTCGCTACGCGAGTTAGTCAATGCTATAAGTGTGGCAATGTCCGAGTCAAGACGACTTCGAAACAATTTACGGTAAAGATGATTACGGTGCGATAACTTTCGTCATTCTCGCAACGAAGCGATCGCCCATAATCCTGTTCAGCCGGCCTCTCGTCGACGATTGACGAAGTTCAGACCGCCAGCTTCGCCGACACGCCGGCTTGCGCCAAGGCAGAGTGAAACTACCGGTCGTCGTCGGGTTCTCGAGTCGAAATGGGCTGCTTCAAGAAATACTTGGCATTGTGCGCCGCAGGAATCACCTGAAACTTGATCGGTGCTTTTGAAAAGTCGAAGCAATCGGAGAGATCGTCGGATCGCACGTCAGTCGTGCCGAGCGAACCTAGGTTGAACGTCTCCTCGGTGAACTTGAGGATGCTGCCGAACTCATGCTGAACGGTCGATATGTAGTTCTGTTTAGCATAAGGTGAGATAACGATCAAAGGGACGCGAAAACCGAGTTCGTACGAGTTGTAGATTGAAGGCACGATGGGGTCGTACCAGCCTCCCCAGTCGTCCCATACCACAAAGATCGCCGTACTGCCCCAATACTGGCTCTGGCCGATCGTATTGACGACTGACGCAACCCAGGATGGGCCGGTGTCGTTGGTGACGCCGGGGTGATCCGACGCAGCCAACGTCGGGGTTATCCAAACGACGTTGGCCAAGGTTCCCGCCTTGATGTCGTTGAGCACCCGCGAGGGCGGTGCGACGACGTCGGTCGAGAACTGGGGACTCGTCCAAACCGCTTTGATAGAGTCGGGCGTTTCCCACAACCCGGCCCCCGAATGCGCCTGATAGTAATGCCAGCTCAGCGACTGCGCCTCGATCAGCGCGATGAGCGAGTTGCGCTGGAAGCAGGGATACGCGGTCGTGTTCTCATTTCCGTATTGATCGATGACCCTCACGTACGAGCCGGCCGGCGAGTCGCAGCCGCCCGTATTCGTCTTTGAGGGCGTGTACGCATTTTCTGACGCGCGCAGCGACGATCCGTCCGTAATGGTCGACGTACCACTAATCAAGTACTGATGCGCCGGAAAGCTTGGCCCCTCATTGGTTTGGAACATCCGGCTTGCAAAAGCAAAGCGCCTTGCCATGACGTAATAGGGCTCGACTTGGGACTCCGGCACGTAGCCGTACGCGCGGACGTTGCTCGCCGGGCACGTCGCGCCTTGATTGCAGGTGGAAGCGGCTTTATCGAAGCCGTTGAGCTGACCATTTGCATATTCGATCTTAAAGTTGCTGTAGTTGTGGTTGACGTCGTACGGCGCATCCAGCGACTCAGACTGCAATTGAACGGTCTGGCCAAGAGAGTTTTTCGCGCTGCGCGCGGTGTCGGCGCCCGATAGCCCATTGAATAGATTGTTCGTCGTCCGGTTTTCTTGGACGATGATAACCACGTGCTGAATTAGCGATGACGAGCTTTTTGAAACCGGTCCAAACAGTCGCGCAGCTCGAGTCGTGCCGGTACGCGCGCCATTGGAACGTTGCACTGGAATCGATGGGGGAGACGTCGGGGCGAGCGTAGCGCTCTGCGTGCACCCTACGAGCGCGGCGAATACGCCAAGTGTCGAGAATCGTTTGCCGTTCATTTGGTCTCCGGAGCCGCTGAGCAATTAACCCCATGATAGGCTCCAAGCGTTCGGAGTCAAGTTGAAAGCAGCAAAAAATTGGTCGCTTTCTTGGGGTGATAGCAAGCATTGGCAAGCATCCGTCGACTCCGATACAGCAAATTAGCCGACGAAGCGGCGCGCGGCGATTGGCGCAGCTTGGATGTCGCTGAGTGGCAGCAGGACAAGTGTCACGGGTTGCGCCGCCACCTCGCGCTGTCGCTAAGCTTCGCGAAAACTAGATGTCGTCGTCCGGCTCTCGAGTCGAGATAGGCTGCTTCAAGAAATACTTAGCGTCGTGCGGCGCGGGAATCACTTGGAACTTGGTCGCTGCTTTTCTAAAGTCGAAGCAGTCGGAGAGATCGTCGGCCCGAACGTCCGTCGTACCGAGCGAACCGAGATTAAACGTCTCTTCGGTGAACTTAAGAATGCTCCCGAACTCATGTTGAACGGTAGAGATGTAGTGTCGTTTTGCGTAGGGTGAGATGACGATCAGGGGTACCCGAAATCCGAGCTCGTAAGAACTGTAGATTGGGGGGGCGACCGCGTCATACCAACCTCCCCAGTCGTCCCAGGTTACAAAGATCGCCGTATTGTTCCAATACTGGCTCTGGCCGATCTTATTGACGATCGACGCAACCCAAGATGGGCCGGTGCCGTTGGTACCGCCGGAATGATCGGACGCTGCCACCGTCGGAGTTATCCAAACGACGTTGGCTAAGGTCCCGGCGTCGATGTCGTTGAGCACCTGCGAGGGCGGCGTTACGACGTCGCTTGCGTACTGCGTACTCTCGCGAATCGAGGCGATTGCGTCAGGCGCCTCCCAAAACCCCGCCCCGGTATGCGCCTGATAGTAATGCCAAGTCAGCCCCTGTGCCTCGATCAGCGCGATGAGTGAGTTGCGCTGGAAGCAGGGATACGTCGAAAGATTCTCGTTGCCGTATTGATCGATGAGCGTCACGAGCGAGCCGGGCGGTGAATCGCAGCCGCCCGCAATTCCACCTGACGGCGTGTAGGGATTTTCGGCCGCGAGCAGCGGCGATCCGTCCGCGATTGTCGAAGTGCCGCTCAACAAGTATTGATGGGCCGGAAAACTCGGCCCTTCATTGCTCTGGAACATCCGGCTTGCAAACGTGAAGAACCTCGCCATGATGTAGTATGGCAGAACCTCGGAAGCGGGTACGTAGCCATACGCGCGGACGTCCGCAGGCGGGCACGAAGCTCCCTCATTGCAGGTGGAAGCGACTTCATCAAACCCGTCGTTCTGGCCGTTTGCATATTCGGTTTCGAAGGCGCTGTGCGCATGGCTTATGTCGTAGGGCGCCGTCAGTGGCTCCGGCTGCAGTTTCACCGTCTGGCCCAGAGAATTTTTTCCGACGCGCACGGTGTCGGCTCCCTGAAAGCCATTGAAGAGATCGTTCGTCGTCCGATTTTCTTGGATGACGATGACCACATGTTGAATCGGCGACGACAAGCTTTTTGTACGTCGTCCAAACGTCTGCGACCCTCGAGTAGTGCCGGGAGTGCGACTCGAAGGCAGCGCTTGAGTGGCCGATGGGGAGAACGTCGGCGTGAGCGTCGAGCTTTGCGTGCACCCGACAAGTGCCGCGACTACCCCAAGTGCCGAGAAGCGTTTACCGTTCACATCTCGTCTCCAAAAGAGATTGCTACGCAGGTGAAACCAATACTACAACCGTGAAAATCCGGAGTCAAGATCGCGCGAGGGGGCCGGGGTCGCTATGTTGGACTGCTAACGCGCCTCGAACGGTCTCTTGAAGTCATGAGCTCGACTACGTTACCAGAGGGATCGCGTACGTATAACGAAACCCCGGCCGGCGCTTCGTTCGCGCGTTCCTCGACGATCCCGACGCCGTGCGTGGCGAGATGCCGGCGCAACGCTGCTTCATCGGCCCGGACGCGTAATCCGATGTGATCGACGTTACGGCCTCCGGCTACGGGTGGCATTGCCCATGCACCCTGGGCGACCGACGTATCGACGAGGTCGAGATGCGAGGCACCCACGCGCAACTCGACCATTGCATGCTGCGGAAACCGCGACTCCACGGACGCGCCGAGTACGCCCTCATAAAATTCGAGCGTCCGCTCGAGGCCGTTGACTAAGAGCAGGACGTGCTCGATCCCTTCGAGAGTCAACGGGAGCGACGCGCGCTCGGCTGGCATCGCGGCGAAGCTTTCAAGACGTCGCCCCTTTTTTACTTGTGCTTGCGGCCGATTGCTCGGGCCAGCTCCTCTTTATCCATACTCGAGCGTCCTTGTATGTCGAGCTGCTTAGCGCGCTCATACAGCTCTTCTTTCGTGTGATCGTAATAATCGACGCCGCGAAACGACTCGAGATTGGGATGCTTCTTGGGATCTCCGGTCGCGGCAGATTCGGGATCCGAGGGACCTTTGCCAACTTTCGGCTCCCAATGGTCGCCGACTTTTTCGAAGCCGTGCTTCAGCGCGCCGTATGCGGTGCGATGCGCGCGAGCTTCGTCGTCGTACTCCTTCTCGGCGTTCTCGAGGGTCTTCTCGTAGGTATCCTGCGCCTTCTTCGGCGAGCGCTTGAGGGTCGCCGGTATTCGCGATCTCGGCATAGCGCCGAGTCCTTACCCCACTTGCGGTAGGATTTTCAAGCGTTCGGACCCGATATCGCAGCATGAAGCGCTTTCTCGTCGCCGTCGTCGGAGCATCGCTCGTTTTCACGCCGCATGGCACTCTGGCGGCAACTTCAAGCTCCCCAGCCCAGCAACTGATGAGCAAACTCAGCTGGCGCAGCATCGGGCCGTACATCGGCGGACGCTCCGTCGCGGTTGCCGGAGTTCCGAACCAGCCCAATCTCTTCTACTTCGGCGGCGTCGAGGGTGGCGTTTGGAAGAGCGCTAACTACGGCTTGAGCTGGACAAACATCACCGACGGTAAACTTCCGGGTATCGCAGATCCGATCGGAGCGCTCGCCGTCGCGCCGTCGAATTCGAACGTCATCTATGCCGGCACCGGTGAGGCTGACATTCGCAGCGACTTCGACACCGGAGACGGCGTCTACAAGACGAGTAACGCCGGAAAAACGTGGTCGTACGCCGGCCTTCGCGACACCCACATGATTGCGAAAGTCGTCATCGATCCGCGCGATCCGCGCGTTGTGTACGCCGCATCGATGGGGCACGTCTTCAAGCCGAACGCCGAACGCGGGATTTTCAAGACGTCCAACGGCGGCGCGACGTGGCAAAAAGTGCTTTTCGTCGACTCTAATACTGGGGGCATCGATCTCGTCATGGATCCGCACAACCGCAACGTGCTCTACGCCGCAATGTGGCAGGCGCAACGTCAGCCTTGGAAGCTCACCAGCGGCGGCCCAGGAAGCGGCCTGTACAAGACCATCGACGCGGGCGCGCACTGGGAGAAGATTTCAAGCAATCCCGGATTCGCAAGCGGCATTCTCGGCAAGATCGGCGTCGCGGTCGCGGCGAGCAATCCGCGCGTCGTCTACGCCATCGTTCAAGCGCACGAGGGTGGCGTCTTTCGGTCGACTGATGCAGGCGCAACGTGGAAACGGGTCAACTCCGAGTGGAAGTTGCGCCAGCGCGCGTTTTACTACACCGCGATCTTCGTCGATCCGACCAACGCCGACGTCGCGTATGCTCCCGAAGTCGACGCCGTTTACAAGACGAAAGACGGCGGCAGGACTTGGAGCAATTTGCGAGACGCCCCACGGGGATAATCACATTCTCTGGGTCAACCCGCGCAATCCGAAGATTCTTCTCGTCGGTGACGACGGCGGCGGATCCGTCTCGATAGACGGCGGGATGACCTGGAGCAGCGACGATAATCAACCTACGGGCCAATTTTACCACGTGGCGATCGACGACCAGTTTCCGTTCCATGTCTTCGGCGCATCGCAGGACGAAGGCGCATACGAAGGCGCAAGTGCCGAGGTCGGGCCAGGCATCGGACCCGATGCGTGGCATTCGGTGGCGCTCGGCGAGAGCACGTTCGTTGCGCCCGATCCCGACGACGTCTACGTAACCTACGGAAGCGGTTATTATAGCTCGCTGGCCCGGGTCAATCGCGTCACCGGCGATGAAAAGAACGTCAGTCCCTGGCCGCGCTACATGGCCGGCTCACCGTCGGGCGAGACGAAATACCGCTTCGGCTGGACTCATCCGATCTTCTTCTCTCCCGCCGATCCCCACGAGTTGCTCGTTGCCGCTCAGGTCGTCTTTTCGAGCATGGACAAAGGGCAGACTTGGAAAATTATAAGCCCCGATTTGACGCGGAACGATCCCAGCACGGAAGGGACGTCCGGCGGCCCCGTCTATCCCGATCAAACCGGTGCGGAGACGTTTCCGGATATCGCATCGCTGGCCGTCTCGCCGCTCGACGCAAACCTGTTGTGGGCCGGTTCGGCGGATGGACTCGTCCACGTGACGACAGATCACGGCAGGCGTTGGACGCTCGTGACGCCGCCCCAACTTCCCCAGTGGGCGCAAATCAGTTCGATCCAGCCGTCGCATACGCAAAAAGGCGCGGCATATCTCACGGCCTCGCGCTATCAGTGGGACGACTATCACCCTTACGTCTACGAAACGACCGACTACGGCGCGCATTGGACTACGATCACCAGCGGTTTGCCGTCCGATCAATACGTCTTCGCCGTGCGGCAGGATCCGCGCGAACCGCAATTGCTCTTCGTGGGAACGCGCAGTACCGTCTACGTTAGTCTCGATGGCGGCGCGCAGTGGCAGCCGCTGAGCTTGAATCTGCCCGGCGTGCAAGTACGCGACCTTACGATCGACACGCGCGAAGGCGAGCTCGTCGCCGCTACCCATGGCCGCGCGTTCTGGATCATGGATAACGTCGCGCTGCTAGAACAGCTCGCCCGCGAAACCGCGCTTTCTACCGCGAGCGCTGCGCTCTTCAGCCCAGAAACGGCGTGGCTTTCGAACGCGTATGGCGGGCCCACGTTCTTTTCGCTTCCGAACTACGGTGAAAATCCAAAATACGGCGCCGCCGTGTTCTTCAACTTGCCCCCAAATTACAGCGGGCGCACGCCGGCGACGATCTCGTTCCTCGATGCAAACGGCGCGACGGTTCGAACGTTTACGCTTCACTTAAAGAGCAAGCGCGAGCGCGAAGCTGACGCCAGAGCAGGAAGAGAAACTCGACGCCAATCAGGAGCGCCAGCACGAGCTCGAGACGCTCACGGCCGCACAACCGGGCATGAATCACTTCCAGTGGGATCTGAAATACTCGCCGGCCTACGATTATCCCGGATTCAAAACGATTCCGACTGACGATTGGGCCGATTCTGCGGACGGTCCGACGGTCGTTCCGGGAGCGTACACCGTCGTGCTCCAATACGGTTCGCAGCGGCTGCAAGCTCCCTTAAAAGTGCAGCTTGATCCGCGCATCCATCCGGCTGCGGGCGATTTGCAAGCGCGATTGACGCTCGAGATGCAGCTGCTCAATTCAATCGACCGGCTCGATCGAGCGATTGCCGCCGCATTGAGCGCGCGCAATCGTGGCCCGGTCACGCAACGCGCGCAGATCGACGAAGAACTCGCGACGCTGACGCTGTTGGGCGTGAGCTCCAGTGAATACGACGTCCTGCACCCGACAAAAGTTCGCGAGCAGCTCGGCTTCTTGATCAACTCACTGGAAGCGGCGTACGCAAAACCAACCGCGGCCGAGTATGCCGCAGGCTAAGGAACTCGAAGGGCTGGCGAGCGCCGGCGAGACGCGCTTAGCGGCGCTCGCTCACGAGTAGCAGTACGAATCCGACGACGCGTCGCCGCCCTCGAGCCGAACTTGGTGCGCACGGTGCTCGCTATCGAATTCCGCGAAGAATTTCGGGTCGAAAGCCATCGCACCATCCTCGGCGATGTCAAGCTTCACCATCCAGCTTTTGACACCGTCGGGATAGAACTGATCGTCCCACGCGCGGTAGAGCGAGTTCGTAAAGTAGACGCGGCGCCCATCACGGCTGATCTCGACCATCTGCGGGCCTCCGGCAAGCGGTCTGGAGGAATCGCTTGGGTGCGCGGCGCGGCGCACGATGCCGCCGATGTGGACGGAACCGACGAGTTTAGGATGAAACGGATCGCTCACATCGTACTGGCGCATCTCACCGGTACCCCAGCATGAGGCGTACAAATAGCGGTCGTCGAGCGACAGGTCGATGTCGCTGAGCAACGGCGGCACGGCGGAGAAACCTTTGAGCATATCGGGTAAATGCTCGGGATCGGCCGGTTCTGCGGGAATCTCAATGACCTTCTGCACGCTCCACTTGCCGTTTTCGCGGTGCCAAAGCCAAATGGAGCTCGATAAATCCTTGAGTGACACGACGACGCCGACGAACCCGTAGACTTTCGCCGGGTCGTGGGCCGGACGCAGCTCGAGCACCATCTGCTGCTCGGCGCCGAGATCGATCGTCTGCACGTTCCGCCGCCGGCGAAGGTCCCAAAAGTGCAGCTGATGACCGTATTTTCCTTCCAGCAAAAGGCTCGGATTGAGGCCGCCTTCGATCATGTTCGGCGTTCCCCATTCGCTCGTAACCAGCACGTCGTGAGTCAGATTCCACCAGAAATCGTAGGCAAGGTATTGCGGTCCGCGATCGACCTCCCACGGTCCAATGATGTCGAACGTATCGCAATCCATCATGAATATCCCGCCCGGACCGTCGCCATCCGCGTTGCCGAGCGCGCTAACGTAAATCGCGTCCGGCCCGCAATGCACCGTGTGCGGCCGGGTGTAGCCGGCACGCTCGATCAGCTCCTGGGGCTCGATGACGCGCGCGATTTTTGGTCGCGCCGGATCGGGCTTCGTGTCAATGACGTGTATTCGGGACGACCGAATTCCGGGAACGATCAGAAATCGCCGCTCGACGTGCGGGCGTGGAGCAAACGGACAGAGCGCTGCACTACACGCGTTCCAGCCAAAATGGTGGAGTTCGTCGCCGGTATTGGGAAGTTCGACGCGGCCAAGCTCAGTCGAGTACGTTTGCGAAGCGCCGTTCGTATCGACGACGGCGAGCGCATCGGGCGATCCGTTCGCGTTTGCGCTGAGCAGCGCAACGTAGGCAAGAGTCTCGGGAGGAGCTTGCATCGCATCTTTCGCGGACGCATAAAAGCTCGGATCAGGTTTGAGCAGCATAGCCCAAAAGACGGTTGGGTTCCCGCAGAAATTCTCCTGGCGATACCGTTACGTCAGCAGCGGTGATGACCCCGGTTGCAAGTAGCGCGGCTGCCCAGACGATGTCGACGTTGAACCACGCCGTACGCAAGAAGCTTACCCCTACTTTCGCGTAGACGACGAGCGCGACGCTCGTTAGAGCGATCAGGTAGCCTAGCGTATGTACGCCAACCATCAGCCCACCGATCGCGTATCCTCCGGGCGTGGGAGCAGGGATCGGCATTATCATCGCCGGTTGCCGAACGGTCGAGGCGCCGGTTACGAACGGGACGAGCATCAATCCCGCGCCGTGCGCGCTCGAGACGAGAAAGCCCCACAGCGCCAGACCCCAAAATCCGACTTGCATGCCGACCCAACGGGGGTGGCGCGCTCGGATGAGCCGGTAGATGCCGAAAGTCAGCAATATCGCCCCGGCGACGTCATGCACGACGGCGTGCGGAAACTCGGCCGCGGCGAAGACCACGAGTAGCACGACAAGCGCGACCGAGGCGACATGCCCGAGCACGAGCGGCACGACCGCGCCGAGAACCGCCGAGCTGTTGCGTTCTTGCAGGCCGAGCGCAACCGCGAAGAGCCACCCCATGGCCGGGTTTATGCCGTGATAACACCCGAGCGCAAATACGGCAAACCACACTACGCTACGGCGTCGGGCAAAATCACTCCGGCGAGATTGAGCGGGTCGTAAGATCCCAGCGCGATCGGCTCGTTATTCGATCCCATCCGGCGCGCCGCGCGTAAGGCGTCGATTGCCTCCGGCAGGGCGAACTGTTCGCCGACGAATCCGGCGACGAACCGGCCGCCGCGAATCTCGCCGCGGGCCTCCATACGCCGCAACACGCCGAGGAGCTCGCGCCATCGCGGCGCGAGGCCCTCGCGCGCGATGACGTCGCGAAAGACGATGCCCCAACGCGCGAGCAATCGTCGCGCGAATGCTTCGCGATCGATGCGCTCGGTAGCTGCCTGAAGCAGCGCCCATCGCCCGCCGGAGGAGCGAGGACGCGCGCGCAATCCTTTCTCGCCAAGCCGTCGTTTTGCGTCGCTCAACGAGCGCAGCGCATCAAAGCCGTCGGCTGTAACCAAACCTGCAGCGACGAGTTGCCAGAGTGCCTCTTCCACTTCACTCGGCAAGCGTTTCGTGACGCCCGCGATCTCGGCAAAGAAGGGCGCGCGCAAGATCTCGAGTTGCTCGAGGATGTCGCGCGCCACATGCGAAAGCCGCGCGCGATCGCTTTCGCGACGGACGATCAGCTCGTCGGCATTGGCGCGCAGGAAAAGCGCGATGGGCGCGAGGCGCGTCGGCCGCACGCTCGCGCGCTGGTCCGGCTGGCTCGGTTGGAGCGCGGGGTGCGGGGACAGGCGCCCCCACATCACGTCGCCCGCATAGCAGAGCCGATCGAGCAGCTCCGGTCGATATCCAGCGATGCGCGCCGGCAGAATCTGGGCCTCCCATGCAAATGCCGGAATCTCGTATCCTTCGAGCTGACGCACGATCTGCAGCGTTCCGTCGATGCCATGCAGTCGCGTTTCCGGCGCCACGTGCTGCCATCGCCGAAGGAACGTGAGATACGTAGCAGTCGTCACGGGTTCGATCTCGCGCCGCAAGGTTCCGATGGTCAAACGATGGATGCGCGCGAGCACGCGCCGGTTGCACCACTCTTCGGCGCTCCCCAGGCGCGTAAAGTGCCCCCGTAAGACTTGACCCTGCGCTTCCAGACGAAGCAACGCCGCCTCGATTGTGTCCTTCTCGATCCGAAACTGCTCGGCCAGCTTCGCGACGGTGAGCGGGCCGCTGCATTCAAGCCAGCCGCGCAGGATTTCGGTTACGGCTTCTTCGCGCGCTTCGGGCTCGACGCCGTAAGCCGCGCGTGCTAAGTGAAAACGCTCCGCACACGTCCAAAAGCCGTTTATGGTGCTCGCGCGGCGGTCGCAACGAAGCTCGTCGAACCACCCGCTCCAAGCCGGGACCGGCGGCAGAACGATGAGCGTCGCGAGTGCGTCGTGGAGCTCATCTGCGTCTCGCACGACCGGCCAGGATTCGGCCGCAACCTCCGCGATGGCGGCCAGGGTCGAGCAAGCCTGCTCCGTCGACGTCGTCGCGCAGCGTCCGCCGCAATTGCACCGCTCGAGCACGTCGCTCTTCCAACGGAGCGTCGTCGAGATATGCATATGGGTTGGCATTGAGGATTTCATGACAAAACGCCGACGGCTCCGGGGTATCGATCGCGACGGTACGCACGCTCCCGGTTTCCACCGCGCGCAGCACGTCGAGAAGCCCATCGAGATCCATCGCTTCATGAAGACAGTTAGCCGATCGTTTCGCGTACCAAAACGTGATCGGGAATGCGAATCGGTCCCGTGAGGTTCTCGGGGCACGCCGCTTGATCGGGAAAGACGGCTGCGAGCAGGTCGTCGGCGCGCATGCGTAGCAGCTGCGGCGGCACTTTGCGGCCGCCGCTGAATCGCAAAATAGCCAAGGCCCGCGCCGCATTCCAACGCCAGCGCGCTGCGAACATCGGCGCCGGGAAGGAGCGCCTGCGTCAACGTCGGTTCGGCGCTCGCCGATTTCACGAACTCGAAAACGGCGTCGAGCGGAAAGGCGTGCTGATCGGTCAGCGAGAGCACGAAGCCGTTGTCGGTTGCAGCGGCCTGCAGCTCGAGATTGAACGACCTGCAGAATCGCTTCCGTAGCGCGAGTCCCCATGCCCGATTGACGCGCGCGCCGAAGGGAGTATGCAGAATCAGCTGCATGCCGCCGCCTTCGTCGAAAAAACGCTCCGCGACGATCGTGCGATCGGTTGGGACGACGCCAAGAATCGCTTTGCCGGCTCGCACGTACGCGACCGCCTGCTCCGCTCCCGCGTGGTCGAGGGCACACTCGCCCTCGAGCCACGTCCTCGCCGCTGCGTCGTCGCGTTCGTCGATTGCGGCGCGCACCGCGCAGACCTCGCGCGAAAGCTCGATCGTTCTCCCCAGCCCTTCGCCGTTCCAAAACGGAATCGAGGGCGGCGCGCCGTGCGCGTCCTCGACGCGGACGACGCCGGCTTCGACGCGCCGAATCTTCCAGGAGTTGGTGCCGAGCAAAAAGATATCGCCCGCCATGCTCTCGATCGCAAAATCTTCGTCGAGCGTGCCGATGACGTGACCGTCGGGTTCGACGACGACGTTGTAGTTCGCCGTGTCCGGAATCGCGCCGCCGCAGGTAATTGCGGCTAGCCGCGCGCCGCGGCGCGCTCGCAAGCGACCGTTGACGCGATCGTAGTGCAGAAATGTTCCGCTGCGCCCGCGTGACGTCGCTACTCCGTCGGCGAGCATCGAGACGACTTCGTCGAAGTCGCGGCGCTCGAGCTCGCGATAGGGTAGGCGTTGCGAAACGTCGCGTAGAGCGATTCTGCAGACCACTCGTGTTGGGCGCACGCGGCGACGATCTGCTGCGCGAGTATGTCGAGCGGGGCGGCCGGAATCTTGAGCGCATCGAGACGCCGCGAGCGAATCGCGCGCACGAGCGCGGCGCATTCGAGGAGCTCGTCGCGCGTCGTTACGTAAAAGATGCCCTTCGGCCTCGCGCCGATCCAGTGGCCCGACCGCCCGATACGCTGCAGTGCAACGGCAATCGACGCGCGGCGATCCAAGTTGCACGACGAGATCGACCGAGCCGATGTCGATGCCCAGTTCCAGCGACGCCGTGGCTGCCACCGCTCTCAGTTCGCCGCTTCGCAACCGGCGCTCGACGTCGAATCGCATTTCGCGCGCAAGGCTGCCGTGGTGTGGCATCACGAAGCCTTCGCCGAGACGCTCGTTCAGCGCAAAAGCGGCTCGCTCGCTCATGCGCCGCGTGCCGACGAAGATCAAGGTCGTGCGGTGGGCGCGGATTTGCTCGGCGACGCGATCGTAGATTTCGGCCCACATCTCCTTGCTCGCAACAGGGCCAAGCTCGTCAGCCGGAACCTCGACCGAGAGTTCCATCTCCCGCCGATGCCCAACGTTCACGATTGTCCGCGCGCGGGCTCAAGAAGCGCGCGACCTCCTCGAGCGGACGCACCGTTGCAGAGAGGCCGATTCGCTGCGGCGTTCGGCCCCCAGCTCGCAAGATGAGATCGTCTAAGCGCGCGAGCGTGAGCGCAAGGTGAGAGCCGCGTTTATCTGCCGCCATAGCGTGTATCTCGTCAACGATGACCGTCGTCACGCCCGCAAAGAGACGCCTCGATTTCTCGGCGGTCAATAGAATAAAGAGCGACTCGGGCGTCGTTACCAACACGTGCGGCGGTTTGCGCAGCATGTGCTGGCGCGCAGCGGGCGTTGTGTCGCCCGTGCGCACGGCGGTGCGGATCTGGCTCAGCGCAGTGCCACGGCCAGTCGCGAGCCCAACCAGTGCCGCAAGCGGCTTTTCAAGGTTTTCCCGAACGTCGTTGGTCAGCGCTTTGAGCGGTGAAACGTAGACGGCGAGCGTTCGATCGGGAAGCGCTCCCGCCATTGCTTGGCGCACGAGATCGTCGAGCGCGAGCGTAAAGGCGGCGAGAGTCTTTCCCGGATCCGGTCGGCGCGGCGATCAATACGTCGTTCCCGGCGCGAATTGCCGGCCAGCCGCGAGCTTGGGGCTCCGTCACCGTTTCAAAAGTGGAGCAGAACCATTCCCGCACGAGCGGATGGAGCTCGTCCAGCATCGCGTCTTATTCGACCCTTCTCAAAGCCCGACCGTTTCGCCGTTGTAAAGGCGGATTAGCTGCTTGGTAGGGCGGGGAAAAGAGCGGCATGAAACACTCATTGATACGCTCGGCGGCACTGGCGCTCGGGCTGGGCATTTTGCCGCACGTAGCTTTGGCACAGACGGACCAAAACGCCACGACCGCGCCGATGGCGACCGCGACGATGAATCCGATGGCGACCGCGACGATGAATCCCATGGCAACCGCAACGGCGGCGCCTGGAATGAGCACCACGACGGAGACGGCGGCTCCGGGAAACGGCACCGGCTGGTGGGGCCTGATCGGTTTGCTCGGCCTTCTGGGCCTCTTCGGAATGCGCAGCAGCCGGACGACGACGATCCGATGACGTAGGGCGGCGGCACGAAAAGAGCTTCCTGCCGTGGCCCGAACCCCGGCGGAATGCTAAGCGTTCTTTTGGCCGCTGTTTTACAGATCGGTGACATGGCGAGAATCACCAATCTCGAAGAGCCGGCGATTTCCGCCAACGGCAGCCGCATCGCCCTGATTGCGATCGCACAGGATCTTGCCGATTCCTCGTACGTCAATAGTTTGGTCATCGTCGATGCGTCGTCGGGCCAAATGCAAACGGTGACGCGCGCGACCGACGTCGCGGTTCCCCGTTGGTCTCCGCGCGACGGGCGCCTGGCCTATCTCGCGCGTGCGTCAAAAAATGGCATTGCACAGCTCTTCGTCCGTACCTCGAGCGGAGAAACCACGCAGCTCACGCACGCCTCGGGCGACGTCATCGACGCTGCATGGAGTCCTAATGCGCGCGAAATTGCATACGTCGCCGCCGATCGCCAGGAGCCGACGCCCTTCTTCTTCGCCGGCGACAACGACTACACGGCAACGGCGCTGACGCCCCCCGACCATCTTTGGATCGTCCGGGCGAAAGGCGGACGAGCCCGCAGGCTTACCGCCGGCTCCTGGACGATTGCCCCTACCGATCCGGGGGGAATTTTTTCTCCGCAGATAGTCTGGACCCACGATGGACGGCATATCACGTACACGCGGGTCGAAAATACGTTCAGCGGCGACGACGAGCGCTCGACGCTCTGGCAGGTCGACATCGCGACTAGAGCGACGCGCAAACTCACCAATCACCCAGAGCTCGAGCTCAGCCCGGCCTACTCTCCCGACGGCTCGCGCTTGACCTACTGGTATCCGCTCAACGGCGACTTCAATTCCGAGAACACCCTGCGAATCGTTGACGGCGGCCGCGACGATCTCGCTGCGCACTTGGATCGCAACGTTGCCGGATCGCTCTGGTTTCCCGGACAGCCGACATCTTCTCGTCTGCGCGAGCGATAAGACTCAAAATCGTCTGTGGAAGGTCGACCTCGCCGAACATCTCATTGCGATTCCTCTGGGCGAGCTTCACGTCGTCTGCGATCCCTACTCGAGCAGCACTTTCGACGCCGGAATCGCAGCCGATCTCGCGCACGACGGGTCGATCGCGTTCATAGCGACGAGCGCTACGAGCGCTCGAGAGCTTTACTATCTCCGAGCCGGGTCCGACACGCCACGGCAGCTGACGCATTTCAATGCCTTTCTTTCGCGCATCACGATCGGCGCAATGACCGAGACTGAACTGGACGAGCCCGGACGGGTTTGAAGAGGACGGCGTCGTGACCTATCCCCCGAACAGCCATGCCGGCGGTAAAGTATCCCGCCGTCCTGCTGATTCATGGAGGCCCCGGACTTTCGAGCAGTCGCGATTTTGTTTGGGAAGAATGGCCGCTCGCTCAGATGATCGCCTCCCACGGTTATGTGGTCTTTCAACCGAACTATCGCGGCAGCGATAACCTCGGCAACGCGTACATGACGGCGATCGTCCATGACACCGTCGTCGGACCAAGCGCCGACATTCTCGCAGGACTCGACGCCCTGGAGCGGCTAGGGCAGGTCGACGGCTCGAGAGTCGCAGTCTCCGGCTGGTCGTACGGCGGCGAGCTTACGTCGTGGCTGATCGGTCACGATCATCGCTGGCGCGCAGCGATCTCGGGCGCGGCGGTCAATAGCGAGTTCGACGAATATAACCTTTCAACGTCGAACGTGCAGGACCGCTATCCGCTCGGAACCTCGCCCTACAGCGATGACGGTCAGCGCATCTATCGAGAGAACTCTCCGATAACGTACTACGCGCAGATCACGACGCCGACCCTCATTTGGGGCACGACGCTCGACCCGATCGTGCCAATCACGCAATCCTACGCGCTTTACCATGCACTGCAAGACAACCACGTCCCCGTACGCTTTGCTGTCTTTCCCGCGACGACGCACGGGCCGGCCGACCCTCGGCAGACCGCCGAACTTACCCGATTGTGGCTCGATTGGCTCGACGGCCATCTGCGCTGATGCGACCGCACCTCATCCAATCGCCGAGGCGCAGCGTTCTATGTGGCATGAAGCTTTGTAAGGCCGTCCTCATCATTTTCAGCTTGAGCATCCTAGGGGCCGCCCCAACGCGCGGCCGCGCCGGCGCAACGCGTCGTGCTCGCGGGCGGATGTTTTTGGGGAATGCAGCTCGTCTTTGAATCGCTCAAAGGCGTTGACGCTGCAGTGGCCGGGTATGCGGGCGGAAATGTTGACACGGCACAGTACGAGACCGTGAGCACCGGCACGACCGGACATGCGGAATCCGTCGAGATCACGTACGACCCCAGCGCAATCCCTTTCAAGAAGCTGCTCGACGTCTATTTCCTCGTCGCCCACGATCCAACGCAGCTCGATCGTCAAGGCCCCGACGTGGGCTCGCAATACCGCTCGGAAATCTTCTACACGTCGGCGCAGCAGCGCTCGGAAGCACTTGCGTACATCGCGCACCTGCGCAGCAATCGCACCTATTCATCGAAGATCGTGACGATCGTGGCACCGCTGCGCGGCTTCTATCGGGCTGAGGCGTATCATCAGGATTTCGCGCTGCACAACCCTCAAAACCCCTACATCGTCATCAACGATCTACCCAAGCTGCGTAAGCTTCGCGAGGAGTTTCCGGCGTTGGTCAAAACCAACGCGCCCCTCAAGGGCTAACGCGCTCCTAAAGCGGGGCGTCGGCAACGTGATCGGCGTACGAGCGCGGATCGAAGTACCATTGCGGCAGAGACGCCGGGAACGTGATGTCATTAAAATCATAATCGACCGTCGCGTCACGACCCAGATATTCGGCGTCGGCCTGATACGTCGGCGTTCCGTGGATGTGTGTCACGAGCGGCATGTTGTTCATCCAGCTAAGCGTGATGGTGAAGAGCATCGGATAAACGTGCTTGCCGCTGTCTTCCTCGTAAAGCTTATCCGTTGCGATGACCTCTCGCAGTTCAAGCGTCTGATGGTCGACGAAAAGCTCGCGCAGACGGTTGCGATCGGGATCGCGCCGCGGCTGAAGGCTTACATGGATGCGATCGCCTTCATCGGCAATGCGCGTCACGCGGTAATCGAATTCGCCGAGCACGGTAACGCTGGCAATGACCGGCGGAAGACTTCCCGTCGGCTCGGGCGTCGGCACGAAGGTCCGAGGATTAGTATGCGGGTGAACGGGCGCCGGCTGGAAGAGATCGGCTGTTGGCGGACCGGGATCCCACGGCTCGTTGAAGGACGGCCGAAGGAACTCCAGCGTGCCGCGAGAGGATCCGCGATAGACTCGGCGCCCCAGCGCCGCAAGATCGTAGGTACGACACCAGATGTGATAGGTATAGCTGTTGAGCAGATCCGGATAGCCGTCGTCGAGCGTTTGCTTACGGATCAACGTGTACGTAACGTACGGCGGCGGAGGCCGGTGGGAACGAAACTGCCGGCGTATCTGATAAAGTAGCCGATCGGGTGACGGTAACGGAATGGGCGTCGCCATCGTGGCGGGACGAATATTGGCATGCGATGGTGCGGTTGCGATGCAAATGCCGAGCAAGACAAGCGCAGCAATAAGCGCGGACTTCACGCTTGAAGATTTTGCCTGGGTCTGTCCGATTGCCTTTAGCGCGCCGCCATTCGGATCGCGCCGTCGAGACGAATCACTTCGCCATTGAGCATTTGGTTCTCGACGATGTGGCGCGCCAGCGCCGCATATTCCTGCGGTTTGCCCAGCCGCGATGGGAAAGGCACCTGCTTGCCGAGCGACTCACGCGCCGCCTCGGGCAATCCAGCGAGCATCGGTGTGTCGAAGATGCCCGGCGCGATGCTGGCGACGCGAATTTGGTGTTTGGCAAACTCGCGCGCTACCGGTAGAGTCAATCCAACCACGCCGCCTTTGGAAGCAGAATATGCGGCTTGCCCGATTTGCCCGTCATAGGCAGCGACCGAGGCGGTGCAGATGATAACGCCGCGATCTTCGCCCGGCTCGACCTGACGTTCGATCATCTTCGCGGCGGCTAGGCGGATAACGTTAAACGTGCCGATGAGATTTACGGAGATTACCTTGGAAAAATGCTCGAGAGGCTGTGGCCCGTCTCGCCCAATGACGCGCTCCGCGGTCGCGATCCCGGCACAACTGATCGCTCCGTGCAAGGCACCGAACTTCTCCATAGCCGTATCGACCGCGTGTTGAACCTGCGCGGCATCCGTGACGTCGGTGCGCGCGAAGGCGACCGACGTGCCGAGTTCTCGGGCTAGCTCGGAGCCGCGCTCGCTGACGTCGCAGATCACGACATTGGCGCCGTTTTGTGAAAATTCGGCGGCGCACGCCGCGCCGAGACCCGAGCTGCCGCCGCTTACCAAGAACGTTCGCCCGTCTAACTGCATGCGCGTTGGTACAGCTTTAGGAGGTCGATATCCTGGACGGCGGTAAGCTTGGGTAAGAGCGTCAGCGAGAGGAGATCGACGTGAGTGTTGCGGTGAGCGTTGCTTTTCTGGTCGTTCGGCTCATCTTGGGGCTCGGTTTGATGGGCCACGGTACTCAGAAGCTTTTCGGCTGGTTCGGCGGACACGGCCTCGCCGGAACCGGCGGCTTCTTCGAAGGCCTCGGTTTCCGTCCCGGAAAGCTGTTCGCATTGATGGCCGGTCTGGGGGAAACGATCGGCGGTCTATTGACGGTGCTGGGCTTGGGTGGGGCGCTTGGACCCGTACTTATCGTCGTCGTCATGCTCGTAGCGATCCTCTCAGTGCACATCGACAAGGGCTTCTTCACTCAAAACGGCGGCTGGGAGCTGCCGGCCACGAACATTGCCGCCGCGATTGCAATCGCGTTCGGCGGCAACGGCCTTTATTCACTCGACAATGCTTTTGGCCTTAACTTCCTTACCGACCCGGTGCAAATCTGGTACGCGCTAGCAGCAGCGGCAATCGTCGCGGCGCTCAACTTGCTCATGCGCAGACGAACGCCTTGACCGTAGCCTTCTACGGCGCGGGCATGCTCGGCTCCGCGATGGTTCGCGCGATGCTGCGGCGCGGCATCACCGTGCGAGTTTGGAATCGATCGCCGCAGAAAGGCGCAGCGCTCGAGGAGTTTGGCGCACGCGCCGTCGACGATCCGCTCGAAGCGGCGCGCGGTGCGGATCGAGTTCATCTTTGCTTGAGCGATGATGCGAGCGTCGACGCCGTCCTCGATGCGGCCGGCGGCGGAATCGCAAAAGAGAGTCCCATTGTCGACCATACGACCGTCTCGCCGCAACGCGTCGCCGAGCGCGCGCGCCGGCTCGCCGAGGCTGGATACGCTTTTCTCCACGCGCCTGTCTTCATGGGACCGCCGATGGCGCTCGAGGCGCGGGGAGTCATGATGACGTCCGGCGATGCCGCTCTCTTCGATCGCATTCGGGAGCATCTCGAAGCCATGTGCAGCGATTTGCGCTATGTCGGCGAGCGACCCCAGGACGCAGCAATTTTTAAGCTGATGGGCAATGCGATGATCCTCGCCGTCGTCGGGGGAATTAACGACATCATGCGCATTGCCGAAGTGCAGGACCTCACCCGCGAGCAGGCTTACGCGCTCTTCGATTTTTACGATCCATGCGGACAGATCGGAGGCCGCGGAAAGCGCATGGTCGCCGGCGATTACGAACCATTCTGGACGCTCGACATGGCCCACAAAGACGCCGTGCTCATGCAAGCGGCCGCACATCACGAACGTTTGCCCGTGATCGACGCAATGCAAGTGTTGTTACGTAACGTTTCAGATCGCGGCCTTGGCAACCGCGATCTGTCGGCCGTCGCCCAGCGGTAGCATCCGCGGTGGAACCCCAGGCTACGCAAACGTCGACGAGCGTACTTCGATGATATGGCTCGTTCCGGTCATCAGCGCTTGCATTCGCACGGGCAAACGACGTTGAAAGCATTACAGATCGATCGTTTTGGGCCGCTCCGAAATCTTCAAATACGCGAGGTTCCAGACGCGCCGCTGCCCCACGATTCCGTCCGCATAGAAATCGAGGCTGCCGGCGTCAACCCAAGCGATGCCGGCGTGGCGCTCGGAAGATTCCCCAAGGTAACGCTTCCACGCATCCTGGGACGCGACTTCGCTGGGACGGTCGTGGAGGGTCCGGGGAACTTGCTGGGCACGCCTGTCTGGGGTTCCGGTGGCGGAGAGCTAGGCATGACTCGCGACGGATCCCATGCCGAGCACCTGATCATTCCGGTGAGCGCAGCTATTCGACGTCCGTCCCATCTTTCGGCGGAGGAGGCCGCAGTTGCCGGCGTGCCGTTCATCACGGCGTGGAGCGCGCTCGTCGAACTCGCCGCCTTTAAGTCCGGCGAATCGGTTCTCGTGTCGGGCGCCGCGGGATCGGTTGGATCGGCTGCTGTTGCGTTGGCGTCGGCATTGGACGGTCGTGCAATCGCGCTCGTTCTCGAAAGCGACGATTTGGCGCCCCTCGACGGGCTCGAGCTCGCCGCCGTGCTGCACTCGGACCGCGACGACGTGCCGTCCGCCGTGCGCGACCTCACCGGCGGCCGCGGGGTCGACGTCGCTCTCAACGCAGTCGGCTCCCCCGTTTTTCCGGCGCTCTTCGAATCGCTGGCAGACGGGGGGCGCATGGTGATTTTCTCCGCTCGCTCCGGCGGCAAGGTTGAACTCGACCTTTTCGCCTTTTACCGCCGCCGGTTACGACTCTTTGGACTGGACACAGCCGCACTCGCTCTCGATGACATTGCGCCTCTTTACAAAAAGTTCGGTAAGTTTTTCGAATCGAAATCGGTCAAGCCGCCACCTATTGCGGGGCGTTTTCCGCTTTTACGCGCACGCGACGCCTACGAGCGTGTCGAGCGTGGCGATCCGGGAAAGGTCGTGCTCATTCCGCGGGTATAGCGGCTACTCCAAGAGGCGGTTGCGATAGCGGGAGAGCGGTGCGTCGGGGCAGTGGCGAGCCGGTCCAAACCGGGCGGGGCGTCGCTGCGGGCGCCGGGGTAAAAACTGTAGTTGGCGCCGCCGAAGGCGCGGCGGCATTAAAAGGCGTCGGAGAAGCGACCACGTTACGCGCGGAAATCGAAACGACGAGATAATGACGCGTCGGCTCGTAGCGAACCGTCGCGCCAAGCGCGCGCAGAACGGGACCGGCCGGTACAAACGCACCGTTGAGCTGTCCGGTGTATTCGGGCGAAAGGCGAATCCGTACGCGTAGCTCTCTGCGTTGCACAACGAGCGTTTCCCCCTGAAACCAAAACCGGTCGGCGATGCGCGTCAACAAAGGTGCGACCGGCGTGAAAACGCGCCCGCCGGCCACGTACGCGCGCACGTAGGCGGCGAGAGGACGCCCGTCGATGAGCACGGTGACCGGAGTTCCGGGTGGGAATAGCGGCACTTTCCACGATATACCGCCTGGAATGCAGCGACTCATCTCCGCGTTTCGCGAAGCCGTCGTGCGGTTCGCCCGCGACGGCTGCGCGTTTCACGCGCAGTCGGTTGCATTCAACGCCATTTTTGCGCTCTTTCCTCTCAGCGTCCTGACGCTGAGCGCCATCACGTTCGTTTTCCCCGAGTCGCAACAGCGGACGATGGCCTTTTTCGACACGCTCGCGCCGACGCTCCACGACTATATCGTGAACAACCTGACGACGTACATTTATGGACGGGGCATTTCCAGCGTCATCGCGCTGATCTTTCTGCTATGGTCGGGTAAGAATCTCTTCATGGGCCTCGCGTATGCGCTCGATCGCGCGTTGAACGTTCCAAAAGGACGGCCGCTCGTCCACAACCTAGCCCTCTCGCTCGTAATGCTGCCGGTAACGAGCATCCTATTATTGGTAGCCATCGCCCTTCCCATCGTTCTCGCCATTAGTTTTCAAGTGGCCGGGATCCGCGATCCGCGCGGCGTCACCCATATTCTCGGCTACTTGCTTTCGATTGCGCTCGTCTTCATCGTAGCCGTGGTACTCTACCGTTGGCTCCCAAACCGAAGCGTTTCCTGGCAGTTCGCGCTGCGGGGTGCGGCAGTAGTGGCGATCGCGTGGCCGCCGGTTCAGTATGCGTTCGCCGCTTATCTGACGCACGTGGACGTGACGCACATTTACGGCGCACTCTCGGCGCCGCTCGTTCTGCTTCTTTGGTTTTACTGCATCGGGTCGATCTTTCTCTTTGGAGCCGAATACAGCATCGCTTGGCCGACCGGACATTCCGAATCGCTCAGCGAAGAAGCGGCGGCCAATGGTTGAAAGAAGCACGCTGCGCCGCATTCTTGGAAAGTTTTTTCTTTGTGCGTCGCTTATTTTTGCTGCAGGCGCCGCACCGCCGCCAACCCCGGCTCCGGTCGTCACGCCGGCTGCCGGCGCGCAAATGCCGGTGGTTCTCGTCTATCCTTTCGACGTCCAAACCGGCGCCGACCCGAAGATCGGTAGCGCTATCTCGCAGATTCTCGCTCAGGAAATGATCGCCGCCGGCGGCATCACCGTGCCACCGGTGCCGCCAGGCGTTAAACGCGCGGATTTTCTCGAGAACGCGCGCGCCGCTCACGCCGACTTTTACATCAGTGGATACGTCACCCCGGTCGGCGACAGCGCCGCCGTCGTCGAGCAAGTCGTGAGCGTCGAGAGCGGGGTAATTCTTTTCTCCCAGACCGCTCAGGTTTCGAGCGTCGCTGACGTTGCATCACAATCACTGCTTGCGCGCGCGCAGATTCTAGCTTTCGTCGGACGCGGAACGCAAAGCGTGCAAACGCAGCCTGCAAACACGCCCGGTCCGACTGCGACCAATGGCGCACGCGTTCCGATCCAAGGCCTCGGGGCTATCGTCAACTCGGTCTTCAAGCACAAGGGCGGCTCACAGGGTGCGTCGCCGCCGCCGGCCGTCAAACCGTCACGCGGTGTGATCGTCGCGCCGGTTACGGCCGCCGGCTCTGTGACTGCGGCCGATCTCACTAATGCGGTTCACGAGCTTTACTTTGCCCTCAACGGCCGCTTTAACACGCGGATGACCGCCATCACGTCGAACGTCGCAGAATCGACCGACGAGATTTGCGGACCTAACCGCGACAACACCATTGCGACGGGTACGCTGCAAGAGTCTGCTCCACACCACGGCAAAGCGCAAATCACTTTCCAGCTTAACGTTTATACGTGCTTCGGAGCGACCCTCGGGCGCGAGGTCGGCAAGGGTTCTTCGATCAAAAGCGCCGTCGATGAGGCTGTTACGTCTTACGCGAGCGCCCATCCCGATAATAGTTAGAACAAGCCGGCAGGCGGATCGACGATGATTCGGCGGTGATTGAGATCGATCTCGGCAACGATCGCACGTACCATCGGCACCATGACGCCGTCGACGATCAGCAGATCGCTCGACGGATAGTGCTCGACGCGCTCAACGGTGCCGTACGGCTTCCCGTCCGCAGCTTGGACGATGCAGCCGACGAGATCCTCGTCGAGATACTCGCCTTCGCCTAAGGGAATCGCTGCACGCGCCGCGTATAGCACCGCGCCGGCATATGCGTCCGCAGCGTCGACGTCTTCGACGCCCTCGATGCGAATCAGCAGACGACCTCTATGCGGGCGAACCGACCCTACTCGAATGGGCCACGAATTTTCGCCGCGAGAGCAGCGCAGCTCCGATCCGGGCGATACGACGCTGCGACCCGCACTGGTCGGATCGCACTTCAGCTCGCCGCGAACACCGAACGGCCCGGGAATCCGTCCGACCGCTATTTCATCCGTCGCCGGGGTCGCCCTCGAGCCCTTGTGCCGCCTCCTCGCTGTCAAGAATGTCGACGGCGACGCGACCCTCGGCAGCCGCACGCACAACGGTTCGCAAAGCCTGCGCTACGCGGCCGCTGCGGCCGATTACTTTTCCTAAATCCTCGGGATCGACGATCAGCTCGATCACCGGTTGCGCTTCTTCGTCGATAAAGAGCTCGACGCTCACGGCATCCGGCTTCTGCACGAGCTTGCGCGCCAGAAAACCCAAGAGTTCGGTCGCGCGACGGTGACCGGCCCAAGGATCGTTCGTTGAAGCGTTCGGTTTGCGCTCTCGCTGCGCCGGCGGCCGCGACGGACGCGGCGCGGGCTCTTTTCGAGGCGTAGGCGCTTCACGGGGCGCAGCTTGCGGTTCTGGTTCCTCGACGACCGTCTCGCTGAACAGGCCGAACTCGTCGTCGAAGGCGCTCACGTCGCGCTGCCTTGCGCACTGCGCGGCGCGCGTTTCACCGTCGGAATGGGACCCCGCTCCATGAGTCCCTTCTCTGCGAAGAGCCGTCGGACGGTGTCCGATGGTCGAGCGCCCTTGGCCAGCCACTCTCGCACTCTCGCCTCGTCGACGACAACGGTTCGCGGGTCTGTGCGCGGATTGTAATGTCCGAGGATTTCGATAAACCGGCCGTCTCGCGGGGCGCGCGCGTCGGCTACTACGAATCGATAGGTCGGCTGTTTCTTTGCGCCGATGCGGCGCAATCGGATTCTTACCATTATGTCGTCATCTTCCCCGTCGGGTTTGGCTTAGGCGCTTGGTCATTTGGCGCGCCTGATCGAACTGCTTTACGAGCCGGTTCACGTCGGAAACTTGAGTGCCGGAGCCGCGAGCTATCCGTTTACGGCGCGATCCGTTGAGAACGTTGGGATTGCGGCGCTCCCCGCGCGTCATCGAGCTTATGATTGCTTCGATCTTCACGAACTCGTGCTCTGGGATCTCGAAGTTCTTCGGCAGCGCTTTGGACAGGCCCGGCACCATCTTCAGAATATCGTTGAAGGAGCCTATCTTACGCACTTGCCGCATTTGCTCTAGGAAGTCGTCGAGATTGAACGTTTGTTTGAGGAGTTTATCCTCCAGCTTTTTTGCCTGCTCGTCGGAATAAAGGCTCCGCGTCTTCTCGATGAGCGTCAGCGCGTCTCCCATGCCCAATATTCGCGACGCCAGGCGTTCCGGATAGAATGGTTCGAGCGCAGAAAGCTTCTCACCGACCCCGATGAACTTGATCGGCGCACCGGTGACGCTATGAATTGAGAGCGCCGCGCCGCCGCGCGTGTCGCCGTCCAACTTCGTCAAAATGACGCCGGTGATGTGGAGGCGATCGTGAAAACCTTTTGCGACGTTCGTCGCCTCTTGCCCCGTCATCGCATCCGCCACGAGCAAAATCTCTCGAGGGTCGGCAACGGCCTTGATATCGGCGAGCTCTTGCATCAACTCTTCGTCGATCTGCAGCCGCCCCGCCGTGTCGATGATTGCCGTTGAAAGGCCCAACCGCTTTGCTTGCGCGATGCCTTCGCGAGCGATACGGGCTGGACGGTTGCTCGCGTCGGCGTAAACGGGCAAACCAATCTGCTTGCCGAGGGTTTGTAACTGCTCGATTGCAGCAGGCCGGTAGACGTCGGCCGCAATCAAAAGCGAACGCCGCCCCTGTTCTTTGAGCCGCAACGCCAGCTTGGCGGCCTGCGTGGTCTTGCCCGAGCCTTGCAATCCCACGAGCATGACGATGGAAGGCGGTGCGTCGGAGAATTGGAGACGGGCTTGGCCCGATCCGGTCGGCGGTCCAAGTAGTTCGACGAGCTCGTCGTGAACGAGCTTGAGAATGGTTTGCGCCGGCGTGAGCGACTCGAGCACGTTCGAGCCGACCGCCCGTTCTTTGATCCGTGCGACGAATGCTTTGGCTGCGCCGAGCGAGACGTCCGCTTCGAGCAACGCGACGCGAACCTCGCGCAGCGCTTCGTTGACTTCTGCCTCACTGATTCTGCCTCGGCCGCTCAGCCGCTCGAAGATTGCGCCGAGGCGTTCCTGAAGTTGATCGAACAATGCGCCGTTAGGAGGTCGAAGAGCCGGCCGTCGTCTCGTCGATGCGTTTGACCGCGTCGCCGACCGTCTTAATCTTCTCCGCTTCCTCGTCGGGAATGTCGATGTTGAATTCCGTCTCGAACGCCATCACCAACTCGACCTGGTCGAGTGAATCGGCACCGAGATCGTCGGTTATTGACGCTTCCGGCGTCACTTCCGACTCGTCGACGCCGAGCTGCTCGACGATGATCTTCTTCACTTTATCGAAGGTGGCGGACATCACATCTCCTTTCAAAGCCTGTACTCCTGAGCCTGTCGGAGGGTCTTGGTCACATCAGAATGCCGCCATCGACTACGAGCGTTTGTCCGGTGACGTATCCGGCGGCATCAGAGCACAAGAACGCTACGACTCCGCTGACGTCTTCCGGCTTCCCGGCTCGGCCGAGAGCAGCTTGTTTAATCAAAAATTCCCTTGCGGCGTGGGGCATCTTCTCAGTCATGGCGGTCTCGACCAGACCCGGCGCGACGGCGTTGACTCTTATATTCCTCGAACCTAACTCCTTTGCCAGCGATTTACACAGGCCGATGAGCCCAGCTTTCGAGGCGGCGTACGCAGCCTGGCCCGCATTGCCCATCATGCCGACGATGCTGGTCAGCAGCACGATCGACCCGGCACGCTGCTTCATCATCGGCTTCGCCACCGCCGAGCAGAGATAAAAGGCCGACTTGAGATTGACGTCGAGCGTACGGTCGAGTGTCTCGGATTTTAGCCGCAGAAGAAGCGCGTCGACGCTCTGGCCGGCGCTAGCCACGGCACAATCGATGTGTCCAAAGCGCGTCATTACGTCGGCGACAATCCTCTCGATCGTCCCCTGATCCGCCACGTCACCTTCAAAAAGCTCGGCAACGGTACCAGGACGCGCGTTCGCGCAGGCTTTCGCGCTTTCTTGCAGCGCGTTGCTATCGCGTCCGATCAGTGCGACGTCCGCGCCTTGCCGCGCAAACTCAACGGCGATGGCACGTCCGATTCCGCGGCTTCCACCGGTGATCAACGCCGTCTTTCCAGTGAAGTTCATACGCCGGCTTCTGCCGGCCTTGCGAGCGCGCGACGCAACTGGTCAACGCCTGCAAAGTCGCTTACCACCATCGTGCGGGGAGCCGAGTCCATTCGCTTCATCAAGGAGCTCAGTACGCCACTGGCACCGAACTCGACGACGATCTCCGGCGAGTATGCGAGTATCCGCTGCGCAGTGTCGTGCCAGCGCACTTCATCGACGACCGAACGGATGAGATTGGCCTTGATCGTCTCTACGTTGCGATACGCTCTTCCATCTACGTTCGAGACAACGTCGAACGCCGGCATCGCGAACCGGGCCGCCTCGACCGCGAGGCGTAGACGTTCCACGGCCGGCTCCATGAGCCGGCTATGCCAAGCGCCCGAAACGTTCAAAGGAATTACTCGTTTGGCACCGGCATTTAGCATTGCCTGGCCTGCAGCTTGCACGGCTTCCAACTCGCCGCTCAGTACGATCTGCGTCGGCGAGTTGAAATTTGCCAGCGCGACGGAACGATGCTCGCGGTCGAGGACCGCGCGAACTTGTGCCGCAGTGAGACCCAGAACCGCCGACATTCCGCCTCGCGTGTGTTGGGCCGCTGATTGCATCGCCTTTCCGCGCTCGCTGACGATGCACAGGGCGTCTTCGAACGAAAGCGACGCAGCGATGACGAGGCTGCAGAGTTCCGCGAACGAGTGCCCTGCGGTTACGATCGGTTCGAAGGGAACGCTGACCGCCGCGTAGAGCGCAAGGTTGGTCGTGAAGATCGCCGGTTGACTAAACTCCGTTTCGCGTAGCTTTTCTTCCGGCCCATCGCGCTGCAGCGCGAGCAAGTCGTACCCGAGCAGCGCGGCCGCCCGCTCGAACGTGTCGGCTGCCGCTCGCGACCGGTGCGCGACTTCACAGCCCATCGCAACGCACTGCGAGCCCTGCCCTGGAAAGACGACGGCAATTCGCATTATGCCGCCCAGCGCCATGCGACCGCTCCCCAAGAGAGGCCGCCACCGAATGCTACGAAGACGAGCAGATCGTGAGGCTTCACGAGGCCAGCGCGCACGGTCTCGGAGAGTGCCATCGGAATCGACGCGGCCGACGTGTTGCCGTATTCGGCGATGTTGACGACGACTTTTTCGTCGGGCAAGTCCAAGTAGCGCGCGGTCGCATCGATGATGCGCCGGTT